>NZ_QXDJ01000004.1:575780-616873 GCF_003575225.1 Clostridium chromiireducens | reverse complement strand
TAGGGGGTAATAGTCCCGTAAGTGAAAACTATGATAATCAGTTCTGCACCAGAGTACCACGAGACACGTGAAACCTTGTGGGAAGCAGGGAGGACCACCTCCCAAGGCTAAATACTACCTGATGACCGATAGTGAAGCAGTACCGTGAGGGAAAGGTGAAAAGAACCCCGGGAGGGGAGTGAAATAGAACCTGAAACCATGTGCCTACAACCGATCAAAGCACCTTATGTGTGTGATGATGTGCTTTTTGTAGAACGAGCCAACGAGTTACGGTATGTAGCAAGGTTAAGTACTTAAGGTACGGAGCCGAAGGGAAACCGAGTCTTAATAGGGCGACTAGTTGCATGCTGTAGACCCGAAACCGGGTGACCTATCCATGGCCAGGTTGAAGCGAGGGTAAAACCTCGTGGAGGACCGAACCACGTTGCTGTTGAAAAAGCATGGGATGAGCTGTGGATAGCGGAGAAATTCCAATCGAACTCGGATATAGCTGGTTCTCCTCGAAATAGCTTTAGGGCTAGCGTCGGAAAATGTGAGTAGTGGAGGTAGAGCACTGAATAGGCTAGGGGGCATAGCGCTTACCGAACCTTATCAAACTCCGAATGCCATATACTATCAGTCCGGCAGTCAGACTGTGAAAGATAAGTTCCATGGTCAAAAGGGAAACAGCCCAGATCGTCAGCTAAGGTCCCAAAGTGTAAGTTAAGTGGAAAAGGATGTGGGATTTCTAAGACAACTAGGATGTTGGCTTAGAAGCAGCCACTCATTAAAAGAGTGCGTAATAGCTCACTAGTCAAGAGATCCTGCGCCGAAAATGTCCGGGGCTCAAACTTACCACCGAAGCTACGGGTTCACACTTATGTGTGAGCGGTAGAGGAGCGTCGTAATCGGGCTGAAGTCGTACCGTAAGGAGCGGTGGACTGATTACGAGTGAGAATGTTGGCATTAGTAGCGAGATGTAGGCGAGAATCCTACAGGCCGAATATCTAAGGTTTCCTGAGTAAAGTTTGTCTTCTCAGGGTTAGTCGGGACCTAAGGCGAGGCCGAAAGGCGTAGTCGATGGACAATTGGTTGATATTCCAATACCACTATAATCGTTATTATCGATGGTGTGACGGAGAAGGATAGGATGTGCCAGCTATTGGATGCTGGTCTAAGCGTTAAGGGAGTCAGAGTAGGCAAATCCGCTCTGGCAATTCTGAGGCGTGATGGGGAAGGTTCTACGGAACCGAAGTATCTGATTTCATGCTTCCAAGAAAAGCATCTAGAGAGAGAAGTAGTGCCCGTACCGCAAACCGACACAGGTAGATGAGGAGAGAATCCTAAGGCCGACGGAAGAATTGCAGTTAAGGAACTAGGCAAATTGACCCCGTAACTTCGGGAGAAGGGGTGCCTGAGAAATCAGGCCGCAGAGAATAGGCACAAGCAACTGTTTAACAAAAACACAGGTCTCTGCTAAAGCGAAAGCTGATGTATAGGGGCTGACGCCTGCCCGGTGCTGGAAGGTTAAGGGGAACACTTAGTGGTAACGCGAAGGTGTGAACTTAAGCCCCAGTAAACGGCGGCCGTAACTATAACGGTCCTAAGGTAGCGAAATTCCTTGTCAGGTAAGTTCTGACCCGCACGAATGGCGTAATGACTTGTGCACTGTCTCAACTGCAAATCCGGCGAAGTTGTAGTGCGAGTGAAGATGCTCGCTACCCGCGATTGGACGGAAAGACCCCGTAGAGCTTTACTGTAGCTTAGCATTGAATTTCGGTATTGTCTGTACAGGATAGGTGGGAGACTGGGAAACTAGGGCGTCAGCCTTAGTGGAGTCGTTGTTGGGATACCACCCTGATAGTATTGAAGTTCTAACTGGATGCCATGAAACTGGTGACAGGACATTGTTAGGTGGGCAGTTTGACTGGGGCGGTCGCCTCCTAAAATGTAACGGAGGCGCCCAAAGGTTCCCTCAGAACGGTCGGAAATCGTTCGAAGAGTGCAAAGGCAGAAGGGAGCCTGACTGCGACACCTACAAGTGGAGCAGGGACGAAAGTCGGGCTTAGTGATCCGGTGGTACCTCGTGGGAGGGCCATCGCTCAACGGATAAAAGCTACCTCGGGGATAACAGGCTGATCTCCCCCAAGAGTTCACATCGACGGGGAGGTTTGGCACCTCGATGTCGGCTCGTCGCATCCTGGGGCTGAAGTAGGTCCCAAGGGTTGGGCTGTTCGCCCATTAAAGCGGCACGCGAGCTGGGTTCAGAACGTCGTGAGACAGTTCGGTCCCTATCCGTCGCGGGCGTAGGAAATTTGAGAGGAGCTGTCCTTAGTACGAGAGGACCGGGATGGACTGACCTATGGTGTACCAGTTGTTTCGCCAGAAGCATAGCTGGGTAGCTAAGTCGGGAAGGGATAAACGCTGAAAGCATCTAAGTGTGAAGCCCACCTCAAGATTAGATTTCCCATAGCGTAAGCTAGTAAGACCCCTTGAAGACTACAAGGTTGATAGGTCAGAGGTGTAAGTATGGTAACATATTTAGCTGACTGATACTAATAGGTCGAGGGCTTGACCAATAAATAATCAAGTTGTAATACATTAAAGAAACTATGTGCAATTTTGAAAGAACAAGGTTCTTTCAAGTATGTGAATACTGAAAACCAAATGAATAGTATGAATTAAAGTTTCTTTTTAAAGGAAACACTAACTCACATTCGTTCGTTGGTGTACAGTTCATTAGACCAAATCAGAGATTTGGAATGAACTAGCATCTCGTGATGATGGCATAGAGGTAACACTCCTTCCCATTCCGAACAGGAAAGTTAAGGTCTATAGCGCCGATGGTACTGCACGGGTGACTGTGTGGCAGAGTAGGACGTTGCGAGGTAATTGTAAAAGATAGTCATGATGACTATCTTTTTTGTGTGTTGGAAAAATATGATGAGTATTGCATTTTATTTTCTATATTTTGTAAGTAAAATGATTGTCAGAATAAATTAAAATTAAGCTTATATTTAAATTTTAGTATTAACCTCTTGCTTTTCCAGTATTTATAAAATAAAATATGAATATGATATTCAAAGAAGAAAAAAATTTAAACGCTAATTAAATAACTAATATATTAATTATTTAATTAAATTTAAATAGAATATATTTGATGGGAAAATGAGAGGAGAAATTCAATGAACTCAAATAATAATTATTTATCAGAATGCGAATGTGCATTAGATAAATGGATACATGAAAGATGTAACAATATGGATTTATTAGTTGTGAACGATGTGCCTATTTTGGCAGAAGATTGTTTATCTCTATTAAAGGGATCTATTGCGGAAGTTAATGATTGTACTGATAAGCTAATTGTTACTACTACAGATAACATAAGTTATGTTTTAGAATCTTTTGATGAATTAAGTGTTCTTAATTAAAATTTATTTTGCAATCTTATTTAGTTAATTAAACATGATTTCTACTATATTTTCTTGAGTTTTTTAAACCTCTAAATTAAATGAATTTAGGGGTCGTTTTATTATTCTATAGAATCCACGTCTAAGAATCTTAGTTTCAGCCATGGATGGTAATATAAAAAATGTAAAAAATATAGATGCGAGAATAAATCTTTTCATATGTAATCACCTTTCAATTTACAATATAATAGTGTATTTAAGAAAGTTTTAGGTTATCTCAATTTCAGCGTTCAAATTTAATTATGTGAAAATTGATAAAATATATTCAGAATCTTTACCATAAGTTACTGACCACAATATTGTGGTCAGTGAAATTATAGGCATATTTTTAACTGTTTAAAACTCTTAATAAATTCTTCCGTCAAGAATATACATAATCTAACTAATTTTGTTATGAAAAAATGCAATTAGGTAGAAATGTGTGGAATAATGTTACATGTTAAAAGTGGAAAATTGTGGAGAAGTGTAGTAAAATAAATTTAGTGAATATTTTAATACTAAAGAAGTTACTTAAGCATAGGAGGGTTAAATATGCAAAGTATTGACTTTATAGATAAGGCTAGAAGTATCGAAACTATTGATAATAATCAAAGTGATCAAGCTTTAATGATTGTAAGAAATGATACGGTTGTTAATGCAAGTGAATCTTTTTTTTATATGACAAAATATTTGAAGGAAGATATAATAAATAAAAATATAACTGAAATCTTGAAAAAATTAAGATTAGGTCCAGACATTAATTTTAAAGACCTTGATAATGGAACAAGTTATTTTTTATTTACAAAATCCCTTGAGGTCAGATTTATAAATGTTGAAGTTTTAAGAAGTAGTGAACAGCAAATCTATATATTAACGGAGAAACAAAATTCTAGATTTCAAGAAAATAATCAATTCCTAGAAAGACTAATTTCTGAAAATAAAACAGGAATAGGTGTATTTACAGCATCTGACTTAATTCTAATTAATGCAAATCAATCATATCTAAATAATTTTTCAAATAAATATAACTCCAAAGAAAAGTTTTATGGGAAATCTTTAAGCGAGGTTGTGACCAACTTTGATGATAGCGATATTAAAAAAGCATTTAATGATGTTGTAGCTAATAATAGGCCGCTATATTTTAAAGAATTGAGTCCATCTCTATATAAAGATATTAATAAATTTTATGATCATACTCTTATGCCTATTGTAGTTAATAATAGGGTTGATTATATTGTTGTAATGGTAGAAAATGTGGGAATTAAAGAACATGTAATAAAGCAATCTGAAGAAATAGAACAAAGAAATAAACAACTTGAAGCAATTTTTGAGAGCATTGACCATGCTATTTTTATTTATGATGCCCATGGGAATTACTACATGACAAATAAAGCTGCTAAAGATCTCTATCCAAATGGAGAAATGAATAGACTTGGTGATGTCTTTGATGACTATAAATATTATGATCCTAATGGTAATGAAATTAAAGCTGAAAATATAACAATTTCAAAATTATTTAGAGGGGAAGTAGTTACTAATGATTTTATGACCCTTCGTAATAGAGATACTATTAAACATATAAGTGCAAGTGGGAGACCTGTATATGACAAGGATGGCAATATTAAGTTTGTGGTTATGTGCTACCATGACATAACTGATTTAGTTGAAAAAGAAAAACAAATTAAAAGTCAAAAAGAACTACTTGAAAATATCATTCAGAATACATCAAATCATATATTCATTTTTGACAAGCTTGGAAAGTTATTATTGATGAATAAGGAAGCATATAAAGATATTCCTTTTGGGCATAAATTAGAAAACATAGATGATTTTTATGCCATAGGTGATCATTATAGTGAAGATGGACGTATTCTTACTAAAGAAGAACTACCAGCATGTCGTTCAATTAAGGGTGAGATTATTGAAAGAGAAAAAATAATTATTAAAAGTTTAAAAAAAGAATTAGTATTTGAATTTAGATCTTCACCTATTTATGATAGTGATGGAAATATAGAATGCATAATGACCTATGCTCATAATATAACTGAATTAGTAAATCAAAATAAAATTATAGGACAACAAAAAGAATTGCTTCAATCAATTATAGAAAATATGTCTGAAGCTGTAGTTGTATATGACAGAAATAAAAACGTTTTTCTAAAAAATGATGCGGCGAAAAATATCATATATAATTGTGAGGAGTTTAACAGATATAAAGATATTCTTAATACAACAAAGTGCTTTGATTCAGTTGGAAATGAAATTTTAGAACAAGATTTGCCAACGGCTATATCTTTTCGAGGGGGAAAAGTAAATAATTCATTAATAACATTTCAGAGACCGGATAAAAGTATTCATTGTAGAATAAGCTCCAGTCCTATATTTGATGAATATGGTAGAATCAATAATGTTGTTGTGTGCATGCATAATGTAACCGGATTTATAAAGCAGAGAAATCGAGTAAAGGAGCAAAAAGAACAGTTAGAAGCTATCCTTAATAGCATGCAGGAGTCCATATTGGTTTTTGACAAGGATGGTAAATTTATTATTAAGAATAATTCTGCATCGCATTTATTAAATGACATAGCATTTAATATGGGAAATTATTATGAAGTAAAGAGTTTTTTTAATATGGATGGAAGCAAATTATCTTTTGAGGAATTACCTGTTAATTGTGCAATGCAAGGTAAGATCATAAAAGGTAAAGTTATATATTTCGAGGCTAATGGGAAAAAAGAATATGTTATGATTAATGCAGTCCCAGTGTTTGATTCATGTGGAAAATTTTCATATGGAATTGTAAATAATCTTATTATAACGGACCTTATAGAAAGCCAGCAAAAGCTTGAATCAGCACAAAAACAATTGTTAAAGGCTAAGCGTGAAAAGATTGAAGCTCTTGAAAAAGCCCTTGCAATGAAGGATGAATTTTTATCACTTATATCTCATGAATTCAGGACTCCTATAAATGTTATAAGTACAGCTGTTCAGGCTTTGAATTATATCTATGGAAACGAATTATCAGATAAGGTTAAAGGATATCTAGGAACAATAAGACAAAATACTTTTAGACAATTGAGATTGGTAAATAATCTTCTGGATATTACTCGTGCTAATGCAGGACGCATTAAAGTAAATAAGAAAAATATTGACATAGTATTTATAACGAAAGCTATAGTTGAATCAGTTTATGACTATGCTGCTCAAAAAGGAGTCAGGGTGAGCCTTGTATCTTCTTTTAAAAAGAAAATAATAGCAATGGATGATGAAAAATATGAGAGAATAATTCTAAACCTTATTTCAAATGCAATTAAATTTACACCAACTGGTAAATCTATTACAGTATGTTTACATACTGTAAAAGGTAATACATGCATTGAAGTAAAGGACAACGGAATAGGTATACCGCAAGATAAAGTGGATGTAATATTCGAGAGATTTGGACAGGTAGATAGCTCTTTATCAAGACAGGCAGAAGGAACTGGAATTGGATTATCTCTTGTAAAAATGTTTGTGCAGGCTTTAGGTGGCAGTATATCAGTTAAAAGTAAGGTTGGCAAAGGCAGCACCTTTATTGTAATTTTTCCAGATGAAACAATAGTTGAGGAAGAAAAAACAGTTAATGTAGAGAACTTCATGAATAATCGTCTCATAGAAGTTACAAATGTGGAATTTTCAGATATTTATTTATAAGATTAGAGTTATGATATAACCAGCCGAAATAGAAGGTACTCTGTTACTCGGTTGCTATAAAAAATAGCTATGGATTTCTACCAGTAAAAGTTGCACCAGTCCTGCTTGCTCCTTAGGCAAGCTAATGACAAGCAGAACTGGAACAACTTTTACTGAAGAAATGCCTATAGCTATTTTTTAAATGCAACACTGCGTAAAAGAGTACCTTCTATTTCTGGAGATTTATAGATTTAAAGTCTAATTATAATATTTGTTATATATAATTTTGATTAGTTTATCGCATAAACATTGGTATCTATATAGGAAGATGTGATTAACCCAAATTTCACATCGGATAAGCCCTTATGAATCAGTAGACCGGACGTTTAATTTTCAATATCTTGATGTATAAAAATGACTTTATTACGCCCTCCTATAGATATCCCAATTATATATTTGACTTGTAATTGTAGTGACTATCCATACTTGTTTACTTTCAGTGTATCACTTTACTAGAAATAAGTAACATATTGTTTGCAGTGTTTCATTGGAATTTTGCTGGTAATGATTCTTGACTAGAAGTTGTTCCACAATGCTTGTTCAACGCGTGTCGTTGAGGCAAGCATTGTGGGTGCAACTTCTAGTCGTAGAATCATCCATTAAAATTCCTAGAAACCGAAACACAATATGTTACTTATTTCGGCAAGTTACACATAAGTCTAAGTTACATGGTATTTATCTATATTAGCTTATCGCTTGTACTTATTTAAAAAGAGTTCATAAATCTGATGAACTCTTTATATTCTTGGGCTTGTTCTTTTAGGTAGGTTTCGAAGTTTCTTACAATATATCTATCGGAGCTAGTTATAAATTTATTTTTGCACCATTTTTTATAATTGTCGTATCTGTAGCGGGCCGCCTCAGAGGATAGAGCGCAATAAACTTCAATATCATAAGAAGATTTTATGTTTAGTTTATTTAGTATTACGGGATTAGATAGTAATAGTCCCGTAAAATAGTTTGCTTCAGCTTCTTTAAATTTATAGTCGGCCTCTGTTAAGTCCTCACAAAATATTTTTGTTTTTTGGCAGTAATGTCCACATAAAATATGACCCAACTCATGGGTTAAAGTCCATCTAACTCGTTCTTCAGATTTATAATCTATGTCATTATAATAGATTATATATTTATTTTTTTGCTTATAATAATCAGTACATCCTTCTTCTGAAGATAAAAATTCAAAAGTTTCTTCCTTAGTTAAATTCTTCTTAAGCATTAATTGATGATAAGAAACTATTCTAATATTATCAAAAGAACTGATTATTTCGGTTATATTTATAGGGAACCGAGTAATATTTAGTTTAACATAAATATCATTAACAATTTGTTTTATTAGAGAATATCTAATCGTCGAAGTATTCATCAAAGGCAGACCTTAAAATATTCATCATTTTTTCTTTATTTTTAGGATCCATTTTCTTTCGAGCTCTTTCAATTCTTCTAATATCATCATCATCAAAATCAACATTTTCAGCATCAATATCTTGTTCTTCTATATCATCGGACAGTAAATAATCAACAGTAGTATTAAGAGTAACCGCAAGTTTTACTAAAGTATCATTACTAGCTCCTTGTTTATTTCCTTCTATCATACCAATGGTAGATTGGCTTACACCAATTGTTTCAGCTAGTTTTTGTTGTGTGATTTTCATTTTTTTCCTAAGTAATTTTACTTTATCACCTAACATAGCATTTCACCTCTTAAGATAATTTTATCATAACTACCGATAAAATCAATGGAGGATTAAAAAAATTATAGGGTTATATAATAATAAATACCCATAGATTTGTATATTACGAATTTTTATAATTGACTTAGGGAAAACTTGATTTCAAGGAGATGGAAGTATGAAAAATAAATTGTTAATTATTTTAACCCTAGTGTTATTGAGCTCTTTATTTGCAAAAGATATACCCACTGATTCTAGCAGGTATACTATAGTACACTCTAATAATATAGAATTAAATTCTAAAGAAAAAGCAGCCTTAATTTATGATAAATCTGAGAGTATTAGCAAAACACTGGATGAAAGTAGTGGAGATGGGATTGAAAAGAATTATGTAAATTTTAGTGAATATAAAATTTGCGGTAAAACTTATAATAAAAATAAAGTCAGAATTACATATCCACAAATAAGTGGTTTATCTGATGAAACTAAACTAAAAGCTATAAATAAGCTTTTAGAGGAAGAGGCTTTAGATATATTGAGTGGATATTTACAGGATGATCCAAAGTTAAAGAATTTAACATTGGATATAAATTATGATGTAAAACTCAAAAATAACAAATATTTTTCAGTGGCTTATAGTGGATATGGTAATGTGAAAGGAACGGCACATCCTCTTTCGTTATTTTATACTACAAACATAAATGTAGAAAATGCTAGAGGTATGAGACTTGTAGATTATGCTGACGTAATGAATATATTAAAGAAGTTAAAAGACACAACAACTGTTAAAGTAGTGTCTAGTGAAGAGGAAGTGGCTGAAGCTCAAAAAAATGCCCTTGTGGAAATGAATGATGGCGAACTTTTGAGTATATTAAAAGATTCAGATTTTCGCGTAGAAAATGGGAAAATCATAATTCCTGAAAAGGGTGGATACAGCTATATGGAAGAGAACAACATAGTCATAAGCTTGCCAGTAAGTCATGCGATTGGAGATCACGCTGAATTTTTAGTTAAAAAATAGCGTGACTCAATTTGATGGGATTCAGAAGATTATTTTTTTGTATATATATAGTAAGGGAGTTTTATTATACCTTCTCCAGATAATTTATAATTTGTATCTTCTAAAGGGGGCCTATTATAAACTAAATTTAGTCCAATTGAATATAGTGCATTAGCTAATTCATCAGGATTTTGAGTCACAGTTCCTGCCATAAAACCTTTATTAATTAAGTCTATAGCTTCGGGGATAGCATCTACACCAACTACCGGTATTGTTTTTGTTGGATCTCCTTGGTTATAACCGTATTCTTGCAATGCTTCAATAGCACCAATTGCCATAGCATCATTATTTGAAATTATTGCTTCTATATTCCCACCAAATTTTAAAAATAATGAATTAATTGAGATTTTTGCGCAATCTCGCTCCCAATTGCAAATCCTTGAGGCAAGCTCTTGTGTTTGTACACCATTATTATTAAGAGTAGAAATAGCGTACGTTGTCCTTTTAATTGCTGATTCATTATTAATTTTACCCTTCAGCATTATATATTGAAGTTTGTTATCGTTATTTTTATCTATAGAATTTTTATTGGTATTCCAAAGATTTAGAAGAATATTCCCTTGTAGAATTCCTCCGTTTTCAGATTCGGTTGCTACAACAAAAACTCTTTTGGAAACATCTAAAGGCTTTATTGGCACCTCTATATTAAAAAGAATTAGTGGAATATTTCTTTCTGTTACTCTATTTATAATATCTGATACAGTATTTTCATTAGTATCCACTAAATTTACCAATAGAAGATCAATATTATTTTGGATCAATGTTCCTATATCAGCATTTTGTATTGCTTGATTATCCTTTGCATCAAAAAAAGAGAATCTAACTTTATCGGGGTTTTCTTTTTCAATATTTTCTAAGTTTTGTTTAACAAGCGAAATATATGGAGAGTTAAAATCGAATAATAAAACACCAACTCTAGGAGGCGTTCCTACAGCAGTAACTGGATTAATATAAATAGTATTAAATAATATAGTAATTATTATTATACTTATGGTAATAGTTAATCTCTTTAATAGTCTCATCTAAATTTTAACCTCCATACTATATAAGTTAAAATTAGGTTATGTTTATTTAAAAAGATTTATTCACTTCAACAATATTCTTTAATATAGCACGTATTTAATGATATAATTACCATAATTAAACTAAAAAGTTGTTAGTTGGTGAAAAGGTCATAGTTTAAGATTTAGATTATGACTAAATAGGAATTATTTTAGAGATATAGTAGATAAAATATTAAATTTACTAGCAAATCAATTTATAGTTAAATTAAAGTAAGATTATTTAGTTATTTTAAGGAGGAATAATATGTGTACAAGTTTTATTCATAGAAGAGAAGATATATTAATAGCAATGAATTTTGATAACAATGGAATGAATTATCAAATAGATACAAAGGATTCAAATAAATTTGTTGTCCTGGTTGATGGTGGACGAGGAAAAGTTCCATCGTTTGGCATTAATAAGGATGGTATGTTTATCAATCATTTGATGGTAGATTCAAATGGAAAGGGGTTATACAAAAGACCAAGTAAAAAAGTCACAAGTACAGCAAAACTTGTTAAGGATGTGCTTAATGGAGAGATAAATTCAGAGCTTATAGACAGTTATCTTAAAGGAATGGAAATAGTGAATGTACCTGATTATAGTATACATAATATGATCAGTGATAAGCATGGGAATGTATGGGTGGCAGAGCCAGGGCGAGGAACAATACATAGCCCTGCTAAAGAAACGCATTATTTTATAATGACTAATTTCTCATTGTGTGATTTTAAAGAAACAGGAATATTAGCTGGAACTGGCACTGAAAGATATAAAATTGCTGAAGAAATGTTATCAAAAGAAGAATGTTTAGAGGTGAAAGGTGCTTTTAGAATACTTGAATCAGTAATACAAAAGGACGGCGAATGGAAAACTGCAATTTCTATGGTTTATTCACAAAAAGAACAAGCTGTATATTATTGTTTGGATGGTGACTTTAAGGATATTCACCAATATTCATTTGAAAGCTAGGAAATTAGTTGTGATTAAAAAAATCCTTTGGTATTATTGGAACATCCGAAGAGAAAAAAAGTATAGCATACTTGTATTTTTATGATGCGGATTTAGATTATATCAGGGAAAAAGACGATAATAACCCTATGGCAACTTTGTTAAGGGCTATTTTGAATATGAATTTTAGCTGTACGTTTTTGGAAATAAGAGTACTGTAGTTAAAATTTTTTAATAAATAATAATCAAATATAAAAGCTCCCCCATTTTAGAGGAGCTAGTAATGAAAAGTCCAGGGTGCAAAATAACGGCAATCATTAGATCACGAGTTTAGTATGTGAAGGAATGGCAGAGATATTCAAACCATTTTTTTCTATAATAAGGTTGTAAATGATATTATGGAAAGTTTTATGAGAATTAAATAAGTGATAGAAAAAAGAGAAGAGCGCCTGTCATTCAAAAGAAATGGAGGTTCAGCTTAAACATAGAGATATAAATTTTAATAATGCCGAATTTATTATTAGATATAGTGATAGAATCAATATTTAGTTAATAATATCAATATATGACTGTATAATTATGAGAGAGGGTTAGTATGTTAGAAGAAGATCTATATAGACAATTGAGGATAAAAAGAGAAACAGCAATGTACTATAAAAAATATGTTAGTTATTTAATGGTATCGTTGGTGTTAACAACCATAGGAGCGTACATTGGAAACTATATAATGCCATTGTTAACGGAGATGGAATTTTATTTTGGATGTGGTGCAATTTTGCTAGTGTTGACCTTTGTATCTGCATTTAGCTTCGGAATAGTAAAAAAATATGCATTTTATATATATGCTTTTGGTCAAGGAATAACAATAACACCGATACTAAGTCTATTTACTACTGTATCGGTATATAAATGTTTGATTGCAACTGCATTAATTGTGTCAAGTTTTTGTATAATAGGGTTAAAATTAAAAGATTTGAGTTTCTTAGAGAATATACTATTAACTTTAATTATTATTCTGTCAGGGTTAACTGTATTAGATATGTTTGTTCATTTACCATATGTAGAATACTTTGCGCTAGGAGCATTCTATTTGCATGTGATGTATGATATTAATTCCTTTAAATTAAACATTAATAAAAGATTGGATTTTATAGATGATGAGTTTGTCTTAGACTCCGTTATGCATATATATTTACATATATTAATTTTATTTAAATATTTACTATCAACATCCTCAGATGATGATTAAAGCTTTGAAGATATTAGTATTATAATTATGATACAAGAGAATAAAATTGGATATTTACGTGAGATAATAAAGAATGTTAGCTTTAAGTTATGTAAATATAAATGATATGAAAAAGTTAATAAAATGTAAACAATTGAATATTATAAAAATAGTATTTAAAACTATGTTATAATTTAGATAGTACTTATAAATCACGTATAAAATAAATTATTCAAATAAGGGAGGAATTATATGACGAAAAAAAGAAACGGTGTTTTAATTAATTTTAGTAGAGTATTATTTATGCTATTAGGTTCGGCCTTAGCAGCTATTGGCCTTGAAATATTTTTAATACCCAACAATATAATTGACGGCGGAATAACTGGAATATCAATAATGGCAAGTCACCTAACTAGTATTGAGTTAGGAATATTTACGTTTGTATTAAATTTGCCTTTTGTTATTTTAGGTTATAAACAAATAGGTAAAACATTTGCTGTTTCAACGATATTTTCAGTAATATGTTTTTCAATTGGTGTAACTTTGCTTCATCCAATTCCAGGTATAACGCAGGATACACTTCTAGCGACTATATTTGGTGGCATTATTTTAGGAGTTGGAGTAGGTTTAATTATAAGAAACGGCGGTTCCTTAGATGGAACTGAAATTGTTGCTATTCTCTTAGAAAAAAGAAGCGCATTTTCTATTGGAGAAATAGTTATGTTTATAAATTTGTTCATACTAGGAACTTCAGGTTTTTTATTTGGATGGGATAGAGCAATGTACTCATTAATTGCTTATTTCATTGCATTTAAGGCTATAGATATAACTGTTGAAGGGCTTGAAGAATCTAAGTCAGTAATTATAGTTTCTGATAAAAATAAAGATATTTCTAAAGCGATAATGGATAGACTTGGCAGAGGGATTACTTTATTAAATGGAAAAGGTGCCTACAGTGGTGCGGAGACAGAAGTTATATATGTAGTTCTATCAAGACTTGAGATAGCAAAACTGAAAAAAATTGTGCATGATTTTGATGAAGATGCATTAATTACAATTACAAGTGTTGAGGGAACTGGTAAAAAGTATGCGAAAAAAGCAATACATTAGAATTTTTTTTATTTGGATTTACATTAAGCAGTATATGAGAATGTGTTCAAAATAATAAAGGTGAGTAAGAGATTTATCTTACTCACCTTTATTAATAAAGAAGGGCAGAATGCAGATTTTGTATAGTAATTGATAAAAATCGTTCTCTTTAAATTGAAGAATGTAATATTACAAAATATGCTATAATTAACTAAAAGATAAATTATAATTTGTAGATGAGTACAACTTTAGAAGTAACAAAAGAAACCATAATTTGTTGAGGAGATTTATGAAAGAAATAATAGCCTAATTACTACAAACACGGAAAAAGTTATGTGATCTAAAATTAAAATTTGTTTATTGGTTGTTTTTGGAGGATAAGTAGAAAATTTCTGTGGATAAAGATGTAATGATAGATATGCCAAAATCAGAGCTCACTACATTTCATAAGTGTGCTCTGGTTTTTTATAAAGATATTTGATATAATTATGGTTTTCTTGAAAGCTCACTAAAAGTATCACCATGCTGTTTTTCTTCCCTAATTAACTTTTCCAATGAAAGGAATTGTTTAACCCAAGATTCATATTTTTTAACAGCATCATATTGACCTTGTGCAGTCATACTAAACAATTTTTTAGGACCAAGAAGAGAAAACATAATTCCGATCATTGGACCAATATAGCCAGCTCCTTTGGTATCTACTCCAGTAATACTGCTTTGTGTCACCGAATCCTACTTTAACGTTGCCAGTAAATGGTGTGTCTTTTGGAGCCATGAAGCGAACAATCGTCCAGTTTAGATTAGATTCGGTAATTATATCAGCGATATAAATAATTTCTTTTTTAGCCAGTGGATATAAGATTCCTCCTAAGAATCTAGGAACAACAGTGATAAAGGACTTTTTATCATTTTTAAAACGAACACTAGGAGTAGCCCAATCAATGAGACGATTAATACCACATTCATTCATAGATTTTAAAAGGTTCTTATGACCATATGTTCATATTTTTTCATAGGGATACCAACGCACCAAATAACAGCATTACAATCGAACATAGCATTTTTTATATAATTATAATTATTAATTTCACCTTGTACAATTGTTAGAGTTTTATGTTTTATTGTCAATTTTGATGGATTACGAAGGAATGCTTTTACTTCATAACCTTTTTCAAGAGCATGTTGTACGGCAAATTTGCCGATACCTCCTGATGTACCGAATATTATAACTTTCATATAATTACCTCCAACTGAATTTGCTTTACATTGGAATAATACAATGTATAATAATTATTGTAATGGAGTGGAATATGGAAAGAAATTATGAAGATGATAATATAGAAAATTGTCCTGTAGCTAGCGCGCAAAAGATAGTACGTGGAAAGTGGACCATGGTTATTGTGTTTTTTTGAGCCAAGGTACTTTGAGATTTGGGCGTAAAATTTTTACCGGTGTTGGAAGCTTTAGAGAAATGGGCAATTGAATATGAAAAAATGTCAAAATAATATTTAATTAGATTTAACTTATATTTATTCATAAGTAAGAGGAGAGAACTAAGTTCACATAGAGTTGGATTAGGTTCTCTCCTTTAAATATTTTTATTCAATACACTTATTCAACTACAAAATTATTCAAGTAAAAGCCCACTATTGTTAGTACATATAATTCATTTACAAAAAATGTTATAATTAATATAATTTTAGCGCCATTTCAGAATGGACATACTAAAGCACAAAAAGTCGAGAATAAAATTATATTTTTATATATACTTACTTGGAGGTTAGAAATTTGGAAATAATTAAAAGTCTTAACAAAACACTTGATTATATTGAAGACAGTTTAGATTCTCAAATAGAGATAGATGAAATAGCAAAGGTAGCCTTTGTATCACGATACCATTTTCAAAGAATGTTCCATGCATTAACTGGATTTACTTTAGGGGAATATATCCGAAATAGAAGACTAACTCTTGCTGCAGAAGAATTAACGTCTAAAGATGTAAGGGTAACCGATGTAGCTATAAAATATGGCTATGAAAGTATAGATGCTTTTACAAAAGCTTTTCAAAGAATGCATGGAGTAACGCCTTCAAAAATAAAGAAGGGTGATGTAAGACTTAAAGCATTTCCAAAGCTATCATTTGAAATATCAATTAAAGGTGAGTGTGAATTGAATTATAGAATAGTTGAAAAGGATTCATTTAAGGTTTTTGGAGTAGATTTTTTAACATCTACGGTAGATAATGTTTTGTTCAAAGAAATACCAGAATTTTGCGATAAAATTTGGGAGGATGGAACCCACCGTAAGATTACAAAATTTCTAGGATATAATGAAAGACATATGCTCCACGGAATTCATTATGATTTCAAAGAAGATGGAAGTAGAAGGTATATGATGGGATGGGAAGTTCCAGAAACAGGTGTACCTAAAGAGTATAAAATTTTGGACATACAACCATGTACCTGGGCTGTCTTTGAAGGTAAAAGTTCAATAGATGATAATATCTATATTCAAAATGTATGGAAACGTATATATTCAGAATGGTTTCCTTCATCAGGTTTTGAGCAAGTAGAAGGTCCTTGCTTGGAAAAATATTATTGGGATGGGGACGCATATGATAAGTACATATGTGAAGTATGGATTCCTATAAAAAGAAAAGAATAATTATGTCTAGAAGGAGGTGGCACAATGGCAAAAACTAAAAGAGGTAATAATATAAAAAAAATCCCTAATTGGAGAGGAATATGTCCTGTTTGCAAAAGAACTGGTGTAAAGCTACTTTGGGACAAACTCTCTGAAGATGGAACAATAAAGGTATGTAAGGTATGTGGAAATAAATAATGTAATATTTATATAAAAATCTATGGTGAAGATAATTTAATGGCAAGGAGGAAAAGGCAATAACATGAAGGATTATACAATAAGAAATTATTGCAGTGATGATGCTGATAAAATTGGAAGCTTTGATAAAGTTGCAGAACTGTCATATCGTTATAAGGGGGATTTTAAGCCAGCTAATATTTTTTGTGCAGTAAATTCAGAAAATGAAATTTTAGGTGTGGCTGATTTAGAACCTCATATATCCTGGACTCCTATAGAGGAGAATTCTCAAAATCAGGATTATATTTATAGATTATGTGTGAATATAAGGATAAATCCATTATATGAAGCTTATAAGAATTTACGCACTTCGCTAATGGATGTTATATTGGCTAGAGCAAAGGAAATAAAAAAAGATTATCCAGGAAAAAAGATACGAGTGATAAAATATATTTCTGCTGATAATAATAAGGAAATGGACCTTTTTATTTCAAAAGGCTTCATTGCATATAGAAATTCATTAGTGATGAAACGTGACTTAACGGAGGAAATTAAGCCATGTGATTCCAGTTCTGAGTTTAGAATTGTGAATTGGAAGATGGAAACTGAGTTCGATGTAAAGCGCTATGTTGAAACTGATGCAAAATGTAATGAAGGAGCTGCATGGAACTTTGATACAGTAAGCTGGATGAGGTATTCACCAGAATGGGCTACCTTTGGTGCTTTCTCAGAGGAGGATGAATTTTTAGGCGGTGTCATGATTTATTTAATAACAGAAGAAAGAAGTGCTACTGAAAATATATTTGTCTTACCTGAGTGGAGAAGAAAAGGCGTGGCAAAAGCTTTTATCACAGAAGCTTTAAATTACCTTAAGAAGAATGGTAAAACCATGGCAACTCTATGTACTGATGGAGACAATAAGCCAGCTATAAATTTATACAAGTCTTTAGGGTATAGAATGTATTTTGTAAATATTGAATTTGGGTATGATGTATAAAGATTTTATTTATTACTGATATGGTGAACCCCACGAAAATCTATCTTGATATGACTAGTCATAGAAACAGTTTTATTATTTTAACTGTCTACTATAAAGTGAGCATATCATTTAGATTATTGTGGGTCTTTTAGGTTTCTTTAAATAAATATTAAATAAATATTTCCAGCATAGGTATAAAAATCAATATGTTGTGATTCCTTTAAAATATTAGAAACCAATCTTAATTGTTCAAGATTTATTAAATTATATGAAGAAACCAGTGTTTGTTCATATAATTCCTTCATATTGGAGACAATTTGGTTTTGCGTTTCATTTTGATTAAAGGGATAATTATAATCTATTGAATTATTTTCTTTTAAATACTCATTAATAGACGTAGATACCTGTACCTTTAATTCTGATAATCCTGATAAATCTAATTTCTGGCACAGCCTATAAATAGTTGAAGTTGAAATAAAACAAGCTTCACTAATTTCAAGAGCACTCATTTTTACAAAAACCTTAGGATTATCCTGCATATAGGTAACTAATGTCTTTTCATTTTCAGTTAAGTTAGTCAATTTATTCAATTTGCTAAAAATATTCACAAAGATCACCGTGTATAATGAATATATAATTAAATGCATTACACTTTTCCTTTCATACTATTATTTAATATATTTAACATAATAGGCTGCTGATTATTTGAAGTGCCCATAGCTATACTATTTTAGTTCAGAATATAACCACAGCTTTGTACTTATTTGTTAATTATACTTACTTCGATAGTTAATCTTATGCATATTAAATAATATTTTATTTGAGTTTACTTACTATATTTCTACAATTAATTTATATAAAATAAGGAAGCCATGAAATTCATTTCTGAAAACATAACTTCACTTTTATGGTGCAGGGCTGCTCAAAATATCATATTTACTCTATGTATTCATTTAGTATATAAGCAATTCCATCCTCTTCATTTACAGTATTAATCTTATTGGAAACAAATAAGTTGGAAATATGGAATATTTACTGCCTAAATGCATTGAATGGATTAATGAATACAATTCAGCAACCAGCTGCAGATGTAACAATTAGTATTATTACATCAAAAAAGCATTACCAGAAGGTAAGTGGAATGCGTTCGTTTTCCAATTCTTTAATAAATATAATGACACCAGTTATTGCAACAGCATTGTTGACCATAACTAATATGCAGGTGATTATTACATTTGATTTATTAACATTTGGAGTTGCTTTTATTTCGTTGTTATGTTTTGTGAAAATACCAAAAATGGAAAATAAAAATATAAAGAAAGAATCCATGTTATGGTCAGTAAAAAGTGGATTGCACTTTTTAAAGCATAACCGTGGAATTTTAGATTTGATCTTGTTTTTAGCTGCAATCAATTTTACTGCGTCTGTATTCAATGCAACTTTTCCAGCTATGATTTTATCAAGAGCTGGAGATGTCCAGGTTGCACTTGGCATACTGTCACAGGAACTGCTATGCTTGTAGGCAGTATTGTGCATCTATATTACCAGTTCCTAAAAGTCGTGTCCGCGTGATTTGTAATGCTTTATTGCTTTCAATGAGTACTGAAAACTTTTTTCTGGCCTTGGGAAAACAGTTCCAGTATGGTGTGTTGGAGCAGTTTTGGGCTGGATTGCCATTCCTATTATGAGTACCAATATGGATGTACTATTAAGGAATTATATCCCAATAGATATACAGGGGAGAGTTTATTCTGTAAGGAATACGTTGCAATTTTTTACAATTCCAATTGGGTATTTTTCTGGTGGAATATTAGTTGACAAAGTATTTGGACCATTTATGTTATTGCAACCACTAGGAGGGTTCTTAGCAACAGTATTCGGAACTGGAAAAGGATCAGGTGCGGCATTTTTATTTTTTATTCTTGGTATTGTTGGAGTTTTGACATGTCTTATATTCCGTAAAAACACCAATATATGAAAAGTGGAAAAATAGTTAATTTCTTTAATAAATATAAAATGCATGTAGACAAATTCCAATTTCTAGAGTTGCTTATAGATGTTATTATTATATCTAAAAATTTAATATTAGATTAGAATATCACACTATTCATAACAAAGAATAGATTTGTGATATTTTTTTATTTAAAATATTGATAACCATACTATTATATTTAGGGTTAAGAAAATATAATAAGTTGTAAATTTAATGATGTTATAGGTACGCATTATATTAGAGAATCCTTTAGAAATTTTGCAATGTGTGTTTACAAAATATGCTATAATTGATCTATAATAGTAATTTAGGCAGAGGGGATTGGGGCAAGTGATAAAACTAAGTTATCTTAAAGAAAAACTTCCAAGTTGCTGTGAAATAGATTCTTTTTCTATTTCCATGTGTTCTGAAAGTGAAAGACAAGCATTACGGGATTTACTGCCAGAATGCATATCAGTTATTGTATTAGCGCACCATATTAAACATTCCATAGAGTGGGCATGGTTTCCATTTGAAGCCGAACGAAATAACGTTACTTGCGCAGCAGATTTACACTTAAAAGCACAATGTGAAAAGATCACATCAGTAATAAAAGATAATGGGCATAATAGTGTCATTATACCTTATCCAGGGAGAAGTGGAATAAGATTTAAAGACTTAGCTAATAAAACTGGACTCGGAAAAATGGGAGATAACTTTCTGTTCCTTCATAAAGAATGGGGAGCTTGGACGCATTTAAGAGTAATAGTTTCAGATGGAGAAATATCAGATAAGTTGCCAGAATGTAAGGAGGTTTGCTATCATTGTGGAATTTGTAAAACTTCATGTCCAGCAAAGGTAATTAAGGATGATACATTGTTAGGTGTTGAATGTAGCCAATATCAAAATAAAATAGATGAGGAGTTTGGAATACAAGGAAGTTATACACCTAAGTGTGAAGAATGCGCTCGTGTTTGCCCTATAGGTGAAACTCCAGAAAAAATTACTATATCAAAGTAATTTAATACGTAATTATACTGTAAGTTCCATATTAAGTTTTAGTATTGTAAATAGTAATTTATTAATGATTTTAAATATATAGGGGGAAAATCGATGAAAAAAACAAATGAGGGGTTAGATATAATGTGGAAGTATGTAATTTTTGCATACCTGCTATTTTGGATAATGGTGCTTGGAATCTGCGGAACCGCTTCAATGGTATTTCATGCATCTGGGCTAACAATGCGATGGTTGGCAAATTTGTGTGCATGGTCACCAACATTTGCACTATTACTAATGTTTAAAAAATTGAGAACGGACATGAAGGTAAAAGAATTCTATCGAGAAGCATTTGGTGGCAAGATAAAGATAAATTTGTTGATTTTAAGTGCATGTTCAGTTATTGGCGGGACTTTGTTATCTGTATTCATTTTATCAATTATTGAACAAAAAAGTTTTAATTCTTTCTTTAGTCTTGGCATGTATTCCCTGCCATTATCATTTTTACTGTCAATTTTATCCGGACCAACGGGAGAAGAGTCTGGCTGGAGAGGATATCTCCGCTTAGAATTAGAGGAACGTTTTGGATTTGTAAAAGGTTCATTTATTTTAGGAGCTATTTGGGCATTCTGGCATGCGGTACTTTGGTTTGTAGATAGTGATTTTACAGGGATGAGTTTAATTATTTATATCATTTCTAATTTAGTAGTAATGACTTCATTAGTAATAATTATGAATGTAGTATTAAAGAAAAGTAACAATTTATTCTATGCGATTTGGATACACTTCTGCTTTAACTTTTTATACAATTTTATAATTGCAGATATTTGGTTCTATATTGTTATTTCAATTGTATATGCTGTAATCTCTGGAGGTTTTTTTAAAGTGCATTCGAGAGAGACGGTGATTGAGGAAAAAGTTACACTAAGATAAAGCTATATTAAACTTGATAAGATTATAAATAGTAATTTTTTGAGATAATGAAATATAAATCATTTATATAAGATGAAATGGAGAGAATCAATATGAGTGTTTATGAAATTCGTGATACAGAATGTTTAGAAAAATTATTTGAAGGTTGGCAGGAAACATTAATTTGGTCATGCATGCAAGGCTGTATGGGAAGAGCATATGCAGATAGTATTAGTAATCCTAAATCAGCTCAAATAGTAATAGGAGACTTTTGTTTTTTTGCAGGTGAGGCTAAAAAAGAACTCGTATTGAATAAGCCTGATGATTATAAATCAAATTTTATAATTATGATTCCACAAAATAATGAGTGGAGTAAGCTGATTGAGCAAACATATAAAGAAAGAGCAACAAAAGTGTATCGTTATGCAATTAAGAAAGAACGTGATGTATTCGATATTGAGAAGCTAAGAAAAATTGTAGAAGATATAAAGAAACCATTTAGTATTCAGATGATAGATAAGCATATTTTTAATCAGGTTATGAGTAATTCATGGTCGAAAGATTTATGCTCACAGTTTAATGATTACGAGGATTATAGTAAACGAGGCATCGGAGCTGTAGTAATGAAAGATGGAATTGTTGTTGCTGGAGCATCTTCATATACTGTGTACAATGAAGGAATAGAAATAGAAATTGATACTAGGAAGGATTATCGAAGAAAAGGTTTGGCATTAGCATGTGGTGCCAAACTAATTTTAGAGTGCTTGAACAAAGATTTATATCCAAGTTGGGATGCACAAAACAAGGTCTCTGTGGTTTTAGCCGAAAAACTTGGATATCATTTTGATAAAGAGTATGAAGCGTATGAAATCATAGATTATTAAGTTATATGAGAATTTAATGTAGTTTGTTTGTGTTGTTAAATTTAAGGGGAAAATTATAAGCAGTAATTTGAAAGGAAGTTTCATTATGGGAGAATTATCAAAACTACCTAACATCGGAAAAGAAGTTGAAAGACAGTTAAATAATGTAGGTATATTTACTTACGATGAATTAAAAGATATTGGTGCAGAACAGGCGTGGCTCAAAATACAAGAGATTGATGCTTCAGCATGTATTCATAGATTGCTAGCACTAGAAGGTGCGATTCAAGGTATTAAGAAAACAGAGTTGCCACAGGAACGTAAAGCAAATCTAAAAGACTTTTATAATTGGCATAAAGGTAAAGAGTAAAATTGAAAGGAAATTCAAAAATGAAAAGATCAACTGTTATAGCAACATTTGAAAGTAGTGTAGAAAAGGTATGGGATGTAGTAACTGTCAATAATAACTGTTCATGGAGAAGTGATTTATCACAAATAATTGTATCTTCTGATAATAATTTTTCTGAATATGCTAAGAATGGATTCAAAACAGATTTTACTATAACATTAAAAAAGCCTTATAAGCAGTATGAATTTGATATGAAAAATAAAAATATGAGTGGACATTGGAAAGGTGTATTTTCTCAAAATGAAACTGGGACAAGAATAGAGTTTGCAGAAGAAGTTCAAGTAAAGAATCCTATTATGAATTTATTTGTTAAATTTTATTTGAAAAAGCAACAGGAAATATATATTAAAGATTTAAAAAAAGCATTAGGAGAATAACAAATTTTAATTTAAAGTCGAGCGTTGTAAATATTAATATAAAAAGCAGGTTCCACTGCTAAAGGAGAATATGGAAATGAAAATTGAGACAAATAATTTGATTATCCGTGATTTTGAGTTGAGGGACGAAAATGATTTATGTGAATATATGCTGCAGCGAGTTAATGCTGAATTTGAGGCATATCCAGATTTCACTTGTCAGAAAGCAAAAGAAGAGGTTGAATTTAGAGCACAAAGCGATGAATTTTATGCAATAGAGTTAAAAAAAGAACGTAAGGTTATTGGGAATATTTATCTAGGAAAGAGGAGTTTTAATACAAGAGAACTTGGATATGTATTGAATGAGAACTATCAGCATAATGGCTATGGAAGTGAAGCTAGCAAAGCAGTTATAGAATATATGTTTAATCAAGGTGTTCATCGAATTTATGCAGAATGCGCTCCTCAAAACACACATTCATGGAGATTGATGGAAAGGATTGGAATGAAGCGTGAAGCGCATTTTAGAAAAAACGTTTCTTTTCATAAAGATACGAATGGACAACCTATATATTGGGACACCTATGTATATGCAATATTAAACCCATATGAAGATGATTATTCTGACAGATAAATTCTAATTTTAAGATTAAGGATAATAAATAGTAATTTGATGAGGTGCTTTAATGAAATGTTTATTAGTTATAGATATGCAGGAAGACTATGTAGGGGATTCTAGGAATACAAGAATGTATCCATATAATGCTAAAGAACTGATAGATTCTATAAATGAAAGGATTTCGGAATATCCTAATGAATCAGTGATTTATATTGTAAATAGATTCTTTTGGGAAATTAGAAGAAAGCCCAAAAGGCTAGTTGATGGGCTTTCTGTCATATCTAATAACGTGTTTGAAAAAAGAAAAGCAAGTTGTTTTTCTAATAAACGATTATTGGAATACTTACAAGAGATAAATGCAAGTGAACTTGAGCTGGTAGGTGTAGATGGCAATTATTGTGTAGGATCGTCAGCCCTTGATGGAATAACTAAGCAATATAAGATTTTATTTAATGAATCGCTTATTGGTATTGGGAATTATGGTAAGTTCAAAAAGATAAAAAAGAAATTAAAGGAAATGGGAGTAATATTCACTACAAATCATTTAAACGTAAAGAGGTGTAATTATGAAAATACATGATAAATGCTTGCCATGTGTTGTAAATCAAGTTATTCAAGTGGCCAATATTACAGGTGTTGACAATAAGGAAGAGTTATTAAGGGAAGCTTTTACTTACCTCAGTAAAATGGATTTTGAGATAACTATACCAGAAATTATTGGAGAAATTTTTAGCATGATAAAAAAGCATACTAATAATCCAGACCCATATAAAGAAACTAGAAATTACTATAATAAATTGTTTTTGAAACTGTTACCCGAATTTGAGAGGAAGATTGAGCAAGCTGAAAATTCGTTTCAATTAGCAGTAAGATATGCCATTGTTGGTAATATCATAGATTTCAATCCTATTCACAATACATTATTAGAGGATATTTTTGATTATTTCGAAAAAATGGAACAGTTAGAATTAACAATAGATGATTCTAAGGCGCTAACGGAAGATATATTAAATTCTAAGATATTATTATACTTAGGCGATAATTGTGGAGAAATCTGCATGGACAAGATTCTTTTAAAAAAAATAAAAGAACTGAATCCTAATGTCAAAATATTCTTTGGAGTACGAGGTAAACCAGTTGTAAATGATTCTATAGCTGAAGACGCATATGCAGTAGGAATAGATGAATATGCAGAGGTTATAGATAATGGGGATGGTTCTCTTGGGACTGTTTTAAATCGGACAAGTCTTGAGTTCAAAGAAGTATATGAAAAGGCTGATGTAGTAATTGCTAAAGGACAAGCGAACTATGAATGTTTGAGTGAAGAAAAGAAAAAAATCTATTTCCTGTTAATGACCAAATGTGATGTAATCGCAAATGATATTGGTGCTCCAGAAAAGAAAATGATTTGTATGAAAAACAAAGTTTAAAGAAGCAATTCAACGGTTATATACATAAATAACAAATTCCAGTTTAAGGTTGAGCATTATAAATTGTAATTTGTAGAGCAGTTTAAATTTTGTGAGGTAGAAAATGATAATATGGATAAATGGAGCTTTCGGAAGTGGGAAAAGTACAATATATGCATGATAATTATAATGGAGTTTTAATTATTCCTATGACTATTACTGATATAAATTACTATAATCAAATAATAGGGCAATTAATTGAAAATGACGTTGAGGTTTATCATTTTATTCTTAATGCTGACAAAGAAAATATAAAGCATAGATTAATCAGCAGAGGTGAATGTGAAAATTCATGGGCCAAGCAGCAGAGTGATAGATGTTTACGAGCATTTGAAAGGGACATTAATGGTGAAAAAATCAATACGAATAGTTTAAATGTTGAGCAAGTAGTAAATGTTATTATGAAAAAAATAACTTTGGGATTTTTGTAGATGAATTCAATGATTATGATATAAAACTGATTGATGATATAGCAAAATTATTTAAGAAATCAGCAGAAGAAAATGCAGGAATAGTATATATAATGAGTTATTAAAACATAGTGATTTATTAATATTTTTATGTGTTGGAGGAAAATGAAATGTTTCCAAATAAAGAAATAGCAGAAGAGGAATTAAAGATAGCGGGACAATTAAATCCGGGACCATGGACAGAACATTCTATAAATGTAGGACTAGCGGCTCAAATGATTGCAGAAAGATGTAGTAATCTTAATCCCCAAAAAGCATATGTGTTAGGAATTCTTCATGATATAGGTAGAAAATATGGGGTAAGTGCAAGGAGACATAGTAGTGATGGATATAATTTTGCTATGGAAAGAGGTTGGGACGAAGTGGGGCGAATTTGTTTAACTCATTCATTTCCAGTTCCTGATTTTGATAAAGAAATAGGTAGAAATGATATGAGTGATGAAGAAAGCAAATTTGTTAGACACTATTTAAAAAACATAACTTATGATGATTATGATAAATTGTTGATTGTTTGCGATTCACTGGCTGATGCTCAAGGTTTTTGTATGCTAGAAAAGCGTTTTGTTAATACAACAAGGAGATATGGGACATTCCCATTTACTGTTGAACGCTGGAATGAGACTTTTGAAATGAAAGAATATTTTGAAAAACAAATGGGTTGTTCTATCTATGATGTACTTCCCAATATAAAAGAAACCACATTTAAGGATGCACCATTATGGAAACCGTCAGCAATCTCATGAGTCTAAAGGATGGGATATTAAAGAAGCCTAAGTGGATTCAATTTTAACCTAACTATAAATCATGTTTTACGCAACCTGAGGAATGTCTATGTATTTATAAAAGTTATGATATTCGCAATTTCTAATTTGCAACTCAGATATAAAAAGGAGTATATATGAACTTTGAAACTTGCTTTAATAAGTCTTCAACTATTATAATGGAAGGTGCATTAGGAGAGAGATTAAAAAGAGAATTTAATATTATGTTTGATGATAATGTTGCGATGGCTGGTTTAATTTATAATGCTGATTCAAGACAAGCCTTGCATAGCATTTTTCAAGAATATCTAAAAATTGCTGAAAAATATAAGTTACCATTTATCGCAACAACTCCTACAAGAAGAGCTAATAAGGATCGTGTCCTACAATCTGAATTTACTGAAAGAATAATAGAAGATAATGTTAGGTTTCTGCAAAAAATAAAAAGTAATGCAAAGGTAAATATGTTTGTAGGTGGCTTAATGGGATGCAAGGGGGATGCGTACAAGGGAACTGATATTGTATCAGTAGATGAAGCGCAGGAGTTTCATTTATGGCAGGTAAAGTTATTTAAAGAAGCAGGAGTAGATTTTTTGTTTGCAGGTATCATGCCTGAGCTATCTGAGGCTATTGGTATGGCAAAGGCTATGGAAACAGCAGAATTGCCATATATAATTAGTTTTATGATTAGGGATGATGGGAAACTAATAGATGGAACTACTATTAATGATGCAATTTTGAGTATAGATAATGCTACTATACAAAAACCAATTTGCTATATGGTAAACTGTGTTCATCCAATCATTTTAAAAAAGTCTCTATCATATTCTTTCAATAAAACAAGATTAGTTAAAGAAAGATTTCATGGAATACAAGCAAACTCTTCACCTTTATCACCAGAGGAATTAGATAATGCAATTGACTTGAAAATTTCTGATAGTGTTAGTCTTGCTAATGATATGATGGATTTATATAATTATTTTATTCCTAAAATTTTAGGAGGCTGTTGTGGTACTGACAATACTCACATGGAAGAAATAGCAAAAAGGTTAAAGGGTGAAAAAGATGAAGTCTAGAGCACTTGAATATTTAATAAAAGATCCATTGTTACATATGGGAATGATTGAGCCAATACGTAGAGATACTGCAGAAATATTGTATGCTGAAATAGATGGAGTATTAATGAAAGAAGAACAAAGTAATGCGTATATGATATCTGTAGATAATTTTGAAAAAGGACAAGAGCTAATAAATAGCATATTGAAATGTAGCCTAATTGTTGCGCATCAAAAATATATGATTGATTATATATCAAATAGATTTGGGTTAACTGAAAAACTTGAATGTGTTCAAGCTGCGTATATGGATAAAACTAAAATTCATACAAAAGAAGAATTAGAAATAAGGCAGTTAGAACCGAATCAAATAGAAGTTATATTAAAACATTATAATAAATTATCTAATAATGAAATTGAAATGCTTTTAAAGAATGGAAGTTTATTTGGAGGATATAAGAATCATGTACTGATAGGATTTATAGGAAATCATTTGGAAGGAAGCATAGGACTATTAGAAATTTTTCCTGAATATAGACGTTTAGGGTATGGAACAATACTTGAAAGTTATATGATAAACAAAACACTTGAAGATGGTTTAGTGCCATTTACACAAGTTGAAATAGAAAATAAAAAATCAATAGCTTTGCAAAAGAAACTCGGATTTAAAATATCAAAAGACAAATTGTATTGGTTGTTTTAGTAAGTTTAATTATGCAACTGAACGAAGAGGTGATAATCAAAATGACAAAACTGTGTTTACACAGTGGATATGAGGTGAATTTTAATTTAATATTAAGTATTATAAATAGTAATTTGAAAGGATGATTAAAATGGTTTTATTAGTAGTTGATACACAAAAGTTAATAACAAATGAAAAATTATATAAATTTGATACGTTTGTATCTAATGTTAAAGAATTAATAAATAAGGCTAGGGAAAATAACATTGAAGTAATATATGTACGTCATGATGATGGAGCAGGAAGTGAATTAACAAAAGGAACTGATGGTTTTGAAATATATGAAGAATTTCAACCAATTAATGAAGAAAAAATATTTGATAAGAATGTTAATAGTTCTTTTAAAGGGACAGGCTTGTTGGAATACTTAACAAACAAAGGTGAAAAAGATGTAATCATTGTAGGACTTCAAACAGATTATTGTATTGATGCTACCATAAAATGTGGATTTGAACATGGATTTAATATTATAGTGCCAGCATATGCAAATACAACAGTTGATAATAAATTTATGTCAGCAGAAAATAGTTATAAATATCATAATGAATTTATGTGGAATAGAAGATATGCAGAATGTATTTCATTGGATGAAACAATTAAAAGAATGAAATAGTTTCATCCAATATAAATGAAGAAGATGGCCCAGAAAAAGGAGTAGCCCATTTTTATGCTGATCTTGATGATATTTTAAGTTTGTTTTGTAACTTTAAAATAGAAAAAGTACGTCACATAGACTATTGCTATATAAATTCTCAGAAGCAAGATAGTAAGTATTATTATATAAATGGACACAAAAAGTAAGGGAAATATTTAAGTCTTAACTACAATAGTTTTAAAGATGTATGTTATAAAGCAATAACTGGGAATATGTGGGAAGATGTATTAAAACACATAAATAATCAATTTAATATCTTCTTACAGTATTTCTAATAATAGTTCCTTATACTCTTTATGGTTTTATTAGACTTTTATTAAACTGGTGGTTGTAAAGTATTTTATATTACATAATTATGTCGCATTATTCAAGGGATTGAATTTGCGATTTTTTTTTGTAATTATAAAATGTTATATACTATGCAGATTTCCCTGGAAATAAATCACTGACCACAAAATTGTGGTGAGTAATAACTCTTTATTGGAAATTAAAACTTTGCATTTACAATTTATGCTATAATTAATTTGAATAGTTACCATTATTTAGGTGATTCTTGATACTAAAAAAATAAGTTCCTGCAGGAGGAACTTACAAGAGGATTAAAATCAAACACATTAAAAAATTATTACATAAATATTATGTGTAATGTGAAAGAGAAATATTCAATTCGTATTGCTTTTAATAGCAAGAATGGAAAAGAAATTGAATTGAAAAAAATATATATTATAATTACCAAGCGGAATAAAGAAGGTGAAAGATTTGGAATACAAGACCATCGTATTTAACTGCCTTAAATATATTGAAAATAATATTAGTGAGTCTATAACTGCCGAAGATATTGCAAATAAAGCTGGATATTCACTGTATTATTTCTCAAGAATATTTAAAAAGCAAATGGGATTATCAATTATGGAATATGTTAAAGAGCGCAGATTAATTAAGGCTTCAGATGAAATTATCAATGGAAAGAAAATAATTGATGTAGCGCTTGAATATGGCTATCAATCCCATAGCGGTTTTACTAAGGCATTTAAAAATAAATTTGGATTTTCTCCCGCACTTTTAAGAGCGTTTCGTTTCCAAATTGATTGTTTAGGAGGTAATTATAATATGAGACATGTATTTATGAGAAGCACAAATATTCATGCAACTAAAGAAGAGTTATTTGAGGTATTAAGGACGACAATAAAAGAAAATATGCTTGAATATAACCAAGAAAGAATAGAGAAAGCATATGAATTTGCATGTGTAGAGCATGAGGGGGAAAAAAGATACTCGGGTGATGACTATGTAACTCATTCGGCTAATGTAGCTATTATTCTATCAGAAATGGGAGCGAGCGAAGAGGCTGTCATAGCAGGTTTACTGCATGATATTATTTTAGAAAAGTCAAGTACTCATATTAATAAAGTCATAAGTGAATTTTCAAAAAGAATTGTAGAAATTATAGTGTATTTAAAGAGAAGTAATATAAATGAATCCATGAGTGATGAAGATGTAGTAATGGTTATGATAGCTGATAGGATTCATAATATGAGAACAATTGAGTTTATAGATAAAACGCGTTGGAAGGAAAAGGCAAAAGAAACGTTAGATGTATTTTCACCTATAGCAGCAAGGCTGAATAATGAAAAAGTTATAGCTGAATTAAATGACTTATCGCTCAAATATATTTAATATTGCTGGTACATCACCTATTTCAGCATATATTGAATACCTATGAAAACTGGACAAGGCAATAAGAATTTTTATGTACTTGAAATATTCATTGATGGCAAGGGAGATGGGATGATAACGTGGATATGAAATACTTATTTGATGACGCAGTTTTAAATTATGAAAAGAGGCGTCCAAATTACGGAACAGAAATATTTAAAGATATAATGAAATATTCAGAAATCACTAGTGATAAATCAATCATAGAAGTTGGGTGCGGAACAGGTCAAGCTACAGAGCCTTTCTTAAAAATGAAATGTAAGGTGACTGCAGTTGAATTAGGCGAAAATCTTTCTTCATATACCAGAGAAAAATTTAAGGATTATAGTAATCTGGAGGTTGTTAAGTCTGCCTTTGAAGATTACGATTGTGATGCTAATAAATTTGATATGTTATATTCTGCTACTGCGTTCCATTGGATACCAGATGAAATTGGATATAAAAAGGCATATAGGATAATAAAGAATGAAGGCACCATTGCTTTATTCTGGAATAGGCCATCTGCAAATGATAAGGATAGTCCAGTACATCAAAAGATTCAATCTATTTATAAGAAGCTTTTACCAGAGTGGATCGATAAGGTAATTAATAGTGAAGATAATAAATCTAAATATTCAAGGATAGTAGATAAGATAGAGGAATATGGTTTTAAGAATATAGAGTTTAAGCTATATCATAATTCCAGGAAAATGACTGGAGTTCAATATATAGAATTGCTAAATACTTATTCAGACCATTTAGCTTTAGAAAAATCATTGAAATCACAACTGTTTAATTCTATTAGAACAGTAATCGAAGAGTTAGGAAATGAAGTAATTATTAATGATACAGTGGACTTATATCTTGCTAAAAAAATGTAGAGATATTGACTCAAGATGAGTATTTGAATACAGTTTAATGAATATTGATATTCTTATGAATTTGCTAGGGAGACTTTAAAATTATTTATGAAAGTGTTATAATAACATAAAAACAGATATAGAATGTTAATTTCTTTGTCGCCGGATAAAGAAAATAATAAGCGTTTAAATTTCACGCCGCAGGCCTTTGAAAGCGTGATGTTTAAGCGCTTTCTTTTTTAAGGAGGATTTATATGCAAAAAGAAAATAATTTAATAGCTATTAAACACTATAATGGAGGAAATAATTTATGTCATTAAATTATATTGTACCAATTATTATAGTTATTGTATCGAACATTGTTTATCATATTACAACTAAGAATATACCAAAAGATGCAAACTCATTCTTATCACTAGCAATTACTTATTTAGCAAGCACGGTTATTGCTATAGCAATGTATTGTTTAACATCTAAGCCGAGCAGAATTTTAATGGATATACATAAAGTTAATTGGACCAGTTACGTTCTTGGATTAGCAATTGTAGGAGTGGAAGTAGGATATATTTATATGTACCGAGCAGGTTGGGATATAAGCAGAGGTTCATTAGTAGCAAGTATTTCAATATCTATATTATTAATTATTGTAGGTATTTTATTTTACAAGGAACACATTGGAATGTATCAGATAATAGGGATTGTGTGTTGTATAATAGGATTGACTTTTATTAATTTGGATTAGAGTCTTATTAAAAAAGCAAAATCTTAGGTTTAATAAAATAAAGAATAAAGATGAAAATCACATTATTCAAGAGATTGAATTTGTGATTTTTTTTGGATAGATTTAAAAAATAAATTAGATTATAGGTCTGTAGAAATGGATAGTGATGCATTTACAATATATGCTATAATTGATTTGCAGTAGGAAAGTGACTAGGAATAGATTTTAAATTTACGAAGGGGACGTATAAGGTTCAGAAAAATAATTAACTTGTTATGGAGGAGAAAAATGCATTTAGGTTCAATTTATTTAATAGTTAAAGATTTTATTAAGTCTATAGAGTTTTATGAAAAATTATTAGAGATGAAAGTTACTTCAATGAATATGGAGCGTTTTGCCCAGTTTGAATTTGAGGGGCATAATATATCCATAATGAACGGATATTTTGATAATCAAAATCCGGAATTAACAATACATAAGGGAGAATATGTTGAAAAATTTGATAATCTTGTTGCTATAGCAGATTCAAAAAACACTAATAAGTTTGTATTAAATTTTTGGGTTGAAGATTTAGAAAAAGAGCGCGAAAGAATAATAAATCTAAATATTAGCAATTTAGTGACTAAGATTAAATTTGTTAATAATGTAATGCCATATTATTATTTCCAAGTTGAAGATCCAGATGGTAATACGATAGAGATTACAGGTGAATATATAGAAAAAGAAGATGAATTTAATGTGTGAAGATGTCAGCCTATAAGATTGAATAGCATAAATAGTAATTTGAAAGAAGGGTGTAAAAGTGGCGGAATATCAAGATAGAGAAGAATTGATTTCAGAAATTTCAAATCGTGCAAAACAATTTGTTGAAGAATTTAATGAAATTGATGAAAAAGATAAAGATAGATTAATTGGTGGAGTTGACAGAACCCCCGCTCAAATGATTGCTTATCAGTTAGGGTGGATGGATCTTATTCTTGATTGGGAAAAGCAAGAACAGCAAGGACATGTTGTTATCACCCCAACTCCAGACTATAAGTGGAATAATCTTGGTGGCTTATATGAAAGTTTTTACGAAAAATATAAAGGTTATACTCTCAAAGAGTTATGCACTATGTTTACAAGAGCTGAGCAGCAAATTGTTGAATTAATCCATAGTTATACAGATGACGAGTTATTTGAGCAAGGAGGAAGAAAGTGGTCTTCATCAACTCCTTCTAACTGGCCAATATGGAAGTGGATTCACATTAATACTGTTGCGCCATTCAAAACATTCAGAACAAAAATACGAAAGTGGAAGAAGTTACAACAAATATAAATTTTTGAATATAAATTCAGTTTAAAGATGAGCTTTAAAATAGTAATTGAGCAAAATGAGTTTGGAGAAAAAGAAATGAAAGAATGGTGGAATGGAAAAGATTTATTAGATATTATTCCTGAAGTATGTCTGCAGAAAGAATTAAGCTTAAATGAAATAGTAGATAAAATCTATAAGGATGTTTTAGAGTGAATAGTAAATTTCAATTAATTATTGTGACATAGATTCAAAATAATAGATTATTAATATAGTAATTAAATAATATGATATTGATTTTAGATGCTATTATCGGTTTTAATAACAAATTATTGTGGTGAGTTTTTTTGAGGAGATTAAGTATGGAATTAAGCAGATTATCATATAAAAGAGCTGATATAAGAAATATTGACATTATGTTAGAAATCATACATAGGTGTATGAACGAAGTTAATTACATCGATTATAACGAGAGTGAATTTAAAAGATATTTAGATTCCTTTACAACTAATTGGCTTAAAAACATTATTGAAACAAGGCATTATTATGAAGTTTTGTATGATGACAAGATTATTGCTTGCGGAGGAGTAAGCAGGGATTATAGTCAAGAAAAACAAAGTTATTTTACGGCTATATTCGTTAATCCAGATTATATAGGAAAAGGCGTTGGCAGAGAACTTGTGCATTATCTTGAGTTAGATGAATGGTGTTTTGAAAGCAATTTAATTGAAATTCCATCTTCTAAAAGTTCCCATAAATTTTATCATAAGCTTGGTTATGAATATAGAACATACCCGCCAGAATTTAATGAAAATGATGGTTCGACGATTATGTATAAATATAAAAAAATGTAGTGAGGCATATTTATATTACGATAATTGTCATGGAGAATTTAAATTGTTCTAAGGAAGATAGAGTACTAGATATTGGTTTTGGAAATGGATATCTTATTAACAATTTAGCAAAGAAAAAGTTTTAGTAATTACTTATATTTGGAGGAATTAAAATTGAAAAAATCTATAATAATCTTTCTTTTAGCTATAGTATTTGGGTTAGTTGGTTGTGACAATACTACTAAAGAAAGCGTAAATAAACAACAAATGGAGACAACAACTGCAGCAAATAATGAAGTGAATTCTAAGGAGAAAACCACTTCAAATGATAATGAGAAGTCTAGTGATAACAATAAAGTGAATTCTAATGATAAAAGTAATAATACTAATCAAGAGAGTAAAAAACAGGAATATAAAGCTAAACTAGATAATATTGAACTAGGATTCAAAGGGTCTAATGATGCTAATGCAACAACTAATGATATGTACCAAGAAGCGTGTAAAGAACATAAACAATGGGATGATGCACTAAATGAAATATATGGCGTTCTAAAATCACAGTTACCTGCAAGTGATATGAAAAAGTTGCAAAATGAGGAGCTTCAGTGGATAAAAGATAGAGATGCTAAAGCTAAAAAAGATGCCGAAGAGATGGCTGGTGGCACTATGGAGAAAGTTTTATTTCAGGGATCTTTGGCAAATTCAACAAAAGAAAGGTGCTACGTATTGGTGGAGAAGTATATGAAATAGGATTGAAATATTATATAACAATGAAGTACTGACCACAAAATAGTGGTGAGTAAAAGGCCACATAGAGTAATTTATATCTATCATATGGCCTATTTTAACATGTGTGTCTGTTGTACCTGCATCAAAACATGGTCGCAATAGACTAGATATTACAGTTTATTTTAAAGCATATTGTAGTTATGCTCAAACTAATTTAATTGAATATAGATATAAAAAATCAATCCTATAATTGATAGACAAAAAAAGTTTAATAAAATAAACTTCAATAGATATTCTTTCTTTTTAGAAGGATATTCAAGGATAAAAATCTTGTAAGAAATAATACTTGCCAGTGAAGCAATAGGAGTTCCAAGTCCGCCAATAGTTACTCCATAAAATAATGCCTTCCAATTGGATGCAAAAGGAGCAAGTAAAATACTGCCTGGTACATTACTTATTATTTGGCTTAATAGCAATGCAGACAAATAAATATCTGTTGATGTATTGGTTAAAAATGTTAGAAAATTACGTATTATAGCAATGTTAGATATATTGCCTACTGAAATGAAAAAACAAACAAAAGTAATTAGTAATCCGTAGTCAAGTTTTCTGAATAGGCTTTTATTTAAAGCAAGTGTCACTAATATTAAAATAGGTAATGTTATGAAATAAGATATAGCACCAAGAACATTAAGTAGCAGTAAAATAAATAATGCTGAATATATGATTATTTTCTTTTTTTCAAGTATTGAGGTATCATTCATAATAAATGTAATTTTTTTAGGATTAGTAAAGAAAGTGATGCAAAGCAGTAAAAATAAACTTACAATACAAATTGGCAATGAATAAGAAAAAAAGTTTTCAACATTTAATTGATAATGAGAAAAAATATATAGGTTTTGAGGATTACCAATTGGTGTTGCGCAGCTTCCAAGGTTTGAGGAAATAGTTATAAGAATAGTAGGTAAAATAATATTATAGTTGCATTTTCTTGAAATGTTAATTAAGATTGGAGTAATTGCAATCAGCGCTACATCATTAGTTAAAAACATGGATGAGATGAAAGCAAACAAACACAAAACCTGAAGTAAAATTCTTTCATTTTTACACTTATTTAAAATCAATAATGATATATGATTAATTAAGGAATATTCCTCAAAAGCCTTCACAACAATCATTAATTCAAACAGGCAAATAATCACCTTGAAATCCAAGTATCCCCAACTTGGAGTGTTAATAAATGAAGTTGCAATGGCAGCAAATAGGGAAATGGATAAAAAAGAATCATTTTCCAAGGTTGCTCTTATTTTTGATAGTATTTCAATCAAAAATTCACAGTTCTTATTTAAAAAAAATATTTTAAATCCATTCAAAACATTTGACATAGTTCTCATAATAGGGTCACCTTCTCTGATTAAATTATTTATGGTGGTGCAATGGAGGCTTTGGATGATGCCCATCTCTTTCATGAGGTGGAATGTGTTCTCTCATATGAGGCGGTAATGGTTCACTTAAATCATAATCTTCAAGAATCGCCTGTGCTTCAAAATGAGTACAAAGTTTTTTGATTGTATTATAAAATGAGTATTTTTCTTCTTTTGATAGGTTTTCAAATACTTGTTCTGTAGAATCATTCTGATTCTCATATTTTTTTAAAAACTCTAAACCATCAGGAGTTAAAAATACACGCATTTTACGTTTATCCACTTCATCTTTTGTTCTTTTAATAAGATTGGAACGTTCCAATTTATCTAGTAGCTCTGACAATGTTGCTGATCTTACATCCAATATTTTAGTGAGTTCTTTTTGGTTAAATCCATCGTTTTGAGCTATAATATTTAAAAGTCGAACCTGACCACGATAAGGTGTATAATGAGCTCGTGTTTTATACGAACTTCTTTGGTACATATTTATAAATTTGTTTAGTGCAATTAATAATTCATCAGATGAGATAATTATTTCTTCATCCATTTCATTTTTTTCATTCTTTTCATCAATAATGTTATTGTTCATTTGAATCCTCCTTTGAATATAATAAGGTACCTAACTATATTTATAATATAAACTGATTTTGTGAGCAAGTCAAGAAATATTTCAAGGTACCTAACTAATTTTTGTTGTTATTCTATTTATAACATAAATCAAACAGTTCACAAATTTCGTACCAGTTGCTTAAATATTAATTCAATAAATATTAATCAAGGAAATGTCATAAAAATATACTGACTAAAAGACTATTAGTATGATACAGTGCAATGAAATGTATACCTAGTGGATAAAAAATATGTTCTTTGAAAATCGAATAATATAATATTTGTAAGATATGATATAATTAACCGGAAGATAAATTATATGAATTTGAGGTGAAATGCTATGGACAAATATACAAGAGAAGAATTGGCAGAAGCACTGCGAGTTGTATCTTCAACTATTACTAAATGTGAAAAATCGCAGCTAAAATTTACGGAAGGTACATCTTCGCACACACTCCTTAAGAATAGGATAAAAGCATTATATATTTCCAAGTCATTAATAACAGATGAAAATGTTATGGGACAATATACAAAAGAAGAATTGATAGAGGCACTGCGTCCCGTATCTTCAATTATCAGCAAATGTGAAAAAGCACAGCAGAAATTTGATGAGGGTACATCTAATTATAACCGTTTTAAGAACTTAATAAGTACAATGTATATATCAAAAACATTAATAACAGATAAAATTAATGAAATAGGTTAATTTAAGTAATGTAGCAATTATAATATATGCTATAATCGGCGTATAATAACAAAAGATTACAAATATTATTTATTAAGGTTATAGGAGGCAGATAATGTCTAAATCTATTTCAAAAAATGCTGTTTTCAAGGCAATACTTAACTTGTTTAACATTATCTTACCAATAATAGTAACACCAGTTGTAACTAATGCATTTATATCAACTTATTCTTACATTGCAAAAGGCGAAACATTTAACACAATATTTTTAGCTTTTGCAAGTTTTGGGGTTTATCAATATGGATTAAGAGAAATAAGTAAGGTTAGAGATGATGAGAAGAAGCTTAGGCAGACCTTCACCAGCTTATTTGTTATAACTACATTCACGACAATTATAGTATCAGTTGTATATATGATTTTTTTATTGAGATTTTATAGAAATAATCCAGCTTTTTATACATGTGTGATTATAGGATTTAATATAGTGTTTAACCTCTTTTATGTAGAGTGGATTAATGAAGCTTTAGAAAATTATGATTTTATTGCTATTAAAACTATGATAGTTAGGATAGTAACTTCAATAATAATAATATGGGCTGTAAAAGGAGAAGATAATTTTCTATTTTATTTATATTTAAGTGGAGCAGCGAATCTTGTAAATAACTTATTAAGTTATTATTACATAAAGAAAAGAATAAAGTTTGATTTTTCGAATCTTAGTCTTAAGCAATATATAAAGCCCATGTTTGCAGTTGTAATACTTTCTAACACAGGACTTTTATATACTATGTTTGATAGGCTGGTAATAGGCAAATTCGGTTCTAATGAGGATCTTTCAGCTTATGCCATAGCGCAAAAAACAATATATATAATAAATGCTTTAATGCTTACAATAATTCAAGTTACAATGCCAAGACTTTCAAATAATCTTGGGAATAACTCAAAAGAAAATTATCTTTCATTACTAAATAGAGTGGTTAAAATATATTTTCTATTTTTATTTCCTGCTTCTATAGGATTATTCTGCGTATCAAAGCAAGCTATGTGGATATTTGGAAGAGTCGGTTCGACTTATGTTCCATGGTTTCCTTTGATGATGGGATTTTCAATATATATGTTAACCATTGGTGTTCAAGGAATTATTTCTAATCAAATAATATATCTGAACAAAAAAGAAAAAGAAGATATTAAGATATTCTTCATAGGTGGAGTGTGCAATGTAGCATTAAATGCACTACTTGTGGGTGTTAATATGTTCACAGCAACAAATTCAATTATTGCAACTATGATTTCAAATATAATAGTCATATTGCTAGAGTATAGAGTTGTTAAAAGACAAATAAAATTAGATATACATATATTTTCTTTTGAAAATATAAAGTATTTTTATTATTCGTTATTATTTATTCCAATAACGTTTGTAATCAATCATTTTATATCTAGCATGGTTGTTTCTTGTGGGTTAGATATAATAATTTGTGGTTTGTTGTATCTAGCAATACTGCTTATAACTAAAGATGTCGTGTTTTTTGAAATATATAATAGGGTAGTTATAAAATTGAAAGCTTTATTTTAATAAACTCAAGTATTCCAATGCAAATGATTAAAGGAGAAAAATTAATTCAGAATAGAAGTTAAGGTTTGGAATTAAATGTTAATGTGCTATATTTATACTATATTAATCTTAAGGTTAAAAATTTAAGGCATAATATCATTTAAAGGAGAGAGAAAAATGGGAATAGAACAAATGAGTGATTTTTTTACTACTCGTGTAGATGGATATGATGAACACATGCTTAACAAAGTAGAAGGATGCAAAGAGGGATATGTTAAAATGGCAGAATTGCTGCCAAAAGATGCTGATGAAATATTAGATTTAGGATGTGGCACTGGCTTGGAACTTGATGAAATATTTAAAAGTATGCCATTTATCCATGTTACTGGCATTGATCTAACTCAAGCAATGTTGGATAAATTAAAACACAAGCATCCTGATAAGAATTTGTCATTAATAAATGCAAATTATTTTGATTATGATTTCGGCACTTGTAAATACGATGCAGCAATATCATTTCAAACCATGCATCATTTTTCTCATGAAGATAAGATTAAACTATACTCAAAGATTTTTAACTCATTAAAAACTCATGGATGCTATATTGAATGTGACTATATGGTTGAGAGCCAGGAAGAGGAAAATTTTTATTATAGGGAAAATAAGAGAATACGAAAAGAGCAAGGTGTCCCTGATGGGGAATTTTATCATTATGATACACCTTGCACAATTGACAATCAAATTATGATGTTATCTAAAGCTGGTTTCAAAACTGTGAAAATGAACTTTAGAGTTGGAAATAGCACAATAGTTATTGCTAAGAAATAATATTTTTCATGGGCTTTTTTATTTTCAATTATTTTAAACTAGGAGGCTAAATTATTAATAATAAAGAACTAATAATAGAGTGAATCTAGAAAGATAAAGGAATGAGTGATTTCAGTTATAAAGATATTTATAATGAATAAAGAGTAACATTCATAGGGGAATATGAATGTTACTCTTTACTATTTATATTTAAGGGAAATAATTATGAAAAAAAGGTTTTATTAACTTTATATGTTTATTATAATATGCAATTGTGTCAATATAGTGGCATATTTAAATAAAAATACACAAAAGGATAATTATGCATTAAAAAATGGGATTTTTACTATATATGATTGAATTAGCAAGTAATAAAAAATATTCTCTTAACTTGAATAAAATGGGACCTATATAATATTACTTCTTTGTATATTGTAGTAGAAGATGAAAGAAGTTACAGCGATAGTGTAAAGTAAACTATGAAAAAATAGAAGTAAAAATCAATCTACACTATTAAGTAAAAATGTTTAATTTTACAATTTATCATTTGATTTTGTGTATGACAAAAGACCTCCGTCGCCGAAGGCAAAAACTGTAA
>NZ_QXDJ01000004.1:292486-575770 GCF_003575225.1 Clostridium chromiireducens | reverse complement strand
GATAGTGTAAAGTAAACTATGAAAAAATAGAAGTAAAAATCAATCTACACTATTAAGTAAAAATGTTTAATTTTACAATTTATCATTTGATTTTGTGTATGACAAAAGACCTCCGTCGCCGAAGGCAAAAACTGTAAAATGTATTAAGTTTATCTTTATTTTAGGAGAGTTGATTTTCTTGCATATGAAGTATAGTTTGCTGACCAAGACTAATAAGTATTTGCCATTTAGCAGGCATGTTATCAGCTTGTTTTAATTGATCAATCTCATTTAGAGGCCGCCAATAATTATAAGGATGTGGGCGCAGAAAGTTGTAATATGCAACCCAAAGAGAGACTCCGTAAAGGGCACCGTCTTCACTCCCATAACCACAAGTAACACGGTATGATGATTTGAAAGTACGATTTAAGCGTTCAACTACTTGTTTAATCCAACGGTATTCTTTAGAAACCGAATCATCATTTGTAAGTCCTATTACTTGAGTAAGATCAAAAATTTTATTTTCTTCTAGCTCAAACTGTTGCTTAGCAAGTGGATAAGCGCTATAACCATCAGCAATAAACTTTAACATTTTACCAGGAAAGCTTTGAAATTTATCAAAAGCCATCCGCATCGCAAGTATGCATGGACCAACAGCTCTTGTGTCAGATACCTGATAGCCAAGAATGGACTTTTTACAAGCATCCATAACAATCCAAACATAATGCCTGATACCTTTTACTCTTATATAAGTTTCATCAGCAGAAAGGATATTAGAAGGTTTGTAATCAAAAGTATCTACAAATGGTTTAATTACAGTAGCTGCAGTTAATGCATAGTTAGCAACCATAGTATGTGATATTTTTATACTATGTATCTCCGCTAAAGCGTGAGCGGTTTGTCTAGTTGAAAGCTTAAGATTAACATGGTAGGTCAGACATAAACCCATAATGTGAGGATTAAACTTTTTAAAACTGAAGTTGATAGCACGCTTAGAAAGTGTATGTAAATTCATCTTAAAGAAATCAAAAGTAAATTCTCTATAAATATAGTGAAGCTTATATTTATATTTCTCAGAAGATTTTATATCACTATGAAGTCTTTTAAGACCAGCTAAGCAATATGAACACTTAGGATTTATACATTTATGAATGCGAAAATGCTTACGGTTTTTCTTTTGAGTAAGAGTATGGCCACAATGAGGGCACACAAGTACTATAGGCTTAGTAACATAATTGCTTTCGTTGAAATTTTGACCACAAACCTTGCATTGGAACTGACCTCGATTGCCGTTATTATCGTAGATATAATGGTGAGGTGCACCACACTTTGGGCAAATAGTTTCACTAGGAATAGACTTGCCGTTCCGTCGTTGGACGGGTTTCACTACCTTGTTATATTTGTGCTTGTAATAAGCTAAAAGAAATTGATAGTCAACTTTTTCAAAACGAATAATTTTAGGAAGTTTGTCTACTTTAAATTTTTGATATTCTGGGCTGTTAGAATCGTCGAATGCCCATTGATTTAATGGTATATTCTTTGAAATAAACAAAACAAGTTTATAAATAGTTTTAACTAAATATTGATTATATAAAAGTAAATAAGTTATAATTGAATCCATGACAATGACCTTTCTTTTGATGTTGTTTTGGTGTTGCGGAACTCGATTATAACATGAAATTAGGGGGGCATTGTTTTTTTGTACAAAAAAACGCTCGAACCCTTGATATATAAAGAAAAAATTTAAAAGAGTAGTGTAAATACTTTACACTAACGTTACAGCTTGGGGGGGATATGTATGAGAAAGTTAAAATTATCAAATGTAGTAATGAGTTTATTAGTGTTAATTTCTGTGCTGACATTAAATTCAATAGGAGCAAATGCAGAATGGAAGCACAGTACTAATGGATGGTGGAACACGGAAAAGTCATACATCACAGGTTGGCAATTTATTAAAGGTAATTATCATTATTACAATATTGATGGTGCTATGGTACATGATGCAACTGTTGATGGATATTACTTTGATGCAAGTGGAGCTATGGATCCAAATAAAGATAGAGTTCAAGTGCAAGACATCACTATGAAGGCTGAAGAACGTGTATATCCACTTGGTACGAAAGATATTAATGTTTATATTACAAATAATACAAACTTAGACGGTGGATATGGAACTCGATATAAAGTAGAAAAATTTGAAGATAATGAGTGGCATAGTTTAGATTTTTCAAAAAATGCAACGTTTGAAGATCTTAGTATATTTCTATTATCAAAAGATATAAATAAGGAAAATTGCAGCTTAGACACATTAAAAGATTTTAAAAATTTAACACCAGGTAAATATAGAATTGTGAAAGAAATAAGTAATTCCGAGGGATATACAAATATATCAGCAGAATTTAGTCTACAGTAAAAACTCTTAAAGTTTGGGAATCTGCTTCGAGGGTAGAACTAATTTATTTTAGTAGCAATTAATAAATAATAGAAAAATATATTAGAGATTAAGGTATGTATATCGCAAATTCATGGAAAATGGATTTGCGATATTTGTTTTTTATAATTGAAGGTATTTCGTGATCTGTAGATATTGCGAAATAGTAATACAAGAAATTTTATTAAGTAGGAAAGTTAATATACTTAATATAGTGTTTAGAATTTCACTAAACACTATATTAGTAAACTGTCAAAGAGGAGAAAAAGATATTTCTCCAGTACCAACCAGTGCTAGAATATCGCCTTCTTGAACAGGACCCAGTTTTACAGTTTCATTTGGGGTATCAAACCTTAAAAATGTTTTTTGCTTACCATTAGAATCAATTACTATTACAGTAAGAGGTTTGTCGGGAGTTATTAGTTTACCTGTAATATAATCTCCATTATATTGAGTCATATTATAGATACCTTGTGTATAAGTTGTTGCAATAGGAAGTGGTTGTGCTTGAGGGATTTTAACAAATGCAAATAAGGATATTAGAAAAAATACTAAAAATTTCTTTATATTCATAATAGCACCTCCATTTTATTAGTATTTTGTTTTTGAAATTAGAATATACGCACGATAGTAAGAACGTGAGGTAGAGCAACAATGACAAATTATGAAGTTTATTTTGGGACTGAAGAAAGAGCATTAAATTCCCTGACTTTACTCCTTGAATTTCCAGATCATCCAAAACAGGAAGTAAGAGAGTTTCAAATAGAAGTTAAACAAATGGGAGCAGCTAGATGGCTAAGAAGTGAATGTACTAACAAAAGATGGTGGAAAAATGAACTAATTACACATGAAGACATTTGTATTATGCGAATATTAAAGAATATTATTCGACAAAATTTAAAGCCCCTATATATTAGGGGCAAAAATAAATGGAGTTGATTTAGTCATAAATCATTCTAGTATATGGGGATTTTAAATAATTATTCATCATAAGAAGTTACTAATAACAATGTAGAAAGTGCGTGCCGATTAATGTAAGTTAAAATATGATACAAATACAATAGGCCCTATAAAAATGCCTATTGGAAGAACGTTAAATTAACATTATTATATATTATAAATTTATAATCTTTTGCAAGAGGAATTAAAGTATTCTCAGTAGAGTTAGATGGTATTCGTATAAGTTGTTGTACCCTTGAATTTGAATCAAGAATAATTAATAGACCCTGTACATAAGGTTCATTGTTCTGAACCTTATAAATGGTATTTTCAGAGAGATTAAGATCTTTCATTGTATAAAAACCTTGAGAGTATGTTTTAGTTTCAGCGGCTGTAGCTATTGGATTTATAATAAAGTATAAAACTAAAAATACAGCAATAAACTTTTTCATTAGATTAACCACCTTTCATAATTGTATCACCAGAAAATAAAATATGGATTATTGATTTAAGATTATTATGCGAAAATTTCAAAGAAGAATTCAAGTAAAGTGAAATTTAAGCAAGTGTTTAAGTCGTTGAAAATCAAAATTACCAAACTTATACTCTATGAGAAATTTAAATCAAAATTACCATATAGTATAAAAACGTAATCACTCATAAGAGGTATTAAAGTATACTTTGGTGACGAAGGCTTTATGCGTATGATTTGTTGTATGGTTTTATTTCCGTCGAGAATAATTAGTATACCGTCATTATAAGTAGACGAATTCTGAACAGAATATGGAGTGTTAGGATATAAACCTAAATCCTCCATAGTATAAAAACCTTGTGAAAAAGTTTTGGCTTCAGCGACAAGGGTTAGTGTGTTAATCTTAAATGATACAAATAAAAAAATAGAAAATATAGCAATAAATTTTTTCATAGCGTTAACCATCCTTTAAAGTTTTATTAATTTACAACTAATTAATTTCAACTTTATTATGTGATGTTTAAACGAATATATTCAAAGTAAAATTTTACTTAATGCACAATACTAAAATATTATGTACTATGTAGGAAGTTAGCAGTAATTAATGGAGAAATGTTCTTACATATTAATGATTAATAAATTCATCGTCCAATTAATATAATGTAAATTATAAGTAATTTTATTGGAGGCTATTTAATGGGGTACTATGTAAAAGTAGAACCAGATGTAAAAATTTATGTAGAAGATCTTAACGAGGGAGCTGAGAAAACAATTTTATTTATACATGGTTGGCCAGGAAGTCACAAGTTATTTGAATATCAATTTGATGTTTTGCCAAAACTGGGGTATAGATGTATTGGAGTAGATACAAGAGGATTTGGAGATTCAGATAAGCCTTACAAAGGCTATAATTTTGATAGGATGTCAGATGATATTAGGTGCATAATTGATACATTAAGTTTAAAAGATATAACACTGGCAGGACATTCAAATGGAGGAGGAATTGCTGTAAGATATATGGCTCGTCATAAAGGTCATGGGGTATCAAAGTTAGCCCTTATTGCTGCAGTATCTCCAAGTCTCATCAAACGTCCAGATTTTCCTTATGGCTTAGACAAAGAAACTGTTGAACAAATTATTAAAGGCACATATAATGACAGACCAAATATGCTTAGGGGATTTGGAGATATGTTTTTTTATCAACATATAACTGAAGCTTTTTCAGATTGGTTCTTTCAATTGGGATTGCAGGCAGCAGGATGGGCAACTGCAGCAGTTGCAAATGCGTGGATAGATGAAGTTTTCTTTTCTGATTTGGAGAAAATAGATGTTCCAACTTTAATTATGCATGGAATTCATGATAAAATTGTGCCTTTTGAGCTAGGACAAATCCAAGAAAAAATGATTAGCAATTCAAAACTTTTAGCATTCAAATTCAGTGGACATGCAGTATTTTATGACCAAAAGAAAGAATTTAATGAAGAACTAATAAAATTTATTGAAGAATAATATATATAACCCAACTATAACTTAAATTTATGCATATAATCAACCGAAAGAGAAGGTACGATGTGACAAGCATGAGATATAGTATAGAAGGATATAATTTTGCAGCTGAAAGAGGATATAATCTACTAGTAAGAATTTGTTTAACTCACTCTCATCCACTTCAAGATGTTGATGCTGTTTTTGGTAATTGGGACTGTTCAAATGAGGAATACAAATTTGTTAAGGAATACTTAGGAAATGTGCAATATTCAGCCTACGATAAATTAATTCAGCTATGTGATGCATTAGCATTACCTACAGGATATTTTCTGATGGAAGAGAGGATTGGAAAGTCCATTTACAGCATTTTACCTAATGTAATAGAAAATACTTTTGAATTATATAATATAGAACATTTTAAAAACTAAGACATATTATAATTTTGAAATACTATATAAGGAAGAAATAATATGCCAAATAATAGATTGTATCCAGAAGATGATAATACTGGAGCATCAAGTAATAATTTAGATTGCACATATGATAATTGGGACTTTGCGAGCTCTTATTTTAGAAATGTCCCATATAATGATGTTTTTGATGAAAATGAAAATGATTTTAGAGCCGATTTACCACAAGCATCAATGGGAGTTAAACAAATGGAACTGAAAGATTATGGTCCACTGCCTTTAGTAGTTAATATTGATAAAGCTACCAAGCAAAACACCAGTTTTCGTACAGCTTTATGGACAGGAGGCCATCTTCAAGTTACTTTAATGAGCATTAATGTTGGTGATGACATAGGTTTAGAGATTCACCCAGACACTGATCAGTTCATACGTATTGAGGATGGACAAGGAATTGTTAGGATGGGAAGAAGCAAAGACAATCTAGATTTTCAAGCAAATGCCAGTGATGACTTTGCAATCATGATACCTGCTGGCACTTGGCACAATATCATAAATACAGGGAATAAACCACTTAAAGTTTATTCTATATATGCTCCACCTCACCATCCACGTGGCACAGTTCATGTTACTAAACCGACTGAATAAGTTTCTAAAAAGAATTAACCATAATTAAGAATAAAAGACTAATGTCTAACCTTGCATGAATTTATGTCACAAGGTTAGACTTCTTTTTTTTCAAATAATGATGAAAGCAGTAGTAATCCAACTACTGCTTTTTAATATTAATTCAAATACTTACATACCTAATTGGAAAGAATTACAATCAGTACATTCCTTTTGTTTAGGATTTGATTCATGAGTTCCTACATTTATTTTGTCTAACGTACAATAATCTTCTCCTTTGCTGTGCCATTTGCAAGGTTTTACTGAACAACCTATACTTTTATTACATGACATATAAATCACTCCTTTAATTATATTTCTGTAATATTATTTGATTAAACTTGTATTTTATGCTTTTTAAAATAACGCAATACTTGCTTATAATTCTATTTGTGTTTAAAAATAGTAGAATAATATTATGTAATTATGTCTATTAGCTTGATTTGTATAACTATGATATAACAAAAAATAGTAACCTACATATAAGAATATGAAAGTTACTATTTTCTATTTATATTTAGGGAAATATTTATGAAAAGGTTTTATCAATATTATAATTTTATTATAATATGCAATTGTGTCAGTATGGTGGCAAATTCAAAAAAGAATACGGCATGAATAAATTAATTTCATATGTATTCCAGGTGATTAACTGGTAGCTTATGCTCAAATATTTCTGGTGATTTCTTGATGAATTTAGAAATAATTAAACTTGGGAAATGAAAAAACATTTCCCAAGTTATCATTTAAGAATCTGGTATTTTAAAAATTATCTAGAGGAAGTTTTACATCTCCTTGTTAAAGTTAAGCTATTTAATATAATCTCCTTTTTTACATATTGGTTTTTCCCACCATCCAAATGCAACTATTACCTTATCAAGTTTTAAAATTGATGATTTTATGATTAAAGTATAACTTCCACCTGGAGCTTCTATAAATTTTCCATCTTCCTCGCCTACTAATGTTGTATTAGGAGGTACTATTCTTTCATACACATTAACTCCATCTTTAGGAACCATGTTAGTAGATTCAATAAATCGAATGTTTACTCTATTTTTTGGTAGTGGCTTTAAAGCAGTATTAGTCGGAGAAATCTTATGGGATGTGCAGGCTTTTTCAGGGAAACTAGTATTTAACCATATTTGAGCAGTTAAATAGTCATTAGATAGATTTGAAATAGTAAATACATTTGCATATAAGTTGACATCTGAATTACGTGGATTTGATAAACCGGCCCAGGCATTTGATTCATTACCAACCCATAAAGTCTCTGTTTGACCTACAAAGTATTTTCCTTTCATCGATTCATATAAAGAAACAGGAATACTAACTACTTCTTGTAATTTGGTATCTTTATTATCTAGGATATAATTACTATTATTTTCTAACATCAATCACATCTCCTATGAATTTTTTTCATATGCGTTACTATAGCTTGTCTTTATATATAATATTCCGTAAATGTTGAAATGCTAATAGGTTATTCATAAGATTTATAATGTTATGTTTACTGTACCTGGATCAAATATTGCAATTTTATCAACAGAATTGCAATATTAGATTTAATTGAATTTGATTCTATTACCTCCTGGTTACCATCTATTCTAATCATAAAAATCGTTGTGGCAGAGTTATTTTAAATGCTGTATGTAACCATTTTTAGATATTAAAAGATTATTGAAACATTGGCCCAGTATATGGTTCATATGGAAGGAGAATTGCAACTCCTGTTTCATCTAGTTTATATGGTACACCTTCAACAGGATTTCTATTATTAACTAAATTCAATCCTACGGTATATATTGTATTAGCCATATCAGCTGTTTCTTGTGAAGCAGTACCTAACATGAAGCCTTTTGAAACTAGTTCTTTAGCTTCAGATATTCCATCTACACCAACAACTATGATTGATTGAGATTTGTTTCCACTATTATAGCCATATTTTTGCAATGCTTGAACAGCGCCAATTGCCATAGAGTCATCATTTGAAATTATTGCTTCTATTCTATTACCATATCTTAAGAACAATGCATCAATGGCATCTTTAGCAAATGTTGTGTCCCAATTCAAAATAGGTGATGCAAGTTGTTCTGTTTTTATAAAAGCTTCGTTAATAGTTGAAACGGAGTATGTTGATCTATCGATGGAGGTTTTATTAAGCTTTTCACCAACGAGCAATGCATATTGTAATACGTCATCATTATTTTTATCGATTAATTGTTTATAATTCCTCCAAGCATCGACAATCATTTTTCCTTGTAAAGTGCCGCCTTGTACTGAATCTGTTCCTACATAAAAAGCTTTTTTATAAGATTTAATTGCCTCCATTGAAAATGGCACTCTATTAAAGAGTACTAATGGGACGTTATGTTGAGAAATTCTGTTAATCATCTCTCGTATTTCAAGTAGATTGACCATATCTAATAATATAAGATCAATGCCGTTATTAAGTGCATTTTCAATATCTGTATTTTGTGTTGATTGATTAAAATTGGCATTATAAAAAGAAAATTCAACTTGTTCAGGATTATTCTTTTGAATATCTTCAAAATTTTTGCGTAGGAGTATCATGTAATCATCATTAAGGTCTCTTGTAAATATTCCGACTCTAACAAGAGCGCCTCGAGGATAGTTTGTGCTAGCATTCGTAGTCATATATGTGTTATTTCCTATCATTATAATCAATATAATTGTAAGTAAAGCTGTACTTAATATTCTTTTAAATGATTTCATTTAGAGCCTCCTTGCCAGTTGTTATATAGCTTTATTATACGTTTTAGAAAAGAGTTTATTCTAAATCTTATATTTATAAAATAAAATATTTGTTACATAAGTAAAGGTAACTTATAATGGTATTTAATAAAAAAGAAAATTTATTTATGATATAAGAGGAATTTAGATTATGAAGTATTTTGATATAGAAGGTAAAGAATATAAATTGGTTATAGGAAATGGTGAAGATGATATATATAGAAGGAGCTTTAATGCTTTAACAGAGAAAACATTTGGATTTAATTTTGAAAAATGGTATCAAGACGGATACTGGAAAAATCAATATATACCTTATTCATTAATGGATGACGATGTAGTTGTATCCAATGTATCAGTTAATATAATGGATTTTGAGGTTTATGGAAAAACAAAAAGGTATATTCAGTTAGGAACGGTGATGACTGACATTGCTTATAGAAATAAGGGGTTAGCTCGAGTAATCATAGAAAAAATCATAAAAGAATGGGAAGACAAGTGTGACTTGATTTATTTATTTGCTAATGACACGGTCTTTGATTTTTACCCTAAATTCGGTTTTGATAGATTAAGTCAATATCAATGCGGAAAATTAGTAAGCATAAAGAATGGACATGGATATGCGAAAAAATTAAATATGTCTGATGAAGAGGATAAGTCCCTAGTATTTGAGAAAGCTAATTCTTCAGCTTCACTTGCTAAAGTTTCTATGCTTGGTAATGCAGAACTGACTATGTTTTATTGCACTTTATTTATGAATGAAAATGTTTATTATATTGAAGATTATGATGCAGTTGTAATTGCAGATTTTGCCGAGGATACAATAGGATTATTAGATGTTTTTTGCAAAGAGGAAGTTTCTTTAGATAAGATACTTAATTATTTGGTATATGAAAACATAAAGAAGGCAAAACTTTATTTTACACCAAAAGAGACAAGCTCTTACACACTTAATCAACTAGGTGAAGAAGATGTTTTATTTGTTCTAGGAAGAGATAAAATGTTACTTGAAGATAAGCAATTTATGTTTCCGGTATTGTCTCATACTTAACTGATAAAGGTTGAGCAAAATCTTAAGGGGTGCTAATCCTTAAGTCTTAGGCGGGGATTAGAAGATAAATAGTAATTTGTGGAGGTAAGCTTATGAATGCCAAATGGTCAGATTTAAATAAAAAAATGCAAATACAGATAAAGAAAAAAGATACTTTTTATGCAGGAATTGATACATTATTGGAGTTAAGAAAAGAATTAATGAAAGAAATAATAGGTTTTAAGGAATTATTGAATAGAGAAGATTTTAATGCAATGCCTTTTATCAACGCGAAAGGGTATCATAATAAAACAATTGCCTATTCTTTGTATCATATTTTTAGAATAGAAGATATAGTATCCAATTCTTTGATAAAAAAAAGAGAGCAAATATTTTTTAAAGATAACTATAGTGAAAGAATGAAGTCACCTATTATGACAACTGGAAATGAACTGATTAAACAAGAAATTTCAATATTTTCATCAAAACTAAATTTGGAGGAACTATATCAGTATATTAGTGATGTTGATATTTCAACATCACAATTACTAAAAGAACTTTCATATGAGGATTTGAAAATAAAAATGAATGAACAAGATAAGAAACTGATTAAGTCATTGGATGTAGTTAGTAATGATGATGATTCTGTTTGGTTAATCGATTATTGGTGTGATAAAAATATTCAGGGCTTAATTCAAATGCCATTTTCACGACATTGGATAATGCATATTGAAGCCAGTCTTCGTATTAAAAATAAAATATGCAAAAGCTGACAAATTCCAATTTATTAGTAAGATATAATTATTATATAAATACGTTTTATTAGTATAATAAAATTAATAACACAACTAAAATATCGCATTATTTCGGATGAATTTGCGGTGTTTTTTTGTTGCACAATTCTAAAATATTACTCAATGTGTTTTATGAAGTAAAATGTTCTTTGAAAATTGAATAGTGCAATTATGGAGGAACATGTTAAAATAAGAAGATATTTGTAGATAATAAAATTAAGGATGTATTAAGAGAATATTGTTTAAAAATTTACTAATAGCTATCGAAAGAAAAAATATTTAAATGAAAGCCGAGGAGTAAAATGAATAATAAAACGTATGAGAATAAAATGCCCATTTATTTAAAAGAAACAGTTGATCAGCAAATTGCAAAAGCAAGAGAACTTCAAAATAACAAAACTATAAGTTTTTCTTTTTTTACGGACCCACATATTACTGAAGCATCGACTTTTGCAGACATAGAGGCCATTAATTATATAAACAATAATATGGATATTAAATTTACAGCTTGTTGTGGAGATAATTTAGATAATGGAATAACAAAGCAAATTCATTTAGATACAGCAGCAAAATTAATTAATAAGATATCTTTCGATAATTATTTTACAGTTAAGGGAAATCATGATGATAACTCGATAATTTCAAATGGAACAGATAATGTAAAATATACCATGATACCACAAGAACAATATAATATCATGTTTAAAAGGTTAGAGGGAATTGTTAAATTTGATGAATCAAATAGAGAAGGAATGTATTATTACTATGATATGCCAGAATATAGGGTCAGAGCAATTTTTTTAAATTCTATCGATATTCCATATATTAAAAATCAATATAATAAGGCAGCATGGAAGTATGATGGACAAAATACTTATGCTTACTCAAATACTCAGTTAAACTGGTTAGCACACATTGCATTGAACATACCAGATGAGCAATGGAAGGTTATATTTTTTACGCATGTTAATCCATTTCCAGAAGAAATGATAGGTGCAGATAATCTTGTATATAACGGAACTGTAATGTTAGATATTATTGATGCATTTAAGATGGGAACAAAATATAATTCTATAGCAACTACTGGAGACTTTGGACAATCAGTTTCAGTAGATTTTTCTTCACAAGGACTTGGAAATGTTATTGCATTTTTCTATGGACATACACATAGTGAACAAGTATTAACAAGAAAGGGGATTAAATATATTAGTACATGGAACGATGTGCCTAGAAAATCATTGAGTAATCCTAACGCACCAACAAGAATGATAGGTACAACATCAGAAATATGTTTAAATATTGTCACAGTAAATTTCGACTTAAATAAAATTTTTATAACTAAAGTTGGAGTAGGGGATGATCTAGTAATTAATATGTCATAAATATTTCTCTTATTATATATTATAAAAATGAATTTGCGATTTTTAAATATTACTAACTATCCAGAAAAAAATAGTAGCAAATAAAGATATCTTCTCTATATTAAATGAGACTTGATGAAGTACGTCGCAAGTAAACATTACAGGAAAATTGAATAATGTAATATTTACAAAATGTGCTATAATTAATTCATAAATAGTAAATACTTGTAAATTGTGATAGTAAGCAATTACATGGAGGATAAATGGAAGAGTATACAATTGGTCAAATTTCTAAATTACTAGGCGTAAATAAAGAGACAATTCGATATTATGAAAAGTTTGGATTATTACCATTACCTGAAAAAAAAGAAAATGGCTATAAAATATATACAAAACGTCATATTGAAGTAATGGAAGTAATTTTAATAATAAAAGATTCAGGATTTACACTAAATGAAATAAAAAATATTATTACTTTCCCGGAGGAGGAGTTAAATTCTCAAAATGATTTATTAAAAGAAATAATATTTAAGAAAATAGACGTAATTGAAAATAAAATTGAAGATTTATATAGTTTAAAAAAGGGATTGGAAAAGGTTGTATACAATATTGAAAATTATAATATAAGAAGTTGTATTGAAATAAAGAAAAAAATAAAATAAAGAGAGTATTGACTAGGGAGTATACTACAGGGTTTATTATATTAACAAATACAATGTAAAAAAATTGAGGAGATGTTAATATGATAGGTTATTTTAGTTCACTCATATGTGCAGTGATTACTTTTGGAATGTCTTTATTACAGTTATCCATTACATTTGGTGCTCCATTTGGTGAATATGTTCTTGGAGGGCAAAATAAGGTATTACCACAAAAAATGCGTTTTATAAGTGCCACTTTATTTTTTATATTCATCTTTGTTGGTATGACTTATTTGCAAAGAGGTAATATATTAAATATAGGGTTTAACTCTATATTTGTGAAAATAGTTATAATAGTGAATACTTTATTTCTCGCATATGCAATTGTAGGGAATGGAATGCTAACAAAAAGTAAAAAAGAAAAATATGTAATGACGCCATTTGCAATTATACAATTTATATTCAGTGTAGTTTCCTTAATTTCTATATAGGGAGAATAGGAATGTCTATTAAACTATTCATAATATTTAAGTTTGATGAAGAGCATAATTATCAATGTAGAGAGTGCTTGTATGTATATGATATTTTTGAAAATAAATTCAATTATGGATTACGTGGATCATCATATAGAAAATGTCCTAAATTCGGAAAATACTCATATGCGAAATATGTAAGGAAAAATTAAATAATATGTTTAAGCGTATTATTGTTGGTACAGATAGTGGAGCTAAGCATATAGAGAATACATAGTTTTTAACATAATTTATATAAGATTTTTATGATACGTACACAAAGAATCACAGGTCCGAATATCACATTATTCAGAAATGAGAATGTGATTTTTTATTGTACAATTTTAAAATGCTGCGCACTATGTATAAGATTTGAAGTAATTAATGTCCTTTGATAATTTATTAATGTAATATTTATAGCGGATGCTGCTAATAATTTATAATAACAAATTGAATTATATTTATGATGATTTTAAATAATAGTTATTTATATATACCACATAGACTACATAGTTCTTTAAAGTTTTAACTAATTATATATCTAATAATTGTGAGGTGAAAAAATGGATGCAATAAGTATAGAAAGTCTAAAAAAATCCTATGATGGACATACTGATGCTTTGAATAATATAAGTCTTGTTATACCTAAAGGAGAGATATTTGGTTTTCTTGGTCCTAATGGTTCGGGGAAAACAACCACAGTGAGAATTCTTAATGGAATTCTTTCAGCAACATCAGGATATGCAGAAATTCTAGGGACACCTGTTAAGGAAAATAATCTTGAGATTCATAGATTATGTGGAGTTATGACTGAGAGCTCCTACTGTTATGAAAATCTTACTGCCAGACAAAATCTTATATTCTTTGGGAGTATGCATGGAATAGAGGAAAGATTACTTGATGAACGTATTGATTACATATTGAAAAGGCTGGAGTTATTAGATGTAAAAGATAAGAAGGTGAAATCTTTCAGTACAGGAATGAGAAAGAGAATTTCTTTAGGTATAGCATTGATTCACAATCCTAAAGTTTTATTCCTTGATGAACCTACCTCTGGTTTAGATCCAGAAAATGCGTTGAATGTTACAAGGCTTATAAAAGAACTTGCGGAGGAAAATGAAGTTACAATCTTTCTTTGTACTCATCAATTAAAATATGCTGAAGATATCTGCACCCTATATGGTTTTATAAACAATGGGAATATCCTTGGTTTAGGTACCTTTGATGAACTTGCTTCAAGGAAAAATGCAGCTCTTCAATTAAAAATAAGAGGCAAAAATATTTCGGAGAAGCTTGGATTTGTACGTGAAAATAGTGGTTTATATAGTAAAGCCATTTTAGGAGATAAAGAAGCCAATACTCTTATACAAAGTATACTGGCAAACGGTGGAGAAATTTATGAGGCTATGCAGCAGAAGTGGTCTTTGGAACAGCTGTATTTTAAATATATAAAAGGTAGAAATGATGATGAAACTTTATAGGTTTGGAGTGGTTAAAGTATGAATAGAAATGAAAAAGCATTGATATATAAAGATATAAATGAAATAACAAGTTCGAAAAGAGTTATAATGCCTATGACCATTGTACCAATTATTCTTACAATAATCGTACCCCTAGGAATACTGATAGGTGCAAACTTTGCTCAAAATGATTCTAGCATGATTACGAAACTGGCACCTCTTTTAAAAAAGCTGCCTTTAGAATATACAACATATACTCCAGCTCAATTATTAATAAAAGTAATGATAAACTTTATGTTTCCTTCATACTTTCTTATAATTCCTATAATGTGTTCAGGAGTAATTGGGGCTAGCAGTTTTGTTGGAGAAAAGGAGCATAAAACTCTGGAGTCTCTGCTTTATACACCAATATCAATGGAACAACTGCTTAGAGCAAAGATTTTAGGGGTTTTTATACCATCATACATAGTGACTTTGATTTCATTTATAGCCATAGGAATCATATTCAATATAGGTGGATTTATATATTTTGGAGGACTTATTTTTCCAGATATAAAATGGCTCATAATTATACTTTGGATTTCACCTGCAATCAATTTACTATCGTTGATATTTACTGTTATGGTATCAGCAAAATCAGAAACCTTCCAAGAAGCACAACAAGTAAGTGGACTTCTTGTTATTCCTGTGATTCTTTTATTAGTGGGCCAAATGACAGGTGTACTTTTACTTAGCAATCTTGTTTTGTTTCTAGGAGGAGGTATTCTCTTGATACTTGATTACATATTAATGAAGAGGATTGCTTCTAAGTTTATTCCAGAGAAACTAATTTAACTAAATCTAAAGTTTTTTAATTTTGTATCAGAATGCAAAGTATGGGATTTCACTAGTAGATTTTTCTGAAGATTTAGTACGCAACTTGTAGGTTTTGTGTAGTAAATTATGTGAATGCTCTTTGAAATTGAATAATATGCAATTTACAGTTTATGTTATAATTGATTAGGAATAGTAAATAAGAGCATTATATAAAAGTAAGGAGAATTAATAATGGGTAAAGAAGAAATCAAAGAACTGTTACAAGAGTTTGGATTACCAGAAAATAAAGCAGATTATTATGCTAATCTTGAGATCAATGACAAGAATTTTGCGTGGCTTTCAGCATTTCGGTTTGTAAGACCCCTAAATAAAAGTCTTGAATCTTATAAAACAGAATATGGTGATATTTTAAGAAATAGAATTGAAAAAGGGTTCAGTATTTCTAAAGTTGAAAGTGAATTATTAGAAAAAGGAGCAACACCAGAACTATTAGGTGATTTTGCATACGAAATAGCATTAACTGCTTTTAATGAAGTTTTATATCGTTTATCAGATCCAGCGGGTGGAGATTATGATCTGGAAGATGAAGGTGAAAGCCTACCATCTTGGACTTTGATAGAAAGAGATTCAAATGGATCAAGAAATGAAAGGCATTTAACTGAAACTCATAGTTTAATTCCATTTTCAAATTTATAATTTAATGATTTATTATTTTTAAAACTATGAATCACAAAAAATAAATAACAAATTGTAAAATCGCATTATTCAAGAGATTGAATTTGCGGTTTTTTAATGCGTCATACTAAAATATTATGCACTATATAAAATGAGTATAGCAATCTAGAATTGTTTTTATAATTGAATAATGCCATATTTACAATATATGCTATAATTGATTTATAATGGTGATTTATAGCGCATTTTAGAAGGGGGATTTTATTTGAGTAAGAAAAGATTTCAAATGCCTGTTGCCGTACACCTTTTGCTTATTAGGGAAGGTAAAATATTATTGTTAAGAAGATTTAATACAGGATATGAAGATGGAAATTATAGTGTTGTGGCAGGGCATTCAGATGGGAATGAAGATGTAAAATCAGCAATGATAAGAGAAGCAAGAGTAGAAATTAAACCAAACAATATCAAATTCGCAAGTGTCATGCACAGAAAATTAGATGATGAAAGAATTGATTTCTTTTTTACAGCAGATTCATGGGATGGTGAAATAACAAATATGGAGCCACAAAAATGCGATGATTTATCATGGTTTGAAATTGATGACCTTCCTTATAACGTTATCCCATATATAAAGCGGGCAATAGAAAATTACATAGCTGGTGTGCAATTTGATATTTATGGATGGTGATAAATATATTGCTCTAGAGAAATCAATTTTAAAATATAAATAATACTTTGATAAGTATACATGGAGGTTATTATGAAAATTACTTTATTAAGACATGCAACTTGTTTGATTGAATTTGAAAACACAAGGTTTTTATTAGATCCTATTTTTTATAACAAAGGAACATTATCACCAGCAAATGGTGGACAACTGATTAACAATCCTTTGGTTGATATGGAAGCCAAAGATATTGATTTAAGTAACATAGATGCAATATTATTAACTCATCCCCATAGAGATCACTTTGATGAAAGGATTATTGAAATTTATGGAGAGAATGTGAAAATAATATGTCCTTCTTATTTTGAGGAAACTATTAGTAATGTAGGTTTTAATAATATTTTATCAATAGATGATACTATTAAATTTAAAGATATTAGTATTAAATCAACTAATGCAAGGCATGGCATAGGAGAAATTGAATCCATAATGGGAAAATCATTTGGATTTATTCTTGATAGCTCCAATGAAGGTAAACTATATATAACTGGAGATACTGTCTGGTGTGATGAGGTAAAAACAGTATTAAATAATGAAAAGCCAGAATATATATTGGCGTTTTCAGGAAATGCGGTATTGAATGGTAATAAAATTACTATGGGTAAATACGATATAGAGCAAATCTTAATCAATTCAAAAGATTCCATAGTTTTACCAATTCATCTAGAAGCCTGGAATCATTGCATTCTCAAGAGAGAAGAATTAACTAATCTTAACCATAGAATAAAGGTATTAAACAATAGTGAAAGTATAACATTAAGTAATAAATAGTTTATATTAGTGTACTAATATATTTTATAAAAATATATATCAGACTTAAATATCGCATTATTAAAAGAGAGATTAATTTTGCGATTTTTTATACGTAATTCTAAAATATTACTCATTATTCTAATTTGACGAATCAACAAATCACTCACCACAAAATTGTGGTGAGTAAAACTCCTTGGTTATAAATTAAATAATTAATATTTACAAAATATATTAAGTTAATTCAAATATTGAAAGTCATAGTAACTATGTTGATTAGTTAAAATAATATTAGGTAATTATGAAATCAAAATTGTTTAGGAGGTAGTTATGGAACAGAAAAGAATTGCTGGAGAAAAATCAGCAGAGTATATAAAAGATGGAATGACATTGGGATTAGGTACTGGTTCAACAGCTTATTATATGATTAATAAAGTTGGAAAATTGATTCAAAGCGGTATGAATTTAAAGGGTGTAGCAACTTCAAAAAGTACTGAGAATTTAGCAAAGGAATTAGGTATTCATTTTGTAGGTATGTTTAATAGGCAGTAAAATATGAGGTTGTGAATTAGGTTCTAAACGAACAGCTTGTTGTGTTCGTTCACTATCATCAAAAATAATCAAATAGGAGTCATAACTAGGCGAAACATTCTGGATAGTATAATTAACATTTTCCATTAGGTTCAAATCCTTTGGCGAAAAAAATCCTTCTGAAAATGATTTTGAAGCTGCTACAGTGGTTACCGAGTATATATTAAAAAATAGAAATAAAAAAATAGAAAATACCATAAAAAATCTTTTCATTAGATTAACCACCTTTCATAACTTAAAGTGAGAATAGAATTAAATTACTCAATTTCTATTATGTGATAGGTGAAAAAATATATTCATCATAATAAATATTTAAATCCGTAATACTAATAGGTTGAATAAAAAAGAACAATTAAAGATTATAATTATTTAACATATTCATAATAAGGTATTTTAATCGTAATTCCTGTTTCATCAAATTTATAGTCAATATTATTGAGAGGAGCTCTTCCAGAAGCTAGATTCATTTAATGGATGATTCATATGTAGAGCCATGGGAATCGGTAAGAAGTTAATGAGTTTTATTGAAAAGTACGCTCAAAAAAGAGAGTGTTACTTCACTATGCTTGTTTCAGCTTACAGAAGGAAAGAAGCTCATAAATTTTATGAGGCTATTGGATACAATAATGATGTTGTAAAAGGATATAAAAAATATTTATAATATAGAGAGCGCTTGCATGTATATGATATTTTTGAAAATAAATTCAATTATGGACTACGTGGATCATCATATAGAAAATGCCCTAAATCTGGAAAATAATCCTATGTGTGAAATATGTAAGGAAAATTTAAATGAAAATAATACTCTTTGGATTTTGAAAAATGTAGTGTTTACAAAATATGATATAATCAACTGGAATATAAATGGTAATTTGTAGGGGAGTAATGGTGATAAATAGCTGGGAAAAATTATCAGGCGGTAATTTAACAAGTGCATATAGACAAAATGAAACAGTTTTGAGGGAACAAAAGGCTTGGAGTCCAACAATACACTTTAACCAAGAGAAAGCATATATATATTGAAAATTGAATAATGCGATATTTACAATTTGTGCTATAATTGATTCATACTAGTAAATTATTGTGAATTAAACTTTAAGGAATTTATAGATGGAAGGGTAAGGCACATAAAGATGAATAAAATAAAAGTATATAAATATGACGCATTTTCAGATACTCCTAATAAGGGAAATCCTGCAGGCGTTGTTTTAAATGCAGATAATTTGTCGGATGGGCAAATGCAAGAAATCGCATATAGAGTAGGATTTAATGAAACAGTTTTTGTTGTTAAATCTGATAAGGCGGATTTGCAGATTAGATATTTTACACCAGGTCATGAAATTAATTTATGTGGACATGGTACTGTTGCAACATTATACTCGTTAAAATTAAAAGGACTAATAAACAAGAGTGATAAGATAACAATAGAAACAAAGGCAGGTATTCTACAAGTTGATTTCTTTGAAAAAGATAAAACGTTATATGTATTGATGGAGCAAGCTCTTCCTATTTTTAAACCTTTTAAAGGCTCAATTGAGGAACTTTCATATTCAATAGGACTGAACCCGGACGATATTGATACATCTATTCCGACTGTTTATGGTAGTACTGGGACATGGACACTACTTGTTCCAATAAAAACTTTAGAAGCCTTTTCACGTATGATACCACAAAACAAATTGTTTCCAACTACATTAAAGGAGATGCCACAATGTTCAGTTCATCCTTTTTGCTTAAAAACTATAAAAAAACATACTCATATGCACGCAAGACATTTTTCCTCTCCATTTTCAGGAACAATTGAAGACCCAGTCACAGGAACTGCGTCAGGAGTAATGGGCGCATATTATATAACCTACATAACTCCGGGTATGAATGCTCTTGAACTGATAGTAGAGCAGGGGGATGAAGTGAAACGAGATGGTGAAGTACATGTTCATGTTACTAAGAAAGATAATGATATAAAGGTTGCTATATCTGGAACTGCTGTTTATACAGATGAAATAACAATTGAGTTCAAATGATAATGTATAAAGAAACTCAATCTTCTTAAATCATGAATCAATAAAAATAAATAACGTATTATAAAATCGCATATCACTATGAATTTGCGATTTTTTTCTGTGTAATTCTAACATAGTACATAATATGTAAATTGTGCTTAGAATTAAGTAAAAAATAAGTTACTTAAAGTAGGAAACTATCAAAATAAAATTTTTAAGCATTACAAGATGAAAGTTAGAGAGGATGAAGAAGAATAATTAAAGATTCTATAAGATTCCATCTCGTGTGGAGTATTGTCTCACTGAGGAGGGAAATTCTGTGGTTCATATTTTGCAGAGTATTTGCAGATGGTCTGAAGCCTATCACAAGGAAGATAATGAAAATAGAATGACTCAATGTGAAAAATGTGACTATAAACAAGGAAAAGGGGCATTTTCGCCTGAAAATAAAGTTGATTCGAAACCCAAACACGGTGGCTCTGAATAGTATTATATGATTTTAGAGTTTTAATCAGATGAAAACTGGATATTATGATATTTACAATTTATGCTATAATTGATTCTAAATAGTAAACTAAAATGAAGTAAACATTGTATGAAGATAAGTGGTTAGCTATTTTGAAGATTAGAAATAAAAATATATGAGATTTAAATATAAGGAGGAAATAAATTATTATGGGGTTTAATATAGTTGATATGAATACTTGGGAGAGGAAAGATTGCTTCAATCATTTTTTTAATAATGCAAAATGTACATACAGTATTACTGTTAATCTTGATATTACTAATTTATATAATTATACAAGATCTAATAAGTTAAGACTTTATCCAACCTTTACATGGATTGTTTCAAAAGCTATAAATAATTATAAAGAATTTAAAATGGCCATAGATGAAGAGGGTAGGTTAGGGTTTTTTGATGAAATTGGTCCGAGTTATTCTGTATTGAATGATAAGACTAAAGTAATGAGTGATATGTATACAGCTTTTAATAATGTATTTTTGAGTTTTTATGAAGACATGGTAAATGCTTTGAACAGTTATAAAGAAGATAATAATTTTACAACACAATTTCAGAAGAATTTCTTTATTGTCTCATGTCTGCCTTGGTTTAATTACACATCTTTTAATGTAAACAATGAAGGAAGTAGTCCTTTCCTGTTTCCGATGGTAACATGGGGGAAGTTCTTTGAGGAAAATAATAAAATTATTATGCCAGTAACTATCCAAGTACATCATGCAGTTGCTGATGGATACCACTGTTCATTGTTTTTTTCAGATGTAATGAAAATATCATTAAATCCAGAACAATATTTAAAGTAAATTCAAAAACGTTTATCATCCCCTTTATTTTAACTTCATTATGAATCATTTGATATTTTAATGGAAAATATAAATCAGACATAATCTTTTTAGAGCGTTTGATTTATCCTATGAAATTAACATATTAATATTAGATTCAAGAAAGGGAGTATATAAAGGTTTATGAGCATAATACTTAAAATTTATAAACGGGATATAAAAAAAATAATATCTAATAAGCCTCTCATGATTATAATAGCAGGATTACTTTTTGTACCTGCCTTATATGCATGGATTAATATAATAGCATCTTGGGATCCTTATGGTAATACCAAAGGATTGCTAGTTGCAGTAGTAAATAATGATAAAGGTTCTAAGATTCAAAGCATAGAAATCAATATAGGTAATGAAGTAGTAGATAAACTAAAGAATAATCAAAGCATTGGCTGGACTTTTGTTGATGAAAGTGAAGCTGAAAGTGGAGTGAAATATGGTAAGTATTACGCCAGTATAACCATACCTGAAAATTTTTCGAGCAATCTTCTATCTATTACAGCAAACGGTGAACCTACTAAGGCTAATTTAATTTATGCTGTTAATGAAAAAATTAATGCTATTGCACCTAAGATTACAAAAAGCGGACTAACTACTCTGCAAAGTGAAATAACTAGCTCCGTTACTAAAGAAGTAAGTAACACTGTGCTTAATTATATGAGCGCCTATGGTGTTGAACTAGAGCAGCTTAAGCCTAAGATGGAGGAATTTATAAATATGGTAAGCAATATAGATGCTAATCTTCCTCAAATCGGAGAAGGTATAAATAATGCGTATAATGGAGCTGTAGATATGAATAATTTCATAAGAAATATTCAGGAAAATGTACCTAATATAACAAATTCCTTGAATAATGCTCAAAATGTTATAAAGTCCAGTAATGACTTTTTTAGTAAAGTAAATGGCACTATAAAAAATATATCTCCATATATAAGAACTGACTTGGCTGGAGCAAAAGCTAATGCGGACACAGTGAAAAATAATCTTAGCAGCATTAATAATTCTATAAATACAGATGTTAAAGGGCAGCAGGAGGCTTTAAAGTCTTCCGTTAATAATTTAAACAATGCAATATCTACTATTAATAATGATATAAATATACTTCAGTCTGTAAATAACATGTTACATAGTAATTTACTTTCTAATTTCATAAGCAAAATGCAAAATATTAGAGATCAGCTGGTTCAAAATAAATTGAATCTGGATAATGTTATAAGTGCTTTAAGTAGTGGTAATGCAATTTCTTCTGATGCAGTAAATTCTGCTATACAAAATATAGATAAAACCTCTCAGCTTATAGATGAGTCAATAAGTAATTTTGATAACACTATTTCTCCACAAATAAATAATCTAGTAAATAATACAACAGATATGGCAAATAATTCGTTAGGGCTTTTAGAAAGTGCAAAAAATAATATGCCTTTAATTAATAGTTTATTAAAAGACGCAAATATCGGTACTGACCTAGGGGCAGCACAGCTTAAAGATATTAAGGATAAATTTCCACAGGCTCAAGAAACCATTCATAGCAATGTTGAAAAATTTAAAAATTTGAACAATGATCAGAAATTTAATGAACTTACGGATTTTTTACATAAAAACACAAAAGATGTAAGTGATTTTTTAGCAAATCCAATTGAGCTAGTGCAAAATAGAGTATTTCCTATACCTAATTATGGATCAGCTATGTCTCCGTTCTATAGCACTCTTGCTATTTGGGTGGGGGGATTTACACTGCTTTCTATATTGTCTATACATGTAGAACCTTTAGAAGATGGTAAAAACTTGGCAACAACAAAGATGTTTTTTGGTAGGTTTTTAACCCTTGCTACTCTTTCATTACTTCAGACTATTATTATTATTTTAGGAAATTTTTTTATCATTAAAACTTATGCCGTAAGTCCAGTGGTATTTTTAATATTTTCTATGTATGTGGGGCTTGTGTTTATAATGATTATCTATACTCTGGTTTCCGTATTTGGAAATGTTGGCAAGGCTTTAGCATTGATTATAATGGTACTTCAAGTTTCGGCATCAGGTGGAACATTTCCAATACAACTTACACCTAAGTTTTTTCAAAATATAAGTCCCATGCTTCCTTTTACCTATGCTATAGGCGGAATGAGAGAAGCGGAAGGCGGAATTATTTGGAGTTCCTTATACTATAATGCAGGAATTTTATCTATATATTTTTTCATCTCAATAATAATTTCTATTTTTCTAAAGGAAAAGGTCAATAAGAAATCTGAAAAGTTTGTTAAAAGGATGAGAGAAAGTGGATTGGTTGGGGAATGAGGATAAGTGGAGATTTTTCTAAGAGGGAAATTTTAAATAGTTTAATAAATAGCTTTCACTGAAATATTATAAATCATTAATATGATCATTACCCCATTGACATAAGCACTGCAAAACAGGCATAATGCTTAAACCTCTTTGGGATAGAAAATATTCTACCTTTGGAGGAACCTGGGGATATTCTTTTCGAATAATTAAATTATCTAATTCTAATTCTTTTAACTGTGTACTGAGCATTTTATGAGTAATTGTTCCAAGGTGACGTTTCAACTCACCATACCTTAGAATTTGTTTTTTCCAAAGCCAGAATAATATATGCATTTTCCATTTACCGTCAATCAAAGACATTGCATAAGCAAATGGTTTAATATTTATTTCATCATTCATGGTTACTCTCCTTTTGGGTAGTATCTAACAAAAAAGTGCATACTTGTTATGAATTATATATTAATTTATCATATAGACAACAAATATTCAAGGAGGATAATATTATGAAAAAAGAGATACAAGTATTTGATTATGCAAATGAGATAATGAGAGCACTTAAAACAGGGGTTTTATTAACAACAAAGGTAGATGATAAAGTTAATTCTATGACTATTTCATGGGGAACTTTAGGAATAGAATGGGGAAAAGCGATTTTCACAGTCTTCGTGAGGGAAAATCGATTTACAAAACATCAACTTGAAAAAAATCCTGAATTTACGATAAATATACCGTTTGGCGAGTTTGATAAAAAAATATTGGGGATTTGTGGCACAAAATCTGGTCATTTAAGTGACAAAATTAAAGAACTAAACTTGACATTAGAGCCATCTAATAGTATTTCAGTTCCTGCTATTAAGGAACTTTCACTTACACTTGAGTGCAGGATCGTATATAAACAAAAACAAGATGAGGGAGAGATTAAAGAAGAAAATAAAAATAAATTTTATCCACAAGATGTCGAAAGTTCATTTCATGGCGCAAACAAGGATTTTCATACAGCTTACTATGGAGAAATTATAAGTGCATATATAATTGAATAATATATTCAAAAGTTTTCAATGTAATATTAGAATATATGTATAACGTAAAATTAATAAATTACAATATAAAGTTAAATATTATAAATACAAGGGTAAAAAAGATAATATCTTTTAGTCTTATATTTATGGTAGGGTTAATCCTTTGTATTGTGCTGTCTTGGGGGGGCATAATTTGGTCCCCCTTTATTTTATATATACAGCAGCCTTTTCACCAATATTTCATGTCTATGTATTCGTACAATTGCCTTATACGATAATTCCTATAGCAATAGAAATTAAATTTAATCTTACAATAAATGTTGTAATTGAATCATATTGGTAATTAGTATAAGATTGAATTATAGGCATTGGTAAAAGGGGAGTACAAAATGTTACATAAAGATTCAATAATTAAGGATTTGGATTATCCAATAAGTGAGTATTGGATAACTTCTGGTTCTGCCTTATTAATGCATGGAGTGAAAAAAATGCTTTAAAGAATTTAAATGTAGTATTAGTTCTGAGTGCTCGCATAATTAGGAGGAGATACAGTGAAGAAAAAACAACAAGTAGACAAGCGATTATTAGCAGAAACATTGACTGTTATAATTGTTACTGTTTTATTATTTTTAATATTTAATAATCTTAAAGCAATCATTCCTGTAATTCCTATAATATATCTTTTGATTGAGAAAAGAATAAGACATCGTTCTTGGGCGGAGATAGGGTTTAATATAAAAACTGTCTTAATTGATATAAAGAAAAATTGGCACTTTATTACATTAGCTGGTGTTATTTCACCACTTCTAACATTTTATATAGGAAAGTATTGTATAACAGGATATATTGAACACGTAAAATCAAGATTACCAATGGATGTAAAAGTAATAATACCTGCAATAATATCTATCACAATAGGTACATTTTTAGAGGAAATTATTTTTAGAGGATTTATTCAAGGGAGATTACAATGGTTTATAGAACCAGTTAAGGCAATTATAATTTCATCCTTACTTTTTGCTTTTATGCACTACTCAGATGGAAGCATTGCTATTGTAATATCTGATATGTTTGGAATATTCATTGATAGTATATTATTTGGAATTATTTTTACAAAAACTAAAAACATATTTACTTCGTGGATTGGCCACTACTTTAGTGACCTTATTGGTATGATATGTTTATTATTTCTTATATAGTATTTTTTATATTGTGAGCCAATAAAATTAATGACAGATATTAGTATCACATTATTCAGAATGAGAGAGGGTTATTTGTGTTAAAGCACTGAAATATCTAACACTATATTAATTTGAAGAAGTAACAAAGCACTCACCACAAAATTGTGGTGAGTAAAACTTTCTATTAGATAAGTAGTTAAAAAAACCTTACAAAATATGTTATGGTTAATTTATAATGGTAAATAAGTGTGGTATTCGTGAAGGAGAAGTATTATGAAAGTCATAAAAATAGGGTTGATTATTTTTGTCATATTTGTTTTAAGCATAATTCCATCATGGTTTGTATATACAAGATTTTGTTTGGACAAATATTTGATGAAAGATAATATCTTATTATTTGGGAACAACACCTATATTTGTAATGAATACTGGTCACCCACAGATGACGTAAACCTCGGGAAGACGATAGGTATTGGGGTAGGAGAAAGTAGAACAATAACAGACTTAATTTGGCCATTTTGGGTTATAGAGTATAAAGATGATACTGAACATGATAGCCTTTACCTTAGTGGACTTATGGGTTCTGGAGGTAAATATAAGAAAGTTCCTAATTCTAATAATAGTAAGTAACTACGAGATAAGCACTATTTATAATACCTGCAGATAAATGTAATTTAACAATTAGTTATTATTAAGGAGGTAAAAATGAGCATTAGAAGTACAGCAAAAGCAATTATTATAGATAAAAACAAAATTTTATTAAACAAATGTTTTGATGAGTATAATGGAAATTATTATTCATTACCAGGTGGAGGGCAAGATACATATGAAACTCTACCTGAGGCAATTATAAGAGAATGTCTTGAAGAAACTGGATACAATGTTATTCCAATAAGGTTTTCTGCTTTATATGAGGAAATATGCGATGACCCTAGAACAAAAGAGTTATATCCTGAATATATCCATAAAATGTATCATATTTTTATTTGCAAATTAAAAGATGATATAAAAGTCAAGCCTACAGAAATAGATGATATGCAACTTAAAAGTGAATGGATTGATATAGACAATTTAAATCAAATACGCTTATTACCTAGTTTTTTGAATGATAATATTTTAGAAATGATAAATAGTGAGATTACTAAATTTTTCGGTTCTGAACATATACCTTATAATCACGGTTAAAAATATTTCTCCAAATAAGAAATAATTTAAAGTTAAGTATATAAATAGTAATTTGATGGGGGATTAGATGAAAAAGCGACTTCTTATTGTATATATTTAGATGATGTTCTTATTGGTGCAACAATTCTTTGGATTAATGATAATAATGAAAACTATTTAGGGAAGCTATTTATTGATCCTGATTATGAGGAAATGGGGTTGGAATAAAAGTTTGGAGTACTGAAACGCCTATTTTTTCTCGAAGGAATCATAATTTCTATGTTAATAAGTGTGGATTTCATGTGATAGAAATAAAAAATCCGAAAGATTTAGAAGAAGGCAGCTTTATCTTAAAAAAGGTGATTTCATAAATTCGAATTTGGAGTTATCAAAAAAATTTATATTTGAAAAAGCTATTGATTGAACAGATACGATGAACCGCGTCATATTATATAATATATAAATCCTCAAGCTGGAATATAAAAATAGATAAATTGGATTCTGAAATTAAAATAGCAGATTAAAATATTCATAAGATAAAATGGCAATAATGATAGCTAGAGGAGGCTATAATATGAAAATAAAAACTAATCAAAAAGCATTAATATTATTAGTTATTATGTTTATAGGTTTTCTGTTCACATTATTTTCAAAGGATATACCTATAATGATTATATTGCAAAGCGGATTTGAAGCAGGAGTGGTAGGTGGATTTTCAGATTGGTTTGCAGTAGTAGCACTTTTCCGTCATCCATTAGGTATCCAAATTCCACATACTGCATTGTTACCTAGAAATCGTCAAAAAATAACTACAGCTTTGGTTTCAATAGTAGAAAATAACTTACTCAATAAATCAAGCATTATAAGTAAAGTACATGAGTTAGAAGTTGTGAAAAAAATATTAAATATATGTAAAAAAAGTATATATTCTAATGAGGGGAAAGCAGCCATATCACATATTATTAAAGGGGTTATAAATTATATTCCCATAATAAAGATTTCTTCTTATGTACTTATATTAATTGAAAAATACTTAAATAGATTAGATACTAAAAAATTTCTTGAAAAATTAATTGATATATGCTTAAAGAATAATTATGAAGAGAAATTTTTAGATAATTTAATTGTTAAGTGTGAGGAGATAGTAAAAGAAGAAAAAGTAAAAAATGAATTTGGAAATATAGTATTTAGTTCAATAAAAAAACTTAAAATAAGTGGAATGATGCAATATACTTTAAACACAGCTTTAAGCCTTTTAGGGAAAGAAAAAGTAGGAAAAATAGCACAAGAATTAGTTATTTCAATATTAAGTGATTTAAAAAATAAAAACAATTCAAGCAGGGTGATGATACTTAAATTAATGCGGAATAATATAAAAAGCATCAGTAGCAATGAGAATATCATACAGAAAATAGATGAGTATAAAACTAACTTAAGTAATAATATTGAGCTAAATAATTACATAGTGAAAACATTAAATGAATTAAAAAGTATAATTTTAAATTATCTTAATGATGATTACATAAAAAATAATATATTGCCGATGCTAAGTAACTTAATAGATGGTATATCAGAAGATATTAGTTTAATGAATAAATTAGAACAGCAGATACAAGAACATGTATCAGAATACATAAGTGTTAATCACAAAAAGATAGGAAAACTTGTTAGAGATAACCTTGAAAAATTAGATACTGAAACTCTTATAGAATTAATAGAAGAGCGAGTTGGAGATGATTTGCAGTGGATAAGGGTAAACGGTGCTATTTGTGGTTTTTGCGTTGGTTTAGTATTAGGAATAATTAGAGTGCTATAAGGATTAAAAAGATATATGAAGAAAAAGGGTTATCACTTACTACTGATACGGTGAACCGTATCATAAGTAAATGAGGAATTTACTAAAATTAGGAATAGAAAGATAGCAGTATTTCAACTTCTTCATCTGTAAATAATTTATTACGCAACTATGTTCATTCCTAATATTATTGGTTATATTATACATAAAAGTACCATATAAGATAGACTTTTTTTTATTGTCTATCCCATATGGTACTTTTCATTTTATATCATGTCTACAAGGTTTCTTCATTTTTGTGAAACATGAGTCATAACCTATTTTATTTGTTTTATTTCGTTTTGAATGTCAGCGGCGATAGCTGATACCTTGATTTTATAATTAGCATAAATAACCATGCTTCGCTCTTCTGGAGTTAGGTCTGCTAAAATAGTTTTATTCCATTGAGAGATGATTTTATTCCAGTATGTTTTGAATTCTTTGGCTGCTTCAGTGGTATAAACTTTTTTAACACGCTGATTGGAGACGTCCTCGGTTCTTGTTAATAACCCTAAGGCTTCTAAGGATTTAATGGAACGTGCTACAACTGACTTATCAATCGACAAGTTACTGCCGATGTCATCTTGGATTGTTCCGGGGTTAGCACTGACGTATATTAAAACCATAGCATCAGAGAAACTCATGTTTCGGTCAGATAAGGCTGCTTTTATATAGAGTTGTGATTTTCGGTATATAGCACCACAATAGTTGAGGAAATATAATTCTTCCATATCATTCAGTTCTCCTTAAACTAAAATTTGAAACCGTTTTTAAGAGATGTGACTTGCTTCATTTTTTATTATATAGAAGGGAATTGTATTCTGCAAGTAATTTAGTGGATATTATCAACAGTTGACATAGTCAACTATTGATAATATAATAAAGTCAGAGTCTGTTTTATAGAGAATATTTGAATTCTATATTTGGAGTATAAAAAATATAGTAACTACTACTGGTTGCTTAAAAATGGAGAGAGAAAGGTGGGCTTGACATATATAATATCTTGTTTCTGATATTGTGGATATAAATTTTACAAATAATGATACTCGATCAGCGAGAAGGGGAGGAAAATAAAATGAATAAAAAAGAAAATCAAGAATTTAAAACTGAAAAGCTAACTGCTATTATTAACGCTCGCATTTTTAATGGAGAAAAGGTGATTGATGAACAGATTGTAATAATTGACGGTGAAAATATCGTTGCTATCGGTGGTGAAGTACCAGTTGGAGCAACAATTGTCAATGCCAAGGGTGCTACTTTAATGCCTGGTCTTATTGATTCTCATGTGCATACTTCGGTAGACGGTCTACGCCATGCATTGAAATTTGGTGTTACAACTGAATTAGAAATGATGGGTGGTTATACGAAAAATGGTCGTGAATTAGAGTTAAAGGGTATCTATGATATTGCAGATGTACGTTCTGCTGGTATGGGGGTAACTGCTCCAGGTGGGCATCCGGATGAACTAATAGGGGGGGATGGCATTCCTGATTTTGTACTTAAAGAAATGGAAAAAATGACTGAAGAAGAAAAAGCTGCATTTATAGCAGCCCATGAACAGCAACACAATCATGAAGAAGAATCACCTTCTGTAACAACCATTCAGGGAGCTGTTAAACATGTAAATGAACAAGTATCCCAGGGTGCAGACTATGTTAAAATCTTAATTGAAGAAGGAACAGTAATGAATAGTCCTGGTCTTCCTGTTTTAAGTGATGATATTTATAAAGCAGCAGTAGATGAAGCACATAAGTTGGATAAAATAGTGCTTGCCCATGTGCTAACAGCGGAATCTTCAAAAACAGCAATTAACCTTGGAGTAGACGGATTAGCTCACGTATTTATTGATCGTCCGTCGTGGACTCCTGAATTGATAAAGGCAATTGCTGACAGTGGTGCTTTTGTAACACCTTGTCTAGTACTAAATTCTTCTATTATTGGGAAGCCAGCTTCTGATTTAGCAACTGATCCACGTGTTATTTCAAAACTAAGTCAAGAATGGATAGATACATTGAATTCAAGTTTTAATACATTCCCACAAGGAACCATGAAAGACAACTTCAATAATGTAATGGATCTTCATAATGCTGGGGTAGATATTTTAGTTGGTACAGATGTTTCTGTTCCAATTCCAATACTTGGAGGACTTGCACATGGTGCTAGTGTACACCACGAACTTCAATTACTAGTTGAGGCTGGTTTCACAGCAATTGAAGCACTGCGAGCTGCAACTTCTGTCCCTGCTCGACGTTTTGGTCTTTCGGATAGAGGACGCATAGTAGTTGGAGCACGTGCTGACTTATTATTAGTTGATGGTGATCCAACTACCAATATATCCGACACTCTATCTATCAAAGCAGTTTGGAGTAGAGGGTTAAGACTTGACAGTATATAATACAATGATTATAAAGGCTTAAAGATAAATCAATAAGAATTGATATGAAATAAGAGTATAAATTAACATATGGATAAGAAAGTGTGTTATCACTTGTTACTGATACGGTGAACCATATCATTATCAATATTGAATAGATAAAAGCATTCTAGTTAGAGGATGTGATAAAATGGATAAAGACGATAATGAGGTTTTGTTAATTGCTATTGATATTATGAAAAAGTACAAGGATAGATTAATAAGTCTACAGAAGAAGGTTGGTAAAACAGAAAAGAAACAATGAGGTGATACACGAATGCTATATGATAATTTATATATAAAAGAAATCCGGCTCAAGAAAGAAATTTATAAAGCGGACAGCTATATTAAAGAGTTGCCTGTAGTTAATAACTTAATCAGCTTAGATTTATCAAGCAATGTAACATTTTTTGTTGGTGAAAATGGCAGTGGAAAATCAACATTACTAGAAGCTATTGCTATTAATAGTGGATTTAATGCAGAAGGAGGAACTAAAAATTTTAGTTTTTCATCAAGAGAAACACATTCTGAATTATATAAATATCTTACTATAGTAAAGAGTGTGAGGAGACCTCGTGATGGCTTCTTTCTAAGGGCGGAAAGTTTTTATAATGTAGCTACAGAAATAGAAAATCTCGATTCAGAAAGTTCTATGGGGCGTCGTGTTGTAGATAGTTATGGAGGTAAATCATTACATAAGATGTCACATGGTGAAAGCTTTATTACACTCATGACCAATCGTTTTGGTGGAAATGGGCTATATATTTTAGATGAACCAGAAGCGGCATTGTCACCAGTTAAACAAATGGCTATGCTTACTATTATTAATGAGCTTGTAAAGAAAAAATCACAGTTTATTATTGCAACTCATTCACCAATATTAATGGCATATCCAGGTGCAGATATATTTGTTATTGATGATGATGGAATTACGAAAACTCCTTATAAAAAGACTGATAATTACATGATAACAAGAAAATTTTTAGAGAATCCCGAAAAGATGATGGGATATCTGTTTGACTAGATTAGTTTAAAAAGCAGTATTCGGAGAAATCCAACTACTGCTTTTTTGTGTCAATTAAATTTTACATGCCTAATTCGAAAGAATTACAATCAGTACATTCTTTACTCTTAGCTTTTGATTCATGAGTTCCTACTTGTATTTTGCTTAATGTGCAATAATTATCATCTTTGCAATGGTATTTACATTCTTCTACTGAACACCCTATACTTTCGTTATGATTCATAATAGTCACTCCTTTGATTGAACTTCTGTAATAGTATTTGAAAAAAAATAAGATTTATACTTTTTAATTTATTCAGCTATTGTTAAGGAAACCTAATTATAATAAAAATTGTTAAGAAAAGCTTTTTCATTAATATTCCCTTTATTAAACAGTCATTAATTTGGCTGTATTTTTTTGTTTAAAATGAAAAAGGCGGTAATCGAAGTTACCACCACGTCAATTTTGCAATTATATTTTAAGTTATGTAGTTACTATAAAGCAAGGGTGATAAATAATAATATTTAATTTGAAAATTATGTTATAATTAACTCATAATGGTGATTTGCTTTAAATATAACTTTGATTATATATCTAGGAAGTGAAAAAATGATTGAAACAGAAAGACTAATTATTAGTCCAATAAATGAAATGGATTATGAAGATATTTGCGATTATGGTTGTGATGAAGAAACGGGAGAATATATGATTCATTGGCCAAAGACAAAATAAGAAATAAGAGAGTTCATTAAAGATCGTATTTCTTCCATGAGTTTAGAGAGTCCAACCTGGTATGAATTTGTGATGCGATTAAAAGAGACTTCAAAAGTAATTGGAAATATTAGTTTAATTTAAATCTAGGAGGATTTTCTATTGAAAAATAAGTTATTTATAATAGAAGGATTACCTTGCACAGGAAAAAGTACCACCAGTAAATTTGTTGCGGATATTCTTTTGAAAAAGGGACGTTCTGTTTCATGTTATGATGAGGGCGATTTAGAACATCCGGCTGACTATGAATTTCATGCATTTATGACAAGCAATGATTTGAGAATATTTAATGATATAGAATTACAGCAAGTTCAAAATATTGGAGTTATGAAGAATTCAGGCGTAGTTATACCACTTTCAAAGGTAAATGGAGAGTTATTTAATAAGATAATTCCTTTTAAAATATATGATTGTTTGCCATGGGAAATAGAAAAAGCAATTATGCTAGAGCATTGGGAAGAGTTTGCCAAGCAGGCAAACAAAGAAATGAATATTTATGTTTTTAATTGTTGTTTTTTACAGAATCCATTATGTGAAATGATGATGAGGTTTAATTTTCCTTATGAAAATATTCAAAAGTATATAACAAGCATTTATGAACATATAAAGACTCTAAGTCCTGTGATAATTTATTTGCAAAATTCTAAGGTAAAAGAAAGAGTTTCTGAAGTTGCCATGGAACGTGATGATGAATGGCTTAAAAGTGTTATTGATTATCATACTTCCCAAGGGTATGGAAAGTCAAACTCTCTTGAAGGCTTTGATGGATATATTTCATGTATTGAAGAAAGACAAAAAGTGGAGCTGAGTATTTTGAAACAGCTGCCAATTGAAAAAGTTATTATCGATATGCCTTTCGAAGATTGGGAAAGAACACATAATATAATTACAGATTTTATTAAAGAAAGAATATAAATTAGAAAGATGGTGGATTTATGAAAGATTACTTACATTTAAATGCAGATAGATTTAAAGGATTTGCTGATGTTTACAATAATGCACGACCTGAATGTCCTGAAAAAGTCATAGAAATATTGCTTAAGTATTTAGGTGAAAGTCCATCTGTTGTTATTGATTTAGGATGTGGTACAGGTCTTTCCACAAGAATTTGGAGTGATGTAAGCAAGAAAGTCATAGGAATAGAGCCAAGCGATGATATGATTAAAATAGCAATAGAACAGGCATTAGATTTAAATAATGTAAAATTTGTTTCTGCATTTTCAGACAATACTGGGCTTAATGATAGTTCTGTAGATATTGTTACATGTTCTCAATCATTTCACTGGATGAATCCAGAAGCTACTTTGTATGAAGTTTCAAGAATATTAAAAGATGGAGGTGTTTTTGCAGTCTATGATTATGATTGGCCACCTGTTTGTAATTGGGAAGCAGAACTTGAATATAACAAACTTTTTGAGAAAGTAAATGAAATTGAATCCACATATGAAGGAATTAAAGATAGCTTTGTCAGATGGGATAAGGAAAATCACCTTTCCAATATTAAAAATAGCAATAAGTTTAGATATGTAAGAGAAATAGTTTTTTCAAATACTGAAATGTGCACTTCACAAAGATTTATAGAAATTGCTTTAAGTCAAGGAGGGTTACAGTCTATTATTAAAGCAAATATAGATGAAATAAACCCAACTTTAGCATCTTTTAAAGAGAGAATTATTGATATTTTTGGTGATAAAGAATTTAAAATAGATTTTTCCTATCGTATGAGGGTTGGTGTTAAATAAAAATAAATAGTGATTTAAGTTGCTTTGACGATGGAAATTTCAAGTTCTATAAAATCACAGATAATGAGGAGACCTTAGGATATGGTGGTATAGGTAAGATGAAAAATAATCAGAAAAATGTTGATGTAGACAATTTTAGACTTCCACAGCATAGAAGGAAAGGTATTGGCAGAAGTATAATGATAAACCTGAGCAAATTTGCTATTTCGCAAGGGTTAATTCCTATTGCAGGATGTTGGCATGGCAATACAGAAAGCATTGAACCGTTGATAAGTAGTGGCTTAATTCCTGAAAATAGAATTTTCTATGTAAGATTCCGTTAAAATCGTAAGGAGACAAGTAGTTAATAATTTTGAAGATTAGAAATAAGAATTATAAGATTAAAATATAAGGGGGAAATAAATTATTATGGGGTTTAATATAGTTGATATGGATACTTGGGAAAGGAAAGATCGTTTCAACCATTTTTTTAATAATGCGAAATGTACATACAGTATTACAGTTAATCTTGATATTACTAATCTATATAATTATATAAGAGCTAATAAGTTAAGACTTTATCCAACATTTACGTGGATTGTTTCAAAAGCTATAAATAATCATAAAGAATTTAAAATGGCTTTAGATGAAGATGGCAGATTAGGATTCTTTGATGAAATTGGTCCGAGTTATTCTGTATTAAGCGATAAGACTAAAGTAATGAGTGATATGTACACAGCATTCAATGATGAATTTTTAAGTTTTTATGGAGATATGGTAAATTCTTTAAACAGTCATAAAGAAGATAATAATTTTAAAACACAATTTCAAAAGAATTTTTTTATTGTCTCATGTCTGCCTTGGTTTAATTACACATCTTTTAATGTAAACAACGAAGGAAGTAGTCCTTTCCTGTTTCCTATGGTAACATGGGGGAAGTTCTTTGAAGAAAATAATAAAATTATTATGCCGGTAACCATCCAAGTTCATCATGCAGTTGCTGATGGATACCACTGTTCATTATTCTTTGCATATGTAGAGAAAATATCATTAAATCCAGAACAATATTTAAAGTAAATTCAAAGCATTTACACAATACTCTTATAAGTTCATATAATTGACGGCTAAATATAGCTATTTCAAAGGAGGGAAAACATGGTTTATTTTGAAACACAACGGTTAGTATTTCGGGATTGGAATGAACAAGATTTATATGAATTTCGGATAATGAATAAGGATACCATGGTAATGAAATATTTTAATAAAACACTTACTGAAGAGGAAACAGATAGATTTTACAACATAATTCAAGATGAATTCAAAAATTTCGGCTATGGCCTTTATGCAGTTGAAACTAAACATAATAATGATTTCATTGGTTTTATTGGATTCCACTTAGCAAACTTCAAATCTGAATTTACTCCGTGCATTGAAATAGGTTGGAGACTTAAATATGAAGCATGGGGTAAAGGGTTTGCAACAGAGGGAGCAAAGGCATGTTTAAAATATGGATTAGAAACACTAGAACTCAATAAAGTATATAGCTTCACTTCGAAAATAAACATTGAATCAGAAAATGTAATGAAGAAGATTGGTATGATAAAGGTTATGGAATTTGAACATCCGAATATTATTGAGGGCAGTCCTTTAAGGAAACATGTACTTTATTCTATTGATTTGAATAAGTGATTTTGTCCGCACTTCATACAAAACTATAACATAAGTGGAAATATAAGTCTATTTGGTATAAAACTATGGTGATATGGCCAGTTTGGAAGAAAGGTAAGTAAATAAGCAAGAAAGAAAGTGGTTTTTAATGAGGATTAGATTTGCTGAAATAGAAGATTTAAAGATTATTTCATTATATGATAAGCATATTAAAATGAATGAATTAAAAAATCTTATAGGGTTAGGTAGAGTGCTAATTCTAGAAGAAAATAATGATTTTTGTGGGTGGCTAAGATATAACTTGTTTTGGGACAATACACCATTTATGAACATGCTTTATTTTTTAGAAAGTAAGAGAGGAAAAGGTTACGGAAAAAAATTAGTTGAGTTTTGGGAAATTGAAATGAGAAAGTTAGAGTATGAGGTTGTTATGACTTCAACAGCTTCTAACGAATATTCGCAACACTTTTATTTAAAATTGGGATACAAAACAGTAGGAGGTTTTATGCCAGAAGGAGAACCTTATGAAATTATCCTATTAAAACATTTATAATTTGAAGAAGTGACAAAGTGCTCACCACAAAATTGTGGTAAGTAAAACTTTCTATTTTATAAGTATATAAAGAGACCTTTACAAAATATGTTATAATTAATTTATAATGGTAAAAAACGTGAAATTCGTGAATGATAATATTTTAGAAATGATAAATAGTGATATTACTAAATTTTTCGGTTCTGAACATATACCTTATAATCACGATTAAAAATATTTCTTGAACTAATAAATAATCAATTTGAGTTTAAAGTTAAGTATTATAAATAGTAATTTGGTGGGGTGAGTAGATATGAATATAAAATTTGATAAAATGACTGAAGAAGATATTTTGAGTCTTATAAACATAATGAAAAGAGCTTTTGATTATGATACAAAAATTCATTTGGGACAAGAAACTGGTGGGCCTCCAGGATACGATGATGGGTCATTTTTAAGGAAATGGGGATTAGATAAAGAAGCGACTTCTTATTGTATATACTTAGATAATGTTCTTATTGGTGCCACAATTCTTTGGATTAATGATAATGATGAAAATTATTTAGGGAATATATTTATTGATCCTGATTATGAGGATAAAGGGATTGGAACAAAAGTTTGGAGTAAAATTGAAAGCATGTATCCAAATACAAGAGTATGGAGTACTGAAACGCCTATTTTTTCTCATAGGAATCATAATTTCTATGTTAATAAGTGCGGATTTCATGTAATAGAAATAAAAAATCCGAAAGATTTAGAAGAAGGCAGCTTTATTTTAAAAAAGGTAATTTCATAAATTTGAATTTGGATTTCGATACTGAGTCATATTAATAACTGTTGATTATTGTAAGTTAATGTGATAAAATTTCACATATTGCAATATTTAACCAGTAAATAATGATGTGTAACTATGTCAAAAATATGATTTGGGAGCTATGAAGAATTCTTTTATTTGGGCACTTTAAGAATTTGGAGCTAGTTGTGCAACCGACCAATCTAAGCTAATTATTTTTTATTAATTAGTTTAAGTTGGTCTTTTTTATTTAAAGTTTCAAATATAACTGATTATTAATGAGATTAGAAAGAGGTGATTTAATCAACAATACGAAATAGCAAATAAGAATTGGGGAATAAAACATAAAATAATCATGTGAGTTGAGGGCTAAATTTATGATAAAAGATATGAAGATTAAATATAAGTTATTTTTGTTAATTATTATTTTTATTTTAGGATTTTCAGTTTTTGGATTTTATACAAATAAAGTTATAACTGATACAAAAATCAATGGATATACATATAAACAAATAATTATGGGGAAAGATCTAATATCAGATATACTTCCACCTCCAGAGTACATAATAGAATCACATCTTACAGCATTGGAATTATTAAATGAAGATGATAAAAGTAAGATTGAAGAACTAGCTAAATATGAAGAAAAACTCGAAAGCTACTATAATGAACATCACGAGTTATGGGTTAATGATTTACCTGAAAGTGAAATGAAAAGAATTTTTGTGGAAGATTCATATAAATCAGCTGAGGAATATTTTAATGTTTTAAATAACGAATTTATTCCGTGTATAAAAAATGGAGATAAAGAGAATGCAAAATTTATATTAAATAATAAATTAGAAGAGTTATATAATAATCACAGAAATTCTATTGATAAAGTCGTAGAACTTGCAAATAAGAACAATTTATCAATTGAAGAAAGTGTTAATAATAAACTTAAGTTTGATTATATTATGTCAATTTTGATAGCTTTCATTATAATTATAGCTGTTGTTGCATTTTGTATGTATATAATAAAGAGCATTACATCTCCTTTATCATTCTTAAAAAAACATATACAATCTATTTCAACAGGAAATCTTAGAGGAAGCATACCTGACAAGTGGCTAGATTCAAAAGACGAATTAGGTGATATAACAAGAGCTACTAATGAAATGCATAATTCTTTAAAAGAAATTGTACAAGCTATAATGATGGAAACAAAGAACATAAATGATGTTATCACAATTTCTAGCAATAATATTATAAAAATTACGGGGAATTTAGAAGAGGCTTCTGCTGTAATTGAAGAATTGTCAGCAGAGGTTGAAGAAACTGCTGCATCAACCGAGGAAATAAATGCTATTTCCGAGGAAATAGAAACAGCAGTAGAACATATATCTGATAAAGCACAAGATGGAGCTATATCAGCTAATAAAATTAATAGTAGGGCAAGTGCACTTAAAGATGGTTCTGTAATGCTTCAAAGGCAAGCTACCGAAGCACATTCATCAATTAAACAAGCAATGAATGAAGCACTAGATAAAATTAAAAGTGTTGAAAAGATCAAAATGCTTACTAATGCAATTTTTAATATTTCTGAGCAAACTAACCTTTTAGCATTAAATGCAGCTATTGAGTCAGCCAGAGCAGGAGAAGCTGGAAGAGGATTTTCTATAGTCGCAGAAGAAATTAGAAAATTAGCAGAGAATTCAAAAATAACTGTAAATGAAATACATAATGTAGTTGATATAATATTTGAGGCTGTAAATAATCTTAGTGATGTCTCTAAGCAAACATTAACATATATTGAAACAAAAGTTTTAGATAGTTATAAAGAGTCAGTTTTAGTTGGAGAAAACTATGAGAAAGATGCTTTGTACATAAAGAATCTAGTATCAGATTTAAGTGCAACATCAGAGGAACTTTTGGCATCAATAAAAACCATAACAGAATCATTAAAGGAAATATCAACAGCAAATAACGAATGTTCAACGGGTACAAGTGAAGTTGCTGACAAAATATTAAATATAAAAAATAATTCAAATGATGTGCAAATTGAAACTGAGAATTTAAAACATGGTATGAAGCATTTAAATAGTCTTGTATTAAATTTTAGCATATAACTATATTTATATTTATTGCTTGGATTCATTTTAATTATAATGCCATTGTACATAAAAAAATCTATTAAATTATTTGTGTAAGGTAATACAAACTATACCTATAGCTGAAGCATTTTAAATTATTATAATTTAAAGTGCTATTGTAAAAAAAACTCTATCTTAGTATATATTTCAATAACTATGATAGAGTTTTTAATTATTATTTATCACAAGAATAATTTTTACTTTAACCTCTCATCAAAACATAATTGAATTTGAATACCAAAGGGGTCTTCAATAATACCATATGCTTTACTAAATATATTACTCGCTAATGGTACAATTATTCTAACTCTTTCATCTGTAATCAAGCTATTATAGAATTGTTGGATTTCTTCCAAATCAGCACTTTGAACACATAGCGAGGTATTATTACCAGCTTTGTACTTTTCGTTAGTATCCATTGGATTTTCATTCATCATAACTTTAGTCTTACCTATTTTTAAAATAGAGTGAGAGATGTGATTTTTATTTTCGTCATTAATTTCTATTGATTTATCGCCCATCTTTGCCAGGTCTTCATATGTTACAATCATTAACTGTTCTGCATTAAAGTGTTTCTTGTAAAAATTAATAGCATCTTGTGCTTCTCCATTCATTGAAAGGAAAATAGCAATTTCTAGTGTTGTACTCATAATATTAATCTCCTTCGTATAATTAATTAGATATCAATGACTATATTATTGATATAATTAGAGTATAATACTTAAAGGTGTCAAAATATGAAACCTTTATTCAGGAAAATTTTACAATGGAGGATATATGAAAAAATCAGAAAGATTAAACCATATGATGATATATTTAAATGACTTTGATTACTTTAATTTAAGTGATTTAATGAATAAATATAACATTTCAAAAAGTACAGCTTTACGTGATATTAGTTCATTAGAAGAATTGGGAATGCCTATTTACGCAGAGCAAGGTAGATACGGAAGATATGTTATATTGAAAAATAGATTATTGTCACCTATTATATTTACCATAGATGAGGTATACGCTTTATATTTTGCAATGCTCACACTTAAAGCATATGAGTCTACGCCTTTTCATTTAAGTATAGAGAAACTAAATGAAAAATTTGAAAGCTGCCTATCACGAGAACAAATAAAAGAAATTAATAAGATGAAAAAGGTCTTAAAATTTGAAGCATCTAAGCATAATAGTGTTAGTCAATTCTTAGATAAGATTCTAGAAAGTGTTATTAATGAAGTAAGTTGTAAGATTAAGTATTTGAAAAATAATAAAACTGTAAATTATCATATACAGTTTTTTGAGATTTCCTCTAAATTTGGACAGTGGTATGCCAGTGGAATAGAGCTTGATAGTAATAAATACAAAGTTTTTAGATGTGATAAAATAACCTCATTAGAGTTTAGTAATGATAAGTTAGAATTTCCAATTGAAAAATTAATAAACTCTCCTTTAGAGTTTTACAAATCTGATAAAAGTATTCAGTTTGAAATAGAAATTTTAGATAGTGCAAAAGATATTTTTTATAAGGAAAATTATCCCACTATGAAAATAGAATTAGGAACAAAGACAATTATAAAGGGATTTTTTAATAAGGGTGAAGAAGACTTTATATCTGAATATTTTCTTAGATATGGTACTTCTATTAAGTCAGTTAAACCACAATCGTTAAAATCCATTATTCATGAAAAAATTAAAAAGATTTTAAATCATTATGAAGAAATTTAAAACTTATCTATAGTAAAAATATTAAGCCATATAATTAAAGAATTACACTTATTTAACATATTCAAAATAAGGTAGTTGGATTGCAATTCCTGTTTCATCAAATTTATAATTTGTGCCACTGAGAGGAGACTTGCCAGAAACTAAATTCATTCCTATAGAATAAATTGCATCTGCATGTTCACGTGGGTGCTGCTCAACAGTACCTGTCATGGCACCTTGCCTAATTAATTCTTTAGCCTCTGGCAAGGCGTCAATTCCAACAACTGCAATATATTTAGAGATGTCTCCTTTGTTGTAGCCGTATTTTTGAAGTGCTTTAATGGCACCTATTGCCATAGAATCACTATTAGCAATTATTGCTTCGATTTTGCCATAGTAATTTAAAATTAGTGATTCAATAGAAGTCCTTGCACATTCTTCTAGAAAGTTGCAGGTGACCGATGAAAGTTCCTGAGTTTTTATTCCTGCTTCATTAACTGTCTGAATTGAATACTTACTTCTTATAGTTGTTATATTGCTATCAGACGGACCTTTTATCAGAATATATTGCATTATATTATCTTTATTTTTATCTAAGACTTCCTTATTTGCATTCCAGGCATTGGCAAGGATTTTACCTTCTAGAATCCCGGATTGAACAAGATTCGTATCGATAATAACAGCTTTCTGGTAGCGCTTAAGTAAATTTACTATTGATGAAGTTTTCTCGTATAAAAGAATTAACGGAATATTTTTTTGTTGTATTTTATTAAAAGTGCCTTCAAAATCACTTATATTTTTACTAACCGGACGTAATACAAAAAGGTCAAAATTTTCAGTAAGTGCTTTTTCAATACTATCATTTTGTGAGCCTTGATTCTCTTTTGCATCAAAAAAAGTAAATTGAACTTTATTCTCATTTTCAGCTTGGATATCTTCTAAATTTCTCTTAATTTCATAGAGGAATAAATCGTCAAAATTATTTATGAATACAGCTACTTTAAGTTCCGGTTCATTAGTAGAGGTTTGTAGAGCATATGCATTATATGGGATTATATTTGATAACAATAGCATAACTATAATGGCTGAAATCAGCTTCTTTAATATATTCATTTTAATCCTCCATAGGTTGTGGTTTGATTGTATAGTTATAGATTTTCTATATTTATAGAATTTATTCGTCTTTATACATATCTCATTAATTTTATGAAACAAAAAAGGATTATTTTGAAGAAGATGAAGAAGAATGATTTTCAATACTGAAAAAGTCCGAATTAAATGGGGGGGGAAGACCCCTACAATGAGGAGTCTATAAATAAATTATGAAAAAAATTTAGGTTTCAGTATTATTATTCCAAATATTGAAATAAGTATACAAAATAGTTTTGATTATTTTAATAAATATAGTGGTAATACATGGTAGAAACGTGTGGAATAACATGGTAATATAGTATATATGTATAATTGTGCTAAGGAAAAAAGTCTAAACTTTGGGAGTGAGAATTATTATGAAGTTTTATGATTCATTTGATTGTATTGATGGGAAATCTTATATAGTTGTAAACAATGAAATTGCTACTGAAATTAGTCAATCATTTATTGATATGACAGAATACTCAATGGAAGAGTTATTAAATAAAAATATTAATGAATTATTCAGCATTTTAAGAATCGGTCCTAGCATTGAGATAAAAAATGTTGATGGGGAAAAGGAGTATTTTCTTTTCACTAAATCATTAGATGCTAGGTTTGTAAATATAACTGTTAATGAAGATACTTTTAAAAAAGTATACGTTTTCTCTGAGAAGAAAAATTTACGTTTGGATGTTAAATTGCCAGCTGTAGAAGCATTGCTTTCTCATGATGTACTTGGCATTGCTATCTTTAGTGCACCCGATATAACTTTACTAAGAGCCAATCAGACTTACCTGGATTTTTTTGATAAGCCCTTTAACAGGAGAGAAAATTCAATAGGTAAAAAAATGCACGAAATTATTTCAGGGTGGATCGGAAGTTCATCTGAAGATATATGGAGAAATGTACTCCTAACAGAAAAACCGGCTTATATTGATGAATATATGTTTAAATTTGAAAGAGGAGTAACATATTGGGAAGTTAGTCTCGCTCCAGTATTTGAGAATGGAATTTTTAAATATTGTATTGAAATTACAACAGATATAACAGAAAAAGTTTTAAATAGAAAGAAGTTGGAAGAACAGGCGAAGGTTATTGAGCAGCAGAATGAACAGTTAAAAATGCAGGCTAATCTATTAAATTTTTCGCGTGAAGCTATTTTGGCCTGGAGACTTGACGGCGACATAATATATTGGAATAAGGGAGCAGAGGAAAAGTATGGTTATAGTAAAGAAGAAGCTATAGGATATAATGGTCACGAACTCCTAAAAACCATATTTCCAATTGATATTAATAAGATAAAATCTATACTTTTAAGGGAAGAGCTTTGGAGTGGTGAGATAGAACATACAAGAAAAGATGGCAGCAAACTTATAGTAGAGACAAGGTTTCAGCTAATAGTAGATGAAAAGGGACACCAAACTATTCTTGAAACAAATAGAGATATTACTGAGCGTAAAAGAATAGAAGAGGAATTACGAATTCAAAATCAGATCATAAAACAGCAAAAAGAACAATTAGAAATCATAGTAGAAAATATATCAGAGGGGTTAACTGTTGTAGATAAAAACGGAAATTATATAATGTTAAACAAAAAGGTTGCGAAATATACAAAGAATACCACTTTGCTTGGTAGGGCACTTGAAAAAGTAGGAGAGTCGCTTGAAGCAGGTGAAACTTATTATACTGAAACAGGTGAAATCATTACACTTGACGATTTTCCTTCTATGAAAGTCATAAGAGGTGAAAAAGTTGAGAATCAGACGGTAGTTGTAAAGCACGGAGACAATAACATATATTTTAATTTTAATGCAACCCCTGTTTTTGATGAGATGGGTGAAGTTCGTTTAGGAATTATTATTTGTCGTGATGTTACAGAGCGAGTTCTTTATGAGAAGCATATTAAAGAGCAGAAAGAATTGCTTGAGAAGGCGATGGAGATGAAAGATGATTTTTTATCAGTTATTTCACATGAGTTTAGAACACCACTTAATGTTATAAACACGGCTATACAGACTTTGAATTTTGTTTATGCAGATCAAATGACAGATAAAATAAAAGATTATATGAGAACTATTAAACAGAATACTTCTAGACAATTAAGGCTGGTTAATAACCTCCTTGATATCACACGTGCGAATGCAGGAAGTATTAAGATTAATAAAAAGAATATAGATATAGTTTTCCTCACAAAAGCTATTACTGAATCTGTTTATGAATATGCTTCGAGGAAGAAAGTAAGGATAACATTTGTATCTAAGCTCGCAAAAAAGACAATAGGAATAGATGATGAAAAATATGAAAGAATAATCCTAAATCTTCTTTCTAATGCAATCAAGTTTACACCGGCAGGTAAATCTATTGTTGTGAGTATGAATTCTTTAAAAGGTAATATATGCGTTAAAGTAAAGGATAATGGAATAGGTATACCACAGGATAAGATAGATATAATATTTGAAAAGTTTGGACAGGTAGATAGTTCGTTATCAAGGCAGGCAGAGGGCACAGGAATCGGTTTATCATTGGTAAAGAAGTTTGTTGAAGCATTAGGAGGCAGTATAACTGTAGAAAGTACATTTGGCAAAGGTACAACTTTTATAATTCTGCTTCCTGATGAGATGGCACTAGAGGAACAAAATGAAAAGCTAATGGTAGATTTTATGAATGATAACCGTCTTGTGCAAATTACTAATGTAGAGTTTTCAGACATATATTTATAATCTATAAGCCGTAATATTATTACATTATGAGAGTGCATTTTAAGAAAATATTAATTTAACATTACCATATATTATAAATTTGTAGTCACTTTTTAGAGGAATTATAGGATTTTTAGTTGAGCTAGGTGGTATACGTATAAGTTGCTGTATCTTTCTATCAGAATCAAGAATAATTAGTAGACCTTCAACATAAGGTTCATTATTTTGAACAGTATAAGAAGTATTTTCAGAGAGATTAAGATCTTTCATTGTGTAAAAACCTTGCGAATATATTTTAGGTTGAGCTACGGCAGTTACTGTATTTATAGTAAATGATATTAATAAAAAAATAGACAATATAGTAATTAATTTCTTCATAAAATTAGCTCCTTTCAAGATTTCAGTAATAAACAACTGGTTAATGATGTGGGATAGTAAAAAACCTTAAATGTAAGAACTTTTGAATTTTAATAAGAAAAAATTAATTCACCTTGACCCAATATTACAACTCTGTCGGTATTTCTAATGGTTTTAAGAGGATGCTTTGTTGAGTGTGGCTCTAATGATATTGCTTGCTGTATTTTTTGCTCAGAATCAAATACTACAAGGAATCCGTTATAATTAGAGACATTTTCGACTTTGTAAGAAACATTCTCTAATAACCCTAAATCATTCATACTATAAAAACCTTCTTTGAATCTTTTTGATTGGTTTACCTGAGCGACAGCAGTAATTGTATTAATACTAAATAATAATAATAAAAAGATAGAGGATAAAGTAAGAAACTTTTTCATTGGATCAGCCACCCTTCATGATTCTAAAAATTCAATGTTTCAATTTCTATTATGTGAAGGTAAAAGAAATATATTCAATTATAAAAAATAGAACCATGCTTATCACGCATGGTTCTATTTTCTATTAAAAGAGCATTAAGCTACTTCAAATTTAGTGATTTTTCTTTCAGTCACTTGAGCGCTTTCTTTTTTTACTAACTCACCAGATTTAGTTAAGAAAACATTTTTTGCAACTATAATATCCATTAAAGAATTTATCAGATCTTTTGAAAGATTTGGTTTAACACCATTTATAGATAATGTAGACTTTAACCCACCAGAAGTTAAGAAAGTCATTGTCAAAACATATTCCATGTAAATTTCCTCCTTTCTATTAAAATCAATTCCAAATTAATTTTAATAATGCAAATACCGATGTACTATCAAAATGAGCATAGATTAGTAATTAAGAATTGTTTTACGCGTTGATTAAGCTGACAGTTGAGTTTATAAAAGTGTCTCTAGTACTTGCAGCTAGAACAGCTTTTATTGCTTCAGCAACATCATAGGCACTTTGAGGATCAATATCATTTTTTACACCAGAAAAAGTTTTCTTAGTGTATACAGGATCGCCTGCTTTATCAATTGAACTTTGAATTTCAATACTAAGAGCAGTAGACTCTGGAACTTTTGTTATAGCCATTGCTTTCACTCCTTTCAAATTGGTTTCATATAGGATATATGACGTTATTTCAAAATTACCATGAAATATAAAAAAATTTAAATTTCGAAATAGTAATTTTTATAATCTCGGTGAATTGCTAAACAAGTCTAGGTCGGAAGTGGTTTATCTATTTAGAGATTATCAGCATTGATGAAAAAGTATCATTCTATAAAAAGGAATATAGTGATAAGCAGGAAATTATTGACAGTGGATGAGATTTGATATAAAATTAAAATATTGAAAATAATTTAAAGTTAAAAGGGAGTAACTGCCTTTTAAAAGGTGATAAAGTCAACATACTGACCTTAGGTCTGGCTTTATCGTAACTAATTTTAGTTAAGTGAGACTTTTAGCGCAATATTTGTGTTAGGTTATAAACCTTTTTTGATAAAATCTATCAAAAAGGATCTATGACAAAACGCTTTATTGTGCTGAAGGTCTTTATTTTTTTATAAAAAAGTGCAAGAAGGGGGATAACTAAAATTAATAATTAATATAATTTGGAGGTGTTAAATATGGGAGTGTTTATTAAGGCACTATTATTAGTGGTAGTCGCAGAAATGGGGGATAAAACTCAGCTTTTAGCTATGGCCATGGCAAGTAAATACAAAGCTAAACACGTATTGATTGGAGTTCTAATTGCAACTATATTAAATCATGCATTGGCAGTTGCGGTTGGAAGTTATGTAAGCACTATAATTCCAATGAATTTGATAAAGATTATAGCAGCAGTATCTTTTCTAGTTTTTGGCCTTTGGACAATACGGGGAGATAAACTAGACGATGAAGAGAATAAAAAGGTAAAGTTTGGACCTATAGTAACGGTTGCAATTGCCTTCTTTATAGCAGAAATGGGAGATAAGACACAACTTATGACAATATCCATAGCGGCAGAAAATCAACAACCATTACTTATCTTAATGGGAACGACGGTTGGAATGCTTATTGCTGACGGTATAGGTATTTTAGGTGGAGCATGGATGTGCAGGCATATACCAGAGGTATATATAAAATGGGTAGCAGGCGTAATATTTATGTTCTTTGGAACATTAACATTATATAATGCCGCTCCAGCAGCGTTCTTAGGACCAATATATTTAGCTTTATACTTAGTTGTTATGGGAGTACTTATTTATCTTTTTGGAGTAAAATTTGCATACTTTGGTCAGGTATGTGATATAGCATTAAATAAGAAAGATGAATTGGCGAAAGAAGAAAAAATTAAAAAGAGAGCTTTATGAAATTGGATTATAACAGCAGATAGCATAATTGGTAAAGGAACTAATTTTCTAGTAAAAATACCGAAAATAGTATAAAATATTTTTATACTATTTTCGTTTTTTATACAAAAGATAAGTTTAATGTAATAAGGAGGATAATTATGTTATTTAGGTTAAATGAATTTTTTATGGCTGTTTCATTTGCTTTGGACTTTGTAGAGATGGATATTCTCGGGATGACATCTAATCATGGAAAAAGAACTGCATATATTTCAATTAGTATCGCTAAAGAAATGGGATTAAGTTCTGAAGAACTCCATGATGTAGCTGCGCTTGCAATGCTACATGATAATGGATTAAGTGAGTATAGTCTGCATAAAAAATTAGCTACAAAAGAATTGAAAAATGCAGCATTATTAGAAGGTGTAAAAGAACATTGCACAATTGGAGAAAAGAATATTAAAAACTATCCACTACTGACCAATGTGAAAAATATAATTAAGTATCATCATGAAAGGTATGATGGCACAGGATTCTTTAACTTAAGGGGAGAGGAAATTCCTTTAATCTCGCAAATTATAGCAATCGCTGATGCTCTAGAAAAGAGTTTTGATTTACAAAATAATAATCATGATATGCGGAATAAAGTTTATGAATTTGTGGCACATCAAGAAAATATATCGTTTTCTTCAAGAATTATAAAAGCTTTTTTAAAAGTCACTGAAGATGAAGAATTTTGGATAAATTTGAAAAATGATTTTGTTAGTATAGCATTAAAGAAAGAAATTCCTGAGTATAGTTTAGAGTTATCTTTCGAAGAAATTCATAATATAACTAATGTATTATCAAAAATTATTGACTCTAAATCTAGATATACTCAAAAACATTCTCAAAGTTTATCGGAAAAGGCCGCTATTATGGCAGACTTTTATGACTTAGAGCAAGAAGAAAAGATGAAGTTAATTATTGCAGCTGATCTTCACGATATTGGTAAGCTAGCGATCCCAAACTATATATTAGACAAGCCGGGCAAACTTTCTGACGAAGAGTTTAGTATTATTAAGAAACACCCGGATTACACTAGATTAGCTCTGCAAGAAATAAAAGGATTTGAGGAGATTACTGAATGGGCTTCAAATCATCATGAAAAGTTAAATGGAAAAGGATATCCTATTGGCATGGGGAATAAAGAATTAGATTTTAATTCACGTCTTATGACTTGTCTTGATATTTATCAAGCACTTACTGAGGAGAGACCGTACAGAAAGGGACTATCCCATGAAAAAGCAATGGAAATATTAAATAACATGATTGATGATGGATTTATAGATATTAAAATAACTAAAGATATTGATTATGTTTTTAGTAAATCAGAATATATAGATAAGAAATTAAAAATAATGGATGCTATGAAAGTATAAAACCACTTATCTAAAGGTGTAGATTTCATCTTTAGATAAGTGGTTTTATTTTAGCCATTTAAAATGAGAATATGTATTTTTAGGAAAACTCAACCTTACCACCACCAACAATTATCACAATATGATCAAAATCAAGAGGTTTAAGAATAAAACTTTGAGAGTTTGGTTCTAGTCTTAAAAATTCCTGCATCAGTTGATTCCCATCAAAGACCATTACAATAGCCCGGCCAGTAGGTGACGCATTCCGTACTTTATAGGAAGAACCAGTAAGTAAACCTATATCTTTAACTTTGTAAAATCCCTGATCTAAATATTTGGTTTCAGCCATAGCTGTTACTGCACTTATATTAAATGATAAAAATAAAAAAATAGAGAATATAGCAATAAATTTTTTCATTAGTTTAACTCCTTTTAAATTAGTGTAAATAAATGAAATATTTCAACTTTTATTATGTGAATTAAAAATATAATTTATACAAACTCATGTTTTCATTAAAAATTCTAATAAAATAAGAAAATACTTTTATTAATTTACATAAAAATAGAGTGACTTTTATAAGTTTTCACATAATATATATATTATGAAATTATTAAAACTGATATTTCATGATTTATATTATCTAACCTTGGAGTAATGCTCTTTTTTTTATTGATAGGCAATTTTTTATAAGCCAAAGTTTCTTTATTGAGGAATATTTTATTTCTATTGGGATAAGCTATCGTTAAATTAGTTTTTTCAAAAGGAGAATTATAGATGAGCACTGAATCATTCAAAAGATATCAAGAAAAAATTGTATATCTTATGAGGCTAATAAGAGAAAAAGATTCTTTAGATATTATTAAGGAAGATGCTAAAGAAGATTATGATATAACTGCAGACAAAAGAGATACTGTTATACCATTTAGAAAAATTAAATAGTTAGTTTATCTAGATGAAAGACCTGTAATTTAAAACTCAGGTCTTTTTTCGTGCTCAAATTTATAGATAAACAGACTATGACTTAGACTTATGCATATAACCAACCGAAAGAGAAGGTATGGAAAGTATTTCAAAGTATAAATCAAACTCTTAATTGGGATATCTATATACGTTTCGAGATTAGAAAACAGAATTATGCATTTAATAATTTTCAGATTTTACTGATTATTTAATAATATATATCTTAAGTTTTTTAATTGGATATCTATATTTTATAAATTAAATTATCGGCAAAATTATCAGTAGGTTTATCGGTAATATTATCGGTCTAATATCAATTGTTTTATAAATTATTATTATAAGTCAATGTGCAATTTGTTAGTAGATATGACAGCTATTAGCGTTGACTATAAAATATTTGGTAAATTAAAGAAAATTAAAGGAAGTATAAGTAATATCCATATAATTGCCAAAATTATCAGTTTTTATGATAAAATAAGATTTTAAAAATATCAGTAAAACTGATAAAATATAAGTATGTTAGGACAAGGAGTAAATAATGATAAGTAGTGGGTGAAGGGGAAGTGGAGAGATGAAATTAACGCCAATAAGACTGAGAAGACTTAATTTGGGCCTTGAAAGTAAAGAGGTTATAGAGGCTCTAAATATAAGCAGAAGTACATTTTATAAACTGGAACAAGGCTGGTCAATTCCATCAGCTCAAGTTATGAAAAAATTGGCTGATTTGTATAATTGCACAGTAGATGAAATCTTTAAAGATTTTAGGATAGCGGAATAGAGTTAATAAATCAAATCTAATAATTCATGTTTAACAGGTCAAGCTTAATCAATAAAAGTGAAGGAGAAGATATTATGAAAGAACTAGTACAAACTGTGATAAAAACCATTGATAGCAGGGAAATTGCAGATATGTTAGGGGTAAAGCATTATAAAATAATTGAGAAGCTTGAAGGGACAAAGGATGGTAAGTATAAGGGAATTATCCCGATTCTTACTGACCACAATTTTGTGGTGAGTGATTATTTTATATTAAGTTCTTATAAAGACAGCAGCGGAAGAGAAAACAAATCTTATCTTTTCACTAAAATAGGTTGTGATTTTATTGCTAATAAATTTCAAGGGGAAAAAGGAATATTATTTTCAGCAAAGTATGTAAAGAAATTTGAAGAAATAGAAAGTGAAAATCAAGAATCACAAAATAAATTAGTAACATCAAGTAAACTTGAAACGCAGATTGCAGTGTTAAGAGAATATTATACAAAGATTGATGAAATAAAAGCTCACATTGATGATTTTAAAAACAGTGTTCCCCTTTATAGTATTGAATGCAAAGAGCTTCAAGCATTAGTAAGAAAGGTTGGAATAAAGGCCTTAGGTGGATATAAAACACCAGCCTACAATAATAATTCATTAAGATCAAAGGTTTATTCAGATATTCAACATCAGCTTAGAAGAGAATTTGGTGTAGAAAGATATGAAGCCATAAAGAGATGCCAGTTTGAAATTGCTAAGAAAATAATAGAAGAATATAAACCTCCAACAGTTTTAGTAAATCAAATAACCTTACTAAACAGCGAAATAAGTTTGGATTTGGCGGTGGTGTAGATAAACATCCTGTAACTTAGAATTAGGTGGTGACTTACCGAAATCAGAAACATTGTTGCACCCTAAAGGGCATAATAATTTCGCATGGCTATGAAAATTTTGCTGGAAGGTTATAAATGCCAGGTTGCCACCACTTAAACTTGCTCCAAATATTCATTTGGACAAGTTTAAGTGGAACAATCAGCCATTAATAACCTTCAGCAGCTCATTTTCAAATGCCTGCTGCATATTATACCCCTTGTGGGTACAAAAATGTTTCTGATTTCTAGATAAGATATCCACATAAAGTTCTAATAGATTTGTAAATTCTTTTATCTAATAAACCAATAATTATTATGAATATCCATGTAGAAAAGCCAATCTGAAGATAAAAGAGAGTATATTGAACTGGTAAGTCAGAAATATTCTTTGCACTTAATGGAATATTGTTTCGCAGGATTTAAAAATCATGAAATATAGAAAGAAAGAATAATTTATTGCAAGGGTGGAGAAAGAAATTGGGAACTATTTTTAGGGGTTTGGAAGTTGTTGATAGATTAAAAAGGGATGTAAGAGAAGAGGAACTTAAAGACTTTAAAGATATGTTAAATGATGAAATGAAGGAACTCAATAAGGAACTTGCTGTAAAGGAGAAATGAGAGGGGAATTTTTTATATTTAAGAGCTAAGAGGGGGAAATCGAATTGGTAGTGAAATGTCATTGGAAAACCTGTAAAAACTATAAGGATGGAATATGTAGAGCAGAAACAATAGAGCTTAAAAGCTTTGATTATGAAGAAGACAATGAGGAACTAGAGGGTTTAAAATGCAGTAATTATCAATATGATTCCTTTTGGATGTGTGAAAAGGGGAGAGAGGTAGATACTTATATTATTTAATCTGCCATAGAGATAAATATTAGAAAACAATGTAGGAGATGAGAAAATGAGTGGAGGATGGTTTAAGATTCATAGATGTCTTTTTGATAAGGCTATTTGGATTAAGTCTACATTAGAACAAAAGGTTATTCTTATTACTCTTTTAAGTATGGCGAATCATGAAGAAAAAGAATGGGAATGGGGAGGCAAAAAGTTTACAGCAAAGCCTGGAGAACTTGTTACATCCCTAGAAAGTATTGTGAAGAAAAGCGGCATTGGTATTTCTGTTCAAAATGTTAGGACAGCCCTTAAAAGATTTGAAAAATATGAATTTTTAACACAAGAAGTAACAAAAACAGGGAGGTTTATAAAGATAACAAATTGGGGGCTTTACCAAGGCAGTATTGAGAAAACTAACAAAGAAGCTGACAAAGAACTAACAAATATACCACAAGCCTCTAACAAAGAATTAACAACTAACAAGAATGAAAAGAACTATAAGAATGATAAGAATAAAATATATATAGGTGAATTTACACAAAATGATAGTTTGAGAGAAAGCATAATGGATTTTATGAATATGAGACAGAAGATAAGAAAGCCAATGACACATAAAGCTTTGACAATAATGCTATCAAAGTTAAAAGCTTTTTCTCAAGATGAAAAGATTCAAATTAGGATTTTAGAAAATAGCATAGAACACTGTTGGAAGGGAATATATCCATTAAAGGAGGAGAGTTATGGAGAGTGTTATGGACAGAATTATGCAAAAAGTGAGAGAAAGTTCAACATCAAAATACCAGAATGGAGACCAAGAGCAAGTACCCATCTTGAAAGGGATGAGCCAATGTAAGTGTGAATTATGTAATGATACAGGTTTTATTATTAAAAGGCAAGAAAATTCCCAGCCATTAATGACTCCATGCAAGTGCTTGGAAATAGAGAAGGTAAAAAGGCTATGGAATAACAGTGGAATTAATATTGATAACTTTAATAAGAATTTCAGCAATTTTGAAGAATGGTCAATGAAATCAAAAGAGATGAAAGCTAAAGCCACAGATTATTATAAAAGCTTTAATGAAATACGAGGAGAGAGAAGAAATTCAATTTTGTTTTGTGGGAATCCAGGTAGCGGCAAAACTCACATCGCTTTGGCCTTAGCTAATAATTTTCTGAAGAAAAACATAAAGGTTATTTATATGTCTTACAGGGATGTTATTACAAGCCTTAAGCAGAACATGCTGGATGAAGAGTTTTATAAGAAAACTCTAAGCAGATATCAAACCTGTGAAATTTTATTACTTGATGATTTGTACAAGGGTAAAGTAAATGAAACTGACGTTAATATAATGTTCGAGCTTGTGAACTATAGATATCTTAATCATTTGCCAATAATAGTTTCAACAGAATTTACAATTGAAAAACTTTTAAGCTTTGATGAGGCTATAGGAAGCAGAATATATGAAATGGCTAAAGATTTTATAGTTGAAATTGAAGGTACAAAAAATAATTATAGGTTAAAATAAAGATGAAATCTTATAGATTAATGTGAAATACAAAGTCATTTAAAAGCTTTTAGGCAGAATATTTAAAGAGCTATGAAAAAGATTAGGGAGTGAGTTTCGTGAGTAGTACTTTAGATAGAGTGAGAAAATATAAGGAAACCTTAGCAGATATTCATGAGATAGATTTAAGAGTTGAGGAGCTTGAAGAAGAACTAGAAGCCATAAATCGAATGAATAAAGAAGATAAAATGGAGGAGAATCTTAAGAACATCTCTAAAGTTGAACAGCAGCAAGAAGAATTAATAGGGAATAAAGAAAAATTATATAGGGAACAGGCAAGTAAAAAAGGGAATTAAAAAGAATTGAAAATGCAATGACTATTTTAACAGAGGATGAAAGAAAAGTGATTCAGATTGTTCATATACAGCACAGAAAATACTATGTAGTTCAGGATAAATTGCACCTGTCATATCCAAGAGTAAAACAATTAGAAAAACAAGCTGCAACAAAAATGGAGAAGTATCTTTAGATAAACACATTTACTTAGAGTTAAGATATAGCTTACCGAAAGAAAAGGTATTCTGTTTCTCAATGCAACACTGCGCAAAAGAATACCTTTTCTTTCTGGTTTAGTGTATATTTCAAAGTATAAATCAGGTTTGTGTTTATCTAGAGCATGTTTGGAAATTGAATGAGAATTTTATTCCAGCAAAAGTTACATACATTTTTGTATGCTCATGAGCGAAAGCTCAGGACAAGCAAAGAGGGAACAACTTTTACTGAAGAAATCCTATAGGAATTTTCTCAATGCAGCACTGCGCAAAAGAATACCTTTTCTTTCTGGTGTATGCATATCTCGAAGTATAAATAGGATAGATGTTTATCTAGGGGGGTAAAAATGAAACCCACGGCAAATAAAATTGCCGTGGGTTATTTTAGTTTGTTATTTATCCTATTTAGTGCCGTTTTTACAACAATCAATGCAAAGCTTTATCCATTTGATTGAAGATTCTTCTCGTATAATGGCGCCCTTTAGAACAAGATAGTCTCCAAATGCATCACTATCAACAGGGGGAATACCATCATAAGGATCTAACTGGGTGTATAAGAAAGTTAGTCTGTCTTGGTGCTGCTCTAATTGTTGCTCTAATAAATAGATTCTAGTACTTATCTCTAAATTATTTGAAAAGTACATTCTAAGGCGAAAAACATTCTTTGGAGTCTGTTCCATAGGCTCATCTTTTTTTAGCCATTTTAAAAAGTCTTTCCTGCCTTTTTCTGTGATATTATAAACTTTTTTTTCTAAAACATCTCCAGTAATTTCAATATCATAAACTATGAGTTTTTCATCCACCAATTTTTTTAGTTCTGGATATATTTGACTATGTTTTGCACTCCAAAATTCCGCTAATTGAAAATTAAATTCTTTTCCTATATCATAACCAGTCATTGGTTTTCTATTTAATAATCCTAAAATTGCATATTTAAGTGTTCTCATAAACACACCTCTTTCTTTGGCGTCTAGTTATTATAACATGATTTTCTCAGATTACAATTTTGTCAAAGTATAAAAAATTGATTGAAATTGAGTGCAGGAGAATATGTTAAATAACTACTTATAAGTAAGTATATCTAATGAAACATATTTTGAATAGTATATAAAAATAAATATATAATAATAAACATATAAATATTTATATATTCATATTTACATGTTTATTTGGTTGTGATATTATTAACATGAAATTGTGATAATATTAACAAAAATAGCAAGGGGGATTTTTTATGGAATTAACAAAAAAAAGATGGATTATTTTAATCGCAAGCTGTTTTATCAATTTATGTATTGGTTCAATGTATGCTTGGAGTGTATTTGCAGCTCCTATGGCAAGCTATTTGAGCCAAGTTACTGGAGCCACGCTGACTGCTGGAGCTCTAGCAATCGTTTTCACTGTTACTAATTCAGTAGGACCTATAACAATGATTTCGGGTGGAAGAATTAATGATACATTTGGACCTAAAAAAGTTATCTTTGTTGGTGGGTTGCTTTTTGGTGGAGGTATGATCTTATCAGGTTTTGCTAATGGATTAGGTATGTTAGTGTTAGCCTATGGTATCATAACTGGACTTGGAATTGGAATGGTATATGGATGTACAATAAGTAACTCTATCAAGTTTTTCCCAGATAAACGTGGATTTGTTGGAGGTATTACAACTGCATGTTATGGGTTTAGTTCAGTAATAGTACCACCAGTTGCAAACATACTGATCAGTAATTTTGGAGTAACTGCAGCATTTAAGATAATCGGTGCAACATTCTTAATTATTGTTTGTGTTTGTTCGTTTGTCATTGATAAATGTCCTGTAGGATTTATTCCTGAGGGGTGGACACCACCAGTATCCCAGGGTAGTAAGTCAAATCAAAATGATAAGAATTGGAGAGAAATGCTTGCAAGTCCTACGTTCTATGTAATGATTTTAGTATTATTATGTGGTGCATTCACTGGATTAATGTGCTCTTCAATGGCCTCACCTTTAGCACAAGGTATGATTGGAATGCCAGTTGCAGCTGCAACTACAGTAGTTTCTATATTAGCATTATTTAATACTGGCGGCCGTATTATAGCAGGTTATCTTTCGGATAAAATTGGTAGAATAAATACGCTTACTATTGCCTTTATTATTGCTGTTATTGGTCTTACATGTTTATATTTTTCGGGTCAAGGAGATGTAACTAAATTTTATGTAGGTATCGTAATTGTAGGTGTATCCTTTGGTGCATTTATGGGGGTTTTCCCTGGATTCACAGCAGATCAATTTGGCGCTAAAAATAATAGTGTTAACTTTGGAATAATGTTCATTGGTTTTGCAGTATCAGGTTACTTTGGACCAACAGTTATGAGAAATGTATATGCTGCTGATCATAGCTATCAAAGAGCATTTTTAATAGCTGCAGTTATGTGTGTTATTGGCTTTGCATTAACTTTTATTTATCGCTATATGCATAAAAAAGCAATTTCAACTAATAAATAAGCGAATATGTAAACAATTGCGTGTTAATTATTAGACAATGATTGATACTTTTAGATATGAATTAATTAGAAAATATAGTTATTATCAAGGAATCATGTGAGAAATTTACAGAAAAACTTTACTAAACAATAGATTAAGGAGAATAGAATTATGGAAAGAAAATATCCAAACCTTTGTAAGCCAATAAAAATTGGAAATGTAACTTTTAGAAATAGAATGTTTTCAGCTCCTATGGGAGGAACAGATATTACAGCGGATTGTACTATTGGGCCTGCATCTACAGCTTTTTATGAATTAAGAGCTAAGGGTGGGGCAGGTTCAGTTACTGTAAGTGAGGTTGTGGTTCATCCTAAAACTGAAGCTTCACATATGTATCATTTAGATCTTCAAACAGTAGGTTCACTTGCAAGTTTTACTTACACAGCAGATGCTATCCGTCGTCATGGAGCAATTGCCAGCGTAGAGTTATCTCATTCAGGACAATATGCTGGAACTTATTTAACTGACAAGAATAAAAAAGATGGACTAGCTCAGTGGGGACCAAGCATTGGAGTTCGTCCAGATGGTCGTGAAGTAAAGGAGCTTACTCAAGAATTAATAGATGATATAGTAAAAGCTTATGGAGATACAGCTGCACTAGCTAAAAGAGCAGGATTTGAAATGGTTATGGTTCATGGTGGACATGGATGGCTAATTAATCAATTCCTATCACCTTATTTTAATAAGAGAACAGACAAGTACGGTGGTTCATTAGAAAACAGAGTTCGTTTTGCTCAGGAAGTTCTTGATAGCGTACGAAAAGCTGTTGGACCAGGATTCCCGATAGAATTTAGATTTAGTGGTTCTGAATTATTTGAAGGTGGATATGATCTTGCAGAAGGTGTTGAAATTGCTAAATTAATTGAATCAAGAGTAGATTTACTTCATGTATCTGCAGGAACTTACCAAAGAGGATTTGGTCTAACGCATCCTTCTATGTTTTTACCACATGGATCAAATGTTTATCTTGCAGCAGAAATTAAAAAACATGTAAGTGTTCCAGTTGCGACACTTGGTGGTTTAAATGATCCAGAAATGATGGAAGAAATCATAGCTAGTGGAAAAGCTGATGTTGTTGAAATGGCTCGTGCACTTTTGGCTGACCATGAGCTTCCACAAAAGGTTATGAGCAATCGTGATAAGGATATTGTAAAATGTTTAAGATGTTTTACATGTATGGCAGAACGTGCTATGACATCTACAAGACGTTGTACAGTTAACCCATTAATTGGACGTGAACTTGGAGGAACAGAAATTATTCCGGCGGCAACTTCACGTAAAGTTTTAGTAGCAGGTGGTGGACCAGGAGGACTCGAAGCTGCAATAACTGCTGCAAAACGTGGACATAAGGTAATCCTTTGTGAAAAATCTAATGAGGTAGGTGGAATACTTAAGGGAGAACAAGCACTTCCATTTAAGTATGAAATGTATGAATTAGGTGTTACCCTTGGAAAATTAGCAGAAGATGCTGGTGTTGAAATTCGTTTAAATACAACTGTTACAAAAGAATATGTTGAAAACGAAAATGTTGATGCATTAATTATAGCAGTTGGTTCAGAACCGCTTGTTCCGCTAATCCCAGGTTTAGATGGCGATAACGTAGTAGTTGTTAATGACTATTATATAGAAAAAGACAAGGTTAGCAGTGAAGTAGTAGTTCTTGGTGGAGGTCTTGCAGGTTGTGAAGCAGCAATACATTTAGCACAAGAAGGAAAAACTGTACACTTAGTAGAAATGAGACCTGAACTTGCTCCAGATGCAAACATAAGACATCGTCCAATTTTATTATCAGAAATCGAAAAGAATAATATTCATGTGCATACAGAATATAAAGGCTTAAAGGTAACAGAAGAAGGAGTTTTATGTGCTGATTCAGAAGGCAATGAACATCTTGTACCAGGTACTTCAGTAATTTGTGCATTAGGACAAAGAGCAAGAAGAAAGGTCGTAGATGAATTAGTTGAATCTGCACTTTGGGTTAGAGAAATTGGAGATTGTGTACGTCCATCAACTATAACGACTGCAGTATATCAAGGATACCATGCTGGGCTTGATATCTAAGCATTGGATTATAGGTTTGAAAAAATAGATAAGTACCTATACTTAAACTTCATCCAATAATAACCGAAATCAGATAAATGTTTATTTCACAAACATTTATCTGATTTTTTTGTGCAAAGATGTGCTAAGTTTAAATGTTGTGGTATATCAAACTGAAAGAAAAGTCATTCTGTTAATTGATTGTTTGAGAAAGTTTCAGTGAATTTCTAACAGTAAAAGTTGCACCATTCTTATATGATTTTGAGCGAAAGCTCAGGACAAGCAAAAATGGAACAACTTTTACTGAAAAAATCCAATAGTAATTTTACATAGACCAACTGGTTCTATACTTAGGGGCAACACAATAAGAGGAGAATTGAATCATTGATGTGATGTTTTGTGAATTATGTTATAATAAGCATGAAATCAAACTATAACCTATTAAAATAGTTAGATAATATAAATCAAAATAGAATGAATTTAGGGTGAATGAAATGATTATTATTATAACAATTTTAGTATCTTTTTTGTGTGGTTCAATTCCAACTGGATACTTGCTTACTAAAAGGTTTTGTGAAATTGATATAAGAACTAAAGGCAGTGGAAATATAGGTTCAACAAATGTTAAAAGAATTGCAGGAACTAAGATATCTATTATTACTCAGATAATCGATATCTTAAAGGGAGTAATTCCTGTGGCTTTAGGCATTTATTTAGCCAAGACTATAGAGTTGCCAGTGTCAGAAAATACTTATGTTTCTATAATTGCCATAGCAGTAATTTTAGGACATAATTATACACCATTCCTTAAATTTAAGGGTGGAAAAGGAGTAAATACAACTCTTGGAGCATTTATATTGATTGCACCAATTCCAACGTTAACTGGAGTTGCAGTTTATTTTATATTGCGATTTATTACAAGAATAGTTTCTATTAGATCTATTTCTATAGGTGTAACAATACCTATTATGTGCATTATTATGAAATTACCTATTGCGATAATATTTTCTGCTACTATAGCTTGTATTTTAATGGTAGTTAGACATAAAGACAATCTAATAAGGATTGTTAATAAAGAAGAAAAATAAAGCTTAAAAAGCTGAAAGGTTCTAAATGGATGGCGGCCACATTTCTATTTGTAGCGACTATAAATTTAAGAAGATTAATAGTGAAAACTAATAAAGTTAAGTAAGCAAGATTTTCAAAATATGCTATAATTGAGATTAGATTGAGTTATACAGCTAGTATAAATGTGTATTAAATTTCGTTTAGTTGTATCTATAGAATTAGTAATCACAGCATATTTTTTGAAAGGAAGTTATAATTATGAGTACAAATGAACAGAGAGTATATGATATTTTGAGTTCATTAGAAATTGATTATATAAAATATGAACATAAGCCGGTGTATACTTGTGAAGAGGCGAAGGAATTAGAGCTAGAAATTACCGGACAACATTGTAAGAATCTTTTTCTTAGAAACAGAAAAGGTGATGTTCATTATTTAGTGGTTTTAGATGAGAGTAAAAAAGTTGATTTAATAAATTTATCAAATCAAATTGGCAGCAGCAGATTATCTTTTGCGTCAGAAGAAAGGCTATTTAAATATCTTCAGCTTAAGCCAGGTTCTGTTACCCCTTTTGGTTTAATAAATGATGAAGAGAGCGAAGTTATGGTTCTTATAGATAAGGATATTGTCAATAAAAGTCCTATTAATTTTCATCCAAATGTTAATACTGCTACCTTAGGAGTTTCTTATGATGATTTTGAGAAGTTTCTTAAATGGCATGAAAACAAGTTTGAATACATAGAAATTTAGAGTAGATAATTAGGGAATGTTATATCTATATTTTTTTGTATTTCTGGAGGGTGAAGTATGAAAATAAGGTTAATGACAACTGAAGACTATAATGAAGTGTATAAATTATGGACAAATACTAATGGAATGGGAATGCGTAGTTTAGATGATTCTTTTGAAGGAATCGCAAAGTTTATAAAAAGGAATCCTAAAACAAACTATGTTGCCTATAATGAAAATAAAATAATAGGTGTAATTTTGTGCGGACATGATGGAAGAAGAGGATACATCTATCATACGGCGGTTAATCCCGACTATCGTAAAAGTGGGATTGGAAAAGCATTAGTGGAGGCTGTAGTAAATGCGTTGAGAAAAGAAGAAATAAATAAAGTTGCCCTTGTTGCATTTGCATCAAATGATTTAGGAAATGAGTTTTGGCGAGCCTTGGGTTTTGAGAAAAGAGATGATTTAGTTTATAGAAATCTTAGTATCAATGAAAATAATATTTAGGGGGTAAGTTACAAAATAAGTCTAGTTACATGTTGGATATCTAGATATACTGTAAAAACCTAAACAATGTGCGGAGGAAAAATTATGTTAATTACTAATATTTTGACCAGTGTAATTTTTATTGTTGTCGGAGCAATCTTAAAGTTACGGCCACCAAAGAAGATAAATAGCGTTTACGGATATAGAACTTTTTTTGCCATGAAAAATAAAGAAACATGGAAAGAGGGGAATAGTTTTAGTGCTGTCATGATGTTAATAGGAGGAAGTATATCTTTGAGTTTTTCCCTATTAATTACACTATTATTAAGAGAAGAGCCTAATTTATCTAGTGTAATAAGTATTACAGGATCTTTATTAATTACTTTCAGCTTCACTTTATATACGGAAATCTATTTAAGAAGGATTTTTGATGAAGAGGGGATAAGGAAGACTAAATAACAAATTATTTACTTAGCTGATTTTTGAGATGGTATTAGTAACTTCACTAATACAGCTATATAATGAGTATATTTTAAGACTTATAAGATGATTGCATTATCTTATAAGTCTATATTTTTCATGCAAATTAGGTTAAGTGTTTACTATGATTTTTTTTACATATTCCTCATAAGGTTATTGTCAATCAATGCTTTAGCTTCTGGAATCCCTCTATGCAAGAAACAGGTATGTATTTTTAATGTTTATCACTTTTCGAACCAATAAACCTTTTCAATTCATCTTTTGAGATTTTTTCATCATAATAATCTAATTTCATGTCTACAAGTTCAAGAAGTTCAGTATATTTCCTGATTTCTTCTTTTAATATTTCTTTTTGCTCGATCATAATGTTACGTCTTTCTGGCAAGGTGTCAATCCCATCTGTACAAAGATTTACATAATTCTTTATATATGAAATAGACATTCCTGTAGCTCTCATGCAGCACACTAGTTGTAGCCAGCCTAAATCAATATCTGTATATACCCTCCTACCACTATCATTACGTAGTACGGAAGGTATTAGTCCCTCCCTTTCATAGTATCTTAATGTGTATGACGATATGTTAAATTTTTCCGCTACTTCTTTTATTGAGTAATTCATAATTGCACTCCTCTGAATAACATTACTTAGTTTTATATTAAAGTATAGTAACAATTATAAGGGTTATTATAATTGCAAATCAATATTTTGAAAAATTTTAAATTCTCTATTGACTTACACTGCGCTCTAAGAAATATACTAACAATATCGCAGGCGATTTAAGTTCATTTTATAAGTTAAATTACATATAGAAAAGGAGAAAAATATGAGAAATACTATTCAAGCACCAATAAATTCAGGTTATGGATTTTCTACAACTTCAAAAGAGGTAATAGAAAATATAAATTTACAAGGTAAAGTGGCAATTGTTACTGGAGGTTACTCAGGAATTGGGTTAGAGACAGCAAAGGTCTTAGCAGAAGCTGGAGCTACTGTTATAGTACCAGCAAGGAACATTGAAAAAGCAAAGAGTGCTGTAGAAGGAATTCAAAATATAGAGCTAGAAACTTTGGATCTTATGGACCCATCCTCTATTGATAGATTTGCTGAGAGGTTTATAGCTTCTCAGAGGCAGCTAAATATTTTAATAAATAGCGCTGGAATTATGGCTCCACCACTAATGAAAGATAAGAGAGGATATGAATCTCAATTTTCAACAAACCATCTTGGACACTTTCAATTAACAGCAAGACTTTGGCCTGCTTTAAAAAAGGCTGGCAATGCAAGAGTTGTCGCAGTTTCTTCAAGAGCACAACGCCTCGGAGGGGTTAATTTCGAAGACCCAAATTTTGAAAAAACAGAATACGATAGATGGAAAGCATATGCTCAATCTAAGTCTGCCAATGTACTTTTTGCAGTTGAGCTTGATAGGCTAGGTAGAGAATATGGAGTAAGAGCTTTTGCAGTTCATCCAGGGTTAATTCCAACTACTGACCTGGGGAGATTTTCTCTTGATGGAAAAGTCACCACACAAGAGATAAAGAGCAATAGCAAAAAGACTGATGCTAAGGAACAAGCGAATGAATTTAAAACTATTGATCAGGGTGCAGCTACATCGGTATGGTGTGCAACGAATCCTATATTAAATGGAATGGGTGGTGTGTATTGCGAAGACTGTGATATCGCTGAGTCTGTTCAGTCCGACAGCCTAAAAGGAAATGGTGTACGTCCTTGGGCTATAGATTCAAAGCTTGCTAAAAAATTGTGGGAGCTTAGCGAAAACCTTACGAGTGTTAAATTTTCTTTTTAGATTATATTCATATTAAGCTTAACAATAAATTCCGCGTTGTTTATCTATAATCTTGCCAAAAAAACGCAAAAAGTGTATAGTAAAGAGATTGAAGAACACAGAAAGAGAGCGGTAAAACTATGGATAATATTTTTAGTGATCAAATACTACTATGCCCAGTTTGCAAGGATAAATTAATTAAGGATGCTTCGAATAAAATGTATAGATGTAATAACAAGCATACTTATGATATAGCAAAAGAGGGATATGTAAATTTACTTATTAGTAATCAAAAAAGAAGCAAGAATCCGGGAGATTCTAAAGAAATGGTTTTAGCTAGAATAGACTTTTTAAATAGAGGTTACTATAAAGCAATATCAGATAAAATAAGTGAAATGATTGCTGAATTTCTAAGGAAAAATGGAAATGATAAGTCTAATATATTAGATTTAGGTTGTGGTGAAGGTTATTATTTAACTAATTTAAAGAATTATCTGAATGAGAAAAATATAAAAGCTGATTATTATGGTATGGATGTATCAAAAGATGCAGTAAAATATGCTAGTAAATCTGATAAAGAATGTGTTTGGTCAGTTGGAAATAATTTTCATATTCCTGCAGAAGATAAATCAATAGATTGTATACTTTCAGTATTTAGTCCAATAGAAATCAATGAGTGCAATAGAGTTTTAAAAGATGATGGAGTTTTCGTAAGGGTACTGCCTAGAACTAACCATTTAATACAGCTAAGAGAAATTATATATTCAGATGTAAATTTAAATGATAAGGTATATCAAGCAAGTGCTGAAGAAAATGATTATGTAAAAGAAGCTAATGTTACATATGATATAGAATTAAATAAAGAAGAAATATTGAGCTTACTTAAGATGACACCTCATTATTGGAAGTCAACGCCAGAAAATAAAGAAAAACTAGAATCATATGAATCACTTGTTATCACTATAGATATGCGTATTGGTGCATTTCAAAAGAAAACAAAGTAGGACTTATTGATTTTACTAAAATAATATATTAACAGAGTATAAAAGCATTATTCTTTAATATTGTTGAAATAGAAACAAAAAATTAATATAATATTGTTAATGCGCCAAAGAGTGGGAGGATAGGTCATGAATAAAGAAGAACAGGTCATGATGGGTTTTAGGGAATTATTTAATAAAATTGCTTGGCTTAATAAGTTTAAGATGGAAGGCAGTTTTGAAGATTATAAGTCTTCTGAAGTACATTACATTGAATGCATTGGAAGAAATGTAGATTCCAACGTGACAAAGCTTGCAGAGTCTCTTTATATGACTAGGGGGGCCATAAGCAAAATGACCAAGAAGCTCATAAAAAAAGGTGCCATTGAAAGCTACCAGAAGCCAGATAATAAGAAAGAACTTTATTTTAGGCTTACTGAAGAAGGTCAAAGAATTTATAAAATCCATGAGAAACTTCATAAAGAATCTCAGGAGCGAGATAAAGCCGTTTTTGATCAGATAACTGAGGAGCAATTTGACAATATGCTTAACTTCATAGAAAAGTATAGTAATCATTTGGATGCAGAAATAAAAAAATGGATATAGATATTAAATCGGAATAAATTTGAATAATGAAAATAAAACCACATGCAGCTAAGCTCTATTGAGAACTGGCTGCATTTTTATTGTTTTTATTTTTGTTGACAAGGAAACAAAGTGATGATATGATGGTTTTGTTGACAAGGAAACAAAAATATAACTTATGAAAGGAGAATTTAAATGTCTAAATTTAAATCATATAATGAACATAACACAGAAAAAACTGTAGATAAAAATGCTTTAATATTCGGTCTTATCTCCGTATTTCTTTGCGGAATAGGCTTTGGTATAATATCCCCTGTCGTTCCATTCTTAGTACAACCTTATACAAGCAATCAGGGGGAACAAGCTATAGTCGTTACACTGCTTACATCTGTTTATGCAGTATGTGTGTTTTTCGCGGCCCCTGGACTTGGAGCTTTGAGCGACAAATATGGTCGTCGTCCAGTTCTCTTAGTATGCCTTTTAGGTTCTGCAATCGGGTATCTGATTTTTGGTATAGGAGGAGCTCTATGGATACTATTCGCTGGACGCATAATAGATGGTATAACAGGCGGAACTATAAGCACTATCTTTGCATATTTTGCGGACATCATTCCTCCAGAACATAGAACTAAATACTTTGGATGGATGAGTGCAATTGTAGGTGTAGGGGGCGTCATTGGTCCAACTCTAGGTGGATTACTTGCCAAATTTGGTTATTCTGTACCTTTGTATTTTGGAGCAATTATAACTTTATTGAATGTTGTTTATGGACTCTTTTTCATGCCTGAAAGCCTTGATAAGAATAATAGACTGAAAGAAATTACCATTGTAAGACTGAATCCATTTACACAGCTTGCAAACATACTTTCCATGAAAAGCATACAAAGGCTGCTTGTTTCAGCATTTTTAATTTGGATACCTAACGGATCACTTCAGGCAGTTTTTTCACAATTTACAATGGATACTTTCAGCTTTCAGCCTACAATGATTGGACTTATGTTTTCAATTATGGGATTCCAAGATATCATTTCACAAAGTTTAATTATGCCAAAGCTTTTGGTAAAACTTAGCGATAAACAGATAGCAATTCTTGGAATGATTTCGGAGATTATAGGCTACAGTTTTATTGCGCTATCTGCATTATTCTCATTCTATCCTCTTCTTATCGCTGGAATGTTTATATTTGGCTTTGGTGATTCAATTTTTGGGCCTTCATTTAATGGGATGCTCTCAAAGTCTGTAGATTCTAGTGAACAAGGAAGGATTCAAGGAGGCAGCCAATCTATTCAGGCTTTAGCAAGAATGATTGGGCCTATCATTGGAGGTCAAATCTATGTATCAATTGGTCATGCAGCACCCGCTTTTATGGGGATGATCCTTATATTAGCGGCAATATCAGTTTTATATAAGAGAAAGAATGTAAATATGTAAACTGCCTACTTTTTTTAGGCAAGTATCTACCTTGAATAGTTTCATTTTTTTTATCATTGATGAAATAACAGCTGACTTTTTATAAATAAACAAACAATCGACATAAAATGCAAGAATCTTTAGAAAAAATAGTGAGAAAATGTTGTATAATGTAATTATAGTTATAGTAACCAATTCTTAAAAATGCAATTGTATATCTAATTAGAAAATATGTTAATTTGCAAAGGCAATTGTCATATAACCGCGTAAAGGACAAGCTTAAAATGTATAACTATAACTAAAACATCTCACATGTTTGGAGGGATAAAGATGCTTAAAAAGAACTTAGTTTTACTTATAGCCTTGGCTTTATTATTATCAGGCTGTGGTGGAGCAAATGAAGATAAAGGAAAAATCCAAGAAAACGTACAAAAAAGTACTTCAGAAAATAATAATACATCTAATGATAAAAAGGTTAAAGAAAATCAAGACCCGGCTATTAAAAAGGAACCTGATTCACCATCAAAGTCCGACTCAAAAACTGAGTCTAGTTCCAAAATACAACCTACAGAAAAGTCAGAAGCTGTCCAAGTTCAGGATTTTATGCCACAACCAAAATCCTTTGATAAGGTTGTAGTATCTAATCCATCAGCATTAAGCACAAAAGCTATAGGATGGTCGTGGTTATATTCCTCAAGAGATAGTGCTGATCTTTTAAAAAAATATAACGGGTATGGTTTTGGTGATACTTCTAAGAAGGTTATTTATCTTACCTTTGATGAAGGTTATGAAAATGGATATACTTCACGCATTTTAGATACTTTAAAGGCTAACAATGTACATGCCGTCTTCTTTGTAACAAAGCCTTATGTGACTGGCAGCTACAATGGAGTTCCAGATAGTGAGCTATTAAAAAGAATGGCTAATGAAGGGCATATAATAGCAAATCACTCTGTACAGCATAAATCTATGCCTACATTTACAGATGAAAATGCATTTAATGCTGAACTTAAGGGAGTAGAGGAAGCAGTAAACAGTATATCAGGCTGTAGAATGTCAAACTATTTCAGACCACCAGAGGGTACTTTCAGTGAACTATCACTTTATTATACTCAAAAACTTGGCTATAAATCAGTGTTTTTTGCTCTTGCCTATAAAGATTACGATGTAGATAAGCAGCCAGATCCAGGAACTGCTAAAGCAACTCTTTTAAAGAATACTAGAGATGGCGCAATTGTTCTGCTTCATGCGGTATCTAAAACTAATACTGAAATTTTAGACAGTCTGATTAAAGAATGGAAGAGTCAGGGGTATCAATTTAAAACTTTAGATGAGCTGCCAAGTTAGATAAATTAAAGTGATTTAAAGTTTAGCTGTTTAATTTACAATAGTTTTGAGGAGACAGTTCGTAAACAATAGGTACCATATAATTGAAAATTCAAATGAAACTAATTTATACTTTGAAATATACACTATACCAGAAATAAGTGACATACTTTTGTGGAATGTTTCATTGGAAATTTTGGTGGATGTGATTCTTAAGTGAAATTTCAAATCTATGATTTGATTAATTGAACTTACTCAGGGAACGTAGTGAGTCGAGTTTCCTTTAATATTGTTCCAAATATGCTAGTTCAAAGCTTGTTTTTGAAGCTAGCATTTTGGGTACAACTTTTAGTCTTAGGAATCACCCATCAAAATTTCTTAGAAACTGGAGCAAAAGTATGTTACTTATTACGGTAAAGTATGTTTTTACTATATTTTCTTTGAATAATCTGTAATTCCAAATCTATTTCCAAATGGATCTTCAAATTCCACAGCCATTCCAGTCATTATTTCAAAAGGTTCTGATAGAAACTTAACTCCATTTTTTAATAGCTTATCATATTTTGTCTCTACATTTTCAACTTCAAGCCAGATTGTTGGTTTCGTATTTTTAAATACATTTTCGTCTTTTAATATTATTGCTGGTTCTTCAGCACCTATGTTAAAAGCAATCATTCCTTTATTAGAGAAATCGAATTTAAGTTTTAGTCCCAAAGTACCTTCATAATATTTTCGTGCTTCCTCGAGATTTGTTACTCCTAGTAAAAAGTTATCATAGTTTTTCATGTTTATAATCCTCCTCAAATATAGATTAAATTAAGTAAACTTATATAGTATTAAACATCTAAATAAGTTCTTTTCATATATATAGATGCAATAAAAAAGGGAGAGGCACGAATTTAATAAAATTTTTATAAGATTTTCTAATGGGAATAATTTAAAAGTATAATAGAAGTTTAATGATATGTTATAATTAGGATAATATTTTGAGTAACTTATTAATATTAATATAGATGATGATTTTTATGACGAAATAATAATGTATCTATATCTCTAAAGTTTTAATGAATAAATATAAATAAATTTCTATGGAGGTACCAAAAGGTGATAGAGAAAGCCATACTTATTGCTGTAAACGCTCACAAGGGGCAGGTTGATAAAGGTGGGAGCCCATATATACTTCATCCATTAAGATTAATGTTTTCAAGAGAAGATGAAGCGGAAAAGATTTGTGCTGTCCTTCATGATGTAATAGAAGATACTGATGTTACATTGGATTATTTAAGAGAAAAAGGTTTTTCTAAAGAAGTGCTATCTGCGTTAGATGCGCTTACAAGACGTAAAGGTGAGACTTATGAGGAGTTTATAGATAGAATAATTGAGAACAAGATAGCATGCAATGTAAAGTTAGCAGATTTAAATGATAATATGGATATATCAAGAATTAAAAATCCTACTGAAAAAGATTATGAGAGATTAGAGAAATACAAGAAAGCAAAAGATAAAATTCTTAATTATTTAGAAAAATATTAAATTAAATATTACTATATTTACAATATATGTTATAATGGGTAAGGTTCTGTGAAGATTACATTACCATGAAACAAGTTAGTGTTAAGAGGGGAAAGTTAAATAAGATTGCAATCGTAATTGCAACTAAAAAACATGTATTTTTTGAGAATTTATCAGGTTTTTGAATAACTCCAAATAAAACGCTATTATTTTCAGGGGGAACCATTAATGTACAAATTTGTTGATCAAATTTACTTAAATGAAGAAAAATGTGTAGGTTGTAATAAGTGTCTTACTAACTGTCCGGTACCTGGTGCTAATATTGCCTACCTTGTTGATGGAAACATTAAGATAAAAGTAAATCCAGAAAAATGCATTCATTGCGGAGAATGCATTAAGGTATGTGATCACGATGCAAGATATTATAAGGATGATACAGAAAGATTCTTTAAAGATCTGCAAAGTGGAAAAAAGTTATCGGTAGTTGCAGCGCCTGCTATTAGGGTACAGTTTCGTAAATATAAAAAATTATTGGGTTACTTAAAAAGTTTGGGTGTAAATTTTATTTATGATGTATCCTTTGGAGCTGATATATCAATTTGGGCATACTTAAGAACTATAAAAAAATATAATTGTAATTCTATTATAACTCAGCCATGTCCACCAATAGTTAATTACATAGAAAAATATCAACCGGAATTGCTTGATAAACTTGCACCAATACAAAGTGCTATGATGTGTATGGCAATTTATATGAAAAAATATGCACATATAAAAGATGATATAGCTTTTTTATCACCATGCATAGCAAAGGCAGATGAAATTCATGATGAAAATACACATGGAAATGTAAAATATAATATAACCTTTAATAAACTTTCAGAGTATTTAGCTTCAAATAATATTGATATATCACAATTTGAAGAAAGCAGCTTTGATGATATGGGTTGTAGTTTAGGTTTTCTTTTTAGCAGACCAGGAGGTTTTAAAGAGAATATTGGTTATTACATAAAGGATGCGTGGATAAAAGAAATTAATGGAACTGAATACGCTTATGATTATCTACGTGGATATAGTAATAATTTAAAACAAGATAAAGAAGTGCCTCTAATTGTAGACATTTTAAATTGTTCCAATGGTTGTAATTTTGGGACAGGTACCTGTAGTAAATGTGCCAGTGCTGAAAGAATTGATCAGGTTGATAGTGAATTCAATAAACTAAAGAGCGCAAAAAAGAAAGATAAGGGCGGAAAATTATTTCGAAAGAAAGTTGATTGGTTACATGGATATTTTGATAAAAATTTAAAACTGGAAGATTTTATGAGATTGTACAATAGAAATGTTGTTATCAATAATATAGTTGAACCAACTGAAGAACAATATGATGAAATTTTTACTAAATTAAATAAGCATACAGAAGAATCAAGAAATATTAACTGTTTAGCATGTGGCTATGGTTCATGTAAAACCATGGCATTAGCAATCTTTAATGACCTCAATGTACCATCTAATTGCATTGATTATAATAAAAAGGAAGTAATAAATGAGCATTATATATCAGAAGCAAGGAATGAATTTTTTACAAATATATCTCATGAATTAAGAACTCCTTTAAATGTTATTTATTCAGTTCTGCAGCTTGAAAGTACTTATAAAGATACTTTAGTTATAGATGATATTATGAAATACAATGATATAATAAAGCAGAATTGTTTAAGACTCATAAGATTGGTTAATAATATTATCGACGTATCAAGGATAGAAGCAGGATTCTTTAGACCATTATTTAAAATGGAGAATATCGTAAGCGAAGTTGAAAATATTGTATTTTCAATTAAAACTTATGTAGATAATAAAAAGATGAATTTAATATTTGATACTCAAAAAGAAGAAATATATCTTAGCTGCGATACACATTTAATTGAGAGGATAATGTTAAATTTGTTATCTAATGCAGTTAAGTATGGAAGAGAAAAGGGAACTATTAAAGTTAATATTTATAGTAAAGATTCTAAAAGTGTAACAATTAGTGTAAAAGATGATGGAGTAGGGATACCAGAAGAAATGCATGAGAAGATTTTTGAAAGATTCCAAAAGGTAGACACAAGTTTATCTAGAAAGAATGAAGGCAGCGGTATAGGTTTGTCTCTTGTAAAATCTCTTGTAGAGCTACAAGGAGGGACTATTACTTGTAAAAGTGTGCTTAAACAAGGATCTGAGTTTTTAGTAACGTTCCCTATTGAGCATCAAGACCATAAGCTATCTGAAAACATGGAAAGTCATATACTTTATAAAAAGGATAGTACTGAAAATGTTGATATTGAATTCTCGGATATTTATTTTTAGGAATATAAATATAAAGATTTAAGCACTAATAAAATAGTGCTTTTTTATAATATACGAAGTCCACAGGGGGGAGAAATGACAAAAGTTAAAATAGTACTTATAGTTATTTTTATAAGCATATTTGGTGCGGGTTTTTATGCTTATAATATTAATATGGAGTCAAGGGGTTACATAAATGCAATGATAAATAAGTATGAGGGTAAAACCTTAAATTCAAAGTTTGAAACCAAGATTAAATCCGGTAATCTATCTACTGATTATAATATTGAGCAGGTACTTAAGGACATTGATAGACTTAATCTTAACACGTTAAATGTTCCAATAGTAATAAATATTGAAAACAGAAATTCAAGCACCATGACAGTAGATAAGGGCAGTGAAAAGCGTGCTATTGAGTTATTTAAGAAGCTCAGGGGAAAGAAAATAAATATAATACTTGAGCCTTATCCATGGATAGAAAATGGAAGTATAGGAGAAACAGCCTGGAATCCAGATGATAAAGATGAATTCTTTAATAGCTGGACTAATAATGTCTTAAGTCCTTTAATTAAAGACATAGCTGTGCCATATCATGTAGATGCATTTAATATAGGAACGAGTTTTGTACATATGGAATCAGATGAAGATAGTATGTGCGATATGGTTGATTTTGTTAGAAAAGATTATAAAGGCTTAGTTACTTATAGGACCAATTTTTGGGTTACAGCAGAAAGCTTTTCACCAGAATTTAAAGATAAGTATAAAGAAAAACTGAATAATAAAGTATTTTCAAAAATAGATTACATTTCTATAGCAGCTTATTTTGAACTTACAGATAATGAAGTTAATACAGTGGAAAATTTAGCAAGTGCAATAGAAAAATCACAGATATATGATAGAAGGCAAAATGTGAAACAAGAGATAAAAAACTTTTATGATAAATGGAATAAGCCAATTTTCTTCGGAGAATTAGGTTTCCCAAGAACTAATAAAGCATCAGTGCAGCCATATAATCCATTAATCTCAGAAACCATGAATAACCTAGAGCAGGCAAATTGCTTTGAAGCTTATAAACGTCAATTCCAAGATGAACCTTGGCATCTTGGATTCTCAGTATTCGCCATAGGAGAAACGAGCACAGATAAAAGATATTATCCTAGCGATGAAAGTGCTGAAATCATAAGAACTTGGTACGAATAAAGGCGTTGTGAATCACTCGAAATATAAAAATACTCACATCAGGAGGCTATTTTTAAGTTTTCTGCTAAATAACCAAAAGGGAATATATGTGTTTGCTTCGGTTCTTCATTGTTTTCTTTACAAAACTTTATATTAGTGCGTATAAATAGTAAACAAATATGAAATAACTATATAAGTATGAAGTTGAATTTTTAAAGTATATATAGACTCCTAAATTATATATTGACTTATTAGATGAACATATTTATAAATCTGTTAAAACTTTAAGATGATATCTTCACTAGAAATTATAAACATTTTTGTACCCTCAAGGGGCATAATATGGAGAAAACATTTGAAAATGAGCTGTTAAAGGTTCTTAAGCAGAGAACCCAAATCTTTGATTTGGAGTGAATCGCTTACTCAGCGAACGAATGTGAGTCGAGTTTCCTCTGTAGATTGTTCCACTTTAGCTTGTCAAACTGAAAGTTGGAGCATGCTAAAGTGGATGCAACCTGCAACTTAGAACCTTCAGCGATATTTTCATAGTTTTTCGGAATTAAGTGAAACTTGATTTAGGTGGAGTTTAATCTCCACCTAAATCTTTAGTTGAACTTATCCAGTAGCACGCTATCGGATAAAAATGTTTATAATTTTGGTAAGTTATCACATAAGTATAAGTTTTATATTCGATATCTATAAATAGAAAAGAGTAGATTCTTTTGTGCAACGTTGCATTTAGGATATACACATATAAAAGAATGCCATAGAAAGGTTATAAACTTTTATATGTATTATTATATTCAATGTAGCCGAAATAATAGAGTCTACTTTCTTTGGGTATTAAAGGTGCTTAATTGCATGTTGTTACACTTGTGCTTGTCGTACTGAAAGTAGGAACACTATATTGCATAATTACAGAGAATTCTTAGGAAAGCTTTTACAATATATGATTACTTTTATAAAATTAGAGTTAAGATGATAATGTGTATCAAATAGCTAAATTTGCTAACAATTTAATAGATTATAATTTGTCATAGTGGTTAATATATTACTGCCAAGCAAAATAATTAATTAAAGGGAGGTAGATGCAAATGGCTTCAAGAAATAGTAGTAGTAATAGAACATTAGTACCAGAAGCAAAGGAAGGTTTAAACAGATTAAAAACTGAGGTTGCTTCAGAAATAGGATTAGGCAACTATGAAAGTACAGACAAAGGAAACCTTTCTTCAAGACAAAATGGTAGCGTTGGTGGAGAAATGGTAAAAAGAATGATTGAAAGCTACGAACAAGGACTCTAAAATTAAATAAAAATATAGAGGTTTTAGCAAATGCATAAAACCTCTATATAAAAGGAGACCATGCATCATAGGAAAAAGATCCTATATGCATGGTTTTCGTTGTTTTTTAGGATAAAAATATTCATAAATTCAGATATACATGCGACGCAGAGGCCTTTAGAAGGGAATTTTATATGCTTCTTAGTGATGTAGTATTTCTTTTCTAATGGTTTAATCAGTGAAGAGGTAATAAAATCAGGTGAGCTATTAACTGGACTCTAAAGTAAAGGTCGCTATACTCCCATTAGTATGTGACCATACTTTGCGTGAAGCAAATCACTATCTATGCTTGATAAAAATATTTGGAAAAAATATGCAAGATAATTAATTTACATATGTACGTGGTTTGAAAAATAAAAAAATCATAAGAATATAACATGAATTTTACAAGGATTTTAGCATAAATCTAACCTTAATCTTATAAAATTTATATTGTAGATATTAATAAGGGATGGTGAAGGCTATGACACCAAAAGAACTAACAGAGCAGACTATAAAGGATATAATGAAAAGAAGATTAAAGGCACAAAACGAATTTTATGGATATCAGAAGGAGCAGAATGTTAGGAAAAAGAAAAATTGGAGTGTCAAAGTTGGAGGTTACCGATGGTGAAAATCGCAAATTAATATTAACAATCAATTTTAGAACTCTAGAAATAGAGTTCATTTTATTTTGTAATCTTTTCCATAAAATTAGTACCTAAATGTATTCTAATTATTGTATATACTTATAGAAGGAGGTGGAATAGGTGGGAAATATAATCAAAATAATTATGTATGCAGAAGTGAAGAAAGAGAAAAATATTAAGTTGAAATTAGAAAATTTAGAAAAAGATATTTTTAAATATAACAATTGGATAAAAGAGACTAACAGAGAGGATAAAATGGAGACTTATGAACAATTTTTGCGAGCTAATTAATTTTTTATAGAGGTAAATTAAACCACGGAGTTTAATTTACCTCTTTTTTATGAGAGAAATAAATACTTATAAACTATACTAAGAAAATAAAATATATTTACAAGGTACATAATGATAAATATGATTTAGAATAAACGATATATAATCCTATTTGTGGGAAATAGGATTTAATTTGATAGTTATGCTGATAAAATGACTAATTTATATATTTTAGAAATAATTGATACATAATTTTATAAATATGTTATAATAAGTCATATAGTGTAAAACGTACACATAAAAAATAGTAGCCTGTAAATAATTTTTTAAATATATTCATAATAGAAATATAACATATATAGGGGGAATAGAGTTATGAAATCTTTAGGAATAGTTAGGAAAGTTGATGAGCTTGGAAGAATTGTAATTCCAAAGGAGACAAGAAAAGTATTTACTATTAATGAAGGAGACTCTTTAGAAATCTTTAAAGATGATAATGAAATAATACTAAAGAAATATGCACCAGGATGTACTTTTTGCGGAAGTATGGATCATATTTTTGAATTTAAAGGTTTCTATATCTGTGAAGAATGTAGAAATAATCTAAAAGCTGTAAAGAAATAAATAATAAGCATGCGCATTTTTATGTATGCATTAATTTTGTTTCCATCTCCTTTAAGTTCAGTTAAGGGAGATCTTTTTATATAATATATCAAGCAATTTGCTGGAAAGCTAAAGGATGAATTTAAATAGACATCGGAACGATTTATATATATAATTAGTTTTAAAATTATAAATATGAATTCATGTAAATCACGTTAATTGGGGGAAAGACAATGGAGTGGAAACTAAAGAAGTTTAATGAGTTAAACTGTGAGGAAATATATAATATTTTAAAGCTAAGAACCGAAGTTTTTATTGTAGAGCAAGAGTGTCCTTACCAAGACGCAGATGGGAAAGATCAAAAATCATTACACTTGTATTTAGAAGATAATGGAGAAATTATTGCTTATTCAAGAATTCTACCTAAAGGTGTTTCATACGATAAGGCATCAATTGGAAGAATAATAGTTAAAAAAGAACATCGTGGAAAAGGCTTATCAAGGAAAATGATATTAACAGCAATTAATTATATAGAAGAAATTTTAAAGGAAACAGAAATCAAGATTCAGGCACAAGCATATTTATTTGATTTTTATGGAAGCCTTGGATTTGAAGGGATTTCAGAAGAATATCTAGAGGATAACATTCCGCATATAGATATGTTATATAAAAAATAAGAAAATTATTAAATACCACATTATTAAATAGATAATGTGGTATTTTGAGATTTTAGTCTGTTTATGATCATAATTTATATTCTAATTTCCAGGATTTGATGAATTCGATGTTCCAGTTCCGTTATTTTGGCTTGATGTACTAACAGATCTCATCATTAATCCGCCATAACGCATTGCCACACACAGGCTGCCAATTAATAACGTGATTGCAATAATTGTTACTATAGCGACCATCTTTAATATGCCTTTATCCATAAGTAAACCCCCATATTGTTTTATTAATTTCAGAAACATTGTATCCAGAATCTCTCCCTAAAAAATCTAATTTATTCATAGTAAAATCTTCTTATATGAATTAAAGATGATGGATAACATTAAAATTATTATATCATTATATTCAGAAATAAGGTTAAGAAAAGGTTTATAATAAATGAATTAACGTAAGAATCTTTGAAAAAATCATTGGAATTAATTGTTTTGTAATACTATATTAACAAAGAGTTAATAACTTTGACAAACAACTGACAAAAACTAATTGTAAAATTAGTATTAGAAAGGGCGTTTGATAATATGGAAAGAGATAATGAAGAATTAGAGATTAGAAATATAGTTACAAAAAAAGATAAAAAAATATTAAACAAAGCATTAGATGGAATAAAAGGATGGAATTTTAATCCTATAGCTGTAGTAACTAATGGAATGGAAGAATACTATTTTATTTGTAAAGTTAAGACGATCATAGAAGATTTACAAATGAAAATGGCAAGAATATATATAAAAGTTCAAGAGGGAAATAAGCCAAGATTATTAGCTATTGAAGAAATAGTTTAAGAAAGTTTTAAAGTATATAGTAATTTAAAAGATTAAATCCAAAGACTTATATAACATGAATATAGCTGATACCTTTTTTCATAATAAATTTTAAGCAGTAATTAAGATATTATTAATTACTGCTTATATATTATTTAAAATTAAACGATAAAGATTATTAATTACTATTGATTGTTTTGTAATAGTGTGTTATTATAAAAACATACTAGAAATAGTAATCCCCACCCCTTTTATCTTAGTATATTTAATACCTTCAAAATTATTTATAGAGTGAAAAGCAGCTAGTTAAATAGCTGCTTTTTTGATAAACTACAAATTAAACCAGATCCTATAGAACTATACTGTCTATTTTATTATCTTTAATTCATTAGATAATTCTTTTTGGATATCTTTCATATAATCATCTGAATTCTTTCTTTGGATAGAGCTTAAGAATAAGCTAATGCCTACAAAAGTCAAAGATATTAAGATTATTATTACCATACAAACACCTCACTTATATTACAGTATTGACATGAATATAGAAAATATAACCAATTAGTGCATAGTTAATTTAAAAATTTAATATGTCGAACGATAATTGATAATTGTTATTAAATAACATAGAATATTTATAAAAAATATGTTAATATATGTTTATGAAGAAGAAAATAATTTAAGAAGTAATGAAAATTATATGAGGAGGGATGAAAATGCTTAGTTTAATTAAGAGCGATATATCTTATGGAAGGAAGAAAGTAAATGGGAAAATTATAAGAATTATTAGTATAAAAAATTTAGAAGATAATATTTTAAACTACAGCATTTGGCTAAAAAAGAACAACCGGGAGGACAGATTGGACAACTATGATGAGTTTTTGCAAGTTAAGTAGTGATTGATAAAGGCAGGTTAAATTTTAGATTTAAACTGCTTTTATTTTTGTGTAGGAAAGTATAAAAATTTTGTATTTTTAAAGCCAATTATATCAATGGTTAAGAAGAGGTTGGCTTGTAAAAATATGATTGAAAAGGAACGTGACGTAGCCGCTTTGTTCTATTTAATACTAATAGATAAAAATTATTAATTAGTATTTACTATTTTATAATGTGATGTTATAATATAAACATACAAACCCCCATACAATAACTCTCTCTCAAGTTTGTCATATAAGGATGTAGTTAACAATATTGTAACTACATCCTTTATTTTTTTGCACATAAATATTTGATATAACATAAAATGTTATATCATGAACAACTAAGGAGGAAATGGAATGGGGTACAATTTTAAAAAGGGAAAAAACTATAAGGAACATTATTCAGGAAATAATCAATGTGCAGAAAAATGTGTATTGGTTAAAAATCATAACCATGAATTTTTATCAAGTACAGACTATGCAAAAGATGAAGAGTGCATAATTCATAATCATCGTATAGCTGGTGTAACTGGACCTGCAATTAGATGTGGTAACTCTCATGTTCATAAAATTGAAACACTTACAGATACTTTTTGTGATCATTTTCATTCTGTTTGTGATACTACTGGTCCAGCAATTTCTCTTCCAGGTGGAAAACACATTCATTTAGTAAAGGGTGAAACTTCTGTTAATGATGGACATGATCATGATTATTTCTTCACTACTTTAATTGAAGATCCTACAAATGTTCCAAATGATAAAGATTGCTAGAATAAGCAATATTTTTGAAGTTTAGAATATTAAAATTTTTGAGATATAAATCTTAATGTGAATAGACAGATAGGGAGTATTTCATACAAGGATTTTAACGAAAAATATGAGTATTGATTTAATAAATAATCATATCTTTCTTCCCGGTATGCTTCCTTAATTATAAAGCTTTCCTAAATAAAAAACATCAACATTATGATAATGCTGATGTTTTTTTTGTGTTACAGGGATCGATGATGATTAGGTATATTTATATCTATTAGTAAAGTTAAATTGCATTAATTGTATAGTTCTAACCCGAAATATCGTTTATTATCATTATCCACAAACTTAATAGGTCCATTGTAAAGTATTGTACCAGCGTATTTTCCTTGGGTTATAACTACATAGTTATTTAAGTTACAATCAGGTGATTGCAGATTATATTGTAAATTTTTAAGTTCACTTCGAAAAGCATCAGGCTTTAATTTCATTATTTTTAGAGTTTTTAACTCTTCGCTAGAAATATTTTTATCATTGTTTGAATCACCAATCTTAACTAAGGCCGTTATTAAATCAGATGAAAGACCATTATTGTCTATTATATTTCCATCAGAGCCAAAGAGATTTGTTTTGTAAGTATAATTTGACTGCCTTTCTTCTTCAATAATTCCGGCTGTTTCACTAAGCCGATTTATATCTAATTTAAATTCAGAAATAGCAGCATTTTTATTACTAGCATTATTTAAAGTTTCATAGAAATCAGCAATTATAGTGAAAAAAATGAATAATAGCAATGAAACAATTGATATTCCTAATAATGTTGATTTTTTAATTGAATTGATTTTCTTCAAAATGTTCTTAACTATGTTGATATGGTAAGTACAAACTGATAATTTTTTAGTTTGCATTTTCACACCATCCTTTAAAATTTCTTATACACTAAGGTTACTATAGGAATATTAATTTAAATTTATGAAATGGTAAAAAAGAAGTTAAACTTATAGATTGATTCATTTTTATATTATGCGTGCACAAAATATACGTTACTAAAGTACATATACATTAGCTAATCTAGAATGATATAATTGCAGATAAAGATTTTTTAATTAGAGAAATATATTTACAACATGTAACTTAGAATTAAGTGATAACTTACCGAAATCAAATACATTTTTGTTCCTCAGGACTATGAAAATTTCGCTGAAAGTACTAAATTGAAGCTTGCATCCACATTAGCTTGCTCCCAATTTCATTGAGACAAGCTAATGTGGAACTAGCTTCCATTAAGTACTTTAGCAGCTTATTTTCAAATGCCTGCTTCATATTATGCCCCTTGTGGGTACAAAAATGAATTTGATTTCTAGAGAAGATATCCACTTAAAGTTCTAGAAAATTTGTAAATATGTTTATCTAATAAGTCAAATATTTAATTGGAATAACCATCCATACTTGTTAACTTTGAGTTTAGCATTTTAATAGAAATAAGTAACACATAAGTTTAAGTTACATGTTGGTTATCTATGATTTAGGAGGAGAATTATATGAAAGTGTATGTTTTAGATACAGGATATTTGGAAACGGATAAAAATAATGTGGTTGGTGGGGCAACTATGGGGACTTATAGTAACCCGCACGTAAAAAATGAATGGATTAAGCTGCCTGTAATGGCTGTTTTGATAGATCATCCTGATGGGAAAATATTATATGATTTAGGAAGCAATCCAGAGGCTATGAATGGATATTGGCCTAAAAATCTTCAAGAAGTTTATCCGTTATATCAAACAAAGGAACAGAGGCTAGAGAATCAATTAGCCTTATGTGACACAAAACCAGAGGATATAAAGAAAGTTATTATTTCTCATATGCACTTAGACCATGCAGGAAATTTAGATATGTTTAGGCATGCTGATGTGTATGTTTCAAAAGCTGATTTCATGCAGGCTCAGACACAGGTTAGATTAAATGCAGATCCATTGACTCATGGAGGATACATAAAAGCAGATTTAGATGTTTCAGTAAAACAATATCATTTAGTTGAAGATGATTTTGAATTTGCCAAAGGGGTAGAGATTATAAATCTCCCAGGTCATACACCAGGACTATTAGGATTGGTAGTTCACTTGGAAAATGAAGGTACTCTTATCTTTCCACAAGATTGTGTGTATACCTCGGAAATATATGGGCCGCCAGCAAAACCATCTGGATTGCTTTATGACAGTCTCTCATTCTTTAAATCGATTAATAAAGTGAGATCATTAGAAAAGAAGTATGATGCAAAAGTATTCTTTGCTCATGACGATGAATTCTTCAAAACAATAAAAGTTGCACCAAAATATTATAAATAATATATATACTTAATTTATTACATAACTTACCAAAAGTGAGTAGACTTTGTTATTCCGAAGGACTAAAAAATTAGAATCAAGCAAGTTTTCACTTACCACAATTTTGTGGTGAGTGAAATACTAAAATCAACTTTTTGGAAAAGTTCCGCGATAAGGAATTCTAATGATAAATCCTGTTTCATCAAATTTATAAGGTGTATCTTCTAGAGGGGATTTATTATTAACCAAATTCATACCTACTGTATAAAGTGCTACAGCTGTGTCATTAGGATCTTCGACAACAGTACCTGTCATAAAACCTTTTATTATTAAATCTTGGGCAGATGGTATTCCGTCCACTCCAAAAATCGGAATATATTTAGACTTATCTACCATATTATATCCGTGCTTTTGAAGTGCTTCTAAAGCACCTATTGCCATTGCATCATTATTTGAAATTATTAATTCTATTCTATTACCCAATTTAAGAAGAAGTGATTCAACAGCATTTTTAGCTAATTCTTGGTTCCAGTTACAAATTTGTAATGCAAGCTGTTGAGTTTTTATTCCTTCATTTTTGATTGTTGAAATAGAAGAATTTGTTCGTTCAATTGCGCCTATATTATCAAGTTCACCTTGTAACATTACATATTGCATTGTGTCATCTCCATTTTTATCTATAGTTGATTTATATTTATTCCATATATCTGAAATAAGCTTCCCTTGTAGATTACCTGCTTCTTTAGGATTGGTTGTTATAATAGCAAATTTTTTATATCCAATCATTTGGTTTGTTTTGGTTAGCGGTTCGGAATTAAATAGAATTAATGGAATACCTTTTTGTTTAACACTATCAATGTAATTATCAATTGTATGTGTATTTGTATCAACTAAATTTACCAAGAAAAGATCAATATTATTTTTGAGTAAGGTATCTAAAGTCTCATTTTGTGTAGCTTGATTTCCTTTTGCATCAAAAAAAGTGAAATTAACTTTATTTGCATTATCTTTTTGGATATTCTCTAAATCTTGTTTGATTTGGGATATGTATGGATCAGTGATATCTGATACTAATACTCCTACATTGACTGATTTTCTAGTAGCAGCATTTGAGCTAATGCATAGATTAGTACAATTATTATTTGGTTTTGGAATAATGACAAATATAATGATAATGAACATTATCTTATTAACTATTTTCATTTTGACTATCCTCCATATGTCATTCTAATCATAGTGCTCAAATTTAGATTATGTTTTAATGAAAAAATTATACTTTTTTATAAGTTATAAGCCTAGGAATAACTTATAAAGGTATTATGTAACTAAGATTTAAATCCAAATTTACAAGTAGTTTATCAGCCACAATAGTGATACAATGTAGTTTATATTGAAGAGATTGGAGCAAATTATGAAAGTAAATATTTTTATGCCTAAATATATGGCAGAATTTAAATGTATTAGCTCAAGCTGCACGGATACTTGTTGTGCTGGATGGGATATAAATATAGATGAAGATACTTATAATAAATATAAAAATAGTACCGGGGATTTTAACAAATTATTAGACGGAAAATATGTGAAAAATAAAGATGAATATGATTCGTTTAACCAGGGATTTATGGTACTTAAAGAAAAGAGTAGATGTCCGTTTTTAAATTGTAATATGCTTTGTGATATTCATGGTGGATTTGGAGAAGAGGAGCTTTGTATAACTTGCAAGAGCTATCCTAGAGTATTTAATATTGTGGATGATGTCTATGAAAAGAACGGATTACCTTCATGTCCGGAAATATGCTCTATGGCATTTTTAAATAAGGACAAAATGGAATTTATTGAAGGGGAAGAAGAACTAGAAGAGAAGAATACTGAAATAAGAAGAATTATAGATAGTGCAGCTTTTGATGGAACTGATAGTCTTCTTCAATACTTTTGGGATATAAGAGTAATATCAATAAATATTATGCAGTCAAGAAAGTTCTCTATTGAAGAAAGGCTAAATATCCTTAAAGCTTTTTATGTACAAATTGAAGAATCACATGCTTCATCAGAGTTTGACCTTATAGAAGAATTGTTAGAAGAATTTAATGATGAAGAGTCAGATTACAGCAGGTTAAGGGGATTAAAATTCAAAGAGGACAATAAGTTCTATACAGATATTGCAGAAAGTGCTCTTGTAGAAAATATAAGAAGCGTGAGATTAAAAGAATGCCTTAAAGACTATATAAATGGTATGACAAAAGTAAATAATATGAGTGAATTCTTAAATCATACACCTAAGTATTTTAAAGAATTAGAAAGCTATTCTTATGTTTTTGAAAATTATTTAGTAAATCAAATTTTTAAAGATCTAATTCCTTTTAATAAGGGGGAAAGTTTGGTTAAAAGCGTTAATGTGCTGATTAACAGTTACAGAATAATAAAGGCATATATTATTGGAATAGCTATGAGTAATAAGGAAGAGATAAAGGGAGAACAAATCGTAAGGGTTATTCAAGCTTTAAGCAAAGATATAGAACATAATAAGGTCTTTAAGGAATTGCTTGAAAGATAAGCAACTTATAACTTAGACTTATGTGTAACTTACCGAAATAAATAACATATTGTGTTTCGGTTTCTAGGAATTTTAATGGATGATTCTACGACTAGAAGTTGTACCCACAATGCTTGCTTCAACGACAGGCGCTGAACAAGCATTGTGGAACAACTTCTAGTCAAGAATCACTACCATCAAAATCCCAATGAAACACTGCAAACAATATGTTAATTATTTCTAGTATAGTGATACACTCAAAATTAACAAGAATGAATAATTATTTTAATTATAAGTCAAATATTTAAATTGGATATATATAACTTTATCGTTTCATATTTCATTAAAACGCAGAGAGGTAGGGAAAGGATGGAGATAATGCATTCTTTCCTTTTTAATTGTGCTTAGAATGCAGATAAGATACCCTTAATTTTGAAGTGCATTAGCGTCACTTATGACCATATCATCGTTATTATAAGATTCAGAGGGGGAAACAGACCCTACCTGAATCAAGCTTCACTTGATACTGAGCGAGAATAACTTTGCTGAACATATTCACATAAATTTGGAATTAGTGCTATAATTAAGATTAATATTGATTTGAAATGATAAGTTAATCAATACATTAATGTGTAAAGATGGGGGTTTTAGATGAATTTGAAACCTTTAAAAAATAGATTAACTAGGCATAATATAATGTAGTTAGAAGGGACTTAGTAAATTATGAGCAATAAATTTAAAATATTATCGGACATATCTAAAAAAAGTCAAGCTAGTGATTTTTACTTCACATTTTTTAAGGGAAGTTTATTAATTAAAAGAGAGAATGATGTAATAAATATTCCAGTTTTAGATGAACTTAATAATTTGAATGTTACATATGAAAGTGAATTCTTTTTAGGGGAAATGTTAGGACAGTCGTGTTTTGGTGTAGAAGCATCTTCTCAAATTGAATTAGAGGATGGCTATGAATTGATATCTTTAAGAGAGGTAGGTCCACTTATTGATGAAGAATTATTTTTAGTAGCTGGAAGGGCAAATCAGATACTAAATTGGGATAGAACTCACAAATTCTGTGGTAAATGTGGCTCGAAAACAAAAAACAAAGAAGAAGAAATAGCTAAAGTATGTCCAAACTGTAATCATGTAATGTATCCTGTTATTTGCCCAGCAATAATTGTTGCTGTTACAAAGGGGGATAAAATATTGCTGGCTCATAACAGTGGCTTTATAAATAATATGTATAGTTTAATTGCTGGATTTGTTGAAGCAGGAGAAGATTTAAAAAGCACTGTGAAGAGAGAAGTATTTGAGGAAGTTGGAATAAAGGTGAAAAATATTGAATTTTTTAATAGTTCTCCATGGTCATTCCCAAATTCACTAATGATAGGATTTTTTGCAGAGTATGAATCAGGGGAAATAAAGGTTGATGGTAAAGAAATTATGGACGCCAACTGGTTTTCAAAAGATAACTTTCCTAATATACCTAAGAAATATACTCTTGCAAGAAAGATAATAGATGAATTCGTTAATAGAGGAGAAAAGGATGGAAGAAAATAAGGTTGCTTATAAAACAATCGATGAATATATTTTGCAGTTTTCTCCTGAGATTCAGGAAATATTAGAAACATTAAGAAAAGTTATAAAAGAGTCGGCACCATATGCGGAGGAAAAAATAAGTTATCAGATGCCTACTTTTGTGCTGCATGGAAACTTAGTGCATTTTGCTGCTTATAAAAATCATATAGGGTTTTACCCTACGCCTAGTGGAATTAATGAATTTAAAGATGAATTATCCGAATATAAAGGGGCAAAAGGATCAGTACAATTTCCTATAGATAAGTTGCTTCCTTATGAATTAATAAGCAGAATAGTTGAATTTAGAGTTGATGAAAACATAAGAAAAGCAGAAGATAAATTAAAAAAGAAGAAATAGTTCTATAAAATCTTTATACAATCTTTACGATGAAAAAAATAATCTTAACCCAATTTTTATATCATAAGGAGTATTATTCAAATATAAAGTTATTTGAATAATACTCCTTATTTTTTGTTTTGCAATTAATTGGTATTATTTTTGCTAGGAATGAAGAGAATTATTCAAATTAAGAAAATAAATAATGAAGGGAGAAGAATAATGTTAGACGTGGTTTTTTTTGTAATATTAATATTAGGTTTTTGTTCAGCTACATTATTTGCGAATTGGTGTGAAAGGCAAATCAATAAATAAAAAAGTGAGGGGATATATATGTGGATTCTAATTACAATTATAATTTTACTTTTTGGATATTTAGGCTATGCACTATTTAATCCAGAAAAATTTTGATTATTGAAAGTAAATCAGGAGGAATAGTTTATGGAATGGTTACAAATAATAATAACTTTACTACTTTTTATGTTAATCGTAGTGCCACTTGGAAAATATTTATATTTTGTTAGTACTGGGGAGAAAACATTCGCAGACAAGCTTTTTAATCCGATAGATAATCTTATTTATAAAATATGCAAGATAAATAAAGATGAAGAAATGAATTGGAAAGAATATGTTTTTTCAATTATTGTAGTTAATGCAGTTATGGTATTTATAGGATATATAATACTTAGAGCTCAGGGAATCTTATTTTTAAATCCAAATAAAATAGATGGAATGGAGCAGAGTTTATCATTTAACACAATTGTAAGTTTTATGACAAACACAAATCTTCAAGATTACAGTGGAGAATCAGGTCTTTCTCATTTAAGTCAAATGATTGTTATCATATTTATGATGTTTACATCTGCAGCGACAGGTTTTGCAGCAGCTCTTGCTTTTATGAGAGGAATAATTGGAAAGAAAACTATGGGAAACTTTTTCGTAGATTTAATAAGAATTACAACAAGAGTTTTACTACCATTTTCAATAGTTATAGGAATTCTTTTAGTATCTCAAGGAGTGCCACAAACTCTATCAGGAACTAAAACAGTTACTACAATAGAGGGGAAAATGCAGGATATAGCGATGGGTCCTGTAGCAGCTCTTGAAGCTATAAAACACGTAGGAACAAATGGTGGTGGTTTCTTTGGTGCGAATTCGGCTCATCCTTTTGAAAATCCTACACCGTTATCAAATTTGATTGAATTATTATCTATGATGATGCTTCCAGGAGCATTAGTTTATACCTTTGGCTTAATGTTAAAGAATAAAAAACAAGGGTGGGCAATATTTGGTGCAATGGCAGGAATATTTATTATAGCTTTACCAATATGTTATTTTGCAGAAAAAGCAGGTAACCCGGTTTTAGCTCATGTAGGATTAAGCCAAGCTATGGGTAATATGGAAGGAAAAGAGGTTAGGTTTGGTATAGGTCAATCGGCGTTATTTACCACAGTGACTACAGCTTTTACAACAGGAACAGTTAATAATATGCATGATTCATTAACGCCTATTGGTGGTGCAGTAGCTCTTATGAATATGATGCTTAATGTTATATTTGGAGGAAAAGGTGTAGGCTTTATGAATATGATGATGTACGCAATTCTTACGGTTTTCCTATGTGGACTTATGGTAGGAAGAACTCCAGAATTTTTATCAAAGAAGCTTGAAGGGAAGGAAATTAAACTAGTAGCTTTAGCTATAATCATTCATCCATTTTTAATATTAATGTTTTCAGCTTTAGCTTTAGTGGTTCCACAAGGGTTAGCAGGAATATCAAATCCAGGGTTTCATGGTTTAAGCCAAATCGTTTATCAATTTACATCATCTGCTGCAAATAATGGTTCGGGATTTGAAGGAATGGCAGATAATACGTTATTTTGGAATACTACAACAGGAATAGTTATGTTCTTCGGAAGATACTTATCAATTATAATTCTTCTTTCAGTAGCAGGTTCTTTAGCGGCTAAAAGAACAATTCCAACGACAATAGGAACTTTTAGAACAGATAATAAAATGTTTGCATTAACCTTAATTGCTATTGTTTTAATAATTGGAGCGTTAACATTTTTACCAGCTTTAGCTCTTGGACCAATAGCAGAGCACTTAACATTGTGGAATTGATAAGACCTTGATTATTATGAAATTAGAATGCAAGGAGAAAAAATAATATGAGTGATAAAAAAAGAGAATCAAAATTTATTACAAAGGAAATATTGAATGAAGCAATTATAGAATCTTTTAAAAAGATGAATCTTAAATATATGATAAAAAATCCAGTTATGTTTGTAGTTGAAGTAGGTTTTATCATAACTTTATTACTTACATTTTTACCTAGTTTATTTGGCGATCAAGGCAGTAATTTAAGAGTGTATAATTTCATTGTAGCGGTAATATTGTTTATTACAGTACTTTTTGCAAATTTTGCAGAAGCAGTAGCTGAAGGGAGAGGAAAAGCTCAAGCTGAAAATTTAAAGAAAATGCGTAAGGATACTGTAGCAAAACTATTAAATCCTGATGGAACTACTAAAATCATAAATGCAAATGAATTAAAAAGAGGAGATGTAGTTTTAGTTGAAAATGGAGAAATAATTCCTAATGATGGTGAAGTTATAGATGGAATAGCTTCTGTAGATGAATCAGCAATAACTGGTGAATCAGCACCTGTTATGAAAGAACGTGGAGGAGATTTTGCATCAGTTACAGGAGGAACAAAAGTTGTAAGTGACTGGTTAAAGATTGAGATAACAGCAACACCAGGTGAATCATTTTTAGATAAAATGATTTCTCTTGTAGAAGGAGCATCAAGGCAAAAGACTCCAAATGAAATTGCGCTTAATACTGTACTTGTTAGCTTGACAATAATATTTCTTATAGTTATAGTTGCCCTTTATCCAATGGCCCATTATTCAGGAGTTTCAATCTATATTTCTACTTTAATTGCACTTCTTGTTTGTTTAATACCTACAACAATTGGAGGTCTATTATCAGCAATTGGTATTGCAGGCATGGATAGGGTTACCAAATTTAATGTCATAGCCATGTCGGGAAAAGCTGTAGAGGCTTGTGGTGATGTAGATACAATGCTTCTTGATAAAACTGGAACCATAACATTTGGTAATAGATTAGCAGCTGATTTTATATCTGTTGGAAAAACAGATAAGTTAGATTTAATAAATTATTCTGTAATGTGTTCGTTAAAAGATGATACACCAGAAGGGAAATCTATAGTTGATCTTGGTAAAAAGAGCAAAGCAACAGTTAATGAAGAAGAGTATAAAAGCTTAGATTTTATTGAATTTACAGCCCAAACAAGAATGAGTGGAGTAGATTTACGTGATGGCACTGCTATAAGAAAGGGAGCTTCTGATTCTATAAGAAATAGAATAAAAGAAATGGGAGGAACTATTCCGAAGGATTTAGATGAAGCTGTTAATGGAGTATCAAAACTTGGAGGAACACCTCTTGTAGTTTGTGTAAATGACAAAATATATGGAGTTATATATCTTAAAGATACTGTAAAACCAGGTCTTGTTGAAAGATTCAAAAGGCTTAGAGAAATAGGAATTAAAACTGTTATGTGTACTGGTGATAATCCGTTGACGGCTGCAACTATTGCTAAAGAGGCTGGAGTAGATGAATTTATAGCTGAATGCAAGCCAGAGGATAAAATTGCTGCTATTAAAAAAGAACAAGAACAAGGTAAACTTGTAGCAATGACTGGAGATGGAACTAATGATGCACCAGCTCTAGCACAGGCAGATGTAGGGCTTGCCATGAATAGTGGTACTACAGCAGCTAAAGAAGCAGCCAATATGGTAGATTTAGATTCAGATCCAACAAAAATCCTAGAAGTAGTTGAGATAGGAAAACAACTATTGATTACAAGAGGGGCTTTAACTACTTTCAGTATTGCTAATGATGTAGCAAAGTATTTTGCTATTATACCCGCTATATTTACTGTAGCTATACCTGAAATGCAAATAATGAATATAATGAGACTTTCAACACCATATAGTGCTATACTCTCAGCGCTTATATTTAATGCAATAATAATACCATTGCTTATTCCAATAGCAATGAAAGGTGTAAAATATAAACCTATGAAAGCAGAAATGATGTTACTTAGAAATATGCTCATTTTTGGAGGCGGAGGAGTACTTGTTCCTTTTATAGGAATAAAGATAATTGATATGGTTATTACTCCACTAGTTAGAATTCTTAATATAGGCTAATTTAGTCAGTTAACAGTCAGCAATTTACAATTGAGAATGAAAGCCGCAGGCTTTCTTTTCAAATGAATGTTTCTTGAAGTTCTGAGATTTCAGAAAAATATGTTATTAAGTATTTTAAAATAAATAATCGTATGTATTTCAACAAAAAGGAGATTTTTATATGAAAATAATTAAAAAATCTATTCTCGTAAGTATTACTTTAATGATACTTTGTGGGCTTATATATCCTCTTTTAATGACTGGAATAAGTCAGTTAATTTTTAATAAACAAGCTAACGGAAGTATGGTAGTTGTTGATGGAAAAGAAGTTGGATCAGAACTTATAGGACAAAACTTTACTGATTCTAGATTCTTTAGAGGTAGAGTTTCTGCAATAAATTATAACACTTATACAGAAGCTGATACAAAAGAAGATGAAAATGGTAAGTCAGCATATAGTGGTGTAGGTTCAGGATCACAAAATTTAGCACCTTCTAATGAAGCACTTAAAGAAAGAGTTGAAAAAGATATTAATGAATTTTTAGATACTCATCCTGGAGTTAAAAAAGAAGATATTCCAACTGATTTATTAACAAGCTCGGGTTCAGGTCTTGATCCTGACGTAAGTCCAGAAGCAGCAGCAATTCAAATACCTGCAGTTTCAAAGGCATCAAGAATAAGTGAAGCTGATCTTCGCAAAATTGTTGATAAATATACTGAGGACAGGACTTTAGGTGTATTTGGAGAAACAAGAGTAAATATTATGAAAGTTAATATTGAAGTAGCTGCAATTTTAAACAAAAAGTAGATTGAAGTTGTGTGCATTTTATATTATGTGGACTGGAGGAGTTACTATGAAAAAGATGCTTTCTGTATTTTTAATTTTTATAATGAGTAGTATTTTTATAGTAGGTTGTAGCAACGACCCATATATCGGAAGATATAGATCCTCCGATAATACTATATTGGAACTTAACTCAAATGGTAATTGTACAATTATAAATAATTTTTATAAGGATGTATTTTATACTTATGCAAAATATAGCATAGAAGATAATGAAATAGAAGTAATTTTTGGAAATAATGAACAGAATTATTTTAGAACCAAAAGTTTAAAAGGAAAAGTTAAAGGAAGTAGTATAGAGTTTTATAATTATTCAAGCGTGAAAGAAGAGGATATCTATTCAAAAATGGATTAATACAGTTTAGGAAAGATATTTCTTTTGTATTAATTACTATATAATTTTACTAAAATAGAAGACACAACTATATGAGAGTAAGGAGGAATTTAAATAGATATTCATGAAAGGCCAAATCCAGACTATCTTTTAAATCAAATAAAAAAAGATGAAGAGGATTCTTCGATAGGGAAATTGAAGATATTTTTTGGTTATGCAGCTGGAGTTGGTAAGAGTTACTCAATGCTGATGGAAGCTCATGATATGAAAAAGATGGGCAAGGATATAGTAATTGGTTATATAGAACCTCATACTAGACCAGAAACTATGGCTTTAGTAAGTGGAATTGAAGACATTGGCGTTAAGATTATTAATTATAAGGGAATAATATTAAAAGAATTCGATTTAGATAAGGCTCTTGATAGAAAGCCACAGATAATATTAGTAGATGAACTTGCTCATACCAATGCTAGTACTGAAAGGCATAGAAAAAGATGGCAGGATATCGAGGAACTTTTAGAGGCTGGAATAGATGTTTATACAACTTTAAATGTTCAGCATATTGAAAGCTTAAATGATATAGTTGAAAGTATAACACATATTGCTGTAAGAGAAACAATTCCGGATAAGGTCTTTGATGAAGCTGATAAAGTAGAATTAATTGATATTGAGCCGACTGAACTCCTTAATAGATTTAGTGAGGGAAAAGTTTATAGCAAGGAGCAGACAAGAAAAGCTTTTAATAACTTTTTTACTAAAAATAATCTATTTGCCCTAAGGGAAATTGCATTAAGAAGAACAGCTGATAGAGTAAATTATGAGGTGGAAAGTGTAAGATTATCAAAAGGACAGATAACTGTAATGCCAACATCAGATGTAGTGCTTGCCTGTATTTCCCCATCACCTTCATCTTCAAGAGTCATAAGGACAGCCACAAGGATGGCTGAAGCTCATCATTCAAAATGGATAGCTCTTTATGTTGAGACAACAAAATCTCAAAATTTGAGTAAAGAAGATAGAGAAAGGCTTAATTCACATTTTAGTTTAGCGGAGCAATTAGGAGGAGAAGTAGTAACAGCATATGGTGACAATACTATTGAACAGATAATTCAATATGCAAAATTTAGAAATGCAACTAAAATTATTATAGGTAAAAATCATAAGAAACCTGAGAATTTATTTCATTTTTATGCTAGGGATATTGTTGATAAACTTATGGAATCAAACTCTTATATAGATGTGTATGTAATACCAAATTCAACTTTTTATAAGGGAAAAGAAAAGATAATACAGAAGGATAAAATAAAATTCAATGTGACTAAAAGAGAGATATTAATATCCAGCTTAATAATGCTATTATCTACAATGATTTCGCTATTAATTGATTATATAGGTTTTAGTGAAGCTAATATAATTATGATATTTATACTCGGTGTTATTATAGTTAATATGAAAACAAGAGGATACCTTTTAGGGTTCACTAGTTCAATTATAAGCATTTTTCTATTTAATTTTCTTTTTACAGAACCAAGATATTCTCTTGAAGTATATGATAAAAGCTATCTGGCAACATTTCCTATTATGCTTATAGTAACATTTATCATTGGTACTCTTACAAATAAAATTCAAAGAGAAGCGCAAAATTCGTTGCTAAGAGAAAATAGAACACAAATTTTGTACAGGGTAAGCAAAAAATTATTAAGTGCAACAGGTACTGCAGATGTTGTAGGGATAGGAATAAAATATTTATCAAGATTACTTGAAAGAACTATTATTTGCTATTTAGTTCAAGAAAATAGATTATCTACACCTTTTATTTATACTGCAACTAAAGGTGAGAAAGACAGAGCTTTATTAAGTAAGGATGAAGAAGCTGTAGCACACTGGACGTTATTAAATGATAAAGAGTCAGGGACAGGAACAAATACCTTTTATGGAGCAAAAGGTTATTATATGCCTCTAAAAAGTAATGGAAGAATATTAGGCGTAATAGGAATTTCATGTACTAATGGTCAATTAAAACCTGAACAAAAATTTATATTTGAAACAGTTGCTAACCAAATTTATATTGCTCTAGACCGAGAAATCCTTGCAGAAACCCAAAAGAATTCTAAATTAGAGGTAGAAAGCGAAAGGTTAAGGAGTAATCTTTTAAGGTCAATTTCTCATGACTTAAGAAGCCCCCTTGCAGGAATTAAGGGAGCAGTAAGCACTATAATTGAAACAGGAAATCTCATATCAGAAGAAACTAGGAGCGAATTACTTGAAGGTGTTTACGATGATACTGAGTGGCTCATAAGATTAGTTGAAAACTTACTTAGCATGACACGATTTGATGAAGGAAAGATGAAAATAAAAAAGAATATGGAGATTGTAGAAGAAGTAGTTTATGAAGCGGTTCAAAGGACTTCAAAACGATTTAAAGATCATAATATTAAAGTAACAGTTTCTGAAAATGTAATAATGGCTCCAATGGATGGTAGTCTAATTGAGCAGGTCATAATAAATTTACTTGATAATGCCATAAAATTTACTCCCATAGAATCAGAAATAGAAGTAAAGTTTCATGAAAATGATGAGAGTGTTATCTTCGAGGTAAGTGATAATGGTATGGGAATAAGTGAAGAAATATTACCAAATATATTTGATAGATTTTTTACAAACGGAAATATAGTTTCAGATTCTAGACGAGGTGTTGGTTTAGGCCTTGCAATTTGCAAATCCATAGTTGAAGCACATGGTGGAACAATTTTTGCTTATAACAAAGATGAAGGAGGAGCAACTTTTAAATTTGATATTCCGAAGGAGGAAAAAGTAGATGGATAATAAACTGCATATCCTTGTTGTTGAAGACGATAGACCTATAAGAAATTTTATAACAGCATCCTTAAAAGTTCAAGGATTTAATTATATAGAAACGGATAAAGGGAATGAAGCCATTGCTCTTTCAATGTCACATAATCCTGATTTAATAATATTGGATTTAGGACTTCCAGATATTGATGGAATCGAAGTTGTTACAAAAGTAAGAGAATGGTCAAAGGTTCCTATAATAATTGTTTCTGCAAGAGAAAATGAGAGACAGAAAATTGAAGCTTTAGATAAAGGTGCAGATGATTATTTAACAAAGCCATTTGGAATAGGAGAATTATTAGCAAGAATTAGAGTATCCTTAAGACATAGCATGACTGTAACAAATGAAAAAGGCAGTATTGATGTGTTTAAAGTTAAGGATTTAGCAGTAGATTTTAATAAAAGAAAAGTGACTATAAACAGTGAAGATAAACATTTAACTCCCATAGAATATAAAATAATGGCACTCCTTTGTAAGTATTCAGGAAAAGTATTAACTCATAATTTTATTATTAACGAAATTTGGGGAGCTTCAATAGGGAATGAAACTCAGTCACTTAGGGTTTTTATGGCGAGCCTAAGAAGAAAAATAGAGAAAAACCCTGCAGATCCACAATATATTTATACAGAAGTCGGGGTAGGGTACAGATTAGTTGATGATTAAAAAAACTCATAGTCCATTATTTAGAATTGAAATTGAAATGGGGGGATCTTGATTAAAAATCAAACCCCTATTCAATATTAATTTTGAAAAAGTATATGAGTAATTTTGTTAATTATTTGACTTATTCTCAAAAGTATATACTATACTAGAAAGGAAGTAGACTCTTTTATGTAGTGTTGCATTTAGAATACGACTGTAGGATTTCTTCAGTAAAAGTTGTTCCATTTTTGCTTGTCCTGATCTTTAGAGCAGGAGCATGCAGGAATGGGTACAACTTTTACTGGTAGAAATCCACAGTCATATTCTATAGCAACCGAAATAACAGAGTCTACTTCCTTTCGGTAAGTTACCACTTTTTTAGAATAGGTATTTCTATAGTGCATCTTTTCCGCGTTCACCAGTTCTAATTCTCACGCATTCTGCTATGTCAACAACAAATATTTTTCCATCTCCGACTTCACCAGTTCTAGCAATTGATATAATTAATTCAATAATTTCTTCAACTCTATCATCTTCAACTACTATTTGAACTTCTATTTTTGGCAATACGTTAGTTATTACCTCAGTACCTCTGTGGTATTCTTTCCATCCACGTTGTTGTCCACATCCCATAACTTGGTTTATAGTTATACCGTTTATATTGTGATCTTTTAATGCTTCCTTAATATCTTCAAGCTTTGAAGGCCTTATTATTGCTTCTATTCTTTTCATAATATATTCCCTCCCTGATTATATATTATAATATATACTGTTTTCCTAATCCTTTACAATGAAATTATAGAGTGTCTTTTCAAAGTGGATTTCTTAATATAAGATAGGTTATACTATACTATTATATTATATAGTATAAGTTGATTAGTCCAACCAATTTGGACAAGAAGATTAATTTAAAATTTAAATTTTGATTCATGCATGAAGAAAAAACAATATTTGATGAATCATTCTGTTATAAAAGAATGCAAGTCCTAATATTATTAAAGCTATAATGGTAATATACATTACATAATGAAAAAGATAATAGGTACTAGATATGTTTACAACTAATACTTATTATCTAGATTAATAAAAAAGGTTATATGCCGAAATTCTAAGGGAAGATTTCGGCATAGGTTTGAAATATACTTAAATACAATTAAATTATATTATATAAAATGTTCCAATTCAATATATTATCTAGTTAATAATAAGAAAAATGAAAAAAATTTTTCATTTTTCATTATATTGGATTTAATAATATCAATTTAATATATAAATATTTAAAAAGCAAAAGAGATAGTATTAACAAATGTTTAAATACTATCTCTATTTATTAGGTCGGGTTATTATGTTTACATATTTAATGATTGACCTGGTTTATAAAAAATATACATTAACTATAAAATTTTATCTATTTTTATCATAATCTATAACAAAAAAAATTACTTAGCATAATATAAAATTAGGTGTTTTTTGAACACAATTTTATTATGCAAATTACGAAGGAGAGAAAAAGATGGATAACAAAATTGGATTTGATCTAGAAGATTTTGAGTGTTTTAGTGATATTAAACTTTTTGAAGAGGACGAATGCTTTGAAAAAGAGGAAAGCTATGATGAAGATGAGTTCGAAAGTATAGATGAAATCAATAATATAGATGAATGTTTCGAAGATAAAAAACACGGGTGTAAAAAGATATGCGAAGACATGTATAAAGATGGATTTGAAAAAGGAAGAAGCCAAGGATTTAAAGAGGGATGCAAAAAAGGTTACGAAAAAGCAGTTAATGATCTTAAAAATTATATGAAGAAAAATAAATGCTGTATAAAATGTCATAAACATCATAATAACAATAAGAGTTGTTATTAATTAATCTCCTAAATATTTAAAAAATTAAATATTTACTGAAAAAGAGGAGTACAATTATAGCTCCTCTTTTTCAGTACCATCCAATAATTGTTTTATTTTATGTTAGATAAATGTTAATAGACAAACCAATATATTATAAAATCATTAAGTTTGTGCTATAATAATACAAAATTAGAAATAGTGGGGTGTTTTTATGGTGAAATGGAAAAGTGATTATGAAATTGGAGTATCGTTAATTGACGAGCAGCATAAAAAATTATTTGAAATAGCTAACAGTGCATATGAGCTTCTTAGAAATGATTTTTATGTGGATAAATATGATAAGATTATTGAAATTCTTTCTGAATTAAAAGATTATACAGTATTTCATTTTAAATCAGAAGAAGAATATATGTTAAGCATTGGATATAAAAGATTCTTTTCTCATAAAGTAGAACATGAAAATTTCATAAATGAAATTAATAGTATTAATTTAGCAGAAATAGATGAGAATCAAGATGAATCAGTAAAAGATTTATTAGGATTCGTTGTAGATTGGATTGATAAGCATATTCTAGATCAGGACAAGCTTATTATAGTTCAGTAACAGTTTGGAGATTACTAATATTAAGGCGGCACTAAGCATGACTACAATTTTATCAATGGTGAAATAAGTACTATGGTTTGGGATTAAGGGGTATATAATAAATAGCGTACATAATATGGGAAATATAAGTAAAGAAGAGTGGCTTAATTTAAAGAATGTTCATTATGTTTTAAACTTTATAGAGTAGGATGTCAAGCCAGATTATAACTTCATGGCTAAAGTTGGAACTCAATACGATTTTAAAAAGTAGTAAATAGTAGATGTATTATTTACTACTTTTGTTGTGCTGGAAAATGCGTAAACATAATTTAAATGATGAATTACAAAAAGTTTTTGGTATAATATTCGACTTTATTTTAAGAGTATTTTATAGTATAATTTAATAATAACAGAAAAGGAGTTGGGAATATGGGGCTATTTGAAATTGGAAAACCATTTGAGGATGGGGTGTCACGATATCCAGAAGGAGTAAAATTTGATATAAGAGATAATGAATGCAATTTATTACTTTATGCCGAAGAACCTACAGAAAAAGAGAGACTAACTATAATGAAAGATGATTTGAAATACGGATATTTTAAAGAAGATAACGTAATTGTAATGTTGTTTAGATTTGGAAATCATCAGTGGATAGATATACCTTATTCAGTAAATATGTCGAGAAAAGTAGTTGGACTAAAAGAGATTTCAGAAGTAAGTGGATACTTATTTAATATATATATTATTAATGCTAAAACAGGGATAATAGAGGAAATTAGAACAGTAGAACTTGATCCAATATTTTCTAAAAAATTAAGGGAGGATATTGAGGAACAAAGTAAACTTGGACTCTATGGATTTAGGAGCAAAGTAGATGAGGTTTATAGACAGTTTTCAGTAAAAGCATTAGTTAGCATGTCTAGAGTATTAGTTTAATATAGATATCTAAACTAAAACTTAAAGTTATGTGACAGTTCGCCGAAAGAGAAGGTGCTCTGTTACTCGGTTGCTATAAAAAATAATTGTGGATTTCTAACATTAAAAGTTCTTCCATCCCTGCATGCTCCTGATCTAAAGCGCAGGACAAGCAAGGATGGAACAACTTTTAATGAAGAAATTCCTACAATTATTTTTTAAATGCAACACTGCGTAAAAGAGCACCTTCTCTTTCTGGTGTAGTATAAATCTCTAACCATAAATTAAAATTCTAACTGGTTTATATCAACATGCAATTTGTAATTATGATGTAACTTACCGAAAGAAATGATATTCTGTTGCTAGGTTGCGTGAGAAACTTGCTATGGATTTCTAGCAGGTTTCTCAATGCAACGCTGCGCAAAAGAATATCATTTCTTTCTGGTATGGTATATATTTCAAAGTATAAAGGAAACGATTAACTTGGGAAGATAATAACGAAACTTATGGAGAAAATAAACTTTATGATTATTTCCCGAATCCAGGGTAAACAACTGTAAGTCAAAAGTAAAATATAGATGTATATTATTTAAGTCCCAACGAAGCATAGGTGAATTAATAGTTTTAAACTAGAGCTACACAAATAACAGTATAGATACCTTAAATATACAGTGACGTTTTATTACTTTGAATTGTGATATGGACAAAGAAAAAAATATGTGCTAAATTAATAACATATGTTAAACGGTTACGTAAAGTTTTGTTATTATGATATAAAATCCAGTTAGTAATTAAAGCTAATGTAATGTTAATTACTAACTGAATCTTATATCATATGTATTTAGCATCTACACGATAATAGATTATTAAAATTTAAAGGAAGATATAGGAGGAAAAATTTATGCTTAAAATCTTAATTGTTGATGATGAATTTATTGAAAGAGATGGCATTATATTTTTAATTAATAAATTTTCTTTTGATTTTGATATAAAAGAGTGTAATGATGGGGAAGAAGCCTTAAAGTATTTAAAAGAAAATTCAGTTGATATTTTATTTACGGATATAAAAATGCCATTTATGGATGGACTAGAATTATCAAAAAATGCTAAGTCAATATATCCTAATTTAAAAATAATAATTTTTAGTGGATTTGGTGAATTTGAATATGCAAAGAAGGCAATAGGCCTTGGAGTAAGTAATTATATCTTAAAACCAATAAATCAGCTGGAATTTAAAAAGACAATAGAAAATGTCATTGAAGAAGTGGTACAGGAAGGGAAAGAAAAACAAAAACGAGAAATAAGAAGTTTCACTGAAAAAGAGCATGTTCTACTAAAGATAATAAGTGGAACATCTATAGAAAATCTTAGAGAAAGATTTTCTTTGGATGCCTATACAGATTTTATAAATAAGTATAAGAGGATGATTTTGATGGAGTTTGATAATGATTTTTTTCATAATCATCAGGGATTTATAAAGGAAATTCAAAATAATTTAGGAATTAAAGCTGACTATCTAAATTTAAATCCGCAACAAAGTATATTTTTTTTATTTGATTCTGTAGACGAGTCCATATTAAAAAAAATTTGCATAAAAATACATAATAGAATATTAGAAGAATATGAAGTAGATTGTTATTTTGCTATTAGTAATTTATTAACGTCACCTTATTTGATTTCGGAAGAATACTACAATATGGAACACATTATGGAACAACGTTTTTTTATATCTAATAATTGTATTTTTTCTAAAGATTTTGAGATATCATTAGAATCTACAGACGAAAAGTTTGATAATACTATGCTTGAAAATATTGAATATGATATAAAAGTTAAGGATTTCTATGGCCTAAGAACCCATGTCAATATTCTAATAAAAAAATTTTCGGCAAAGAATGCTTTTTCTCAAATATATGTAAAGTTTATCCTCTCAAGTATTTATCGGAATATACATCAAGAAATGCAAAAGGTAGGCGAAATGGATTTAAATGAGAAAATAGATAAAATTTATTTTTGCAAAACGATACAGGAGATTAGTGATATATTAAATAATATTATAAATAGTATGGAGAAGCGGTTTTCTAAAGAATCTTTAAATAATAGACATGAGATAGAATTGGTAAAATCATATATTTACAAAAACTATGGAGACGATTTATCACTTGATATTTTAGCAGAACACGTATATATGACACCAAGTTATTTAAGCAGTATATTTAAGAAGGAAACAAGTATGGGTATTAATGGCTTTATAAAAAACTATCGTATGGAGAAAGCAAAAGAAATGCTAGAAGATACAAATATTAAAATAAAAGAGATTGGTAATCTTGTGGGATATAGTAATACATCCTATTTTTGTCAAAGTTTTAAAGAGTTCTATGGATTAACACCAGAAAAATATAGACAAAGGGATGATGCTAGTGAATAGATTAAAAAAGTTTTTTCTGAATTTAAAATTTCGGCATAAAATAATTTTGACTTATTTTCTAGTTAGTATTATCCCTATTACTATTTTAGGATTATTTTGTTATGAACAAACAAGATGCTTATTATTAAATCAAGAAAAAGAGAACTTAAAAAAATCTTTTTCAGAATCAGTTGCAGAAATCGAAAATTCGGCCAATGTTTATAATAACTTGGCAAATTACACTACATTCAATCCTATGGTTTTAGAAGTGGTTAATTATGGTTATAAGAGTTATTACGAAATGTATTATAAATTTCATAATATGTTAGATCCTTATATTGATATGCTGAAAGCATTGCATAATGAGGTACAGCAATTAACGATTTATACTACTAATAATATAGTGAAACATTCAGATTATATAATTCCTATGGATAATATTAAAGACACTGGTTGGTATCAAGAAGTATCAGGTAAATATCAACCTCATTGGTTTGTTAGTGATAAAAAGGATATTTTTTTAGCAGTTCAATTTATAAATAAAAATTATAATAATATACAAAATATTCTCTATGTAAAAATAAATTCTGAGAGTTTTTTTAAATCATTATATAATATATCAAGTTCCAATTGTGGAGTGTATGTTTTAGATAAAAATGGCGAAGTTATATTTGAAAATAAAAATTATGATGGTGAAAATGATTACTTCTTGCCAAGTACTGAATTAAATAAAGGCAAAAAAGATAGTGTAACTTATAATAATAGAAATTATGTTTTAATAAAAAGTGATATAAATAATCTAGGATGGACAGTGTATCTTTATAAACCTATAAATTTAATTGTAGAATCATCGAAAAATATTATTTATACTGTTTATTTAATAGTGGGAATCTGTTTTTTTATAATTTTAGTTGTAGGGTACTGGCTTTCATATATAATAGTAAATCGCATTGAAAAATTAACTAAAAATATGAAAGAAATGGATATGGAACATTTAGAAGTTACGGTAAAGAGTGATTCAGGAGATGAAATTGGTATTTTAATCAATAGTTTTCACAGGCTTATTGTAAAAATTAAGACTTTAATACAAGAAGTTTATAAAAGTGAAATTTCTAGAAGAAAATATGAGATGAAAGCATTACAAGCTCAAATAAATCCACATTTTCTTTATAATAGTCTCTCTCTAATTAATTGGAAGGCAATTAGATCAGGAGAAGATGAGATTAGTGAAATGGCTCAATTATTATCAACATTTTATCGTACATCGTTAAACAAAGGTAGCAGTGTAATATCAGTAGATAATGAATTAAATAATACAGAGGCATATATCAAAATTCAAGCTATGATGCACAATTATAATTTTGATGTGAATTTTGATATTGATGATAAAGTCAAAGAATATTATATGATTAACTTATTGTTGCAGCCACTAGTTGAAAATGCAATATTACATGGTATCGATGAAAAAAGGAATAATAGAGGGAAGCTAAGAATATCTGCAAAGCAAATAGAAAAAGATATTATATTTGAGGTGGAAGATAATGGAGTGGGAATGGAATCAGAAATGTGTGATAAAATTTTGACTACTAAAACAAAAGGGTATGGAGTAAAAAACGTGTATGACAGAATAAAACTTACTTATGGTGAAAACTGTGATTTGAAATTTATAAGTATATTAAATGAGAAAACTGTTGCCATAATGCGTATTCCTATAGAAAAGGATAAAAATAAATTTAATGAATAGCCTATAATCAGCTGTTTGAAAATAGATATAGAAATTCTATTTTTAAGCAGCTGATTTTTATGTAGTTGTTTTCAGGTTCGTAAAAAACTTGCATAAATCAAAAATCTTTAGTATATTCGAATAATTTGTTGAGTGCTATAATTTCAATATAAATTACTTAACCAAAGCTAGTTACAGTTAAAGTATTATTTATTTCAATAAAATTAGGAGGCTATGGTATGTTAAAAAGAAACTTGATGAAAAGGATAACAACCTTTGGGATAACAGCTATTATGTTAGCTACATTCTTTGTAGGATGTGGAAATAAAAGTGGTACAACTGCAAATGAAACAAGTAGTAAGTCTGAGGCTGCAACTACTCCATATGGAAAATATGAGCAATTAATAACTTATACAATAGGTAAAAATACACCTGGAAGTCCACGTCTTCCAGAAGGAGATACTTTTGAAAATAATGCATATACAAGGTATCTAAAAGATGTATTAAATGTTCAAAATAAAGATGAATTTGAAGCAGCAAATGGAGATCCATATGATCAAAAAGTATCAATGGCAGTTGCTACTGGTGATCTTCCTGATATCATGAAAGTTGATGCAACAACATTAAAACAGTTAGTTGATGGTGATATGATAGCAGATTTAACTGATGTTTACAAAAATTGTGCTACAGATAAAATTAAAAAAATGTACGATTCATATAATGGAAGAGCATTGGAAAGTGCTAAATTTGATGGAAAACTTATGGCTTTACCATCTACTCAATGTGCTAATGTACCAACAATGTTATGGGTTAGACAAGATTGGATGGATAAACTAAGTTTACAAGCACCTAAGAGTATGGATGATGTTGAAAATATTCTTCAACAATTTGTAACAAAAGATCCAGGTAATAATGGTGCTGGAAAAACAATTGGTCTAGTGTCAGCCGCTAATATAGGTGGAGTTTATGGAGGATTATTCCAAATGGATAATGTTTTGGGTATGTATAATGCATTCCCAGGACAATGGATTAAAGAAGATGGGAAAGTAGTATTTGGATCTACAACTAGCAATATGAAAAAAGGATTAGCGAAGGTTTCTGAAATGTTTAAAAAGGGTTTAATTGATCCACAAATGGCAGTAAGACAAGGTGATGATGTTACTTCACTTATTGTTAATGGACAAGCGGGTGCATTTTTTGGACCATGGTGGGCACCAGATTATCCATTAAATGATGCTAAAAAGCTAAATCCAGATGCAAAATGGGTTCCTTATGTAATACCAACAAATGCAGATGGCTCTTATACAACTTATACACAAAATCCAGCAAGTGAATTTTATGTTGTTAGAAAAGGATTTGAACATCCAGAATTATTAGTAAAAATAGCAAGTGTTATTAATGATAAGATGGTATATGAAGATTATGGAAAACAAGAACTTATGGACTATATCAAAAAAGGTGTAGATTCAGGTGTAAGACCAGTAAATATACTTATTAATGATTATAATGCAACAATCGATATGTATAAAAACATTGATTTAGCACTTAAAGGAGAAAAAGATCCAGAATCTTTAGGAGCTGATAAGGGAAATTATGAAAAATGTAAAGATTATTTGGCAAATCCAAATTCTCCAAGTGCTGATGCATGGAGTGGATATACTTCAAGAATGATTTCTCCAAAACTAATGAGCGAAACTAAAGTAAATGAAGTTAATCCTGTATTTTTCGGACAAACAAAGAGCATGAAATTGAAATGGGCAAATTTACAAAAGTTACAAGATGAAACTTTCTTAAAAATAGTAACAGGAGAAGCGTCAATAGATTCATTTGATGATTTCGTTGCAACTTGGAAGAGTACTGGCGGTGAAGAAATTACAAAAGAAGTTGAAGAAGCTATAAAAAAATAAAATAATAACATTTTAGCAGGTTGAATGAAAAGAGTATTTGAGTTCAACCTGCTAACAAGAAAATGTATATTTTCATTAAGAGAAAGGAAGGGAAGTTAATGGAAAAAGGGAAGAAGCAGCTAAGTTATCATCTTATGCTAGCACCAGGTATGATATTTTTGATAATATTTAGCTTTATTCCAATGTTTGGAATAATAATGGCCTTTCAAGAGTATTTGCCGGCGAAAGGAATATTAGGATCCAAGTGGGTTGGACTTGATAATTTCAAATATATGCTTCAAATACCAGACAGTATGAATATTTTAAGAAATACATTGGTAATTGCTATAGGAAAGATCATTTTTAGTACTATAGTTCCAATAACATTTGCATTACTTTTAAATGAGATAAGAAAAAAATGGGCAAAAAAAACAATTCAAACTATTGTATATTTACCTCATTTTCTGTCATGGGCAGTTTTAGCTGTAGTAGTAGCTAATATTTTCTCATATGAAGGACCAGTTAATTCGTTTTTAAAAATATTTGGATATGAACCAACTCTATTCTTAGCAAGTAATACTTGGTTTAGATCTATATTAATAGGTACAGATGTATGGAAAGAATTTGGTTATGGATCAATTGTATATTTAGCAGCACTGACAGGTATTGATTCAGGATTATATGAAGCGGCTGCTATGGATGGAGCAAATAGATTTAGGCAGTTAATACATGTAACATTACCAGGTATAATGCCTATAATTATGCTTATGACAGCAATGAATTTAGGAAATATTTTAAATGCGGGCTTTGATCAAGTATTTAATTTATATAATCCAATTGTCTACCAAACAGCGGATATTATTGATACATATGTTTATCGTGTAGGCTTAGTTGGAATGCAATATAGTTTTGCAACAGCAGTAGGATTATTAAAATCAGTAGTTGGGTGTATATTATTGTTATCTGCTAATAAATTATCTCAAAAGCTTGCAAATATGCAAATTTTCTAAAGGAGGGAATTATTATGTTGAAGTCAAAAAGTTTTGGAAGTAAGCTAGCCGATGTAGTTATATGGAGTATTATATTGCTACTTACAGCAGCTTGTTTATTTCCTCTTATAAATATGGTAGCTATTTCTTTTAGTAATAAGTCAGCAGCAGCAGGAAATTTAGTCGGATTACTTCCTGTAGATTTTAATTTAGCATCTTATAAGACATTATTGCAAGAAGGACAGTTTTGGCGTTCTTTTGGAATTTCTGTATTAAGAGTTGTTCTTGGAACAGCATTAAATTTAATATTGGTAATACTAATGGCATATCCTTTATCAAAAAGTAAACGAGAATTTCGATTAAGAAATGTTTATATGAATTTAATGATATTTGCCATGTTATTTTCTGGAGGTATGATACCAATATTCATTACTGTAAAAAATCTACATTTATTAGATTCTATTTGGTCATTAATTTTACCAGGGGCAGTACCTATATTTAACGTAATATTATTAATGAATTTTTTTAAAAGTGTGCCAAAATCATTGGAAGAAGCAGCAGAATTAGAAGGATGCAGTAAATGGCAGATTTTATTTAAAATATATGTTCCTATTTCTCTTCCAGCATTGGCAACAATATCTTTGTTTAGTATTGTTGGACATTGGAATGACTTTTTTAGTGGATTATTATATATAAATAAAGCAGTAAATTATCCATTGCAAACTTATATACAACAGTTAACAGTGGATATTACAAAAGTAACAAATCCAGCACAATTGCAAAGTCTTGCAGATATTTCTAATAAGACATTAAATTCTGCAAAAATTGTTGTTTCAACTATTCCATTATTAATTATTTACCCTTTCCTACAAAAGTATTTTGTTACAGGTATGGTTATGGGTTCTGTTAAAGAATAAAATTTTTTGTAATTTCAAGGATATATATTGCAATAACAAATTTACATTAAAAATTTATATTCTCATAATCTCTTTAAATAAATTACATGTATAAATCTAATTGCAATATATATTATGAAGTGATAGACAGAAAATTATAAATATGATACATTCAATATAAAGTTAATCGGTTACGTTATATTGGAGGAGAATAAATATGAAAGCGACTATTAAGGATGTGGCTGCAAGAGCTGAGGTTTCAGTTGCCACTGTATCTAGAATATTGAATGACTTGGGAGGATATAGCGAAGAAACTAAAGTACGTGTTTTAGACGTTATAAAAGAATTGGGATATCAAAGAAATGCTATAGCAAGAGGATTAGTAACTAAAAGTACCAAGACTATTGGTGTATTGATTCCAATTGTGTCTGCATATTTTTATGCTGAGATATTAAATGGAATAGAAGATAAAGCAAATAAACATGGATATGGAATATTCCTTTGTAATACCGGAGTAAATGGTATCAGAGCAGAGAGCTATATAAAAATGTTAGGTGAACGTCAAGTAGATGCAATTATTATAATCAGCTTGGCAATGAATGAGGAATATTACAATTTATTAAATTCATTAAAAATACCATATATTTTAGTTTCAACTTTATCATATAAGTATAAGGTACCATATATAAAAGTAGATGATCAGCAAGCGGCTTATACGGCAACTCAGTATTTAATAGAAAAGGGACATAAAAAAATAGCATTAATAAGTGGTGATAAGGATGATAAAATTGCTGGTAGACCAAGAGTAAATGGATACATGAATGCATTGCAGGATTACGACTTAGAAATAAATGAAGAAATAATAAAATATGGAGATTTTACTTATAACAGCGGGATTAGATGTATGGAAGAACTATTAGAGGAAAGAAATAAATTTACAGCAGTATTTGCAACAAGTGATGAAATGGCAGCGGCAGCTTTATCTGTTCTTCATAAAAATAAGATCAGCGTTCCGGAAGAAATATCTGTCATTGGATATGATAATACATTAATATCACAAATGAGTATACCACCCTTAACTACTATTGCTCAACCACTTCATGAAATGGGTGAAAAGGCAATGGAAAAAGTACTAGAGATTTTGGAAAATGGAGACGACGGAAATAGTATAATACTTCCCCATAAGGTTATTGAAAGAGATACAGTAAAATTACTAGAATAATAGTAATTTTATTTTTAGACAATACGTAATCGTTTAATGAAATATGAGAATAATAATTATAACGATTAATAGTAAGTATAGTAACATACTAAGGTTAAATGTTTTAGTTGTATAAATGGAAATAATATAAATTTTCTAAGATATGTAATTTACGAAAATACTAGAGTTTTAAAATTATTAAATATATTAATGGAGGTAATTATGAATAAAGAATGGTGGAAAGAAAGCGTAGTATATCAAGTATATCCAAGAAGTTTTAACGATTCTAACGGAGATGGAATTGGAGATTTAAAAGGAATAATAGAAAAACTAGATTACTTAAAGGAGTTAGGCATTGATGTAATATGGTTGTCTCCGGTATATAAATCACCAAATGATGATAATGGTTATGATATAAGTGATTATGAAGATATAATGGATGATTTTGGAACAATGGAGGATATGGATGAACTAATTAAAGAAGGAAATAAGAGAGGTATAAAGATCCTTATGGATTTAGTTGTTAATCATACTTCAGATGAACATAAATGGTTTATTGAATCTAAAAAATCAAAAGATAATCCATATAGGGAGTATTATATTTGGAGAGATCCAGTAAACGGAGAAGAACCTAATGATTTAAGATCAACATTTAGTGGCAGTGCATGGCAATATGATGAGACTACAGGACAATATTACTTACATTTATTTAGTAAAAAACAGCCTGATTTAAATTGGGAAAATGAAGAAATGCGTAATAAAGTTTACGATATGATGAATTTTTGGATCGATAAAGGTATTGGTGGATTCAGAATGGATGTTATTGAACTTATAGGTAAAATTCCAGATGAAAAAATAAAAGAAAACGGTCCGAAGCTTCATGAGTATATTAAAGAAATGAATAATAAAACTTTTGGAAGTAAAAATTTACTAACTGTTGGAGAAGCTTGGTGTTCTAATCCGGAAATAGCAAAGCAATATTCAAACAAAGATGGCAGTGAGCTTAGCATGGTATTTCAATTTGAACATATTTTATTAGATCAACAGCCAGGTAAAGAAAAATGGGATCTGAAACCTTTAGAATTGCTAGATTTAAAAAAAGCATTATCAAGATGGCAGGTAGAATTAGAAGGATCAGGCTGGAACAGTTTATTCTGGAATAATCATGATGTACCAAGAATAGTTTCAAGATGGGGAAATGATAAAGAATATAGAATAGAAAGCGCAAAAATGCTTGCTACATTACTTCATGGAATGAAGGGAACTCCTTATATATATCAAGGTGAAGAACTTGGTATGACAAATATAAAGTTTGAGGATTTAAATGATTATAAAGATATAGAAACTCTTAATATGTACAAAGAAAGAATAGAGCAGGGTTATAAGCATGAAGATATAATGAGCTCTATATATGCAAAAGGTAGAGATAATGCACGTACTCCTATTCAATGGAATGATAGCAAAAATGCAGGTTTCACAACTGGAGAGCCTTGGATAAAAGTGAATCCTAATTATAAAGAAATAAATGCTAAATCACAATTAAATGATGAAAATTCTATATTCAATTATTATAAAAAGCTAATTAAAATTAGAAAAACGAATCCAATAGTTGTGTATGGAAAATATGAATTGATATTAGAAGACAATAAAGAAATATTTGCATATACAAGAACTTTAGAAAATGAAAAGTTGTTAGTTATTTGCAATTTTACTGATAATAAGACCAAGTTTGAATTTGAGGAGAAAATTGAGTTCAATTCCAAGGAACTTTTAATTTCCAATTATGATGTAGATGTAAATGGTTCTATAAATAATATAGAGCTTAGACCTTATGAATCAAGAATTTATAAACTTGCATTAAAGTGAAAAAATAACCTTAACTGACTTGCTATAGTCAGTTGAAATTAAGCAAGGTTATTATTATAGAAGGAGTAGTCCAAATGAAAGAATATATATTAGGAGTAGATATTGGGGGAACAACCATTAAGCTTGGTTTATTCAAAACTGAAGGAATATTATTAGAAAAGTGGGAAATTGAAACAAGAAAAGAGGATCAAGGAAAATATATTTTAAAAGACATTGTAGAAACATTAGAAAACAAGCTTAATGAAAAGAATATATCCAAGGATAGTGTATTAGGTATAGGAATAGGAGTGCCAGGACCAGTTAAGGATAATGGAACAGTACTTAGGTGTGTGAATCTTGGTTGGGAAGTTTTTAATATAGTGGAGGAAGTTAGTAAATTAATAAAGTTACCTATTAAGGCTGGAAATGATGCTAACGTTGCTGCCTTAGGAGAGATATGGCAGGGAGGAGGAAAAGGATATAAAAATGCTGTTATGGTGACACTTGGAACCGGAGTTGGTGGTGGAATAGTTATTGATGGAAAAATAATATCAGGTTCTAATGGTGCCGGCGGTGAAATCGGACATATAAAAGTTTCTGATAATGAGACAGAAAACTGTGGATGTGGAAATAAAGGATGTTTAGAGCAATATGCATCTGCAACAGGAATTGTTAATTTAGCAAATAAAGCGTTAAGTATTACAAAAATAGAGTCTAAATTAAAAGAGTTTGAAAATCTATCCGCAAAAGATATTTTTGATTCAGCAGAGGCAGGAGATGAATTAGCATTAACATTGGTAGATGATTTTAGTAATAATTTAGGAAAAGCCTTAGCAAATATATCATGTGTTATTGATCCAGAAATATTTGTAATTGGTGGAGGTGTATCAAAAAATGGTGATGTCTTAATCGATAATATTTTTAAACACTTTAAAGAAAATGCATTTCATGCGTCAAGAAATACTAAATTTAAGCTTGCAAAGTTAGGAAATGATGCTGGAATATATGGCGCTGCAAAATTAATTTATGAGGCTTAGTTAGGTTATATTATAACGGATAGTTTTATTAAAAAACTATCTGATATCCTTTTTATAGGTGTTTACAACAGTTAAGTAGGGAGAGATTACTTAATGATTAAACTTTTAAAGAAAAATAATAAAAAAATAAATAAAAACTTATTTAAAAGAAAAGTAAGTGTTAACTTAAATTATGAGAGTACTATAAGAGGTTCGAAAATCAAAATCAGATTAATAATTTCTTATGGCATGTTAGTTTTAATTCCATTATTAATAGTAGGAATTACAGCAGTATTACAATCTAAAAGTTCAATTAATAATAAAATTTCAAATTTTTCATCCCAGGTAATGTCACAAGTTGGTCTGAATATTTCAAGTGAAATGGATAAAAACTCTAATTTTGCCATGTCAATAGTAACTGAACCTAATTTCCAAGATTATTTTGAAAATGAACAAGACACAGATTCTTTAGATAACTATCATAAAATCAATGATCTAACTAAAGTAATTAAAAGTAAAGTTGGGACAAAAAATGACATGACTGGTTTTGGAATTATTAGTGTAGGGAATAAGAAGATAGGCAGTTTCTCAAATCAGATATCTGACGATACAATAAAGAAACTATCAGAAATGTCAAATAAGGCGAAAGGAAAGTTTGTATGGTCCTTAAATAAAAGTTCATCTGGATATAAGATTTACGCTTCTGCTCAAATAAATACTTTGACTACTGGTAAAAACTATGGAGTTGTTATAGAAGAACTGAATCCTAGATTATTTATTGATGCATTTAAAAATGTAAGTTTAGGCAATAATTCTGATATATTTGTTGTTGATTCAAAAGGAGTTGTTATATTAAGCAATGATACAAGCTTAATTGGAACAGAATACAAAGACAAAAGTATTATAGAAAAAATTCAAGATAAAGAAAAAGATTTATCTAATATAGATGATGGGATAAAACAAACAAAACATTCTTTTTCATCGGGTGATGGAAGTAGTCTAGTATCTTATTCACTTCTGAGCGGTTCAGATTGGTATGTAGTAGGAGTTATTCCATATAGTTATTTGAATTTAGAGTCAAATATTTTAAAGAATAATACTATAATTATCGGTTTGGTTTCATTTATAATTTCAATGCTTGTGGCATTAATAGTCTCAAGAAGCATTTCTAATCCACTAGGAAAGTTAGTTTCACTTATGAAGAAAGCAAAGAATGGAAATTTAGCGTTACTTATAACTGATGATAGTAAAGATGAAATTGGAGAAGTAATAAATGCATTTAATGATATGGTAATTAAAATAAGTACTTTAATCAGTGGCGTCAAAATTCTAGCTAATAATGTATCAAATAATACAAAAACGATTGCTGAAGTTTCGGAACGTTCTTGTTCATCTTCAGAGGAAATTGCAGCTACAATGAGTGAAATTGCACAAGGAGCTTCAAATCAGGCTATTAGCGCTAACGAAGGAATGGAATGCATGAATATTTTATCCAATGGGATAAATAAAGTGAGTAGAAAAACAGAAAATGTGTGGGATGTATTAGAAGAAACGCAAAAATTAAAAAAAGAAGCTGTTGTATCAGTCAAAATATTGAAAAATAAAGCTGAAGAAACAAGTAAAGTTTCAGCTAAAATTGTTGGAGATGTAAACTCTTTAAATTTAAATGTAAAAGATATAAAGGAAATTGTAGAGTTAATTGGTGATATAGCAGAACGAACTAATTTATTAGCATTAAATGCTGCTATTGAAGCTGCAAGAGCTGGAGATGCAGGAAAAGGATTTGCTATTGTTGCTGATGAAGTAAGAAAATTAGCTGATAAATCGAAAGAATCATCTGTTCAAATTAATAAAATCATTAATGATATAGAAAATAAAGTAGAAGTTATGGTAAGAGAAGCAGGCAATTCCACTACTATAATAAAAGAACAAATGAATGCAGTTGAGAATACAGATGAGGCTTTTAAAATTATATTTGAAGGTATGAATCAAATATCTTATCAATTGAAAGATATAGTTGGATCAATTAATGAAATAGTTGATTCGAAAGATAAAACTAAAATTGCAATGGAAAGCATTTCAGCAATTTCAGAAGAAACAGCGGCAGCCACTGAACAGGTATCAGCTGGAGCAAATGAACAAATTGAAGAAATTCAAAAAGTGTCTCAATTTGCTGAGGAATTAAATGTTGTTGTTGAAAAATTAAATTCTACAATAGATCAATTTGTAGTTAATTAAGTTAGATTGAATAGTTTTAGAGTAATTGAAAAATAAAAGATATATAAACAGAATTTTGGGCTGCTGATAAACAAGCACTTAGTAATAAATATGAATTCATTAATTTAATTATAAATGAGGGAGATAATATTATGATTAAGAGAACTAATAAAATAATTGCATTAATTATGTGTACTACAACTATTACAACATTAGGTTCATCAATAAATGCATTTGCAGTTGATGCGTTAGAGGAAAAAGAAGGAGATTTTTCAAGTGCTTTTGCCTATTCAAACAAATATATCTACGATGGTTATAGAGGAACTGATGGCAGTGAGCAAACAATATATTATATAAACGGAAAATATAATGAATTAGAAGATGTGGAGGCTTATGAGGATTCGATAAAATATGATAGCAAATATATAGAATTAGATGATGATGGTAACAAAAATTTATTTAATCTAGATACAGGAAAGTTTGAAGACGAAAGCATACAAGACCAAGAGAATAATATTAAAAGAAATCTAATTAAAGATTTAAAACAAACGGAAAGATATGGGAGTGATGTAGGAGAGTATCTTAACTTAGACAAAAGAATTGCTACTAATAAAGGAGCATTTGGAGATGTATGGTATCAATATAGTGCGAACTATAATGGACAAGATATGAAATATGTAACAATAATTGATGTAGATGCGAAATCAACAGATGAATGGGACAATATTACATTAAAAAAGGGTAATAGAATAGAATCGAATTTTGGAGATAGCTATCAATTTTGGTTTTCAGTAACAACTAATGATACTAGTAATAAAGAGTCTGATGGGCAGGCAAAAACATATAATGGAAATGTATCAGCAGCAGCAGAATATATAGCAGGAAGAATAAGAAGTTACTGTGGACACAATGCAGAAGTTATTCAGGAAAATGGAAAGTATGTTATTCAAATAATATCTGATACACAGTTAGATGGAAACTTAATACAATCTCATAATAGTGATATTTCAGTAACAACAAGAACTGTACCTGCGAAAAATATTGAATATATAGCGGGCCATGGAGAAGATGCTGGCAGCTCAGGAAATAGTGTAGAAGCTGATAATAATATTTCATTAACAATTCCACCAGTAGATTCAATTACAACTAGTGGAGCAGTACAATATTCAACAACAATCGATATAAATGATCAAACAGCGCATCAATGGAGAAATATCACATTAAAAAAAGGTGAAGGTATAACATCAAGTTTTGGAGATAGTTATCAATTTTGGTTTTCAATAACAGAAAATGATCCTAGTAATCTAGAGTCTGATGGACAAGCGAAAACATATAATGGAGATGTAAATGAAGCATCACAATATATAGCAGGAAGAATAAGAGACTATTGTGGATATGATGCACAAGTTGTTGAGAAAAATGGAAAACCAGTTATTCAGGTAACATCTGATGCACAATTAGATGGAGATGTAATAATCTCATATGATGATAATATTTCAGTAACAACAGAAGAAGTAACTCCAACTGGCTCTGAATCAAGTGAAAGCAATAGCGATACGGGAGAAGATACTGGAAATGCAACAGGAAGTACTAGTAATACTCATGCTATTGTAAATTATGATCAATTACCTATATATTATGGAGTTGTAAATAATTATAAAAAATATATGGATATATCTGAGTTTGCAAATATTAAACTTGCCTATACAGTTAATGATAAGGTTAAAACAGTTAATATAGAGAAATTTGGGGAAAAATATGGGGACGAAAATATTGTAGCTAGCTTAAAAAAACTTGATGTAATTGCGCAAGATTCAAATTATATATACGCTGATATTAGTATTGATTTTACTTCTGATACGGATATAAATATTGAATATCCTGATAGCGAGAAAAGCAAAAATTATATTTTGAAAATTTCAAAGGCAATAGGGGATAAGACAGATGAAGCGAATATGCCAAAAGAAGTTATTGCATATGAAATGAATGGAGAATCGGACTATAAGTCTTGGACTCAAGCTAAATTAAATGATGACTGGTACAATATAGAAACGTATGCTAAGAATGGGAACTTATATATTGTAAGATTTAATAAAGATAAGAAAAATAATAAAATTCAAGTTAATCAAGTCGGATTTCAGACCAAGGCAGATGAAGATTTAAAAATTAATAGAAATAAAATATATAAAGTTAACGACCCATCTATTGAAACAGGACTTAAAGGTGAAATTATAACATCTGTAGATTCAGATGAAATTAAGAATTTATTGAAGCAATATTATTCTATAGACTCGGAAGGAAATTTATGGGTGCTTGGTAAAAGGAAAATATATGAATTTAGTGGTAATGGATTTGATGAAAAATATACAATTCCTTCACAGATAAATAATATAGATGTTTACAATAATAATAATTTAGTTGCTTGGGGAGATAGTGAATCTGAAGAGGGATATGTGACTAATATTAATGAATATGCAAAAACTGATGAAACAACTAGTGAAGATAGTGTTATCAGTGGTAATGATGATAGTAATAAAGATATATCAAATAATGAAGTACAAATTAATAATGGTTGGGTTAAAACCAAGTATGGGTGGCAATTTTTTGATGAGTCAGGAAAGCAAATTAAAAATTCTTGGATTAAAGTAGATGAGAAATGGTATTTAATTAATAAAGATGGGATTATGCAAACTGGCTGGGTTAACATAAGTGATAAATGGTATTATCAGAACTCAGATGGAAGCATGGCAACTGGATGGGTAAAATTAGAAGATGATTTATACTATTTACATCCTGATGGAAGTATGGCAACTGGTTGGGCAAATATAGATGGAAGCTGGTATTATTTGAGAGGATCAGGTAAGTTAGCAATAGGATGGATACTTGATTCTGGAAACTGGTATCATTTAAAGACAGATGGAGAGATGACTACAGGATGGTTGAAATATAATAAAAAATGGTACTATTTTGATAAAGATGGCAAAATGTTAACCAATACAACCATAAATGGTTATAATATCGGAAACGATGGAGTTTTAATTAATTAAAAAGGTGGAAGAGTTATGAAAAATTCAAGAAAAAGAATAAAGAATTTATTTACTTTAACAATAATGTCAACTGCAACTGTATTAAATTTATTTGCTATACCAAGTACTGTATATGCATACGATAGCTTTGATAAAATTCCAATAGTAGACACTTCAGAGAAAGGGGCTTTCAATCAAAAATTATTATTATATGATGTTTCAACGGATAAATCAATGTACAAGCCAGGCTCAAATGTGGTTGTAAATATTGAGCTGGCTAACTACACAGGAAATGAAATATCCAATGGTACTGTGGAATTAGCAGCAAAATACCTTGATACACAAATTGGAGATGTAATAAAACAAAGTTTTACAATTGGAAAAAGTGAAGATAAACAAATAAATTTAAATTGGTTTGCACCTAATGAAGATTTTAAAGGATATTTACTTGAAATTACATGCAAAGATTCTGATGGAAAAGTTATAGAAACATCATCAGTAGCTGTTGATGTTTCATCAAATTGGCTTAAATTTCCGAGGTATGGATATCTAACCAATTATAAAAAAGATGTTAAGCCAAAAGATATAATAGATCAATTAAAAAAATTTCACATAAATGGATTACAATATTATGATTGGCAGGATAAACATGATAAACCTATACCAAAAGAAGGCTCAGAGGTTGCTGATAAGTGGAAAGATTTATCAAAGCATGATGTATATAAATCTATAATAGAAGACTATATTAAGAATGGACATGAAGCTGGCATGGCATCAATGGAATATAACTTAATATATGGAGCATATAAAGATTACGAGATCGATGGTGCAAAAAAAGAATGGGGATTATATAAGGATGAAGGTGGAATTGATGCGGAACAATGGACAATGAAAATGCCTGATGGATGGGAATCGGATCTATACTTTATGGACCCAGCTAACAAAGAATGGCAAAGTTATATTTTTGGAAGAGAAAAAGAAGTTTTTGATGCATTTGATTTTGATGGATGGCATATGGATACTGTTGGTGACTTTGGAACAATATATAGAGCAGATGGTACTCCGGTATCGATTACTACTACATTTAAAGATTTTTTAAATTCTGCAAAAGAAGCTTTTCCTAATAAATATATATTAATGAATCCAGTGGGAAATAAGGGACACGAACAGGTAAATGAAAGTAATGTAGATGGAGCATATACAGAAGTTTGGCCTTGGGATGGTATTGCAACATATGATGCACTAAAAGGTATTGTTGATCAAGCAAGAATAGAGACAAAAGGAAGATCATTAATAGTACCAGCATATATGAATTACAACTTAGGAAGCAAGTATAATGAGGAAAAACCGGGAAACTTCAACACTCAATCAGTATTGTTAACAGGTGCCTCAGTGTTTGCAGCTGGTGGATCTAGACTTGAACTAGGTGATGATACAAGGATGCTTACTCAAGAATATTTTCCTAATAGAAATGTTGTTATGAATGAAGAATTAAAGGCAAGAGAAAGAAAATATTATGATTTTATAGTTGCATATGAAAATTTATTAAGAGATGGACAAATCAATAGTGGGAATAAGATTGAGGTCAAAGGATATGCTAATAGTGCTATAGGCGAAGCTAATAAGATATGGACATATGCCAAAAAAGATGCGAATTATGATATTATTCAAATGATAAATCTTTTAGGAGTTTCGGATAATACTTGGAGAGCTGCTGACGGATTAAAATCTAAACCAACTAAAATAGAGAATTTTAATGTTAAATATTATGTTACACAAGATATTCAAGGAGTGTACTTAGCCTCACCTGATGTTTATGATTGTAAATCACAAAATTTACAATTTACAAAAGGAAGTGACGAAAAAGGAAATTATATAGAATTTACAGTACCATCATTAGAATATTGGAATATGATTTATCTTAAAAAATCAAATGTTGAAAATATTGATAAAAATAATGATGTAATCGGTGTACCAGGTCAAATAAATAATCTAGGCTTTGAAGATGGATATATGGGATGGAATATAACTGGAAGAAGCTATGGCTTAGATGCAACAGATGCGGCATCAGGAAATAATAAGTTATATTTTTATGATAAAAAACCTTATACACAAAAGATTGATCAAACAGTTGTCGGATTAAAAAATGGTAGATATACAGTAACTGCTATGGTAAAACAAAATACTGGAATTCCAGATTATGCAGCAATGGAAATAACTTCTGGTGATAATACTGAAAAAGTTAATATAAAGCATAGTGAAGATTATATAAAAATAGAAGGTTCTATAGATGTTATAAATGGAAAGTTAAATATAGCATTTAATTATAAATCAACTGTAAATGGTGAAACAAATTTACAGATTGATGATATTCAATTATTGGATGAAAATAGGGAAGTTATATCAAAAGAAGCTACAATTCTTAAACCTGGTGATGAAGGATATATAGTTGATTTGCCTGAGTCAGTTGGAAAAATAACTAATGGAAATTTTGAAAAAGGTGATGCATCAGGCTGGACTGCACTAAATAAAGATGGATTTGGAGTTAATGATGACGATGTTTTTTCAGGAAATTATAAATGCTACTTCTGGGGAAAAGGAAAGCAATCATTACAACAAAAGGTAACTGAATTACCTAATGGTATTTATACAGTAAAAGCAATGGTTAAACAAAGTGTAGGAAATCCTACATTGTCTAAATTGCAATTATCTGGATTTGGAGAAAATGCAGCTTCAATTGAAATACCGCATGGAGATTCTTATGTTGAAATATCTCAACAGGTTAATGTTACAAGCGGTATGTTAATAATTTCATTTATGCAAGATAGTACAGATATGACAAATCTCCAAATTGATAATGTTGAATTTATAGCGAATTAAACTTAATGAATATTGAAATAAATTCTTAGAAAACAACAAAAGAAGAGTCTAATTTTCTTGAGATACTGTTGAATATAAATGAAGGTAAGAAATTAGATGTTTTTTGGGATAATGCTAAATCTCAGGTGCATAAAGATATACAGGCTTTCGCCAACGAGCATAACGATGATCTGTTTTAATAAATACTTCAAGATATTCTTCTATGCTAAACGTATAAATTAAATACATGTTTAAAGAATAAATTATATATTATTAAGTTATTTTTATAAATAATTTGTGAGAGTTCATAAAAAACATGAAATACCATAGATTAATATGTTAAAACATGATATTTTATACTAGTGCAAAATAACTCAAACATAAATTTAGAAAACACAGATAGAGGAGATTAAGTTCCGACACTTAATCTCCTCTATCTGTGTTTTTCTATAGATAAATGATACATAGCTTAGAATTATTATATAAACTCGCTAAGCTCACATTTTAGCTTGATTTTTCTTATTGAATACTATAACAAATATATATAGATTGCATAATATAAAGGTAAATGGGTTTTAACTTAATATAAGAAATTGAAATACGGAGGATGAAAAATGGAAAACAGAAATTGCAGATGCAGAAGAAGATGTAGGAATGGAAGCGGAACTCTTGGAGCAACAGATACAAATAATAGATGTAATAATAGAGGAACTCTTGGAGCAACAAGCAATAATAGATGCAACAATTATCCTAATGCTGATGCATTAGAAGCAGCTTATAATGCTGGTTTTAATAATGGATTTTGTGAAGGTGTTGAAGCGGGAAGGGAAGAAGGATACTGTGAAGGTTATGAACAAGGAACAAGAGATGCATGCCAAGATACAAAGCAACAAGCTATAAATTGTATTAGGAGAATCGGTTGCTAAAAGTTTTAACAATATTCATAAAAGTTGATATGTTTTATTCTATAGTAATAAATATATTATAATAAAATAGAGATGATATTTATATATGAAGTAAATATCGCCTCTATTTTTTATTGTATAATTTTTTAATTAAGGATAATGATACTAATTTGTAACAATAAGATTGATATTGAATAATATAACCACATAGATTGTTATATATTTAGTGTTAAAATAAAGCTTAAATATATAATTCGTATTGATGATATATAGATAATGTTCTATATTATATATATAAATATCTATATAGGAGGATGTGAATGAGAATGAACTATGAAGAAAATGCAAAAATTTTTAAAGCAGTATCTGACCAAAGCAGGCTAAAAATAATTGATATACTGTCCTGTGGTGAAAGGTGTGCATGTGATATCTTAGAATACTTTGATTTTACCCAGCCAACTCTTTCGCATCATATGAGGGTATTAAGTAACTGTGGTCTTATAGAAGTTAGAAAAGAAGGACTTTGGAACTATTACCGATTAAATATTAATAATTGCAATAAGCTTACACTGTTTATGATGAACCTTGTGACAGAAACAAAAGATTGTATTTGTAATGATAAGAGTAAATGTACTTGTAAATAAAAGAATAAAAAACTAAATGAAAACAAAAGTAGCATTTATTTGTGTACACAATTCATGCAGATCACAAATGGCAGAGGCCCTAGGAAAGCTTTATGGAAATAGCGTTTTTGAAAGTTATTCAGCAGGAACAGAAACAAAACATCAAATAAACCAAGATGCAGCAAGAATTACAAAAGAGTTATACAATACTGATATAAATCAAGCTAAAAAATCAAAGCTTTTATCAGATATCCCAGAGGTTGATATAGTTATAAAGATGGGATGCAACGTTGTTTGTCCAATTTTACCTGGGAAACATATAGAAGACTGGGGATTAGATGGTCCAACAGGTAAAAGTGATGATGAATTTATAAAAACGGCTAAAACAATAGAAGAAAAGGTAAAAGAACTAGATAGAAGAATTGAGAATAATGAAATTAAATTGGACTAGTAAATTAAAACATATGGGGGATTTTTAAATTGGGTAATAAATATATTTAGAAGAATAAATCAAATATAAATCACTAGCATAAGAGAGATTAGTATTAATTCAGATACAACATACTATTTTTACATAAATTTAACTTAAATGATAAAATAACTTAATACGTTCATGTTATATTTTAATTGTCTTAAAACGATTAATTTTAAACACATAAGAGGAGATTATTAATATGTTAAATTTACTGGAGATTACTCCAAGTTATGACGATAAAAAGGAATTAGAAAGTATTCTGGATAATAAAAATATTACTACAGTCTATCAATCTATCGTTTCACTTGTGGATGGTACAGTTATAGGTTATGAAGCTTTGAGTAGAGGGCCGGTAGGTTCACATCTACAAAAACCTGATGAATTATTCAAAGTGGCTCAAATTTATAATAAAACATGGGAATTGGAGCAGTTGTGCAGAATAAAGGCTATTGAAAGAGCTGATAATCTTGAGAAGAATAAGTATCTTTTTATAAATGTAGATCCACATATTTTTAAGGATGAGAAATTTAAAAAAGGATTTACAAAAGATTTTCTTGCAGAACATAATATGTCACCTAAAAGTATAATATTTGAAATTACAGAAAAGACATGTATTGAAGATTATACAAGTTTTAGGCAAGCTCTTAGTAATTATGTAGATCAGGGATATAAAATAGCAATTGATGATACTGGTTCGGGATATTCAGGATTAAAAATGCTTAATGAAACAAAACCTCATTTTGTAAAAATAGATATGGATTTAATTAGAGATATAAATGAGGATTTATTTAAACAATCGCTAGTGGAATGTTTTGTTAAACTTTCAGAAGCAACAAATATGAAGCTTATAGCTGAAGGTATAGAAACTGAAGAGGAACTTAAAACATTAATAAAGTTAGGAGTATATGCGGGGCAAGGTTTCTTTATTAGTCGTCCGGCGGGAACATTTTTAGATATATCAAATTCTGTAAAAGATTTAATTCGAAAATGTAGAAACTTAAAAAAAAGCATAAATCAAAATTACAAGTCAAATTGTATAGGTGAAATTGTAAGGCAGGATAAGTCATTTGAGTATACAAGCAATTGCGAAGAAATTAAAGAATATTTTAATTCTAATGATATTACAGGAGCATGTATCGTAAATAATGATATTCCAGTAGGACTTATTATGGAGCATAATCTAGATTCTGCCATTAATACACAATATGGCGGAGCTAACTTTGCGAAAAGCCCTATTTCATTTGTAATGGATAGTAATCCTTTAATAGTAGATTATTATACAGCAATTAATGAAGTTGCACGAAGAGCTATGTCTAGAAAAAAGAATAATATTTATGACCATATTATTATAACTTATAATAACATGTATTTGGGAATTATTCCTGTAAGCTCGTTGCTTAGTTATATAAATATGCAGGTGTGTAATCAAGCGATATAACCTAATTTCACTTATTATATTAATTGATTATAAAAAGATTTAACGATAATAATAAAAACCAAATGGATTTACACATCCATTTGGTTTTTCTTGTTACAAAATTTGTAACAAGACTGATGTTTTCATTGAATATTTAATGGAAGGCAAGGATATTAGAAAATTAAATAGAAGAGCAGAATAATCATGTGAAAAGTGAATGGGAGGATTTGATAAGAAGTGATTTGAAATTTTTTTAAACTGCTTTAGTTTGTGAGGAAAGTTCATTTATTATTAAGAATATTTCTTTCCAATTGTTAACTCTAACTATATTATTGTTTAGCGGTTTTCTATTATAATTTGTATCAATAAGAAGAACTTTGTATCCTGAATTTGATAATTGAATCGCATTGTCATAACTGTCCTCGATAAAAATATTGCAATTTAATTCTTTTGCTTTATCAACTTTATAATGGCTGCCTAAAACAAATAAGTTATCATAAGGTATTTCATTTTTCCTTAAAAATAAATGGGTTAATGTTTCTAGTTCTAGATCTCTTGCTGTGACAAAATGTATATTATGCATTTGGTACAGTACAGTTATTATAAGTTTAGCATCATCTCTAAGTTTTTGCTCCGAGTGAATTTTAAATTTATTTTTATTATAGAAATCCTCGTATTCATGCCTTTCTATACCCATTACTTGGTGTATTTCATACTCTGTTACTTGATCTTCAGTGATATTTTTGTTAAAGTACTCATTTGCATAATCAAGCCAGTCATAAGCATTAGTTATTGTTCCATCGATATCAATACAGATATTTAAATTGTTCATTTTATTTTCATGCCTCCTTTATTTGTTTTAAATAACTTCAGTATAAGATTATTATTTGTAATTACAGTATATTAGTAAAATGATAAGAAGATATTAAGCTCATGTTAAGGTTATGTTAGTGCCATATATAAACCTAATAAAGTTATATATTAAGATAATATCTTTTATGTTTTTGTAGAAATGTTTAATTATTGCATTCTAATATGGATTTCATTTTCTATTTTCAGTACACTTGACGTACCGGCATAACTTAAAAATGATAGAGATATTCAACATTTATATGGATACAAATGTTAAACTTTTTTAACTAATATGTAATATAAATTAACATTTTTATAATAATAGGTTAACTAAAAAGAGATACCATAATATATGAATTATGAAACACAAAATAATGAAACAGAATATAATTTACTTATGGAGGTAGAAATGAAAAAAAGAACATTAAAATTAATGGTAGGTGCTATAGTTTTAGCAATGGTAGGAAGTGTGATGGTAGGATGCGGAAATGCATCAGGGGGAGCACCAGCAAATGACAGTAAAACAGAAGGAACTAAAACAGAAGCGACTGTAAAAGGTTCAATAACTATGAGCGGTTCGTCAGCATTACTACCGTTAATGGAGAAGACAATCGAAACATTTAATAAAAAATATCCTGATGCAGAGATAGGAGCTCAAGCGGGAGGTTCTGGTACAGGTCTTACTCAAGTATTAGATGGAACAGTAAATATAGGAAATTCTGATGTATTTGCAGAAGAAAAATTAGACGCAGCAAAAGCAAAGGAATTAGTTGATCACAAAGTCGTAGCACAAGGGTTTGGGATTGTAGTAAGCAAATCATTAGGAATAGATAATTTAACTTCAGCACAAATTAAAGATATATTCTCTGGTAAAGTTACAAATTGGAAAGAAGTCGGAGGTCCAGATAAGGCAATTTTATTAATTCATAGAACAGCTGGTTCAGGAACAAGAGCAACTTTCGAAAAGACAGTACTTGGTGGAGATAAATCAGCAGAAAATGAAGCTTTAGGTGTAACTCAAGATTCAAATGGTGCGGTTTTAAGTGCAATGAAAGAAAATGATGGAGCAGTTAGTTATTTAGGTCTTGCATACATGAATACAAAAGAAGCACAAGATGCTTTAAAAGTAGTAAATCTTGATGGAGTAGCAGCAGATAAAGCACATATAACAGATGGTTCTTATAAATTCTGGTCTTGGGGACATATGTATACTAAGGGTGAATCAAAAGATTTATCTAAAGCGTTTATTGATTTTGTTATGAGTAATGAAAATAAAGAAAATTTAGAAACACTAGGCTTTATTTCAGGAAGTGAAATGAAGGTAAAATAATACAATACCCAACAGAAAAACTTATATTTTCTGTTGGGTATAATTTTATATAGAATAGTTAATATTGAAAATATTTAGTTATATATATTTTTTACCCAAAGATTCATATCTTCAAATGCTCCACATATATTACAATTGTTCACTAGTCTGCCTGCAAAGTTGTAATTATGTTTGCTTAATGCAAAATTAATACTTGGATTTATTGACCTTGACAAACTGTATAAAGTAAGGAAACCTTTAATTTTAAGGTCATATTCTAATGAATGAATAATATTTGATAAGATCCCTTTGCATCTAAAAGTCGGGTAAGTGGCACAATTTGTTATTTCTGCATTTAAGTTTTTCTCATCCATATCTGCTGAAGCTACACTAACTATTTTTCCATCATGAACTGCAACTTTATACAAAACTTTTTCGTTCATAGTTTGTGTTAAATATTCTTCATCATAAATAGGAGATGGATACGTTAAAAATACAGTAGAAAGTAAGTCCACCATTTCTTTAATATCATTTTTTGTTGCATTCCTTATAAGATATTCCATACTATTATTGCGATGTATATAAGTATTTTTCATACTTAGACATTCTTTAACTAATGAATCTTTCTTTGGAAAATTACTACAAACTTTTCTGGTACAACTAATGAAATAAGACATACAAAATGCATCATTGCCTTTAAAATAGCCATCGATTTTACCCTCCAAATTAAATCCAGCATTAATAAAAGTTTCAAAGCTTTCAATACTACAATTGCAAATAATTTTACTTAAATGCTGCTTTGAAGCAAAGTGGATTATTCTTTTTAGGTTTTGAATTGATATACCATTAAAATCAACTATTTTTACACGTTTACTAGGTAAATCTACTAATATTTTAGTGCGGTCTATTTTGGCGTAGTAAGAATTATTTAATACACATTTACCTGCTCTCATTAGATTGTCCTCTCCTTTTCATTTCAATGTAACTCTTTTAGTTAATAAAATTTGCTAATATATAGTTCTGTAGAACTTTATATTACAAACTAACTTGTTACACAGCCCCTAATTTTAGTAAATGACTCTTATAAGTAAATTAAATATCGTAGCAATTTTCGGAAATTAAGTTTTTAATTAATTTATAAAGTTAAATAGCTGAGATAAAAATAATAAGCTGCAGAGAAGTCTCTACAGCTTAAAAAAGCAATAATATTTATATGCATACTAAACAAACGTATAGTAAAGTATACACAAACTTCTCTTCAACGCTTACGAGATTAGCTGACGGATTCGGGTTGAAGAAAATTAACCCTACTTATCTTAATAATAAGATTCACCCCTGAATTTGGTTCTCCCGCTCTATTGATTAAGCGCTATCAATATTCTTTTATCTTTAAAATTAACCTTTATATATAACCATATCATTTTTATATATGGGAGTCAACTAAGATTTTGCTTAATTATATTCGATTTAGTTCGTATAATTCTCCATTAATAGAGTAAATATGACAAATTCTCGGTTTTTCAAAAAATAGATTTCGAACAAAAAAATTAGATTTAATTATAAAAATATATACCTCATCTATAAAGTAAAATATTGAAATAGTATACCTGCATAAGAAAAGAATAGTAGAAAATAAAATCTTTATCATAATTGCTATTGACGTACTATTATCCAGGGTAGTAAAATAAGAACGAAAATAATATCTTTGTTAGGTGAGGCTCCTATATAGATACATGCTGCTGCCCGGAAACGTCGAGAGACGCCAATGGGTCAACAGGTATTACCGGATTAAGGTTCTACTTAATGTAGCCGAAAGCCATTTGGTTTTCTATGCTATATAGTGCTAAAACTCAACGAGTGAAGGCGAACATCACAAATGCGCATTTTTTTGCTGCGTATTTGTGTGTACTATTGTGGTTTTGATTATTATAACCTTCACTTTTTGTGAGGGTTTTTTTATTGCTTAATTATTTAAAGGAGGTGAAACCAATGGATGACCCTGATACCGATAGTCATAATAAGTATTTTTATTTAAATTCAAGTAATACTAGTTTTAGGGCATTAGTTGGTTACTCCTTTGCCCTAAATTAAAGGGGTGAATCATATGGAAAAAATAACAAATTTCTTTTTTAGTAAAATTCTGCATAAAGAGATCCATAATATTTCAGGACAAGTGATTGGTAAATTGAATGATCTTATTCTTGATTTTACTCAAGAAAAACCTACTGCGGCATATTTACAAATTAGAAATTGGAGAAAATCTTTCTATATATCAACTGAAGCACTTGATATATTCAAAGATGAAAATGAAAAATATTATATTAAAATTAGTAGCAATAATCTTGTCACAAGGCTACCTAATGAAGAAGATATTTTTTTAGTAAGAGACTTTTTAGATAAGCAGATAGTTGATATAAATGGTAAAAAAGTTGAACGTGTTAATGATGTAAGACTTGGATATATAAATTCTAAGTGGAAACTTGTAGCAGTTGATATAGGAACTCGAGGATTGCTCAGACGCCTTGGGATAGAGTACCCTTTTATCTTATTAACAGAAACCTTTAAATATAGATTGAGGAATAAACTTATTATCTGGGATGATGTACAAACTTTGTCTACTGGAGTTAACAATTTACAGCTTCAAATGCCTGCAAATAAAATAGAAACCTTACATGCAGCAGAGATAGCAGATATAATAGAGGATCTTGATAGTAAAAGCAGAGATATATTATTCCAAAGCTTAAATAATCAAAAGGCTGCTGAAGTTTTAGAAGAAATAGAAACTGACGTCCAATTAAATTTATTGAAATCTATGTCTGATGAAAAGGCATCAGATATATTTGAAGCCATGCCATCTGATGAAATAGCTGATATTTTAGAAGAGATGGATGAAGATAGAGTTGAAAAGCTATTAACACATATGGATGAAGAAAGCCAAGATGAAATTAGGGAACTTATGGAATATGATGAAGAGACCGTAGGAAGCATTATGTCAAAAGATTTTTTAACCTTCCTGCCTGATGCTACTGTGAGTGATGTTATATTATGGATTCAAGCTAACTCTCCAAGTGAGGAAGAAAGTTATTATATATACATTACGAATGATAAAAATAATCTTATTGGAGTTATCTCTATATTTTCACTAATAACATCGGATAGAAACACTAAACTTTATAATATTATGGCCACTAGACCTCAAAGTTTAAAAGATACAGATGAAATAGATGATGCAATTAGTATAATGCATAAATATAATCTCGTTTGTATTCCAGTTAGTGATGAAGATAATAATCTAGTTGGTGTAGTGTCGTTGAATGACAGTATTCATGAATATTCACAATTGAGGAGGGTTGTACTATGAAAAAGGCATTATCAAATAGATTTAAAAAGCTGCTTTTTATTATGACTATTATCGGCCCTGGATTAATTACTGTAAATGCAGGCAATGATGCTGGTGGAATTACAACTTATGCTTCAGTAGGTGCGTCATATGGATATAAAATGCTGTGGGGACTACTTGTAATCACATTCAGTCTTGCGGTAATACAGGAAATGAATGCAAGAATGGCGGTTGTAACTGGGAAAGGTTTATCTGATTTAATTAGAGAAAAATTTGGAGTTAAGCTTACTTTTTTTGCAATGACTATTTTATTAATTGCCAATATGGGTGTTGTTTTTGGTGACTTTGCAGGTATTGCAGCAAGTTTAGAGTTATTTAATGTAAGTAAATATATATCAATACCTGTTGTTTCTGTGATGATTTGGTTCCTGGTTACTAAAGGTTCCTATAAGAAAGTAGAAAATATCTTTTTATTATTTACATTTGTATTTTTTACTTATATTGTATCTGCAATTTTAACTAAACCAGATTGGGGACACGTAATGCAATCAATGGTAACGCCTACTATTGAATTAAATACAGGTTTTCTTCTTACATTCATAGGAATGATTGGTACAACAATTACTCCTTACATGCAATTTTACCTCCAATCATCTATAGTAGATAAAAAAATAAGTATATCCGATTATAAATATGAAAAGCTTGATGTTTATTTAGGGGCTTTTTGGGGAAATGCAGTAGCATTTTTTATAATTGTATGTACAGCCGTAACACTTTATAAAGCTGGAATAACAATAACCAGCGCAGAAGAAGCGGCAATTTCCCTAAAACCATTAGCTGGAGAAGCTGCATTTATACTTTTTGGAGCAGGATTATTTGGCGCTTCAGTTCTTGCTACTGCAGTTATTCCACTTTCTACATCTTATGCTATATGTGAAGCTTTTGGTTGGGAAAGTGGTGTGGATAATGACTATAAAGACGCTCCAGCTTTCTTTGGAATATATACAGGTATAATTATACTAGGAGCGTTGTTCATACTTATCCCTGGTGTATCTCTAATAAAGATTATACTTGTATCACAGCAAATTGCTGGTTTGTTATCTCCTATAATATTAACATTTATGATAATTTTGATTAATGATAAGCGCATAATGGGCAAATATGTTAATAATAAAACTCAAAACATTGTCTCTTGGGCTACTGTTATTTTTATTATAACTCTATCAATAATTTTATTTGTGTCACCATTATTTTCGTGATTTATAGATAAAAAATACGCAACTGAGACATATGCTACTCATTTCTGGTTGGGTTATATCTCAAAGTATATGTTGATGCTATGATTTGTTTATCTACAATATGGATAAATAAACTATGAATTTGATTTATGCTCCGAAATACTATGCATACCCGAAAGAGAGTACCTTCTCTTTCGGTGTATATACATATTATATAAGCATATGTTATTTATAGTTCTTCAAGGCTTCACTTATTCTATTGGAAATAGCTTCATACCCATTGCTATTTGGATGAAAGTTATCTGCTGCTAAATAATCTCCTGAATTATACTTGAAGAGATCGTAAGTTGGAATAAATAGTGCATTTGAATCAAGTGATATAAGCTCTTGGCTTTGGAAATTCCACTCATTTAAAATGGTTACTTTATCAGGTGTCAAATCTTTTCCAAATGGGTTATATAACCCTATAAATACTACCATAGATGATGAATTATTAGTTCTAATTATCTTAAATATTGATTTTAAGTTGTTTAAGTACGTATTTTCAATATCCTTTATTTTCGTAGTGGAAGATGTTATATCCATATTTTTAAGTTTACTTATTTCATTACCACCAATTGATATGAAAATAATATCTGAACCTTTAATATAAGAGAGGGTTTGTGGCTCCTTAATTACTTTTAAAAGCCCACTAGATACATCTCCGTTTATTGCAAGGTTATTTATCTTGATTTCCTTTGTAGTTTTAGTTTTCCAGAAGTCTTCAAAGTAACCTGGAAAACCAAGTCCTTTTTCATCTCCAGTTCCTTTTGCAAGAGAATCTCCAAGAACTAATATATTATAATTATTTTTATCTAAATCTCTACTCGCAGGCTCCTGAGTCTCAGTTTTAGTATTTGCATCAGATTCGGTATTTGAGATTTCTTTAGGAGGTGCAGAACTTATTGATAATGCAGATGCAAAACCTATAATTAATGTAATTGTAGAAATTATAGATATAAATAAAATTAATATCCACTTTAAATTTTTAAACATTCTTTTACCTCCTTTTAAACTAATACATCTTGTTTGGTAAATACAACAAAACTTACAATGAGAGCTCCTATTCCCCAAGTTAGAAGTACCAAAGTGCTGAAAGTTAAGGACATTCCACTTATAGGGGTATATGAGCCTGTAAGATACTGTGGTAAGTTAAGATTAATAACAAAGAAATATTTTATTATAGGCCAATCTGCTAAAAATAGTTGAAGAAATCCACCGCCAACTAATGTAGCCATCATTATTCCTATAGATGTAGCTGTATTTCTCACTAAAACAGAAACCATAAATGAAATTGTTCCAACAATAACAGAGACAAACCATCCCAGGGAGTATACAAGAATTAAATATTGTAACTGGATTACTTTGATTACATTTGAAACATCTAAAGTACCGGAACTGGAATTAAATCCTGTGGCTATAGGCTCATAAAAACCCCAATTGTTAAAGAAAAAACCTGAAACTAAAAGGGAGAGCAGTGCCATTTCTAATATGACCATAGAAAACAAAATTAAAAGTGCTAAGTATTTGCTAAGTAATATCTTCCATCTTGGAACAGCTCTTGTTAGCAATACTTTGATGGTCTTTGCTGAAAATTCCCCGCACACACTATCGCCCGCAAGCAGTATTATCAACAAAGGAAGTAAAACAAAAATGGATTGTTCCATTAATTTTACTGAAAACTTTACAGCGCTTGGGGTGATTGGGTTTATATTATTATCTAGGTAATATTGATTTTGTTGAATCTTAATATTGATTGAAGCCTTACTTGCTTCAGGAGTATCAGGACTATTAAGTCTATTTTTCAAGTCCTGTATCTGCTGCTTTTGCAAAGCCTGCCATTCAATATTCCCACTATCTTCAGTTGTTTTCACGTATTTATCCATAGTGTTTTTATATTGATAGTTTTGCCCATAAGCAAATAAAGAAACTAAAATTAGCATAATAACAGTGATTAATATCATTTTTCTTCTAGATAGAATTTTATTTACTTCATTTTTTATTAATACAAGCAAGATTTTCACCTCCTTAACTGATGACAGAATTACCCTCTGTAAGGTTTAAAAATAAATCTTCTAAAGTTTTTTGATTAGCATTTACAAATTTGATTCTTAAACCTTCTTTAATAAAAGAAGAGTTGATCTCTTCAAGTTTTGAAATCTCAACTTTTGCTTCAATTCTATCATCCTTTATAATGCCATCTATATTCCAATTATTTTTAAGTATCTCAATTCCTTTTTGGTTATCGCTTAAAACAAAGAAAACTTCTTGATTGCTTATAAGCTCTGAAACTGTAGAATATCTAATTAAAGTACCATTTTTTATTATTGCGACTGTGTCACACATTAATTCAACTTCTGATATTAAGTGACTAGATACAAGTACAGCTATGTTTTCTTTTTTAGCTAGGTCTTTAATAATATGCCTGAATTCATTTATACCTGAAGGGTCAAGACCATTTGTAGGCTCATCTAAGATAAGAAGTTTTGGTTTATGAATAAGAGCCTGAGCAAGGCCAAGTCTTTGCTTCATACCTAAAGAATAAGTTGATACCTTATCATTTATTCTATTTTGCATACCAACAAGCTCTATTGCTTTTGTAATATCTTCATTAGTAACATCTCTATTCATAGAAGCAAGCATCTTTAAGTTTTCTAAACCACTTAAATAATTGTACATATCCGGACCTTCTATAATACATCCAACCTTAGACATAGCTTTAACGTAATCTTTTGTAATAGAATGACCATCAATTAATATTTTTCCGCTTGTAGGAGAGGAGAGTCCAACAATCATTCTTAATGTAGTTGATTTTCCAGCACCATTTGGGCCTAGAAAGCCTAAGACTTCACCTTCATTAATTGAAAAGCTTATACCTTTAACAATTTCTTTTTTCTTTATAGATTTATGAACATTATCTAATAACAAAATTTGATTTGCCATAGTACACCTTCTTTTGGTTTTTAAATTTATCTAATGTCTAGCAACTGTAACACTCGCACTTCTTTAATGATGAGATAACAGTGGCACGATTATAGATGACGTACCACTAAGGGTACATTGTGACCCTTGTGGTTATAAGTTCAACTAAGATTCAGTTGTGGATCAAATCCCACCTGAAACTTAGTTGAACTTGATATTAGAATTATAACACTTACTTAGAAAAATATAGCAGGTACTGTATAAATTTTTTTATAAACACTAACTATATATAATTTATATTTTGTAGAAACTTATAGAAACAGGTTCTTAGCTTGTCAAATTGTTGACATATTTGTCGCGTGATATATAATATAAAGAAGTCTAGGTCTTTTCCATAATAAATATAGTATGGCCAAGGTTTGGAATAATTTATTATGTCTAGTAAGTCTTTTTTATTTTGTCTAACTAACAAGATTATATTTATAGATTTACTAGAAAAATTTGATTTAATAAATATCCAAGAATAAAAGAAGGAAATAGGATTTGTAACTTGATAAAAAGGTATCAGCAAGGATAATAAAAGGATTATATGTAATAACATAGTAAGATTCGGTATAGAAGCGTAGTAAGAATTTGTATTAAAAAATTTATCAGGGAGAGTGGAAGAAATGAAAGGCAATAGAGGGATAGGTTCTAAGTTATATATGTTAATTGCTTTTGTCACAATATTTATACTGGCAATTAGTAGTTTTTCATGGATTAACTTTAAGAAATTTAATTTAAAGCAGGAAGAGAATTTGCATACAATAGCTGAATATATAAATATAGTTGATGAGGCAAGGCAAGCTCAAGTGGATTTCAAAAAGCAGGTTCAAGAATGGAAAGATACATTGCTAAGAGGTAATGATTCAGAATCTTTTAAAAAATATCATTCTCAGTTTTCACAGGAATATGAAAAGGTTCAGGGACAATTATTAAAACTTAAAGCAGATATGAACAAGCATGGAATGGATACAGCTTTAGTGGACTCAGTATTAAGCAGTCATAAAGATATGTATGGTAAATATAATAAAGCAATTGAAAGCTATGATTCTAATAATATAGAAAGTTATCATATAGTGGATGGATTAGTCAAAGGAATAGATAGAAAAACAACTGACGACATGGATTCGCTAGTTAAACAAATACAAGATAGTGCAAGTACAGAATCTGCAAATGTAATAAAACAATCGAATATTGATGCAGAAAATTTTCAAAAGAATTTAATTTTAGGTGTAGCAATTGGAATAATATTAGTAGTTTTATTTACTATAATTATTATACGCACTTATAAAGGTATTACAAAATTTATTGATCAATTTAAAAACTTGTTGGAGCGGGCAGAAAATGGAGATTTAACTATTAAAGGTGAAATATATAAAAGAGATGAATTAGGTGAGCTTACTGAAAGGTTCAATAAGTTTATTGATGCTATTAGAGAGTTAATTAGTGAAGCTAAAATTACCAGTGAAACCGTAGCTTTTTCATCAAATGAAATAAATAAAAATTCAGATGAGATTAGTAAAACAGCGGAGGAAGTTGCTGCAAGCATTTCTAGCATAGCAGAAAACTCATCAAAGCAAGTAGAACTAGCAGAGAAGAGTAGTAATTCAGTTAGAGATGTTGTAAGTGGTTTAGGCAGCATTACAGAAAATACTGTTTATATAAATGAGCTTGCAAGTAAAGCAATGGAAACTGTAAATAATGGAATTATAAATCTTAAGAAACAAAGTGATAGGATGACTAATACCCAAAATACATCAAAAGTTGTAACTAATATAATTGGTGATTTATCTACAAAGTCTATTGAGATTGGAAAGGTTATTGAATTCATAAATGGGATTACTGAACAGATAAACCTATTAGCTTTAAATGCATCAATCGAGGCGGCAAGAGCAGGGGAAGCTGGTAGAGGCTTTACTGTAGTAGCTAATGAAGTTAAAAACTTAGCAGAGCTGTCTAAAAATTCTACAGAAAAAATTAATGGTTTAATATTATCAGTACAAGACGATATTAAAAAGGCTGTAGTTGAAGTAAATAATACAAATACATCAATAGATGATCAGGTAAATTCACTTAAACTAACAGATGAGTCCTTTGATCTTATACAAAATTCAGTTTCAGAAGTAACTAATAAGATAAAAGCTGTTTCCATTGAAACAGAAATGATTAATGAAAATGCAATATCAGTAGAAAAATCTATAAAGAATATTGTTAATATAATAGAACAAAATGCATCAGCTACTGAGGAAGTTTCTTCTTCGACGGAAGAATATACAGCGTGTATTCAAGAAGTAGCATCTTCAATTAATGAGTTGTCAGAGCATTCTAGTAATCTGCAGAAAGCAATTAATAAATTTAGTGTATAGATATATAAATTAAATATTCATTTCAAATGATGCTATGGCAGGAGCAGCATTTGAAGCATTATAAGCATGAGGATTAGCTGCGAGACTATGGCTAACATCTAAAAATTTAGGAGATATTTTAAGAAATAAGAGGAAGATCTGTACTTCCTCTATTTTATTTGAAAGAACTTACAATAAATTTAATGAAATATTAGTAAAATATATAAAAATTTCTAAGAGGAATATAATGTTGTATAGATTTGTGTCATATTATGCTACAATATTGATTGTAAATGGTATCAAAATATCCCTTTACACAAGTATCCTCATAACTCTATTATATACACGTATACAGCCATCGAGTTTGGCTGTATTTTTTTATTTAGGAAATTATAATGATGAACTGAGTCTATAAATAATTATTAAAAAAGGAAAACTTATAGTTTAAGAAGTGGATTTAAATAAAAAATTATAAGTAGTTTAATAAGATAAGTATTACTTAATAGTACTTTAAAACTTTAGTATATATATTGAGTATTGATAAGTAAAATGATATACTTACCTAAGTAACTATTACCTAGGTAAGTAATTGGAGGTGGAAAAATGATTTTATATGGTCATAATATAAATCAATTAGCAAGAAGCTTTAACAAGAAATTAAATGAGAGAATTTCTTCACTTGGTCTATACACGTCTCAGTGGGGAATTGTATTATATTTACATAAAAAAAAGGAATGTACACAAGTTGAATTATGTAAATACCTTGGTGTAGAAGCACCAACTATTACAAGGACTTTAGCGAGACTGGAAGAGATGGGGCTGATAATTAGAACAGAGGGAAAAGACAAGCGTGAAAGACATATAAAATTAACCGAAAAAGCTTGTGAAATGTTCCCTGAGTGGCAACAGGCAGCTGAAAGCGTGGAAGTGGAGGCAGTAAATAATATTAGTGAAGAGGAACTAGAAAATTTTAATAAAACATTAAAAAAAATGATGATGAATTTGGATTAAAATAAGATGCAGCAAAAGGAAGAAATCATATGTATAAAAGTATAATAAAACAAGCATTTAAATTTAATAAAAATCCTTTCCCATGGAACAAAGCAATAGGTGCAGCTTTATGTGGAGGATTTCCTCTAATTATTGGTCTTTTATTAAATCAATTGCGTTTTGGATTGTTAGGTGCAATAGGTGGATTTACTTACCTGTATGTTTTTAATGAACCATATGCGGAGCGTGTAAAAAAGATATTTTTCATTGGTATTGGTATTACTCTTTCAGTTGGACTCGGAACTTTAGTTGCACCTTATCCAGTGCTTACAATATTAATAGTTGGTTTAATAGGGACAATTACAACCTTTATATTTGGAATACTTAAGATACCTGGACCAGCAGCAGTATTTTTTGTATTAAGTTTTACGATGACAACTGGAATTAAACTTGATCAATCAGAAACACCTATATTTATTGGTGTCGTATTTGCAAGTAGTATGTTTTCATGGATAATTAGCATGATAGGGTATTTTTTTAATCCTCACGATCCTGAATTAAAAAAAATTAAAGGGTTGTATTTAGCTTTGGCAGAATTCGCAGAAGCAGTTGGAAGTAAAGATATTAGTAATATAAGAAATATCACTGTTAATGCTTTAAAGGAATCTGAAGATATTCTCACAATAGGATACATGCCGTGGAAAGTTTCTTTTTTATTTAATCGCCTAGTTCTTTTAAACAAGCATGCAAACAAAATATTTTTTGAGTTGCTTGAGCTGGATTCTAATAGCAAAAATAAGCTGCCTAAAGAACTTGTTGATATGATAAGACAATTACCAGAGGGGATTAATTTAAAGGATGAAGAAACAATTAACATAGAAAGGTCAAATGAAGTGGTGGATGAAAAATATCATAAGCTATTAGAAATAATTTATGATGTTGAAGCTATAATGAATTTACCACTAGAATATATTGGACGAGGAGTTGAGATTTCTAAACCACATGTGGTTACAAAGTTTATAAAAGCTTTGAACAAAGACTCTATAGTGTTTGTTAATTCAGTTAGATATGGAATAGTACTTTCAATTTCAGCAGTAATAGCATTTAATTTTTCATTTACAAGGCCTTATTGGATTACTTTATCCTGTGCGGCAGTTATGTGTGGAGCAACTATAATGGCAACTTTTCATAGGGCAATTCAGCGTTCAATTGGGACAATAATTGGTGTAGTGCTAGCTATAATTATTTTAAGTTTTAAACCAGAAGGCTTTATGATAGTTTTAATTAACATATGTTTAACAGCATTAATAGAACTTGCTATTGTTAAGAATTATGCACTAGCAGCAGTATTTATTACACCAAATTCCATACTTATAGCAGAAAATGCTACTCAAATCCATAATGTAGGGTATTTTGCAACAGCCCGTATTACAGATATAGTTATTGGATCTGTAATTGCATTAATTGGAACTTATATTTTTGGACGTAAATCAGCATCTAGCAGACTGACAGGTTTAATGGCTAAATTGTTACGCAGCCATGCTAAAATATTAATTTTTTTAGCATCCAATAATAGTGAAAGAAATACAGTCACTATAAGAGAAAAGATGGAAATAGATTTTATGAATTTTAAAACGGCTTATAATACGGCATTAGGGGAGATTCCTAATAATCAAGAAATGCTTGAAACAATGTGGCCAGTATTTTATTCACTGGAACATCTTAGTTACTTACTTACCCAGTATTGTATTGAAAAAGGTCATTTGAATTTATCAGATGAAGAATTGGCGCAACTTATACTTATTTATGAAACAATAGCAAATGATATTGAACAAAAAAATCAAATACAACCTAGAAAAATTTCGATTATAAATGAGATATCTGAACTTTGTGAAGAAATTAATATACTTCAAGAAGCGTTTAGCATAAAGAGCTTAGCGTGTTAGAGTAAATTAGTTGAATATAATTTAGGCTGAATTAATAATTTGAATAGTTTAGACCATTACAATTTTGTAGTGGTCTAAAATTTATTAAAAGTATAAACCGGATACAATTTCAATTCAATAATAAGTAGAGATTAGTAACAAATACCTAACAAGATAAATATAATATTCTGAAAAAAAATATAATGAGGGAAGTTATGGAGAATATAAGTAGTGGAAGTACAACACCAAATACGAGTGGTAATAACATAGCAGGAACTGGCGGCACTACAGTAGGTACAGGAATGAGTACCACAACAAATACTGGAGCTACTACACAAGGTACAGGGATAAATGGTACACAAGGAACAGGAGGAACTACGACAGGTACAGGTATGAATAATACAACTGCAGGAACAGGAGGAATTACAACAGGTACAGGTGTGAGTACCACAACAGGAACTGGAGGAACTACAACAGGTACAGCTGTAAATGGGACTCAAGGAACAGGGGGAACTCAAGCAGGTACAGGCATAAATATAAATATTACAACAAGCCCAGGAGCCATAACAACAAGAGCAGGTGCACTTAAGGTTCAATGCTTTAGAGGGGATGATTACATTCCAATCGACAGAGCTAGAATAACTGTTAGAGGAACAGCTGAATCAGGAAATATAGGAACCGTAGAACTTATTACTAATTCAGTAGGATTGACTGATGTAATAGAATTACCGGCTCCACCATTAGAATATTCTTTAAATCCAAATAGCAATCAAACACCTTATAGCGAATATGATATAACAGTTGAAAGGGATGGATTTGAAGCAATAGTAATAAGAGGATGCCAAGTATTTCCTACTCAAATTGCATATCAAATATGTAATTTAGAGACTAATTTAGGAAGAGGCCCAATGAGGCAGGAAATTATAAATGTACAGCCAAATACTTTAAATGGAGATTATCCTCCTAAGATTCCAGAAGATCCTGAAAAACCATTGCCTCCACCAACTTCAGGCGTTGTATTGCCACAGCCTGTGGTTCCAGAATTTATTATAGTTCATCAAGGAGTCCCCAATGATGCATCAGCGCCAAATTATAAAGTGCCATTTAAGGAATACATTAAAAATGTTGCTTCCTGTGAAATATATTCCACTTGGACAGGGTCAGCCATAAGAGCAAATATCTTTTGCATCATATCTTTTACCTTAAATAGAATTTTTACTGAATGGTATAGAGGTAAAGGCAAAAATTTTGATATTACAAGTTCTACAGCCTACGACCATGCATTTAATTATGGTAGAAATATTTATGATAACATAAGTGAAATCGTAGATGAGATTTTCTCCACATATGTAAGAAGAATTGGAAGGAAGCAGCCACTTTTAACACAATACTGTGATGGAAAGAGGGTTAGTTGTCCTGATTGGTTAAGTCAATGGGGAAGTCAAGCATTGGGAACACAAGGAAAGGTGCCATATGAGATATTAAGAAATTATTATGGCAATGATATTGAATTAGTTACAGCTGAAAAAGTTACTGGAAGTCCAAGGTCATATCCAGGCTATGATTTAACAATTGGAGCTTCTGGACCTCCAGTAAGGACAATACAAGGTCAATTAAATAGAATAGCAAGAAACTATCCATTGATTCCGAAGCTTGTTGAAGATGGAAGATATGGACCAAAGACTGCACAGTCAGTAAAAACATTCCAACAAATATTCACATTGCCTCAAACAGGAGTAGTAGATTATGCGACATGGTATAAAATATCAGATGTTTATGTTGGAGTAACAAGGATAGCAGAGCTTAACACAACTGAATCAAGCAGGGGATTTAAAGGATATGAATTTATACCTCCAGTCATACCTGGATTTGAAGATGAAAGGGATATTCCAAGATTTTATTATTAGTTAGATTTTAAAAATAGTAGAACAGTTTTAACTGAACTGATATTTTTATTGCACGAGGAAATTATGATAAAATCACTCACCACAATTTTGTGGTGAGTGATTTTTTATGCTTTTATCTGCTTATGCTTGAATTATTTTACAACATAATTATAGTAAGGATGAGGGATAGTATATATAGACAAAACACATATATGCATAAGTTGCATGCCATATAGCAGGGGGAGCCGCTAGCTATCTTGCGGTAAATTTTGCAGAGGACTAGATTTTTGGGCCGCACATTTGGCTGAAGGTTGAGTGCATTACACTATACATCTTGGAGGAATACTTATGAGTAAAGTAAAAAAAATAATTAAAAGCATAACTATTTTAATTATATTAGTTATATTATTTGGATGTGGAGACGTAAGATTAAAAAGTTCGACTGTAATAGATGAGAATGAGTCTGGTTCAGTAAAATTACAAATAGTATATGATGAGTTTATAGCTTCAAAATTAAACAAATATATATTCGATCTTGATTGGGCTGAAGAAAGCGGTTATGAATTTAATAGATATGTTATTGGTGATATGAATGTAGAAGAAATAGTATATAAATTCAATAACATTAATGAATTAGAAGAGAAGATAAACTCCAGCGGATTAGCAACGATGACACATTCAAAAGATTCACAAATGAGAGAAAAAATATACACAATTGAATTGAAGTTTAATAGAACAGCTATAGATAACTTAATTATGAATAATATTAATAACGATGAAAATTTATATAGTTATATTTGTAACATAAGATTAAATAATGAGGTGAAGGTGCCAGGAATCATAATAAAATCAAACCCATCTGTAAATATAAATAAGAATACAAATGAGTGGATATATAAATTAAGCCAAATAGATAATAATACATATATTTCTTTATCCTATAAGTAAAGACTTAATACTAAAATCATTAAGTTTTAATTAGCTGTGTTATATTAAGAATTCAATAAGTTGTAAAAGTCAAAGGGAAAGTATTAGGCATGTCAAATGTAGAATTATCAAGTGATTTTACTATAAAGAAATATAAATAAAAAAGGTGGATATAGATATATGAGTACAAGTAGATTTGCTGGAATATTTACAATAGGGGATGTACATTGTATAAATATTGATTGATTTTTTTTATCAATAATGGTATGGTTATGGATATAAATGTATTTTAGAAAAATTGCATAATAAAATATAGGTTTGATTAAAGTTATATTAATTTAAATTTATGAAGTAATTTTAATTAATTAAAAGGGAATTAGGTGAAATTCCTAAACTATCCCGTAGCTGTATTAGAGGAGCTTAAGTACATTATGTCACTTTTAATTAGGGAAGACGTACTTAAATTATGATTCTTAAGTCAGAAGACCTGCCTATATTTTGCACCATTAACTCTACGAGTGATAGGGGGGGCATTATTGATAAATATTTATTTACCGATTTTATACGAGTGAGTATGCTTTATTATTATGTCTTTTTAACACCTTAGTTAGAAAGGCTTTTTTATTTTGTAGAAAGAGTATATAAAAATTCAAGGGAGATGTGATATGGAGAAGGTTGTTAATAAGCATAAAATAAGACATAAACATGGGGAAGGATATTCAATTGATTTTTATGCTTATGCTTCAAAAATTAGACATTGGAATGCTTCATTTAAAGTATACCTATCAGTTTTGACATTGATTCTTTGTATTGCATTGGACAATCCGTATGTATCCGTTGGTGTTATAATTGCAATGGCATATATAACAGTTGTCAAAGGAGAGATTCCATTAAATGAATATTTGTCAATACTCTCAATTCCTATTACTTTTATTTTGCTCAGTACTTTTACTATCGCTATTGATTTCTCAAAACAGGCAGTAGGAGAGTATAACTTATATATTGGGTTTTGTTATGTTTTTACTTCAACTGTTCAGATTAAGAAAATGACATTTTTAATTTTGAAAATTTTTGCAGCTACTAGTGCTCTGCAAATGATGACATTATCAACCCCATCTTCTGAGATTATTTATGTGTTAAGAAAAGCATATGTACCAAAGATTATTGTAGAATTAATGAGTCTTATTTATCGATATATATTTATCTTAATGGATGTATCTACTAAAATGAAAAATTCTGCAAAATCACGTCAAGGTTACTGCGATTTTAAAACATCTTGTTATACATTTGGAAGTATCGCAAGTAATATGCTTATTGTTTCGCTTAAGAAAGCAAATGCTTATTATGATGCAATGGAAGCTAGATGCTATGATGGAGAACTTGTATTTTTGGAGGAAGATAAAAATATAGAAGTGAAACATATTGTTATCGCATCAGTATTCATAATTTTTTTGATTTTGCTTTGGAGCCTTACAAAATAGAAAGGAACGATTATGAGGAAATTAATATTAAAAATTGAAGATCTTCATTATGCCTACGGGAATGGAAAGTCTGCATTAGACGGAGTAAGCGTAGACATTTATGAAGGTGAGAAAATTGCGGTCATTGGTTCCAATGGTTCTGGGAAATCTACATTTTTTTTAAATGTAGATGGTGTACTTACACCAGAACAAGGAAAAATTTTTTATCGAGATATGATTATTAATAGAAAGAATTTGAAGGAACTTAGAAAAAACATTGGAATAGTATTTCAGGATGCTGACAATCAAATTATTGCATCTACAGTTAGGGCAGAAGTTGGATTTGGGCCTATGAATTTAAAGCTTCCTAAAGAAGAAATATTGAGACGCGTTGATGAAGCACTGGAATATATGAATATTTCTCATTTAAAGGACCGCCCACCGCATTATTTGAGTGGTGGTGAAAAGAAACGTGTTAGTATTGCGGATATTATTGCTATGAAATCAGAAATTATTATTTTTGATGAACCAACAGCAGCGCTTGACCCTTTAAATGCAATGATGTTGGAAGATGTTCTATTAAAGCTTGGAGCTGAGGGGAAAACAATGTTGATTTCTACACATGATGTAGATTTTACATATAGATGGGCTGAAAGAGTGCTTGTGTTCTGTGAAGGAAAAATCATTGCAGATGGATCGCCTTTGGAAATTTTTAAAAACAAAGAAATTCTAAAAAAGGCAAATTTGAAACGGCCAACATTGCTGGAGGTATATGAATCTCTAGTAGAAAAGCAGATTTTGAAAGATACAAAGGCTTATCCTAAGAGTATACAGGAATTTAAGGGAATGCTTGTGAAATAGGAATTATATACATATATATAAAAGCGTTTAGAGGGGGAGAAAAATGAATAAAAAAGAAAAGAGAGTTGTCGCTCTAGCGGCAGTATTTGCTTTAGTGTTTGGAGTAGCTCCAGCGGCCAATGCGATGCACATAATGGAAGGGTATCTTCCACCACAATTTTGCATTATATGGGGAGTTATATGCATTCCATTCATAGTTGCAGGTTATTTATCAATTAAGAAAACATTGTCTAAGCAACGTAGATCAATTACCATTTTGGCTATGGCGGGAGCATTTGTTTTTGTACTTTCATCGTTAAAGATCCCATCAGTAACAGGAAGCTGTTCACATATGACTGGTACTGGACTTGGTGCAATATTGTTCGGACCAAGCGCAGTTAGTATTTTGGGAATTATTGTACTTATTTTCCAAGCAATATTGCTTGCTCATGGTGGGCTAACAACTCTTGGTGCCAACACATTTTCTATGGCTATTGCAGGCCCGTTTGTTTCATATGGAATATATAAATTATGTAAGATGTTAAAAATCAATAAATATATATGTATTTTCTTGGCAGCATCAATTGGTGATTTATTTACTTATTGTATAACAAGTTTTCAGCTTGCACTTGCATATCCGTCTGGAAACGGTGGTATTATGGTATCTGTAGGTAAATTTCTTGCAGTATTTGCACCAACGCAGGTTCCACTAGCAATTATCGAGGGAATTTTGACAGTTGTTATTATCATTGGCCTTGAAACATATGCGAAATCAGAATTGAAAGATCTTGGATTAGCGAATGGAGGCGAATATTGATGTCAAAGACTAAAAAAATAGTTATAAGCCTATTAATTATCGCTGTACTGATTGCTGTTATACCATTATTCACATTAAAAGGTGCTGAATTTGGTGGATCTGATGATGCAGGAAGCAAAGTTGTCTCTGAAATTACAGGTACTGAGTATAAGCCTTGGTTTAAACCAGTTATGGAAACTTGGATCGGTGGAGAATTGCCAGGCGAAGTAGAGAGCTTACTTTTCTGTGTACAGACGGGGATTGGAGTCGGTGTTATTGCATTCTTTATGGGAAGGTTTGTAGAAAGAAGTAAAATAGAGAAAGAAAAGAATAAAATCCAATAATAGTAAATAGATCAATTAAAGAAGTCAGTTTTGTAATATGAAATATAGTAGAGATTGTTGACAAGCTTTGAATTTGATATTAATATAGTAGATAATAATATTAAAAAGGATAATTAAAACTACATTGGTAGAGGGAGTAACTGCCTGTTAATTATACAGGATTCAAAGTCGTCATTACGGAGAAATCCCGGCTTTGAAAACAAAAAATGTTTGGTGAGACTCTATAGTTAGAACGTGTTCTAACTATAGAGTCTTTTTGTTGTAATTAATTTTAAACCAAAGAAAAAATTACTAAAATGTAGGGGTGAATATTATGGAAATTATAAATTCTTTAACAAATCAGATTATGTACATAATTAGTGAAATAGGATATATAGCAGTGGTGATAATTACTGCTATGGAATATGCTTGTTTTCCTGCGATGCCAAGTGAGGTTATATTACCTGCTATTGGAATACTAGCTGCAAAATACAATAAAAAAACATTTATTTTATTTTCAGTTATGGGGATAATAATTTGGAATGCAATACTTGTTTCATTGGGATATTTTATAGGCCATAATTGGAGCTACATTCATTTAATAATGAAACAATATAGTATTTTTGCTGCCATTATAATTTTTATTATTATACTTTTGTTAATATATAGGAAATTAGTAAGTAGAAAGCAAAACAATAAGAGTAAAAATCTTATATAAGCAAAATGTGAGATCTTTGTAGTCATTTTTTAAGGAGGCACGGTTTATGAAGGAATTTTATAAAAAGTCACCGGAAGAGTCACTGGAGGTACTAGGTGTTACTAGTAAGGGCTTAAATGAAGAAGAAATCAAAAAAAGACGAGAGCAGCATGGTTTTAATGAACTAGAAGAAGCAGCTAGGAAAAGTCCGTTGCAGGTTTTTTTGGAGCAGTTTAAAGATTTTTTAGTAATTATATTATTAGGTGCAGCAATTATTTCAGCTTTTCTTGGAAAGCTTGAAAGTACTATTGTTATATTGGTTGTTGTTATTATTAATGCAATACTTGGTACAGTACAACATCTTAAAGCAGAACAGTCATTAAAAAGTCTTAAGGCTCTTTCATCACCTACAGCCAAGGTTTTAAGAAATGGTCAAAAGCTTGAGATTCCTTCTAGAGAACTTTTGGCAGGAGATATTTTATACCTTGATGCTGGAGATTATGTTAGTGCAGATGGTAGAATTCTTGAAAGTTTTAGTCTTCAAGTAAATGAAAGTTCTTTAACTGGTGAATCAGAAAGTGTATTGAAGTTTGTTGAGGTAATAGATAAAGATGACGTAGCTATTGGTGACAGAAAAAATATGGTGTTTTCAGGAAGCTTTGTAACTTATGGAAGAGGAGTTATTTTAGTTACAGATATAGGAATGAATACTGAAATTGGTAAAATAGCAAACTTGTTGGAGAGTGCAAAGGAAAAGAAAACACCGCTTCAGGTTAGTTTGGATAACTTTGGGAAAAAACTTGCTGTTGTTATATTAATTATTTCAGCTATTATTTTTGGTTTAGATATATTTAGGGGACGTAATATTGTAGATTCCTTTATGTTTGCAGTATCTTTAGCAGTGGCAGCTATTCCAGAAGCTTTAAGTTCAATTGTAACCATTGTTCTTGCTTTTGGAACTCAAAAGATGGCTAAGAAAAATGCTATTGTAAGAAAACTCCATGCTGTCGAGAGTCTTGGAAGTATTTCAGTTATATGTTCAGATAAAACAGGAACCTTAACACAAAATAAAATGACAGTACAGAAAGTTTTTGTTGATAATAAGGTACTTGAGCATGATAGTTTGGATCAGCATAAGGTTTTAGAGAAAGGGTTAGTTTTAATGGCATTATTATGTAATGATGCTGTCACTGTTGAAAACAAAGAAATTGGAGATCCAACTGAAGTTGCTTTAGTTAATATGGGTGAAATATATGAATTAGATGAATTAATTATAAGAGAACAATATCCAAGACTAGGAGAAGTACCTTTTGACTCTGATAGGAAACTAATGAGTACTGCTCACAAATTTAAAAATAAATATACAATGGTAACTAAGGGTGCATTGGATGTACTTTTAGCAAGAGCAACCAAGATTGAAACTTCAGAAGGAATAAAGGATTTCACGGAAGAGCATAAAAAAGAAATTGAAAAAGTAAATAGAGAATTTTCAATGGGTGGGCTTAGAGTTTTATCATTTGCTTACAAGGAGATTTCGGAGGGAAAAGAGATTACCCTTGAAGATGAGCATAATTTAATATTTGTTGGTCTTATAGCAATGATGGATCCACCGAGAAATGAATCGGCAGAGGCTGTAAAACTATGTATTGAAGCAGGTATAAAGCCAGTAATGATAACTGGTGATCATAAAATTACTGCATCTGCTATAGCTAAGCAAATAGGAATTCTTAAAGATGAATCAGAAGCTATGGAAGGCTTTGAATTGGAAAAAATCAGTGATGAAGAATTAAAAAATAGAGTAGAGAAAGTTTCAGTTTATGCTAGAGTATCCCCAGAGCATAAAATCAGAATAGTAAGAGCTTGGCAGGAAAAAGGAAATATCGTTGCAATGACTGGAGATGGTGTAAATGATGCACCAGCTTTAAAACAAGCAGATATAGGAATTGCAATGGGAATAACAGGTACAGAAGTTGCTAAAGATGCTGCTTCTATGGTACTTGCCGATGATAATTTCTCAACTATAGTTAAAGCCATATCAAATGGCAGGAGTATATATGCCAATATTAAGAATTCAATTAAATTCCTTCTATCAGGTAATACAGCAGGAATATTATCAGTGGTATATGCATCAATAGGTGCACTGCCAATTCCTTTTGCAGCAGTTCATCTTTTGTTTATAAATTTGGTTACAGATAGCTTGCCAGCAATAGCAATCGGGCTTGAGCCTCATAATGAAAATATAATGAAAGAGAAGCCAAGGAGCATAAATGTTCCTATTCTTAATAAATCTTTTGCAATTGAAGTTATAATGGAAGGGCTCCTTATTGCAGTAGTTACCATGGCAGCATTTCATATAGGCTTATATACAGGTGGTGCTTATGTTGCAAGTACAATGGCTTTTGCAACTCTTTGTTTATCAAGGCTACTCCATGGATTTAATTGCAGGTCTAAAGAATCAGTCTTTAGAATAGGCTTATTTACAAATAGATCTATATGGTTTGCAGTAATAATTGGTTTTTTACTGTTACTACTAGTTCTAACTTTTAAACCATTAAGGGGTGTTTTTGAAGTTGCTCCATTAAGTTCAGATCAAATTAGTTATATTTATGGATTATCAGTTATTCCACTTATATTGGTTCAAATTTATAAATTATTATTTGTTAAGGTTCAAAAATAGGAAAAATGTAAATAATTACGATACTATGATTTCTAGGATATTGCTATTCAAAGTCAAATATTAAATGAAAGTAGAAAAGAACGGACAATATCCCGCCGTTCTTTTTATTATTGAATGAATTGTGATCTTACTATTTTTCTACAGAATAAAAGCATCTTTTTGGGGATATTATTTTTGAATCATTCTTTAACTGCTTTATTACCTTTTCTAAATCTTTTTTATCAACACCGAGTGCTTCGGCGATTTCACCAGGTCTCATAGGTTCTGACTTAGTAAGCAGTTCTATTACCTTTTCTGTTAATTCCATTTTAACTCTATCCTTTCAGTTAATTTGGGAAAATGCATTTCTTAGGGCAAGCAAGTTGACAGGCGCCGCAATCAACGCAAGCTGATTCATTAATAACTCTTTTTCTGTCATCTTCTTGTGTTATGCAACCAATAATACATACCCTTTGGCAAGTCCCACAACCTACGCAGTCTGACTTATTAATTTTTCTAGCCATGATTTTCTCCTTGAATTCTAAAAATTATAATGTTTGCTTACAAGAGTTAACTGTAATTTCTAATACTCGTGTTAGGAATGAGTATTTTTCTTTCATATGTTCGAAGTGTTTTCCTTCCCTTAAAAATTTAGCAGTTCCTTCAAGTGAAAATCCAGTTCCCATATAGGCATGCCCCATAACTTCTTTACTACCAAGTGTTAATTTAACATTAGGATTAACATTGATATTTTCTTCTGTTTTAATCATAGCAGCAGCAGGGATTAGAATTTTATTGTCCTCAACAATAACTAAATAACTATTCCATGTATTTACAACATGAGCCTCATTATTAGCACAAGTTACAATAGAAACAACACCTTCATGATTTAGTACCTCTAAAAACTTTTCTGTAAACATTTTATAATCCTCCTCATATTATCGACAAAATTAATCGTGGATACATAGTATCTATGATTATAATATTATGTTTTTAGTAAACTGTCAATAGAATATTTTTTGAAGAATTGTATGTATTTCATATAAAATTAATATCTTGAATGGAAATAGATAATCAGATATTATTAAGAAAAGACTAAGAGAGACTAAAAGGAGTAGAAGACGAATGAAATTTTCAGTTGGAGTAGAATATGCACTTCATTGTTTATTATATATGGTAAATTTAGAAGAAGGTAAATCTGTAGGAATAAGGGATTTAGCTACATTTCAAGGTATCTCAGAGACTTATTTATCAAAGGTGTATGCAAAATTAAGTAAGTCAGGAATCATAAAATCTATACCAGGGGTAAAAGGCGGATACGCGCTAGCTCGTAGTGCTGAAGATATAACATTTTGGGATGTTGTAGAAGCAATAGAAGGAAGTGAATCATTTTTCCAATGCGCAGAAATTAGGCAAAATAACATATTATTAGATAAAGAGAATTTACCAGATACACATACAAAGTGCCCTTGCTTAATTAAAGTAGTAATGTTAGAAGCAGAAAATGAAATGAAAAAATACCTAAGTAAAAAAACATTGGCGTGGTTATATGATGATGTTTATAATAAAAAACTTCCAAAAGAGGTGAAAGAATCAACAATTGAATGGTTTAATAATAGCAGAAAGTAATAAATTAGATGAAATCGAGAAATTTAGATGGCATTCAATAAAGTCTTAAGTCAGGGTTGTTACGGAGAATTATATCATTTATAAAGGATAATAAGTAAATTTAAGCAAAAGAAAATATACAACACTTATCTTTGTAGAGGCATTTTTAAGCATTATTAAATAGATATTTCATATTGTATGTTAATAGAAACATTTACATAAGAATACCAATTTAGTATAATTACGGTATGAAAGATAAATGGGGGCTTTACTAATGACTCAAAAGTGGTATGAAAAAAACTTGATAATTATTTTATTTCTAATTTTATTTTTCCCAATAGGATTATTACTTATGTGGAAATACAGCAAGTGGGATGTAGCTATAAAGATTGTAATATTAATATTTTTTGGATTATTCGTGATAATAAATTTAGCAAGTAATATAGGTAATAATATTAAAGCTATGCAAAGTAAAAGAAATTATACTAGTGAACAGCAAGAATTATATGAGAATATACAGGAAGAACTTAATAAGAAAACAGAAAATGATGGTAAGGATGTAAAGAAAGCAGAAATAAAAAATTATGAATCCATAGTGGATGATAAATTAAAATTAAAAGCAACACCAAATACAATTGAAGCAGTTGACGAAATTATATCAATATCGAAGAAAGATGCTCAAAGAGTTTCAGATTCAGAAGTTAAAGAAGCGATAATGTTTATAAATAATAATTATAATAATTATTGGAGCGATAATAATACAATGAGAAAAGCTATGTATTATGGAGCATTGCTTGAAAACTCAAATAGTGGTGAACATATGAAGGAATTAGGAAAGGATACAGTTCAAGCTGTTAAATATGTATATATAAATGTTGAAAAAATAGGTGATAAATCGACTCAAGCAAATTTAGTTCGAATTAAAAAATCATTAGATTTGATTCCAGATTTATATAAGAAATAAAATAAGTTTTAAGTTAAGAACTGTTGGTTTGATATGCTCCCTTCTAGGTAGACAGTTGAAATAATAAAACTGTTTTACTTAGAAGGGAGTAATTTTATGTCTAGAAATATCTTACCTAAAGAAAAACTTCAGGCAGTAAAAGAACATTTAGATGGAAAAGGTAGCTATGATTCTATTGCAAAGAAATATGGGGTGACCAGCGCACCTTTTAGAAAGTGGATTGCTAAATATCGGACTTTCGGAGAAAGCGCATTTATCCGAACTGGACATAATGCATGCTATAGCTCAGCCTTTAAACATAAGGTTGTTAATGCTTATATTTGTGGAGAAGGTTCATTGCAAGAATTAGCCGTAAAATACAAAATTCCATCAAATGATACTATATCTAAATGGGTTTTGAAGTATAATGGTCATGAGAAGCTGAAAGCTTATGGAGCAGGAGGGAAAACGATCATGATCAAAGGAAGAAAAACCACATTTGAAGAACGAGTTGAAATTGTACAATACTGCATTGCACATGAACATAATTATAAAGAAACATCAGAAAAATACCAGATTTCATATCAACAGGCTAGAGGCTATACTGTGAAATATGAAAAGGTTGGAATAGATGGCCTTCAAGACAGGCGCGGGAAGTGTAAACCCGAAGCTGAGATGAATGAATTGGAAAAATTGCGAGCAGAGAACAAGATTTTACGTGCTGAAAAGGAACGAGCTGAAATGGAGGTTTCCTTCTTAAAAAAACTCGAGGAGATAGAAAGGAGGCGGGGCTAAGCCGAGTTCGCCATGAATATATTTATCAGGCAATCAAAGAAGAAAATGCAAAATATAATTATCCTGTGCAAGCCTTATGCAAACTTGGTCGGGTTTCAAGAGCTGGTTACTATAAGTGGCTAAAAAGAGATGTTACCTTGAATGAAAGTGAAAATAGGCTCATTGCTGACAAGATTGAAAAGATTCACGAGAAGAGTCCAGACAAAGGGTATCGACGAATTCGAGATGACCTAGAACGCTATCATGATATCAAAGTGAATGATAAGCGTGTATTGCGTATTTGTCGTAAACTAGATATTCAATCTACCATAAAATATAAGAATAACGGTTGTACTAGACAGGCTAAGAATCCTCAATATATTGCGGAGAACCTTTTAAATCGAGAATTCAGTGCTTCCGCTCCGAATGAAAAATGGCTTACTGATGTAACAGAATTCAAGTATTATGTTCATGGTGAGAAGCGTAAAGTTTACTTAAGTGCTATTTTGGATCTTTATGATCGCCGAATCGTATCTTATGTTATTCGAGATACTAACAATAACTCATTGGTATTTGATACTATAGATGATGCTATTGCGAAAGAACCGAAGGCTCATCCCCTTTTTCATAGTGACAGGGGTTTTCAATATACCAACCGTGTATTTCATCAAAAGCTTACAGATGCAGGAATGACACAAAGTATGTCAAGAGTTGGAAAATGTATTGATAACGGACCGATGGAAGGTTTTTGGGGAATTATCAAGAGAGAGCGATACTACGGAAAACAATTTACAGATAAGATGTCTTTAGTAAAGATGATTGAAGAATATATCGATTATTACAACAATATACGCTTGCAGAGAAATCTTGGTGTATTAACACCGATGGAAAAGCATGAAATATATTTACATGCAGCATAAAAACTGCCAGCAGGTTAGACCCACTGGCAGAAAATTTTTTTATTTTTTTAATTGTCTACTTGACGGGAAGCAGTTCAGTTAGCAGTTCTTTTTAATTTAATTAGATCTATATAATAGCTAGGTAGAATCATACTGGAGAATAAAAATAATTATCTTTGTTTATTTTTGTAACTTTAAAAAGGCGTGAGATTATAGTATTCAAGCAAGTGCTTAAAATTTTGTTATAGGTTTATTTTCGTATGTTATAATAAAAAATAATTAATAAATAATAGTCTAAATATATAGCTTTGGGGGATTAGTTTATATAAAAATGATAAATGCGAAAACTAAATAATGAAGGATGAAACAACGATTTGGGAGTTTTGAAATTCATGTACTTCCTCTGTTTCAATTTATATTGTGTTTACATTGATAATGTATGCTCAAAGAAGGAGGGTGATAGATTTGAATAAAGTTTTAGTTATAGATGATGACAGTTATATTAGAGAGCTTATTTGCACAGTACTGAAAAACGAAGGATTTTCTGTATCTGAAGCTGTAAATGGAAGGGATGCCTTAAAAAAGCTTGGAGAGGAAAAAATAGATCTTTGTGTTCTTGATCTTATGATGCCGCAAATGGACGGTTACGAATTTTGTAAGCAAGTACGCAGATATTATGAAGATATGCCAATTTTGATGCTGACTGCCAAAAGCGAACTTTCCCAAAAAGTAAAGGGGTTTGAACTTGGAGCGGACGATTATTTAACAAAACCATTTGAGATTGATGAGCTGCTTGTTCGAATAAAAGCACTTCTGAGACGCTATAAAGTAGCTACGTCACAGGTCATTAATATTGGTAATTTAGCTATAGATAAAAGTAGTTATTCTGTCATTAACAACAATGAACAATGCGATATACCCATGAAGGAGTTTGAACTTTTATTCATGCTTGGAAGTTATTCTGGTAAAACCCTTTCTCGTGATAGGTTAATTGAAGAGGTTTGGGGGCTTGATTTTGAAGGAAATGAGCGAACTCTTGACGTTCATATAAATCGTCTTAGGGAAAGATTTCCATTTGAGGTTTACAAATTTAAAATTACTACAATTCGTGGACTTGGTTACAGATTGGAGGAAGTGAAGTGAGAGGAAACGAACCTTTGATTTCAATGATACTAATTTTTTTTACAACATTACTTGGTCTTACTAGCGGATATTATATTTTCATATTTATTTTAGGGCAATTAGAAAGCATTCCTTTATATCTAATCTTTATTGTCCAAAGTTTACTTTCAGTTGTGATATATTTTGTAAGCGTGAAAATATATTTCTATTTGCACTGGCGATTTACTAATAAGAATAGGAAATTTGATCTCTCACGTTTTCAAATATTAAGTGGAGCTATTGAAGCTATGAACAAGATAGCTTCTGGTGACTTTAATGTCCTTGTTAAAACAAACGAGCTTGACCCTTTTAATGAAGTAGCAGATAATTTCAATAAGATGGCTAAAGAGCTGGGTTCATTGGAAAAACTGCGTCAAGATTTTATATCAGATGTATCACATGAAATACAGTCGCCATTAACTTCTATTTCAGGTTTTGCTGCGCTTTTAAAAAAAGGAAATTTAAGTGAGAGCCAAATATCACATTACGCCAATATAATAGAAGTTGAAAGCAAACGATTATCTAAATTAAGCGAAAATTTATTAAGATTATCTAATTTGGAAGCAGAAGATAATAATTTAAACTTAAAGAAATATCAAATAAATAAGCAAATTGAAAGTATTTTACTAATGCTAGAACCACAGTGGTCTGCAAAAAATATAACCCTTGATGTTTCTCTTGATGAAACTATAATATCTGGAGATGAGGCCTTATTAAGTCAGGTATTTATAAATTTGATTAATAACGCTATTAAGTTTACACCAGAAAACGGAAATATAGGCGTTAAATTATCTAGTAATGAAGATGGAATTCAATGTGAAATTTCCGATACGGGTATAGGTATTTCACCAGAAGATCAACCGCGAATTTTCGAGAGGTTTTATAAAGCAGATAAAGCTCGTGATCGTTCTTTGGGTGGAAACGGACTTGGACTTTCAATAGTAAAAAAGATTGTTGACTTACATGGAGGAAAAATATCTCTTACAAGTGAAATTGGAAAAGGTACAAAATTTACTGTTTTTCTGCCAAAATAGAAGCTAATATGTTTATAACCACAGTCTGAATTTAACAGATTGTGGTTTTTCTTTTGTTTACATTGCGTTTAAATTCCATTTAAATTCAGTTTAAATAGCAGCTATATACTATGTTTGTAGAAAGGAAAAAGAAATTAGAATTAATAATATTGAAAGAAGATTACGCCTTATTGTTAAGTGCTAATTTTATTACTTATAAAACATGGAAGGGGTTTTTTATATGGAAAACATGGAAAATATGGATCAAAAATCGCTCTACTATCTTGAAAAGGCACCTGTTACAAAAGCAATAATACACATGGCTATTCCTATGATATTAAGTAGTATAACTTCAGTTGTCTATAATATCATCGATGCTTTTTTTATAGGTAAGCTTAATAATACTGCAATGATGGCGGCAGTGATACTGGCATTACCATTTTCATCAGTATTAATGGCACTTGGGCAAATGTTTGGAGTAGGCTCAGGAACATATATATCGAGACTTTTAGGTGAGGGAAATACAGATAATACCAAAAAAGTTAGTTCAATTAACTTTTGGTCATCAATGATTATGGGTATTATTTTTATGATGATATGTCTGCCTTTTTTATCTTCTATTTTGCCGCTTTTAGGAGCAAGTGGTGAAACTCTGCAATATACAAGAAATTTTGTTATGATACTTGTTATTGGGGCTCCAATTATTATTGTTAATATGGCGCTTGAATCAGCTGTACGTGCGGAGGGTGCATCAACTGTTTCTATGACTGGTACTATAGGTGGTATTATAATTAATATAATACTTAATCCTCTATTCATTTTCGTGCTTAATATGAATGTTATGGGATCAGCACTAGCCTCTGTTTGTGGTAATATATTTTCCGTTTTATATTTTATATATTATTTGCAAAAGAAGAGTAGTGCTCAGAGTTTATCAATCAAGTACTTTAAACCAAGTAAAGAAATTTATGGTGAAATTTTTAAGGTCGGAGTTTCAGCTTTATTAATGAGTGGATTTATGGTCATTATAGGTCTACTTTTCAATAATTATTCCATGATTTATGGAGATAATGTTGTAGCGGGATTTGGAGTTGCACAAAGAGTTGTTCAAATTGTAGATTGCATTGGTATGGGCTTTGCAATGGGAGTTGTACCACTAATTGCATTTGCATACTCTGCAAATAATCAAAAGCGTCTCATGGAAATTGTTAAAAAAACCATATTGTATATTCTAGGTTTAACATTGGCTATAGGAGCAGTTATATGTGCATTCAGGTTACAAATTATTGGCCTCTTCAGTATAGATCCTAAGGTTATTGCCATTGGTGAAATAACTCTCTTAGCTCAACTTTCCTCAACTGTTTTTGCTGCCTTATGCGAATTTTTTACTGGAATCTTCCAAGCTGAAGGTGATGGTGTGAAATCAAATGTTATGGCTGCTGTGAGAGGTGTTTTATTTATCCCTATTTTGATTGTAGGAAACTTACTATTTGCTGTTAATGGTGTTATTTGGGCTATGACAGCTACAGAGGGATTATCATGTCTGATAGGAATTGCCCTATGGCTTATGATTAGACAGAAAAGTTCACAAGAAGTATCTATTAATGAATAAACAAGTTAAATGAGTAACTTAGTAACAGAAATTGTAGAGTAAAGGACTGTATCAGGGAGTTTTTAAACTTAATCTCTGATATAGTCCTTTTTATGATTTTAGAGAGTATTTAGTTATCTATACATAATGTAATTCATGTAAACACATATATAATATTTGGTAAAATAATACAATAAGAAGTGTGAATCTTATTATCTTCAATTATGGATTTATATGGAAGAATATAAAGCTACATCGCTCTATATGAAATTTTAATTAAAATATCCAATGTGCTATATTAAGTTTGAAAGTATAAATATGAAAACGTAAAACATTTAACATTTAGGAACTTATTTAATTATATTACTAGACCAAGAATTATGATAAACAGGAGGAGTAGGTGAAGTAACGGAGTTAATTTGAAATAAGAATTTAAAGGAAGTGGTTTATTAAATGAAAAAGTTATTATGGAAACCATCTGAAGAATACATTAAAACAACCAATATTTATTCTTTTATGAATTATATAAATGAGAAATTTAACCTAAAACTTAGTGATTATTCATCTATTTATAAGTGGTCTATTGATTATCCAGATAGTTTTTGGGGTGAATTGTGGAATTATCTTGATATAAAGAGTTCCCAGCCATATGACGTGCCAGTAGACGATATATCAAAGTTTCCAGGGGCTCAATGGTTTGTGGGTGCAAAATTGAATTATGCAGAAAATATGCTTAAATTTTCCTCAAGTTCTTCTCCTGCAATTATATTCAGGGGCGAGAACCAAATCAGGGAAGAAATCAGCCATAGGATGTTATATGAACAGGTTGTGAGGCTTGCTAAGGCATTGAGAGATGATGGGATAAAAGCAGGGGATACCATTGCTGCATATATGCCTAATATGCCAAACACTGTAATAGCTATGCTTGCTTCTGCAGCAATAGGTGCCATTTGGTGCTCATGTGCTACAGACATTGGACCAAATGCAGCATTAGATAGGCTTAGTCAAGTTAAGCCGACTGTATTATTTACAGCAGATGGATATTTCTATAAAGGAAAACGTTTTAATGTTCTTGATAATGCAAGTCAAATCGTAAAAGGAATTAACTCTATTAAAAAAGTAATCATTTCCCATTATGCAGGTGAAAGTTTAAATACAGCCGAAATTCCCAACAGTGTCAGTTGGATAAACTATCTTTCAAATGAGATACCAAAGAATTTTGAGTTTGAACAGCTTCCTTCAGAGCATCCTCTTGTTGTGATGTTTTCATCGGGAACAACAGGAAAACCTAAATGTATGGTACAGTCTGCGGCAGGACTGCTAATTAATCAATTAAAAGAATTAGTTTTGCAAAATGATGTTAAGCCGTCAGATAGAATGCTTTATATTACAACTTGCAGCTGGATGATGTGGAATTGGCAGGCAGCAGCATTAGGAACAGGTTCTTGTATAGTACTTTATGATGGCAATCCATCATACCCAGATGTATCTTCTATATGGAGGATACTAGAAGAGGAGAAGGTTACTATTTTTGGACTCAGTGCAAGTTACGTTCATTCTCTTATGAAAGAACAGTTTTATCCTAAAAATGTTGTATCCCTTTCAAATCTTAGAGCAATTTCTCAGACAGGGTCAGCACTTTCAGAAGAAGGGTTTGAATATATCTATAGAGAGATAAAAGAGCAGCTGCATTTTAACTCAATTGCTGGAGGAACAGATATAAACGGCTGTTTTTCTACAGGTAATCCCATAAGTCCTGTCTATTTAGGTGAGCTTCAAGGGCCAGGGCTTGGTATGAAGATAAATTCTTTCAATGAAAAGGGAGAGCCGGTTAGAGACGAGCTAGGGGAACTCGTATGCGAAATGCCTGCTCCATCAATGCCAATAAGATTTTGGAATGATCCTGATAATAACCGTTATATGGATGCGTATTTTAGAACTTATCCAGGTGTTTGGCACCATGGAGATTATGTTAAAATACATTCAGATACAGGAGGAATATCTTATTATGGCAGATCAGATTCCACATTAAAGCCGTCAGGTGTAAGAATTGGAACAGCTGAAATTTATAATCAAGTAGAAAAATTACCACAGATTAAGGAAAGCTTGGCAATAGGTCAGAACTATAATGGGGATGAAAGAATTATTCTCTTTGTACAAACACAGGATGGAATTGAATTAGATGAAAATTTGAAAAAGGATATTAAGAAGATTTTAAAAGAGAACGCATCGCCACGGCATGTTCCATCTATAATAATGCAGGTTCAGGATATTCCTAGAACATTTAATGGAAAGAAAGTAGAAAGTGCTGTAACTAATATAATAAATGGGCGCAATGTTACAAATAGAGATGCTTTAGAAAACCCTGAATCACTTGATTATTTTGAACAAGTATTGCCGCTGTTAAGTGAATAGATGAAACAAACTGAGTATAAAGATGACAGGAGGGTATATCTGTCATCTTTGTATTAAGGGATTAGAATTTAATAAACTTTAGAAGAGCATATTATGAAACTATTAATTGAAATTTTGAAATTAATTAAAGGAGGAAAAAGTAAACGTTTTATAAATATTAATCATTATAATATAGTTTACTAATCATATAAGCTTCATGTTTATTACTAATCTTAAGGGAGGACCAGAAAATGATAAAAAGTTTATCCAAGTTTTTTACAGCTATTGTGCAACGATTTCTTCCTGACCCACTTGTTTTCGCAATGATTTTGACACTAATTATGTTTGTTTCAGGTATTATATTTACGAATCATACACCAATTGAGATGATTGGATTCTGGGGGAAGAGTTTTTGGAATCTTCTAGCCTTTGCGATGCAGATGGCATTAATTTTAGTTACTGGCAGCGCTCTTGCTAGTTCGCCATATGTTAAACGCATTTTACAAAAAATTGCAAGCTTACCTAAAACACCAGCTCAAGCTATTATGCTTGTTACCTTTGCAGCAGCAGTTGCTAATATTATTAACTGGGGATTTGGTTTAATTGTTGGTGCCTTACTTGCGAAGGAAGTAGCTAAAAAAGTGCCACGTACAGATTACCGGTTATTGATTGCAAGTTCTTATATTGGTTTTATGACTTGGCACGGAGGTATATCAGGTTCAGTTCCTCTTCTAGCAGCAACTAAGGGGAATCCTATGGAAAAAGCTATAGGATTAATTCCAATAAATGAAACTATTTTTGCTCCGTTTAATATATTTGTAACTATTGCTTTGATAATTGTATTACCATTAATGACCAGGATGATGATGCCAAAAGATGAGGACGTTATAGAAATTGATCCAGCGTTATTAGCTGCAGATGCAATTAATGAAACTAGTAATGATATTAATACTCAAAAGACATTTGCTGTACGTGTTGAAAACAGCAAAATTATTGCATGGATAATTGGACTTCTAGGTATTGCTTATATTATTTATTACTTTATGAATGGTGGCACTATGGATGTTAATGCTGTAAATATGATTATGTTCTTTATTGGTATAATTCTTCATGGCAGTCCTTTATCTTATATGCAGGCTGTAGTTAATGGAGCAAAAGGAACAGCAGGTATAATGGTACAATTCCCATTCTATGCTGGAATACAAGGAATGATGGATTTGTCAGGCTTAGGAGGCTTGATCACCGGAGGATTTGTTAGCATATCTAATGTTCATACCTTTCCAATCCTCGCATTTTTAAGCTCAGGACTAATTAACTTTTTTGTTCCATCTGGTGGAGGGCACTGGGTTGTTCAGGGTCCATTCATAATGCCAGCTGCACAAGCTCTTGGTGTAATGCCAGGGAAAGCAGCTATGGCAATCGCGTACGGTGAAGCTTGGATGAATATGGCACAACCATTTTGGGCACTACCGGCTTTAGCTATAGCCGGTCTTAAAGTTCGTGATATTATGGGATATTGTGTAACTACCTTAATAGTGGGAGCTTTAATATTTGGAGTAGGATTAGCTTTGTTTTAATAATTAAAAAGATATTACTCAATATGTGAAGTAATATCTTTTTTTATTTTCTCTGAAAATCCAATGAGAATGAAAATATTTAAATATTTTAAGAGAAAAAAATTAATTGATTTTTAGCTATAGGATATAGGTATTCTAATATAAATTACAGTCCCAAGTCCTAGTTTACTATTTATATGGATACCATAATTATCTCCATAGGTCAACTTAAGGCGTTTACTTGTATTAAACAAACCAATATGATTTGAGTGCTCGCCGTCAAAATCCAGCTTATTCTTTATAGCATCAAGATTTTCTTTATCAATTCCAATACCATTATCAATAATTGTTAGGATTAGGAAGCCATCTTTTTGTGATAGTTTAATTTTAATTTTGCCTTTTCCGTCTTTATTTTTAATGCCATGATATATACAATTTTCAACTAAGGGCTGGATTAATAACTTAATTGTGTTGATAGGTTCTACATTCTCTGTATATGCCCATAGTACATCAAACTTATCTCCATATCTTATCATTTGAATATCAAGATAGGTTTTAGTATACCTAATTTCCTCTCCAATAGAAACTCTATTACAAGGTGTCGTTAAAGAATAATCCAATATATTAGATAAATTTTCTATCATCTTAATTGGCTTACTATTACTACCAGTTGCCTTTATCACTTCCCAATAGATTGTATGTAAGGTGTTATACAAAAAATGAGGGTTGATTTGAGACTGCAGCGCAATAAGCTCCATATTTTCTAGTTTATATTTTCTTTCAGATAACTGTACTTTTAAATAGTGTTGTTCAATAAAGGTGGTAACTAAATTTTCTATAATATAACTAAATTCATTTTTTACATTGCTATCTATCACAGGTAGAGGTTGATTATTCTTAGCCGAATCAATTATAGTTATAATATTTGAAATCTGTTTGTAGTTTTTCTTAGTGAGATAGAAGGTTGAAATTAGCCCTAAAATAAATGAAAATAACAATAATACAATTGTATATTTAAGTAAACTTATAGAAACATAGTATAGTATACCTTCAGGAATTACAGATATATAGTTCCAAGAAAATCTATCAGAATGAATAATTGATTTACATAAAAATTTATTCTCTGATGGAGAGTATATTGTATTAGTGTTTAAATTTATAAGTTCTTTAATATCAAAATCAATTTTATTTCCAGGAGCTTGGCTACTAACAATTTCGCTATTATTTTTATCTAATATGAATATCTTTTGTTTAGGGTCAGAAACTGATTTGTTTAGTAAATTTTGTATATAGTCAGCTTTAATGTTTAATACTATTACACCATTATTAAGAGCCATCCTTTTATAAACTGTTATGAGTTTCGTTTCATTTTCTTCAAAATCATATTGCTTTACGTTCCTTGTTTCTATCCACAATTTTTCTTCTGAAGGATGATGCAGATAGTTATCGTACCAAGAGGTGTCAAAGAAATTATTTAAATTTGTTATACCATTATTGGTTGTACAAAATCTACCATTTTCATTTTCATAATAAATATGTATAGAATAAATATAAGGCTTTGAGTTAGCAAAAGAATTCAGAAAAAAGCAAGTTGTGTCAACATTGGCTATATCTGATGAATATAGTGTATCTTTTTTTAAAACCCTTTTTAGAGTGTAAGCCATATTAGCTGTACCATCGAATTGAATATTAAGAGTATCTATTTCATTAAAAATTAAATCAATATTTGTCTTTGTTTGATTTAAGAGATTTATATTATTTTGAGTTATCTGATCCTTAATATATCTTTGAGTAATAATTATGGATAAAGACCCCAATACTAATGTAGGTATTAGTAGAGGAATCAAAAATATAATTAAATTCTTTGTAAAAAAGTTATTTTTCAAAATAATTCATCACCTTTCAAAAGGATGAGGATTAATAGTATCCTTTTGATTTCTATATTCCTTGGGACTTTTTCCATAATAGCTTTTAAAAGTTCTAGTAAAATTTTTTGTATTACTATAGCCAACCATTTCACTAATTTCATAGGTTCTATATCTTATATCATTTAAGAGCTCAGCGGCACGATTCATCTTTACTTTTATTAAGTAGTTAGAAAAACGTTCTCCTGTCTTCTGTTTAAAAAATTGACTCAAATAGTTTGGATTCATATGAACTGATTCAGCTATATCTTCAAGTCTAGCATCTTTATAGTGTTCCCTTACATAATCTTTAATAAATGAGATTATTTTAGAGTCATAACTTGATAAATCCTTAAAATCGTTTTCTTCTATATCCAAAATGCTATTTTCATTAGGCAAGCATTCATTATCTAATGCTTTTTTTAAAGAAGAAAATACTTCATAAATTTCATTATATTTTGAAGGTTTTACAATATACTCACTAACTCCATAGGCTATAGCTTTACGAGCATATTCAAAGTCTTTGTAAGCGCTTAAAAATATAACTTTTATTTTAAGCTTACGATTGAATATTTCTTTTGCAAGTTCAATGCCATCTAAAAATGGCATTTTTATATCACAAAGCATTACATCTACCTCATTATCTAAAATATATTCTAATGCAAGCTTTCCGTTTTCTAATTGTGCAACAATTTCAAAGCCTAAATCCCCCCATGGAAAATATCTACATAATAAATTTCTTGATTCATTTTCATCATCTACTACAAGTAGTTTGTACATTATAGCTTCCCCCTATTAACGTATCCTCAAAGAGTCATAAAATTAAATTTTCTGCTAATAATCGTTGTAAATTCAAGGCGTTTTCAAAGAAATTACATATTATTTAGCATACTTTATAATATATGATTACGTATTCATAAAGATTTTACCATATGAAAGTAAAATTGCATATATAAAACAACAGGGGGATATAAAATCATGAGAAAGTGACTCTAATAATAAGATAATGATGCTCTTTATAAGAAAAAGATACCTTTTTTAATTAATATATGAGGAAGTTCTGTTTTAAAGATACCATTTATAATAATAGATATCTTATGTAAATAATTACAATTATGCTAGAATGGCATTAAAGCTGTCTCAAGAAGAATATAATTTAGGCAGAATAGTAATAGTGGGCAAGGCATTGAGCTGAAGTGGTTAAAATAAGAAATGTTAAGTATAGGAGTGTTTTGTATGCATAATCAATATTACAATATTAAGAAGGTAATGAATGGAGTATATCATATAAGTGATCCCAATAAGATATGTTGTTCATTAATTGTAGGAGGTAAAAAGGCATTATTATTTGATACAGGTTATGGTATTGGTGATTTGAAGCAAGTAGTTAAATCTATAACAGATCTACCTATTATTGTTGTTAACAGCCATGGTCACCTTGATCATATGGGTGGGAATTATCAATTTGATGAAATCTACATTCATGAAAATGATATAAATTTAGCAAAGCAGATTCTTTTGTCAGGTAAGAGAAAGTGGACTGCGGATAATTATAAAAAAAATATAGGACTTCCAAAAGATTTTAAGGAAGAAGACTATGTAAATAGAGAATATAATATTAATTTTATTCCTGTAGACGAAGGGAAAGTATTTGACTTAGGAGGATATGAACTTGAAGTAATTTATTGCAATGGGCATACTGCCGGGTGTATTTCATTAATTGAAAGAAAAAATAAACTGTTGCTTTCTGGAGATTCAGTATTGCAGCATGTATGGATGTTTCTAGAAGAAAGCAAAAAAATAAGTGAATATATTAATAGTCTCAAAAAGCTAAATGAGTTTGAAGTCAATACTATTCTTACTTCTCATTCTAGTGAACCTTATAGTAGAGAGCTATTAATTAAATTGATTAATTGTGTCACTAATATTGATATTTCGAAAAGTGCGCCATATTTCAATGAAGCATATCCTTATAAGGCATTTATGTATTCTGAAGGTGGAGAACCGTTTGTTAGCCCGGATTATGTTTCTATTGTTTTTAGAGAAGATAAATTGTAATACTACAAGCTTATAAGATTGCAGCTCCGGTTTAATTGTCTGAAAAAATTTTGACCTAATCTGGACAACATCATTGCGCAAAATAATACAAGAAAGAATATGGAGGGATATTTTGTGAAGTGGTTTACAAATCTAAAAACCATACAAAAATTAATATCTACATTTGTTTTAGTATCATTATTTATTGTTTTAGTAGGCAGTATTGGAATAATAAATATGAGAGAAATTAAATCTAATGCCGATAAAATGCATAATTATAATCTTGAGTCAGTAAAACAGCTAACAACTATTAGGCAGAATATAGCGGATATTCGTTTTGATATTTTAAAAATTGATGCTCAGAGAAATATAAATAATCAAAATGAAGCAACTAAAAAAGAAGTTAATAGATTGTATGAAGAAAATGCAGAAATTATAGAAAACTATGAAAAAGCAATATTATCTGATGAAGAAAAAGAAGCATTGGCTTTATTAAAAGATGATATAAAACTTTATAAAAATGCATGTGAACAAATTATCAAATATGCAGATGAAAATAATTATAATGAAGCTGATGATCAATATCTTAATTTAGGTCCAGTGAAGACAGCTTTATATAATCACTTAGGCAATCTAATTAGAATTAATACAGATCAAGCTGATAATCTATACAAAGAAAATAATTTAACTTACCAGAGTTCCATACATAAGGTAATTACAATAGGAGCTTTAAACCTAATTATAGCAATTATGTTAGGAACTTTGATAGCTATATGGATATCTAAGCAGATAAAAAAAGTTTTAAATTTTGCAGAAGCAATTGGTAGTGGCGATTTAACCCAATCAATAAGAATTAATTCTAACGATGAGTTCGGAAATCTTTCTATAGCATTAAATAATGCTAATAATAATATAAAAAATCTAATAAGTGAAATAATGAATAGTGCAAGTGATATGAGTGCAACAAGTGAAGAATTATCAGCCACAGTTGAAGAGGTTTCTTCTAAAATGGAATCAGTAAATGAATCAACCGAACAAATATCAAGAGGAGTACAGGATTTAAGTTCAACAGCAGAAGAAGTAAGTGCATCGACAGAAGAAATTACTTCAAACACCAGTGGACTTGCAAATAGAGCCAGCGATGCAAGTGCCACAGTAAATGATATTAAAAAACGTGCATTTTACATAAAAGATAAGGCAATAAATGAGATAAAGGAAAGTAATGTAATATATATGGAAAATCGCTCACAAATTTTAAATGCTATTGAAGAAGCAAAAGTAGTAGATGAAGTTAAAATGATTGCAGATTCTATTGGAAGTATTGCAGAGCAAACTAATCTGTTAGCATTAAATGCAGCAATTGAAGCTGCAAGAGCTGGGGAACATGGGAAAGGTTTTGCAGTAGTTGCTGATGAAGTAAGAAAACTAGCAGAGCAATCTTCAGAAGCAGTAATGAATATTCATGCTATGGTAAATCAAGTGCAAGTAGCAGTAACAAAATTATCAAAAAGTGGCCAAGATGTACTTAACTTCATTGATAATAATGTGAAATCAAATTATGAATTTCTTAATAAAACAGGCATTCAGTATGAGGAAGATGCAAATCTTGTAAATGATATCATTGTTGAAATTTCCAAGTCATCTAATCAAATGAATGAATTAGTTGAACAAATATCATATGCTGTTCAAAATGTATCTGGAACTGCAGAAGAATCAGCTGCAAGTTCAGAAGATATATCAAATAGTGTTAATGAGGTTACTCTTGCTGTTAATGATGTTGCTAAATCAGCACAAAGCCAAGCAGAACTCGCACAAAAATTAATTAACATGGTAGAAAAATTTAAATTGTAAAAAATCCAAACTACATAAAAATATAGCCTACCTTAAGATGTCTTATACATATCTTGGTGGAAATTTAAGAGCTATTTAGTATCCACCATGAATCTCACGGAAATTTTAGATTTATATGCTCCCTTATATAGCAGATAGTTTAATTAATAAAACTGTCTCTATAAAAGGGGGTATTTTAATGTTAAGCTTAATAAGTTGATTTCTTTTATTACTGAATTCAAAGATTGTCTACATAATTTAAGGTTATTGAATTGATAGAAATTAAAATCATAAGAAAGTGATTCTAATCATAAGAGAAAGATGCTTTTTATAAGATAAAGATACCTTTTAAATTTAATTGTAAAGAAGTTCTGTTATAAAGATACCATTTATAATAATAGGTCACTTATGTAAAGAATTACACGTATGATAGAATAACATTAAAGCTGCAGCAATAGTGAAATTATTAGTGTGTATAGCACTATATAAATTAGGAGGAAATTTATGAAAAACAGAAAAAAAATCATTAGTATATTATGTGCTATTTCAATAGCTACATCTATATTTGTAGGTTGTGGAAATGCTTCAAAAGAAACTGCCAAAGATAGCAGTAAAGGAGATCAAGTAACTCTAAGATTTTCTTGGTGGGGAAGTGATGTACGTCATAAGGCAACTTTAGAAGCAATAGATTTGTATATGAAACAAAATCCAAATGTAAAGATAGAGGCAGAATATGGTGGAGTTGATGGATATCAAGATAAGTTATCAACTCAGTTAGGCGGTGGTACTGCACCAGATCTTATTCAAGTGGACAACCCATGGATTTATGATTATGCCAAACAAGGAGAAATGTTTTACGATTTAAATGAGTTTAAAGACATAGTTGATATGAGCGGGTTTGATAAAAAATTCTTAGATGGTTATTGTACACTTAATGGAAAAATTCAAGGATTACCAATGGGATTAAATGCATTAACTGTAGTTTACAATAAGGATATTTTAAAGGCTGCAAATGCTGATATAACTAAAGATTTAGATTGGGACAAATTAATTGAAGAAGGAAAGAAAGTTCATGCACAAAATAGTAGCAATTATTTATTAAATGCAGAACAAAATAACTTTTTAGATTTTATTATTATGCCATATGTTATTCAAAAAACAGGTCAGCAATGGGTAAAAGATGATTATACAATGGGATTTGATAAAGCTACACTTACTCAAGCCTTTGAACTTGAAAGAAAGTTATTTGATGAAGGAATTGTACAACCAGCAGAGCAAAGTTTTACATTTAAATCTAAACCAGAGCAAAATACTGCATGGATAAATAAGCAATTTGGTAGTGCTATTAGTTGGGCAGCTGGTATAGGAGTACTTAGTGGTACTTTAGGAGATAGTGCGGATGTTACATTATATCCAGTACCTAAAGATGCGAAAAGTTCAGGGATAGTAGTAAGACCTGCGACTTTACTTTGTATTAATAAAAAATCTCCTAACGCAAAAGAAGCAGCAAAATTCATGAACTTTTTCTTCAACGATAAGGAAGCAGCTAAAGTATTAGGGGATGTTAGATCTATTCCTCCTGTAGAAGCTTCAAGAAAAGCTGCATTGGATGCGAATAAAGTAAATCCATTAGCAGTAAAAGCTGTTGAGGCAGCAACAAAAAATCCAGGGTTAATATACAATGGGGTATCTAGTAATTCAGAATTAAGAAATATTTTATTAACTGAAATTGAAAATGTTGCATATAAGAAGTTTACACCTGACCAAGCAGCAGATGACATGATTAAACTTTATGAAAGTAAGCTAAAAGAATTAAAGAGTGCTGCAAACTAGTTTAATTTAAATACATGGCAATGTTGTGATTAGAAGCTTCAGCATAGAGATTAACCTCATTTATTATTGGTTGTTTCTAATGAAAGATTAATATATTGTGCTGGAGCTCATCTATTCATAAATAATTAGCATTGTAAGAGATTAATATAAAGTAAAGGTAGGAGGTTTTTACGTGGAACAAAATACAGCAATAGAATTAAAAAGTGGTCTTCACCATAAAAGAAGTAAGACATTGAAAAAATACACGGGATTATTATACATATCCCCATGGCTATTAGGTTTTCTTGGTTTTCAGCTATATCCTTTAGTTTCATCATTTTATTATTCATTTACTAATTTAAGTTTAGGTGGAAACCCTAAATTTGTTGGTTTAGATAATTATATACGTATATTTACAGTGGATCCAGAGTTTTGGAAATCCTTAAGTGTAACAATTGTATATGTATTTACATCCGTTCCTGCAAAATTAGCGTTTGCATTACTGATTGCAATGATATTAAACTCAAAATTAAAATTTATAAATGCTTTTAGGACTATATATTATATTCCATCCATACTTGGAGGAAGTGTAGCAGTATCTGTATTATGGCGTTTCTTGTTCATGAAAGAAGGTACAATAAATCAGATTTTATCTATATTCTCAATACCACCTCTTGATTGGATTGGTAGTCCTAGTTTAGCGTTATTCACAATAGATATACTTACTGTTTGGCAGTTTGGTTCATCTATGGTGTTGTTTCTTGCGGGCTTAAAGCAGATACCTGCAGAACTATACGAAGCTGGAATAATGGATGGAGCATCAAAAATTAGAATGTTCTTTACAATTACTATACCAATGTTAACACCAATAGTATTTTTTAACGTTATTATGCAATTAGTTGGAGCTTTCCAAGAGTTCACATCCGCTTTTGTAATAACAGGTGGAGGTCCTATGCAATCAACTTATTTATATGGAATGAAGTTGTATTTAGAAGCTTTCAGATATTTTAAAATGGGATATGCATCTGCCTTATCTTGGATTCTATTTTTAATAATATTAGTTTTCACACTTATAATATTTAAATCTTCAAAGAAATGGGTTTATTACGATGATGGAGGAGAGTTTTAATGAATAAAAAGTCAAGAAGCACAATTCTAAGATATGTAATTTTAGTAGTAGTCGGAATAATCATGATTTATCCAGTTGTATGGCTTTTCTTTGCTTCATTTAAAAGTAATGATGAATTATTTGGTTCGGCATCATTACTTCCTAAAGCATTTACATGGGATTCATATATACAAGGATGGAAGGGAAGTGGACAATATGGATATAGTACATTTTTCCTTAATACAATAAAACTTGTTATACCAACTGTATTATTTACGGTAATTTCAAGTGCTGTGGTAGCTTACGGTTTTGCAAGATTTAAGTTTCCATTTAAAAAGATATTATTTGCTCTGATGATATCTACACTGATGCTACCAAATGCGGTTGTTATCATTCCTAAATATATGCTATTTAGGGATTTAGGCTGGATTGATAGTTATAATCCATTTATTGTACCTGCGATTTTTGCCGGATATCCATTTTTTATCTTTATGTTAGTTCAGTTTTTTAGAGGTGTTCCGAGAGAATTGGATGAAGCGGCAACAATTGATGGCTGTAATTCCTTTACAATTTTTTTAAGGATTATGCTGCCTCTAAGTAAACCAGCATTATTTTCAGCAGGAATATTTCAATTTATGTGGACATGGAATGATTTCTTCAATTCCTTAGTTTATATTAATAGTGTTAACAAGTTAACGTTGCCTTTAGCACTTAGGGTATCTCTTGATGCATCAGCTTCAGTTAACTGGAATCAGATAATGGCTATGGCACTAGTAAGTATATTACCTTGTATACTAATATTCTTCTTTGCTCAGAAACATTTTGTAGAAGGAATTGCTACAACAGGCATGAAGGGATAAGTTATTATGGAATTTATCATGACGGCAAGAAGTAAGGAACAAGAGAATACTGATTATCTAACATTGCATGAACAGGGATTAAATGCTTCTGTAGAGATATTAGGCGGAAATGGGAGTATAAAGAACCCATTTCATGCAAAAGTATTGATTAATAACGAAAATAATACAAAGTGGTATGGAGTTATTCATGTTGAATTGCCATTCAATAAAGTAAATCCACGCTATTTCATGCCAGCATTTATGTATAGTAGAAATCGTGGTGAGTGTCCACAGAATGTTCCTAATGAGTTTCCAAGACTTAGAGAGGAGACGAAGCGCCCATCCTCACCTTGGTGGATGGTAAGAGGCGACAGGTTATCACATCCAGTAGCCTTGGTATATGACAGTGATAAAATATACGGATTTAGTGCGAGCCCATATTTCATAAGTAAAAGTGGAATAAAACAGCAATGGAAACCTGAAGTTGAAGGTGAATTTTATCAATATGCAGGATATACATGTTCACTATCTAAAGGAACTGTAGGCTATACATTGGGTTATGAAAATGCACCATGGCTATTTATAAAATCACATGATGTTAGAGAAAGAGCACCACTAGGTGAGAATTGTTTTGAATTGGAGCCTGGGGAGACTGTTGAATTCACATTGGATTTATACGAATTTGACTCTAAAACAATGCTGGATGTTAATGCTGTGATTGAAGAGGTATATTATCATTATCATCAGAATCCAAGAAATGCCAGCGATATAAGAACGACAGTTGCTGATTTGGCCTGTGCTGTTTATCAAGATGCATGGCTTCCAGAAGAGTTAAGTTATTCTGGTCAGGTTTTTGAAGATAAGAATGCTGGAGGATACAGATATAACAAAATTATATCGATTACTTGGACTAATGGGTTATCAGTAGCAACACCTATGTTGATGGCAGCTTTGCGGCTTGAGGATGAGTGTATGCGTCAGCAGGCACTATCCTGCATAGAAAATATTATAAAAAACTCCCTAAACCCTGCTAATGGGCTTCCTTATGAGGCTTATAGTGATGGAAAATGGTCAGTTAATGGATGGTGGTTTGATGGGATGCATACACCAGGACATAGTTCCTACTTAATAGGACAGTCACTATTTTATATTCTTAGGGCTTATGATTATGAAAAGAGACTTAAAAACTGCCTTCATGAGGATTGGATGGTATTTGTAAAAGAAGTTCTTATGAAAGTTGAAAAGACAAAAAATACTGATGAAGAATATCCTTTTATTTTATCAGAGAAAACTGGAGCAGGTATTGAATACGATTCGTTTAGCGGCACATGGTGTATGGCTGCATTGGGATATTATTGCTATCTAACAGGAGACAAATCACATATAGAGAGCTTAAGGAAAAGTGAAAAGCATTATTATGAGGAATACATTAAGCGTATGGAATGTTATGGAGCACCGCTCGATACAGATAAGGCTACTGATTCTGAGGGGATTTTAGCATATATAAAAGCAGTTAAATTCATACATACATTAACTGGTGAAAATCAATATTTAGAACACATGCGAGATGCAATATGTTATGAGTTTTCTTTTAAGTTTTGCTATAATTCTCCTATCAAAATAGATCCACTTAGTAGAATTGGATGGTCCAGCTGTGGAGGAAGTGTGACATCCATTGCTAATCCTCATATTCATCCAATGTCAAGTAATCTTGTAGACGAATTGCTGTATTTTGTAGAGAATAGTAAAGATAAATATGTAAGAAATCGTATGATGGATGTAATAGGCTGGGGATGTCAGACCTATAACACATATGATAGAGAATATGATTATGGGAAAAAAGGTTGGATGTCTGAGAGATTCTGCCATTGTGAAGGGCTAGTGTCAGAAAAATATAGTGACGGCTCTCTTGCTAGTACGTGGTTTTGCCTAATGCCATGGGCAAGTGGATCCATTATAGATGGTCTTTCAGGATATTATTGGGATAAATGTTTCGAATAGAAAGAGTTTATAATGCATATAAGTTCTAATCAATTAAATTAATAAACGATTGAATCATTTCGGTTAACAGGATATTAATAAATTAAGATTTGAAAATAAATAAGAAGTAATAGAGAATATTTAATGTCGGATTTAACATACAAAAATAAACAAAGAAAAGGTGAGAAATATATGGAAATGACATTAAGATGGTTTGGAAAAGAAGCGGATTCAGTAACACTGGAGCAAATTAGACAAATTCCAGGAGTTACAGGTGTTGTAACAACTTTATACGATACAATGCCAGGAGAGGTTTGGCCTCATGAGAGAATTAAAGCCATGAAAGCTGAAGTGGAGGCGGCTGGTCTTAGAGTAGCAGGTATAGAAAGTGTTAATATACATGATTCGATTAAAGTAGGCACACCAGATAGAGATAAATATATAGCTAATTATATTACTACTTTAGATAGATTAGGGCAAGAAGGTATTGATGTTGTTTGTTATAACTTTATGCCAGTATTTGATTGGACTAGATCTGACCTTGCTAAAGTAAGACCTGACGGTTCAACAGTGTTATCTTATGACCAAGAACTTGCTGATAAAATTAATCCTGAGAATTTATTATCTTCAATGGATTCAAAATCTAATGGCTTTATGCTTCCAGGCTGGGAGCCTGAACGTATGGCTAGAATTAAAGAATTATTTGAAATGTATAAGGATGTAGATAATGAGAAATTATTTAGTAATTTAAAATATTTCTTAGAAGCAATCATGCCAACCTGTGAGAAGTACAATATAAAGATGGCAATACATCCAGATGATCCAGCATGGCCAGTATTTGGATTACCAAGAATCATGACATGTAAAGAGAATCTATTGAGACTAGTAACTATGGTAGATAGTCCATGTAATGGAGTTACGTTATGTACGGGATCTTTAGGCTCAAATATGAATAATGACATTCCAGATATTATAAGAGCATTAAAGGGAAAAATTCATTTTGCTCATGTTAGAAATATTAAACACTATGCTCCAGGAAAATTTGATGAAGCTGCACATCTATCCTCTGATGGATCTTTAGATATGTATGAAATTATGAAAGCCTTATATGAAATAGGGTTTAAAGGAATTGTAAGACCAGATCATGGACGTGCAATTTGGGGAGAAGTAGCTATGCCAGGATATGGACTTTATGATAGAGCACTTGGAGTGACATATTTAAATGGAATTTTAGAAAGTTTACAGAAGTCAATTCCATTAAAATAAATACTTGAGGATGTGGAGATAACCGAAAGGACAGCTATACTGTTATTTCGGTTATTAATATAATTAAGTATTTATAACTAGTAAAATAGGTGGGTGAAATAAATGTTGGAGTTAAACAGTAGCGGAATTATTAATAAAGAAGAGTGGGAGAAGAACGGATTTAATCTCCCTAAATTTGATAGAAGGACAGTTATAAATAATACAAAAGAAAATCCTACTTGGATTCATTTTGGAGCCGGGAATATTTTCAGATCATTTCCAGCAGCATTGCAGCAAAATCTTTTGAATGAAGGGAAAACAGACAAAGGAATCATTGTGGCTGAGGGATATGATTATGAAATCATAGAAAAAATAAACAAAAAGCATGATGACTTAAGTTTAATGGTAATTTTAAAGGCTGATGGAAACATTGAAAAAACAGTTATTGGAAGTATTGTCGAATCTCTTACTGTTAATAGTGATAATGTAAATGACTTCGAGAGATTAAAAGAAATTTTTAGAAATCCTTCCTTACAGATGGTGAGTTTTACTATAACAGAAAAGGGATACAGTCTTGTTGACAAAGATGAAAATTTTATTTCGGAAGTAGTTGAAGATTTTAATAACGGTCCAAGCAAGCCTAAGAGTTATATTGGTAAGATGACTGCTTTATGTTATGAAAGATATCTTAACGGAAAGAGTCCAATTGCGTTAGTAAGTATGGATAACTGCTCTCATAACGGTACAAAATTATACAATGCAGTTAGTACTTTTGCAGAAAAATGGACTGATAATGGAAAAGCAGAAGACGGTTTTTTAGATTATATTAATGATCCAAGCTGCGTATCATTTCCTTGGTCCATGATCGATAAAATTACACCAAGACCAGATGATGGTGTAAAAAATATGCTTATAGACAGTGGCTTTTTAGATGCAGAGCCTATAGTAACTTCTAAAAATACTTATGTAGCTTCCTTTACAAATGCAGAAGAAGCTGAATATTTAGTAATTGAAGATACTTTTCCAAATGGAAGGCCATGTCTTGAAGAGGCTGGAGTTAAGTTTACTGATAGAAATACAGTAGACAGAGTGGAAAAGATGAAGGTTTGTACGTGTTTAAATCCACTACACACTGCATTAGCTGTATTTGGATGTTTATTATCTTATACTAAGATTTATAAAGAAATGGAAGCACCAGAATTAAAGGCCCTAGTAGAAAAGGTTGGATACTTAGAAGGACTTCCAGTAGTTGTTGACCCTAAAATTATAAGTCCAAAAGCTTTTATAGATGAAGTTTTAACTAAGAGAATACCAAATCCTTTTATGCCGGATACACCTCAAAGAATTGCTACAGATACTTCACAAAAGATGCCTATACGTTTCGGAGAAACAATTAAGGCATATATAAATAATCCGAAACTAGAGGTAAGTGAATTGAAGTTTATTCCTTTAGTAATTGCAGGCTGGTGTAGATATTTACTAGGTGTTGATGACAATGGAAATAAATTTGAAATTAGCCCTGATCCAATGCTAGCGACTTTAAGAGAACATCTTGATGGAATTAGGCTTGGACAAAAGGGACCATTTCATGAGAAATTAAAACCGATTCTTTCAAATGAGAAGATTTTTGGAGTGAATTTATATGAAGTTGGTTTAGGAAAATTAGTAGAAACATATTTTGAGGAAATGGTAGAGGCCAAGGGTTCAGTAAGAGTAACTTTAAGAAATAAGTTGAAATATAACCAATGTAATTTATATTAAGAAAGAAGAGTTGATATTGTTATGATAAATAAGAAAAGTAAATTATATTTAGGATGGTTAAGTCACAGTAAGAGTGAAAATAGCAAATATAAAAAATATCTTGAAAATATTTTGGTTTTGTATAAAAGTGAAATTATAGATTCTGCTTTATCTGAAATTAGGAGAGCATTTGAACAAATCAGCAATAATAAATCTCAAGCAATTTATGAAAATGAAAAAGATGTTAAGGGTATTGAGTACATAAAATTAGAGAAAGTACAAGATGACGCCTTAATTAATGACGGATATAAGATAAAACATGAGATTATTAGTGAGAAAGAAAAATGTATAAGTGTTTTAGCTAATAGCGATATTGGTATTCTTTATGGAGTATTTGCATTATTACGTTTGTTTGAACAAAATAAGCAGCTTGAAGGCATACAAATTATAGATAATCCAAAGAAAGCTATAAGGATCATAAATCATTGGGATAACATGGATGGAACTATTGAGCGTGGCTTTGCAGGTGCTTCTGTACTATTTGAAAGCTGCCGAAACAAAGATATTATGAAAGATGTTATGGATGTAATAGGCGGCATAACAGCAACTAATAATGCACTAAGAAAAGCTTTTAATGACGATTATAAGGTAGCATCTGATTTAGATAGGATTAATGATTATGCAAGAATGCTTTCTTCTGTTGGAATTAATGGAGCTATTATAAATAATACTAATGTTCATGCAGCAGAAACTTACTTAATAGACAATAAAATTAATATTGTAAAAACTATTAGCGAAATATTTGATAGATGGGGTATTAAAACTTACCTAAGTATTAATTTTGCAGCGCCAATTACCCTTGGAGATCTACAAACTTCAGATCCATTAGATAATGATGTTATAAAATGGTGGAAGAGAAAAACAGAGTATGTATATAGTGCAATTCCAAATCTAGGTGGATTTATGGTAAAAGCAGATTCGGAAGGAAGACCAGGTCCCTTCACTTATGGACGTAATCATGCAGATGGAGCAAATATGCTTGCAAGTGCACTTTCACCATATGGAGGAAGATTAATATGGAGATGTTTTGTATATAACTGCAAACAAGATTGGCGAGATCACTCAATAGATAGAGCTAAGGCTGCATATGATTGCTTTACGCCATTAGATGGACAATTTTTAGATAATGTATACCTTCAAATTAAAAACGGTCCAATGGACTTCCAAGTTAGAGAACCAATATCACCACTATTTGGAGTAATGGACAAAACAAATAAATTAATGGAATTTCAAATAACTCAAGAATATACAGGTCAACAAAAACATGTATGCTTTTTAATTCCTTGGTGGAAAGAGATATTGAGCACTCCAACGTATGCAAATCATGGCAAGACAAATGAAAGCAGTGTAGCTAATAGAATTGATGGAATTGCAGCAATAGTTAATGTAGGAAACGATGAAAATTGGACAGGCCATTTTTTAGCTCAAGCTAATCTTTATGGATATGGACGTCTTGCTTGGAATAGCGATATTAGTAGTGAAGAGATTGTAGAAGAATGGATCAGCCTTACTTTTGGCCATAATCCAATAGTTGTGAAAAACGTGAAAGATATATTAATGAATTCTTGGGATGCTTATGAAAAGTATACATCACCACTTGGCATAGGCTGGATGGTAGCAGCAGGGCATCATTATGGACCAGATGTTGATGGATATGAATTTTCACCTTGGGGAACTTATCATAGAGCAGACTGCAGAGGGATTGGAATTGATCGTACTTTAGAAAGTGGGACAGGTTATGCAGGACAATATAATGAACCACTTAAGAGTCAATATAATGACTTAGAGGCGTGTCCGGATGAATTGCTATTATTTTTCCATCATGTGCCTTATACTCATGTATTGAAATCTGGAAAAACAGTAATTCAGCATATCTATGATACACATTTTGAAGGGTTCGAAGCAGTAGAAGTATTTGCTAATAAATGGAAGGAGTTGAAAGGCATTATTGATGAAAAAGTATATGAACACGTACTTGAACGACTTAATATACAATTAAATAGCGCTAGAGATTGGAGAGATCAAGTTAACACATATTTTTATAGAATGTCTGGAATAGAGGATGAGAAGAAAAGAAAAATATACTAAAATAGAATGAAAAGCACTAGTGCTAAAAATACAATTTTTAAATTTATTATAGATATTCTCTTGTGAATTTAACCTAGGAGAATATCTATAACAATGTTTTATCTTACTAATTGTCTAATTTTGCACTTCGATCTGGCAGTTGAGAAACTATTATAGCTGCAAACATGAATATGCATCCAGTAACTTCCCTAAAGGACATTTTTTCACCAAGCATAACCGCTCCACTGATTACTGAAAATACAGATTCTAAGCTCAATATAATTGCAGCAGAGATTGGAGGTGTATACTTTTGGCCAATTATTTGAAGTGTATATGCTACTGCAACTTCAATAATAGAAGTATATAAAATTGGAATTGTACCATTTTTTAAATCATCCAGATGAGGAGTTTCGAAAAGAAACATAAATACACAAGATAAAATTCCAGTTGTTATAAACTGGACAAAGGAAAGTTTGATTCCATCCACATTTTTAGAGTATTTATCTATAGCAAGTATCTGCATAGCCCAGAAAAAAACACCTGCTAGTTCATATAAATCACCCTTCCCCAAGTAAAATCCTTCCACCATGCAAAGCAGATACATTCCAATTACTGCTAAAAACACACCAATAATTATATTAATTTGCACTTTTCTGCTTACAAAAATTATTATGGCAGCGACTAATACAATTTCTAGGGAGGTTATAAATCCTGCTTTTCCTGCAGTTGTATATTTAAGACCAATCTGTTGAAGTGAGGCAGCAGCAAATAGAGCAGTGCCACACAATATTCCACCAATAAAAAGCTGCTTATCCATGAATTTTAGGCGCATTTTTTGTGTATCCGGACTTTTCTTATGCTTAATATGATCAAAAATAAACATAAATGGGATTAGCGCCAATGCTCCAATTAGGAAACGAAATGTTCCTAAGGTGTATGGTCCAATATAGTCCATACCCATTTTCTGAAATACAAAGCAGGTTCCCCATAACATAGCAGAAAGCAATAAAATTAATTCACCTCTCATTTTTTTCATAAAACTACCTCCAAAAATTCAATAAAAAAATGCATGAAGAAATTCCTCATGCATCGTTGCTTCTATATATCATAATTCGTTTAGGCAATTAAATCAATTACCAATGGTAGCCTTTTTTATAACCCTAAAGTACCATGAAATAGCATTTTTATAGCATGATAATCACCAATCTTAAGATACCTATATAGTGGAAATATGGTAGACTACATTATTCACTATGTGTTTGCGATATTTTATATACAATTATAAAATATTTCACACTATATTGGGTTGATAAATGTTCAAGGCACTCACCACAAAATTGTGGTGAGTGAAATAAGCTATATTTTGGTTATCTATAATAAAAAACAAGGTGTATTGTAAAAAAACAAATACCTAATAATAAGTATGTGTCACTAAATAATATAAATAATACAAATGCAGAATTTATTATGGTATATTAAGGCTAAAGATTGAAAAAAAATTTACTAAGTATTTTACTTATTTACTTAACTGAATTAAATATAAGGTACAATGGAGGGTGTTATATGTTTCATAAAAAGTTAAAAGGTTTTCCAAAGGAATTCCTATGGGGAGCTTCAACATCTGCTTATCAAGTTGAAGGAGCTAACTTAATTGATGGAAAGGGGCCATCTTGTCAAGATGTTAAAAAGGTACCGGAAGGAACATCGGAATTAGATGTTTGTGCAGATCAATATCATCGTTATAAAGAAGACGTTGCATTAATGGCTGAAATGGGCTTCAAGGTTTACCGTTTCTCTATTTCATGGTCTAGATTAATTCCAGAAGGAACAGGGGAAGTAAATCCAAAAGGAGTAGAATATTATAATAATTTAATAGATGAATGTTTAAAATACAACATTATTCCATTAGTTACAATGTTTCATTTTGATATGCCTGCAGCACTAGATAAACGTGGAGGCTGGTCTAAGAGAGAATCAATTGATTGGTTTGTAAACTTTGCAAAAGTTATGTATGAAAATTTCGGAGACAGAGTTAAGTATTGGTTAACTATCAATGAACAAAATGTATTAACCTTAATGGGTGATGTTATTGGGACTACAATGATACCTGAAGGATGTACAAATATAAGAAAAGAACTTTATCAACAAAATCACCACATGTTAGTTGCTCAAGCAAAAGCTATGGCATTATGTCATGAAATGATTCCAGATGCTAAAATTGGACCAGCACCTAATATATCAGTAGTTTATCCAGCAAGCTGTAAGCCAGAAGATAATCTAGCTGCACAAAATTTAAATGCAATACGTAACTGGTTATATTTAGATATGGCTGTATACGGAAAATATAATAATTTGGTTTGGTCATTTTTAGAAGAAAATGATGCTGTTCCAGAAATTCAAGAAGGGGATATGGAAATCCTTGCGTCTGGAAAACCAGATTTTATTGGATTTAATTATTACAACACAGCTACAGTAGAATCCTTTAATATGGAAAGCAGTGTAAATGGTAAGAAGGATCAGCAAAGCGCTATGGATGAACCTGGTGTATGTAAGGGGTTTAAAAATCCTAATTTAAAAACAACTGAATTTGGATGGGAAATTGATCCGGAAGGCTTTAGAGCTACTGCTAGGGAAATTTATTCAAGATACAGATTACCATTAATCGTAACTGAAAATGGCTTAGGAGCTTATGATAAATTAGAAGAAGATGGTTCAATTCATGATCCATATCGTATTGAGTATTTAAGAAAACATATAGAACAGCTTCGTTTAGCTATTACAGATGGAGTAGAAATGATGGGATATTGTCCATGGTCTGCTATTGATTTAATTTCAACTCATGAAGGTATCGTTAAACGTTATGGATTTATCTATGTAGATAGAGACGAATTCGATTTAAAGACTTTAGATCGTTATCGTAAAGATTCGTTCTATTGGTATAAAAAAGTTATTGCTAATAATGGTGAAGATTTAAGTAATTAGCATAGAATATTGCTTTGATTTGGTTATTTAAACTTAGGGATTGTTGCGTTTTGCAACAATCCTTTTACTGTTTCAATAGAAATAAAGTAATTGCATATTTAATGTATAACTTATATATTAGTTATAGTAAACAAAAGGTTATGTCTAAACCTTAAAAGGCAAGTGGAATGGAGTATACTATGAGTGAATTATTTAAAAAAATTACTAATAAACTAGAAGAGAAAGCAAAGAAATTTGGATTTAAAGGAACTGATAGCGTTCACGTATCTGTAGTACTTACAGAAGACGAACGGAAAGAATTTTCAAGCATGAAATGGAATGATCATTATAACTATGAAATTAAAAATAATGTGTTACATATGAATTATGTAGAAGAACTAACAGTTTATTGTGGGGGACTAGAAAAAAAATTCAATATAACAAAATTAGAAAAAAAATATGGAAAATTCATTTATGAAGACAAAAGAATATATCAAATTGAAGATGCATTTCCAGAGAGACAAATTGAGGGGACTATATATAGAGCATATGGAATTGATAAAGAAGGAATGTTATATTTTATAATATGGAAACAATATGCTAAAGATGCAGAACGTAAAATGTTTATAAATGAAGAGGGTAAAGTAATAGGTAATTGTTCAAATCGTGCAAATGCATGTAATTGGAACAATTATACAATCGAAAAAGTTATATTTTAATTAATTTACATATAGTACTAAAATTAGTAAACTATTTCCGATACTTATGGGTTGTAACACCAAAATGTTCTTTAAATTTCTTATAAAAAAATTGATTAATTAATAATTCAATGTGAAATTAGTGAGTAAAATAACACCTAAGAAATATAAATCTTTTAGGTGTTATTTTTTTATCTATAAAAGAAACTGTGACAAATTTTACGTTAATTTGGAGTAGCCATATATGTTACTATTTCATATTATGTATTATACAAAGTGAGGTGGATTCAGAAGTGTTTGGAATAGATTTGAAAGCAAGATTAAATAATAAAGCTTTTTGGGTTGCTATGGCTAGCGCAATAGCATTATTAGCTCAACAATTAGGACTAAAAATAATTCCTGACAATTATACAGAGATTGTTAATACTGTACTAACAATTTTAACAATGCTTGGAATAATTATTGACACAAGCACAACAGGAATAAGTGACCAAATAAAAATTGATTCAACTAATAATAATGAAAATAAAACAATAGAATAAAGATAATTTAATGGACATGTTGAAGAGTAACCTTATTGGTTACTCTTTTATAAGATAAAGAGTGAAAGGAAGAGTTTTATGGCATATATAAAGGGAATAGATATATCAAATAATAATGGAAGCATAGACTTTAGTAAAGTTGCATCAGATGGCGTTAAGTATGTATATGTAAAAGCTACAGAAGGAGCAACATTCCAAGATAGCACTATGGAAACTTTCTACAGTGGAAGTAAAGATAACGGTTTGAAAGTTGGTGCATATCATTTTTTGGTTGGGACAAGTACTCCGGAAGCACAAGCTCAGAATTTTTATAATAAGATAAAAGATTATCAATGGGATCTAGTTCCTATGATGGATATAGAGACTAATTTTAATGGGATTTCGGATTATGTAGTTAGATTTATTACTGAGTTTAATAAGTTAAGTTCATTGACATTAGGAGTTTATAGCTATACAAGTTTTATAAGTTATTTAACTGGTATAAAAGATACCATAAAGAATATGCCATTTTGGGAAGCTAATTATAATAATGATCCATGGAATCTTCCAGGCTCGTTTTTTACAAATAGAGTAGGACATCAGTACACTGAAACAGGGAATGTTAATGGTGTAAGTGAAGAATGTGATCTAAATTCATTTACTGAAGGAGTTTTATTAGATAATGCTAGTAAGGCAGGAGAATGGATTTTACAAGATGGGAAATGGTGGTATAGGCATAGCGACGGAAGCTATACAACTAATGGTTGGGAAAAAATAAATGGATCATGGTATTTATTTGATGCTAAAGGGTGGATGCTTTATGATTGGAAACAAAACGGCAGCAACTGGTATTATCTAGGACGTTCAAATGATGGTGCAATGAAGTCAGGATGGGTGTTGCAGGATAATAAATGGTATTACCTTGGTGATGCAAATGATGGATCTATGAAAACAGGATGGCAAAAGATTGATGGAAAATGGTATTATTTTAATTCAAATGGGGAAATGCAAACGGGATGGATTAAATATAATGGAAAAGATTATTGCTTATATTCAAATGGCGAAATGATTCATGATACTATAATGTACGGATATAAATTTGATAGCAATGGAGTTGCAACTAAATTAAGATAGATTTTTAGGGTATAGGAGTCATTAATCCTGTACCTTTATATTTTATGGTATAATTTATAAAATATAAATTGAAGAAGGGATGATGAAAATGAAGGTTAAATATATTGAACATAGTTGTTTTTCAATAGAGCTTGAAAATGTAATTTTATTATTTGATTATTATAAAGGCCAGCTTCCGGATTTTGATAAAGAGAAAACAATTTATGTATTTTCAAGCCATAATCACCATGATCATTTTGATATATCAATATTTAAATTGTTAGAAAAATACCCGAAGGTAAAATATATACTTTCGAAAGATATTAAGAAAAAATTTGGAAGGAAATTTTTTAATACCCATGGTGTTGATGATAGTATTTATGAAAAGATTGAGTTTATAGACAGTTATCAGACTCTTGAAACAGCGGATTTAAAGATAGAAACTTTAAATTCTACAGATGAAGGGGTTGCATTCATTGTCACAGTAAATGGTAAAACAATTTATCATGCGGGGGACCTTCATTTATGGGCTTGGAATCATAAGACAGCAGAGAATAATACAAAAAATACAGAGGAATATATAAATGAAATAGAGAGAATAAAGAACAGGCATTTTGATGTTGCATTTTTAGTTTTAGATCCGAGACAAGAGGATAAATTCCATCTGGGATTTGATTATTTCATGAGAAATACTGACACAGATAAGGCATATCCAATGCACTTTTGGAATGATGATTCTATAATTGATAGATTAAAATCTATGGATTGTTCAGAACCATATAGAGATAAAATAATATTTACTAATTAAAACTAAGCAGGTACTAGATTATTTAAGGCTATATAATTATATAGTCTTAAATAATCCAGTACCTGCTTAATCTTATTACATAACAATCTCATTTACTTAGTTGAAGAATAAAGGTAGGTAATTTAATCCACAGAATAGATTCGATTAAACTTCAGATGTTGAGTAAACCTCATCTGCACTAAATTTCATCTTATAAGAAGTTCCCCATGTATTCATTGAATCGAGTATAGGCTTTAAGCTATATCCAGTTTCAGTTAATGTATAGTCAACTCTTGGAGGGACTTCAGCATAGACTTTACGAGTGAGTAATCCGCACGCTTCCATATCCCTTAAGTTTTGAGTAAGAACCTTTTGAGTTATTGAACCAACAGATTTTTTAAGTTCACCAAATCGTTTCGTTCCTTCAAGCAAATCTCTCATTATTAATACTTTCCATCTATTTCCGATAAGCTGCAAAGTCATTTCAACGGGACATGCAGGCAATTCTTTAGTCATCAAACACACTTCCTTTCTAATAGTATATATTTATATACTATAGCGTTTATAGACGTTTACTCTATGTTAGATATCATAAAATTTATTATAGGATTAAAGATAAAGAAATTCAATATAAATTTGAATATGATTATATTTCATAAGATGGAACAATTATAAATAGAATTTTAATAAGAGAAAAGAGAAAAAACTTTGAATCTTGTATAGGCAAAACTCCAATTTACGATTAATAGTATCCTATGGGAAACTATAGCACTTTGAAGTGCTTACTTTCCAAAAATAACTTGGCAAATTATAATAAAAATATAGAAAGTGGCCACTTTGTTGAAGAAGGAACTAATAATATGAGTTTCAAAAGAAGTTATGAAAATTTTTTTAAAAGAGGAGAAAAGAAAATGAAAGAAGTAGTTCAATTTTTACAAGCTAACCCAGTTCAATATTTAGCAACAGTAGGTCGCGATGGTAAAGCAAAATGCCGTCCATTTATGTTTTGTTTAGAGCAAGAAGGAAAGTTATGGTTTTGTACAAACAATACTAAAGATGTTTTTAAGGATATGCAAGCAAATCCAGAAATAGAGGTGTGTGTTTCAAGTCCTGAATATTCTTGGATTAGATTAAATGGAAAAGCTGTATTTGAAAATAATATGGCAGTTAAAGAAGCGTGTATGCTAAATCCTATTGTAAAAGAAACATATAAAGAAGCATCAAATCCCATTATTGAAGTATTCTATTTAGGAGATGCAAAAGCAGTTATTGCAGAGTTTTCTGGCAACCCACCAAAGGAATATAATCTATAATAAAATAATGATTAAAGTATAAGTGAGATAAAAAATAATAGACCGATATTCGAGTCTATTATTTTTTATGTGTATTATTTTCCAGGTATATGGGCTCTTATTAATTCCGCTGGAGATAATATCTTATCTATAACTTCAACAGGAAGTATTTGTTCTTCTAATAAAATTTCTCTAATAGTTTTTCCAGTAGCTAAGGCTTTTTTTGATATTAAGCTGGCTTTATCATAACCTATATGGTGAACTAAAGAAGTTGCAGAAACTAAAGAATTTTCTATGTTTTCTAAACATCTATCCTTATTCATCTGTAATCCGTCTATACACTTCTCTTTAAAAATCATGACGCTTTTATCAAGAAGTTCTAAAGATTCTAGTAAACATTCTGCTATAAGTGGAGTAAATGCATTAAGTTCCAATTGTCCCATGGAGCTTGCCATAGTAATAGCGCTATCATTAGAAATTACTCTTAAGCTGACCTGTGCAACCATTTCAGGAATAACAGGGTTTACCTTTCCAGGCATAATTGTTGAACCAGCCTGCATATTAGGAAGCATTACTTCTCCTATCCCTCCACGAGGACCAGAATTTAAAAGCCTTAAGTCGTTTGATATCTTAAGAAGATTTACGCTGCAAGATTTTAATAATCCTGATGTTTCAACAAATATATCACAGTTTTGTGTGATATCCATAGGATAGTCAGATCTTGCTATTCCAAGGCCAGTAAGGGTTTGGATAATATCTGTCATCATAAATACATATTTATTAGTAGCATTTAACCCTGTGCCTATTGCAGTGCCTCCTAGGTTAATTTGTCTTAATCTTTCTTCAACCTTATATATTCTCCATCTGTCTCGTTCTATTGCTTTTGAATATGCTCCAAAACCTTGCCCAGCTGTCATTGGTAGTGCATCCATTAATTGAGTTCTCCCAAGTTTAATAATATCTGAGAATTCATTTTCTTTCATTTGAAGAGCTTCCTGTAAACTTGACAAGGAATTACTTAACTTTCTAATTAACTTTATTGCCGCAATCCTAAGCGCAGAAGGATAAACATCATTAGTTGATTGTGACATATTAACATGGTTAAGAGGATGTACTAAATCATAATTTCCTTTATCACCGCCTAATAGCTCAATTGCTCTATTAGCAATAACTTCATTTACATTCATATTTGTTGAGGTACCAGCGCCGCCTTGGAATGCACTTATTTTAAATTCATTATCAAAGATTCCTTCTATAATTTCCTCGCTTGCCTTTATTATTGAATCAGCTTTTTCAGGAGAAAGTAATTTTAGTTTCTTATTTGTCATTGCAGCAGCTTTTTTAATAAGAGCAATCTCTTTTACCAGATTTAAATTTACAGTCTTACTGTTTAAATCAAAGTTTTCTAAGGCTCGTGCTGTATTTATTCCGCCATATGTAGAATTATCTATATTCTTTTCACCTAATAAATCTTGTTCTAATCTATAATTCAAAGTAACCACTCCTTTTCATAAATGAGGTTCTTAATACGCTTCTTAAATTTAAATTTAAGAATTATTTTGCAATATACATCTTAATATTTTATATTATAATAGAAGAAACTACTTAAAAGAATACTTAATGATTAAAATTAATTCAAAAGGAGTAATAATATGAGTTTAAATACAACGCCATCTGGAGAAAGAGTACATATTGCTCTGTTTGGAATGACAAACGCAGGAAAATCCAGTATTATAAATGCACTTACAAATCAAGAAATTTCTATTGTTTCAGATGTAAAGGGGACAACTACTGATCCAGTTTATAAAGCAATCGAAATTCTGCCTATAGGACCATGTATGATTATTGATACAGCAGGGCTTGATGATGAAAGTGAATTAGGAGAATCAAGAAAAAAGAAAACTCTTGAAGTATTATCAAAGACAGATGTTGCATTAGTAGTGGTAGACAGTACAATTGGAGTTACTGAAAATGATATAACCATAATAAATGAAATAAAAGAAAAGAAAATACCTACAGTTTGCATTTTTAATAAGGCAGATGAGAGGAGTCTTACAAAAGAAGAATTAGATACGATAGAAAAGGAAATGGGTACTACTGTTGTTTCTGTTTCGGCTTTAAATAAGAATGGTATAGATGAACTTAAGCTAAAAATCATAAATGTAATACCAGATAATGAGGATAAATTCAAATTAGTTGGAGATCTTATAAGCCCTGGAGATATAGTTGTTTTAGTAACACCTATAGATAAAGCAGCGCCTAAAGGAAGATTAATTCTTCCGCAGCAGCAAACTATAAGAGACATAATTGAAAGTGATGCCATAGCTATTGTAACAAAAGAACATGAATTAAGAGAGACACTTGAAAACTTAAAGAAAAAACCAAAGCTTGTTATAACTGATTCACAAGTATTTTTAAAGGCATCAGCAGATACACCTAAAGACATAATGCTTACATCATTTTCAATATTACAAGCAAGATATAAAGGTAATCTTATTGAGCTTGTAAAAGGTGCTAAAGCAGTAGAAAGTTTAGAAGATGGTGATTATGTATTGATTTCAGAAGGATGTACGCATCATAGACAATGTGATGATATTGGAACGGTAAAAATACCAAGATGGGTACGTCAAATGACTGGAAAGCAAATTAATTTTGAATACTCTTCTGGAAATTCATTTACTGATGACGTCAAAAAATTTAAGCTTATCATTCATTGTGGAGGATGTATGTTAAATAGAGCGGCTATGCTTTCAAGGATTGACAATGCAATTAAACATGAAATTCCAATTGTTAACTATGGTGTATTAATAGGATATGTTCAAGGAATTTTAGAAAGAGCCCTTGAACCATTCCCATTGGCAAAAGAAGTATATGACGGTGATTTTATATAATATATTAAAAGTCTATGAATTTTATTTATACGTAACTTTATAATAAAAAGTAAGACCTAAAAGATTGAATTTAAAATCTTTTAGGTCTATTTTTATTATTATTTTGTTACTTCTTCTTAATTAGATATTGTTAAAAAATTTATCCTTTGTACTCTATGAGCATAATAATAACATTTACGCCGTAATTACTATTAGGAGATTTTATAATAGGAATAAGAGTGGCCATAAGCCCCAGATATTGTTATATCCAGCTCCATAATAATTTCCGGAATATCCACCGTAATTTCCATAGTTAATTCCACAGTTATCATAGTTTGAACCACAATTACCATAATTTATTCCACAATTACCGCAGTTTATGCCGTAGTTACCATAATTTGAACCGTAATTCATGCCATTATTACCATATCCTTGAGAGTTTTTACAGCTATGCTTGTGACAAGATTTATGACATTTTTTCACTGCCCATTTCTCCTTTGTTAATTATTATCTTTTGTTATAGTACTAATATATTAAACATAATTAAATTTTGTTACATTGAAAAAATATGAATTAACAACTGATTTAAAATTTTTATTAGAAAATTATATTACATAATTGGTTTTTATTTGTGAATATGTAATATATATCAGGAGAATTAGGTAAACTAAGACTAAATATTAAATAGATAAGCTTTTGCTAAATACAAAATAGATTATTGGTATATGCTATGTAATTGCTCATTATAACAATAAAGATGTGCTTGCTATGAATATAAAATTAAGAAAATTTATAATTTGGCAATAACTTAATTTTATGTGAGTGGCAAACATGCTTTTGCCTTGACAACACTATTAGATTATGGAATGATAATTAAGCACAAAAAAACTGCTAATGGATTAATCAAGGTTTTTACAAATGATAAATTAGTTGAAGATTAAAAAATAATATAAAGATTATATAGGGTAAATAAGAAAGAGATATAGGAATATTTTTAGGTAAGATTATCTTTAAACATCTTTTTCTGAATTAGCAAATTACAAGTTTAATCTATATAATAGTAACATACTAAAAAATTTTTAGAGAAGGTTAATGGGTAGTATGAAAAAAGTTAACGAGGCTTTTAGTGATTATGAATCTAGTGGGAACATAAATACTGCAATAATAAAATCTGTAACTTTACGTAAAAGAACTAAAGTATTAGAAATGGAGATAAGTTCAGATAATTATATTGAAATTGGAGAAATTGAGAGTTTTAATAAATTTATAAGAGAAAAATTCGACTTAAGTGATTCTAAAATTACCGTGAAGTATACTGATGGAGTAACTATAAGACCAATAGAAGAGGAATTAAAAAATATTGTATATTCTATGTCAAATAAATACCCAGCATTAAAAGCAGCTGTTAACAACAGTGAGTATGAAGTGATTGGAAATACAATAAATTTTAATTTTAAAATTCCAGTATCAGGTTTTTTAAAGACTATGTCATATGATAAAGAAATTAATAAAGTTCTAAAATATATGTATGACAAGCAATATAATATAAATTTTGTTGATAAAATAAACAGTGAAGATTTAGAAAAGATAGAAGAAGATAAACGCGCAAATGAAATGAAGGTTCTTAAAGAAATTAAAACCACTCAAAGTATTAATACACCTGAAATGCCTAAAAAAGTTGAAGAAAACAAACAAGAAGTAAAAGCAGAAGGTGATGTTAAAAAAGCAGGTAATGCATTCTTAATCGTAGGTAGAAACCCAAACATTAAGGATCGTATTGTAAAAATTAATGATATAACACCTAATGAGGGAAGGGTAGCCATAGAAGGTGAAATATCTAATTTAGAAGCCAAGGAATTAAGAAGCGGAAAAACATTAGTTTCTTTTGATTTATATGATGGATCGAATTCTATGACATGTAAGGTATTTTGTAAGCCTGGGGATGATGTTGAAGTATTGCCTAGACTTAAAAAGGCCAAGGGTGTTAGACTTGCAGGTAATGCAGGTTATAGTAATTTTTCTCACGAAGTTGAGTTTATTGCGAATACAATAATCGAAATAGAGGGCAGAAAAAGAGTACAGAGAATGGATAATTCTGAGGTGAAGAGAGTTGAGCTTCACATGCATACACAAATGAGTCAAATGGATGCCATGTCTAGTGCTAGTTCCTTAATCAAAAGAGCTATGAGCTGGGGGATGAAATCTATTGCCATAACTGATCATGGAGTTGTTCAGTCATTTCCTGAAGCACATAAACTACTTGGAAGAAATAATTCAGATATGAAGGTTATATATGGAGTAGAAGCCTATTTAGCTCCTGATAAAAAGCCATCTGTAACAAATATAAAGGGTCAGAGCATTGATACTACATATTGTGTTCTGGATTTAGAAACTACAGGATTTTCTCCTGTAACAGAGAAAATTACAGAAATAGGAATTATGAAAATCAAGGACGGAAAGGTAGTAGATAAGTTTAGTACCTTTGTAAATCCTAAAAAGCCAATTCCACCTAGAGTTATTCAGGTTACTAACATAACAGATGATATGGTAAGAGATGCAGAAACTATAGATAAGGTGTTTCCTAAAATGCTTGAGTTTATTGAGGGATGCGTCTTAGTTGCTCACAACGCTGAATTTGATATTAACTTCTTAAAGCATAATGCAAGGGTTTTAGGATATGATTTTGATTTTACTTATGTAGATACCTTGCCCCTTGCACAAGAAATTTTCCCGGAATATAAGTCTTATAAACTAGGGAGAATTGCTAAGAATCTTGGCATAAAGGTGGAGGTCGCTCACAGAGCTTTAGATGATGTTGATACTACTGTTAAGGTATTTAACATAATGATTGAAATCCTAAAGGAAAGGGGAACAGAAACCCTTGAGGATATCGAAGTATATGCTTCTGATGAGGAAAGTAAGAAGCAGGCATATAAAAAAGTTAAGACAAATCATGCAATAATTTTAGCTAAGAATTCTGAAGGTTTAAAGAACCTATATAAACTTGTATCATATTCACATTTAGACTATTTTTATAAAAAACCACGTATATTAAAGAGTATGTTTAAAAAATATTCAGAAGGATTGATTATTGGAAGTGCCTGCAGTGAAGGGGAGCTGTTTCAATCAATTTTACTTGGAAAATCTGAAGAAGAAATAGAAGAGATTGCAAAGTTCTATGATTATTTAGAAATCCAGCCTCTAGGTAACAATGATTACTTAGTAAGACAGGAGCAGGTACCAAATAAAGATTATCTAAAAGAGATTAATAAGAAGATAATAGCCTTGGCAGAAAAATTAAATAAACCTGTAGTAGCAACAGGAGACGTACATTTCTTAGACCCAGAAGATGAGATATATAGACGTATATTAGAAGCAGGACAGGGTTTTAAAGATGCTGATGACCAGGCTCCATTATATTTAAGAACTACAGAGGAGATGCTTGATGAATTCTCTTATTTAGGAAGAACAAAGGCTTATGAAGTTGTTGTTACAAATACTAATAAGATAGCTGATATGTGTGAGCAGATTAGTCCAATTTCATCAGAAAAATGTCCTCCACATATAGAAGGTTGCGAACAGACTATTAAAGATATAGCGTATGATAAGGCGCATGAGCTTTATGGAGATCCGCTTCCAGAGATTGTTCAGGCAAGACTCGATAAAGAGCTGGATTCAATTATAAAAAATGGATTCTCGGTAATGTATATTATAGCACAGAAGCTTGTATGGAAATCCAATGAAGATGGATATTTGGTAGGTTCCAGAGGATCGGTAGGTTCCTCTTTTGTAGCTAATATGACAGGTATAACAGAAGTAAATGCTCTGCCACCACACTATAGATGCTCTAAATGTAAGCATTCGGATTTTTCAGATTATGGTTCTAAAATTGGGTTCGATTTACCGGATAAAGATTGCCCTGTCTGTGGAGAAAAGTTAGTTAAGGATGGAATAGATATACCATTTGAAACCTTCCTAGGCTTTAATGGAGATAAAGAGCCCGATATCGACTTAAACTTCTCAGGAGAATATCAGGCAAAAGCTCATAAATATACAGAAGTTATTTTTGGAAAGGGCACAACCTTTAAGGCTGGAACTATAGGTACTATAGCAGAAAAAACAGCCTTTGGTTATGTGAGAAAGTATTTTGAGGAAAAAAATATTCCAGTAAATAAGGCAGAAACAATAAGAATCGCAGTAGGATGTACAGGTATAAAAAGAACTTCTGGGCAGCATCCAGGAGGAATTATAGTTGTACCTAAGGGGCGTGAAATCTTCGAATTCTGCCCAGTACAGCATCCAGCTGATGATCCTAATTCAGATATTATAACAACACATTTTGATTATCACTCTATTGACCAGAACTTGCTTAAGCTGGATATACTGGGGCACGACGATCCGACGGTTATAAGAATGCTGCAGGATATAACTGGAGTTGACCCAAAAGATATACCGATGGATGATGCAGAGACTATGTCTATATTTTCATCAACTAGTGCTCTAGGAGTAACACCAGATCAGATAAATTCAAAGGTTGGAACTTTTGGGATTCCTGAATTTGGTACTAAGTTCGTAAGAAATATGCTTGTAGATACAAAGCCTAAAGCTTTCTCAGATTTGATATTTATATCAGGGCTTTCACACGGTACTGACGTGTGGGTAGGAAATGCTAAGGACTTAATTGATCAAGGAATAGTAACCTTAAGTGAAGCAATCTGTACAAGAGACGATATTATGATCTACCTTATTAAACAAGGATTGCCACCAGGTGAGGCCTTTAAGATAATGGAGCTTGTTCGTAAAGGGCAGGCGTTAAAGAATCCTGCGAAATGGGCTGAATATGAAGATTTAATGAGGGCGAACGATGTACCGGAATGGTATATAGATTCATGTAAAAAGATAAAATACATGTTCCCTAAGGCCCATGCTGCAGCCTATGTAATGATGGCCTTTAGAATTGCTTGGTTTAAGGTGCACATACCTCAGGCTTATTACGCAACCTATTTCAGTATTAGAGCAAAAGCTTTCGATGCAGAATTTATGATTTTTGGAAAAGAAAAGGTTAAGGAAAAGATGAAGGAAATTGAGGTTTTGGGCTTTGACGCGGCACCTAAGGATAAGGATATGTACGATGATTTGGAAATAGTTCTTGAAATGTACGAGAGAGGCCTTAGATTTCTGCCAATTGATTTGTATAAATCGCATGCGACAAAATTTCAAGTTGAAGAAGATGGAATAAGACCATCTATAAATAGTATATCGGGTATGGGAACCGTGGCAGCAGAAGGTATATCTAATGCAGCCAAGGAAAAGCCATTTAACTCTGTAGAAGATGTAAGAAAGCGTTCGAAGATTGGAAATGCAGCAATAGACTTACTAAGAAAATTTGACTGCTTAAGAGGTCTTCCGGAAAGCGATCAAATGAGCTTTTTTGATGCAGTGTAGATTATGACTAGAGATAAACAAGGCTAAGTCTTATAATTATGAATAGCCGACCGAAAGGGATAGTACTCTACTGTTTCGGTTACTAAGAGAATATTTTACGGATTTCTAACAGTGAAAGTTGCATCTATGGACGCATGCCCCAATATTCATTGTGACAAGTGCACATGGAATAACTTCTACTGAAGAAATACCGCCACACTTTCTCTAATGTAACACAACACAAAAGAGCACTATTCCTTTCTAGTTTGGATATATTTCATATTGCAAGTCTATCTTATAGTTTGTTTATCTGTAATCGACGTATATTTTTATTTTATTAGTATTTTAGAATTTACACTAAAAAGTTATATACAACATAATATATAAGAACACAGTATATATCTCACTGCATAGTGATTAAAGATATATACTGTGTTTTATGTTATGTGTAAGTATCAAATTTTAAATTACACTTATCGTCGAATAAATATCATGACTTCTATCTTGTTTGGCCTATACGTAAGCTTGGTTTTTATATTATGTATCTATAGTTTGAATATATATTTTGAAAGTTCTAAAAATTTCATCTTAATTTAACAAAACAATAAATGTAAACGATGAAATATATGAAAATATAAAATTTTTTCTTTGCAATGGAATTCCTTGCAAAAATGTATTGCAAAGTAGAAAAAATAGTAGCATTATAATAACAAAGTAAACCTATGGGAATTATAATATATTTTATTTATTCAAAAGGGGCATGTGTACGAATAATTATAAAATATTAACTTTAAGATTTCATAGTAAATCTATTGATATTTATTCATGTAGCAAGAGGGGGAGATAAAAATGTTTAAAAAAATAAAAATATCTCAAAAGTTAATTATAACAAGTATAGTAAGTGCATTATTTTTAATTGTAGTTGGAGGAATTGGGTTATCGAATATGAATGTATTAAATAATAATACAAATATAATTTATAATAATAATTTATTAGCTTTGCAAAAATTATATTCAATCCAAAACAATGTTAATTTAGGTGTATCAGATATGGAACATATTATTAATAGTAATTTCAAAAGTAGTGTTAGTGACTCCATAAGTAATTTAAATGATCGATCAAATTTAAATAACAAGATTTTTGAAGAATATGAGAATATACAATTTTCGAGTAATAAAGAAGAAGAAGATTATAAAAAAGTTAGAAATACATTATCTCAATATAGGGATTCAAGATCTAATATAATGAAATATATAAATGAGGACAATTATGAAGAAGCAATTAGGTTGTACAATTCTGAATATGTAAACTTAAGGAAGCAGTTAGAATATAATTTAAATGTTGTTATACAAGACAAGATTGCGTATGCAAAGAATATGTCAGAATCAAGTAAAGCTGTTTTTAATAGCTCATTCATATTTCTTACAGCTGTTATAGTAATTGGAGCACTAACTCTGGTTATTCTAGGTAGTGCAATGGCAATTTGGTTAAAAAGAAGAATAAGTTATGTAGTTAATTTTGCTAATGGTTTAGCAGAAGGAAATTTGACACAAGAAATAAAGATAACCTCTGATGATGAATTAGGCAATATGTCTAGAGCTTTAAATATTGCTACAGCAAATATGAAGAAACTTGTTTTAGAGCTTGTCAATGAGATGAAAGAAATGAGTATTTCAAATGAGGCGCTAACAACAATAATGAAAGAAATGTCTGTAACAATGCATAATATTAAGGGAGCTACAGGTTGGATTGCTGGCACCAGTGGGGATTTAAGTACATCAACGCAAGAAGTAAGTTCTCATACGACAGTAATTGAGGAATTGACTAATGAACTTAATAAGAAGGCTGAGAAAAGAGAAAAGGATTCAGATGAAATCATGCAAAGAGCATTGGAGGTAAAAGAAAAAGCAGAACAGTCATCTATAAAGGCTATAAGTTTATATAATGAAAAAGAAACAAAGATTAGAAAGGCAATTGATGATATAAAAGTAATTAAAGAAATAGACAATATGGCAGCAGTTATAGATCAAATAGCAGAACAAACGAATCTGTTGTCACTTAATGCTTCTATTGAGGCGGCTCGTGCAGGGGAAGCAGGAAAAGGTTTCGCCGTAGTTGCAGATGAAGTTAGAAAATTAGCGGAAAAATCATCGCAGACAGTTATAGAAATAAAGAGAAATGTTGAACAAGTAAGGGGAGTTATTAAAAACTTTATTGCTCACACTAACGATATATTAGGATTTATAGAAAAACAGGTTAAACCTGATTATGAAATGATAAAATTAATTGGACATCAATATGAGCAGGATGCTCAAATTGTAAATCAGATGTCAAAAGAGATATATGTATCTGCAAATTCAATTGCTAGAAATGTATCAAAAGTGAATAATTCGATACTAAATATTTCAGCAACATCACAAGAATCAGCTTCAAGCGTAGAAGAGATATTTGCGAACATAAGTGAGACAAGTGCAGCAGTAGAACAAGTGACAAAACATGCTAAAGATTCATCGAAGTTAGCCAACAAGTTGATTGAAATGGGACATAGATTTAAATTTTAGAGACCCATATAATTGGTTATCTATATATATCTGAGGAAGTATTTTTATTCTATCAGTGTTTTAAAAAAGTAACATAAAACACATCATGTATCATATTATTCCTAGTAATAAGAGATATACGCTTTATATTTATATATTATAGATACTTAATCTGTATATTAATTTATCTCTTAAAATATATTTTAAACTAGAAATGAAGGTCATGCTTTTGTGAAAGTATTACAGTAGAATATTAAGCTATAGATATTTCTTTAATAGAAATTAACAACTTAATATTCAGTAACTTAAACAAGTGCATGACCTTATCTTTGGCAAGTAAATTCATAATCATAATTTTTAACTTAGGTATATATATTAAATTTTAAGTGAATTATTGTTCATTATTAGTTGAGCTAACTTGATTATTGCCTTTATCTCGGTTGTTCTTGCCATTCATTTTATCAGCATTACTTTTATCATTCTTATTTTTATTATATTGAGAAGAACCCATTTTATATCACCACCTTGTTTTATTTTTTATTATTTGCGGAAATAGTTTGCGCTATTCATACTCTAATAAGTTTTATATTTACTTAGGCTGAGATCTAATTTTTACATTAGCAAATTTTTATGGATATTCTGTCATAAAATTTTCACAAATTAGTGCTATAATAGATTTTGGAATAAGTACTATTTATAATTAAAGTATATCCTAAATGGAAATGTTAAATATAGGGCAGGAGGAAGATGATGCGACTCATAACAAAATTCATACCTAACTTAATCACTATAACAAGAATAATAATGTCATTCTTATTTGCTTATGCCATAATTGATCAGTTTTTATATAATGAAGATAAAAGTATTATGTTGATTATATTATTTTCTGCTATTTGTATTTCAGATTTATTAGATGGAAGAATTGCAAGAAAAATGAATTCAGTTTCAATTATAGGAGCTAAACTTGATGTATTTGCTGATTTATTATATATAATTCTTTCATATGTAACTTTGGTTAATGTAAAAATTTTGCCTTTGTGGTTTTTGGGTTTTGTATGCCTTAAATTTTCTGAATTTATTGCAACATCGAAATTTATGAAAAATTATAATAAAAATTCAAATAATCCTTTTGTTTTTGACAAGATTGGACGAGCTATAGCAGCTATGTTTTTTATAATTCCAGGAATAGCATGTATTTATAAGTGTTTTGAAACTAATAGCTTGACAATAGTACTAAATTGCTTACTTTATGTGATATTTTTTGGTGGAATTTATTCTTCTTATTTAAGAATAAAAAGTTGTTTAGTATGTTTTAAATTGAATAATAATATAGATATATGATTATAATTGCATGCATATTAATTATATTTATAGTAAAGAATAGAGTTTATTTTATTTCCAAGTTTTGTTTATGAAACTGGTTACTTATATATTATAATTGTATATATTATGGTTTTAAGGAGAAGAAAATATGTTTTTATTTGATAGAAATAAGCTAAAGATGAGAAGTGAAGAAGATGAAGAGGGAATTAAGACTTTTATAGAATATCATGGAATAAAGGAAAAGAATAGATTTAGAGAAAAGGTTTTAAACGAACTGATTGGAGCCAATTTATGTTTAGCAGTTTTGGATTCAAGGCTACTATTTTTTGGAAATGATGAAAAACCCAAAATTACATTTGAAGAAATTATAAAATCCTTAGATTCGTCAATGATGGCATATAAAAAAATTGAGATAAAAAAAATACCTGAGGTATCTATGTTTGGTTTAACTGTAAAAAAAGGATCCAAGAAGACTGATAAAGATTACGTTATAGGATTTATTTTGAATAAAGATAATTTTAAGATAGTAAAAGAATATATAAATAAATTTAATATGTATTACTTTATAGATAGAACTGGTCTTGGAGAAGAAATTTTACTACAAAAGTTAGAGGAAAATTATGAAGAGATAGATGAGTTGGGTAAAGAATTCTACTGCCATATTTTTAATAATAATTTTAATTACAGGTTAGTTGTTTTATCTGGAAATGAAGCGGCTAATGAAATTAAAGATATAGTTAATAAATGTCATTCAGAGCTATAGCAAGAAAAACATCAACGTTTTAATAGTTTTAAACGTTGATGTTTACTATTTGGTGCATAGTTGTGGTATTAAATTATTAGACTAAAGATTATTGCAATATTAAACAGCATAGATTTCAAGAACGTTCTCAATATCGTTAATAAATATTTTCCCATCTGTGTAATTGCCGATTCTAATTTCTTGTAAAACTTTATCTAGTATGATTTCACCAACTTCAGGATTCACAACTGTTTCAACCTTTACTCTGCGCAGAAGATTAACAGTATATTCTGTACCTCTAAAGATTTTCTTATACCCTTTTTCGTTATTGTAATCCTTAATATTTGAAATTATAATATCAGTAGCATTGCAATTAGCTAAGATAGTTTTTAAATCATCCAAATGCTCACTCTTAATAATAAATTCTAGTTTCTTCATGCTATCATCTTCTTTCTTAAAAATAGGTTTTACATAAAAATGGGACAAAAACTTTAATGATAAAAAAACAGAGTCAAGCTATTTTGCTTTGACTCCATTGTCATGTGTATTTTTATTATAAAAAACGTCGTCTAATATTTATCAATATTAGACGACGTTGTCATTAATTACTATATTAAAACTCATTATAATCATAGAAATGCAAGAGGTCAAGAAAATTATCAAATATTTATTGAAAAATAAATTGTTTTTTTACTACGCAAATGTATCTGAATAGAAGAACTGAGGATGCAGCTGACTTCATGTGGTTTAGTATTAATGAAATAAAAAAGCCATATACATATTGGTTTCGGGAGTTAATTAATAAGCTAAAATATCATAAAAACATCCTATAATAAATGACAAAGACAAAATATATAAAGTTATGTAGTATGGCTTATTAATACTAATTTTACTAATATTTTAGCAGATTATAATCTGTGATAATGGTTAATATATTACTGCCAAACAAAATTTATATTATTAAGGGAGGTAGATTCAAATGGCATCAAATAATAGTGGAAGAAACAGAACATTAGTACCAGAAGCAAAACAAGGGTTAAACAGATTAAAAACTGAAGTTGCTTCAGAAATAGGATTACAAGACTATGAAAGCCAAGACAAAGGAAACCTTTCTTCAAGACAAAATGGAAGTGTTGGCGGTTACATGGTAAAACACATGATAGAAAACTATGAACAAGGCTTAAAATAATTATAAGCTAAAAGCATAGTGAATAATTTCTACCAAATACTATGAACCAAATAAACCCTTATGGTTAAAAGCTGGTAGAACAAATATAACAGAGTTATACTTGTTCTACTGGTTTTTTGCATTGAAAAAAATCAGCTTCATTATCGGACCTGTCATAAAGTAAAACTTTTTATATAGAACTATTTCGTATACAATTTAAGCAGCATGAATTTATGCATACTTATATGATTTATTAATTTAAAAGTGTTTTAAATCAGGTATATCTTATAAATTTATTCTTGACATGTAGTTAACTTGAAGTATTATAATATGTAATATTAGGAAGGAAAGACATAAGACGACTGTAGAGTAAATTAACTAATATATTTATTGAATTATAAGAAGGGTGATGACAATATGGAGAATGTTACATTGGGGAGAACAGGAATAATAGTAAATAGAAATGGGTTTGGTGCTCTACCGGTTCAACGTGTTTCTAGTGAGGAAGCAGCAAAACTATTAAGAAAAGCTTATGATAATGGTATTAATTTTTTCGATTCAGCAAGAAGTTATACTGATAGTGAATATAAAATTGGTCTTGCGCTAAGTGATGTAAGGAATAAAATAATTATTGCTACAAAAACACCATCTACTACTGTGCAAGGGTTTTGGCAGGACTTAGAAAATAGTCTTACTATGCTTAAAACAGATTATATAGATATTTATCAATTTCATAATCCAAGTTTTTGCCCTAAACCAAATGATGGGACAGGACTTTATGAGGCTATGTTAGAGGCAAAAAAGCAAGGAAAAATTCATTTTATAGGCATCACAAATCATAGACTTTCAGTAGCCATAGAGGCTGTTCTTTCAGGACTTTATGATACTTTACAGTTTCCGTTTAGCTATCTAGCACATAAAAAAGAAGAGGATTTAGTGAATTTATGTAAAGAAAAGAATGTTGGTTACATCTGTATGAAGGCATTGTCAGGTGGACTTATAACAAGAAGTGATGCTGCTTATGCATACCTTTCTCAGTTCGACAATACTTTACCTATTTGGGGAATTCAACGAGAAAATGAGCTTGATGAATTTATTTCTTATATTGAAAAGCCGTCTGTAATGACAACTGAGATTGAAGAATTTATTGAAAATGAAAGAAAAGAACTTGTAGGTGAATTTTGCCGTGGTTGCGGATATTGTATGCCATGCCCTGCGGGTATAGAAATTAACAATTGCGCAAGAATGTCTTTGCTTCTTCGCCGATCTCCAACTGAAGGACACCTTTCGGAGGAAGGTCAAGCTAAGATGAAGAAAATCGAAGATTGTATAGAGTGTGGAAATTGCAAGGCTCACTGCCCTTATGGTCTTGACACTCCAAATCTTTTGAAGAAAAATTATGAAGACTATAAAACATTTTTAAAGGCATAAATAGAATATATGGTTAATATAACGAATGGAGTTTAAAATTTAACTAAATAAAATATTGTATGTAAAATATGGTTATAAGTCATAAATTTGTTCAAAGAAGTTAGTTATAAGGAATGGTGTGCATATGTTTCAAATTATGGATTTTATTAATGAATTAAAAAATTCAAAAAGAGTTCTTATACAAACTCATAATTTCCCAGATCACGATGCAGTAGCATCAGCCTATGGATTAAGCAAGCTTTTGTTGGAGTTTGGAATAAGCTCTCATATTATATATAAAGGGGAGATTCAACGAGATTCACTTGTTAAAATGATAGAAAGTATTAATATAAACATCAGAAAGCATGAAGAATTTGATATAGGTGATGAAGATAGAATAATTGTAGTAGATGGTTGTAAGGGAAATAGCAATGTTGAAGACTTAAAGGGATATGAAATATTAGTAATAGACCATCATGATGTCAATAAACCAGAAAATATCAGATATATTGATATAAGAAGCAGCTATGGAGCTTGCTCAACCATAATTTATACGTACTATAAAGAACTTGGAATAAGTATATCCAAGGATGTAGCTACTGCACTAATTATAGGACTAAACATGGATACAGCTCAACTTACAAGGGGCGTATCAGAGGAAGATGTAAACGCCTTTCATATACTATATGAAAAAGCTAATATTCCATTAGTTAATTCAATACTCAGAAATAATATTAAAACTCAGGATCTAAATTTCTATAAGTACTTAATAGATAACATAAAGATTGATGAGGGAGTTGCGTTCTGCTATTTTGAGGATGGATGTGATCAGAATTTACTTGGAATTCTTGGCGACTTTACATTGTCACTTGAGGAGATTGAGTTTGTAATTCTGTGCGCAAAAAATAATGGGGTAATAAATTTCTCTATTAGAAATGAGAAAAGTAAGTTGAGTGCGGCTGTTGTTATACAAAAAGCATTAAAGGGAATTGGTTTTGGAGGCGGACATAAGGATATGGCTGGGGGTTTAATAAAAGATGTAACAAATTTTAATAAAGAAAAAATATATAAACTTTTCAAGGATATTTTATTGGCGGAGACTTTATAAGGTAAGTTATATAATAATAGCGAATAAAAAGAATCTAGTGAGGAAGCTGAAATAATAGAAAGATGGCTTCTAAAAACAGCTTAATATAAAAAGTAACACTTATTCATGTTTATCATATACTAGGTGATTAGGGTGATAAAAATGAGTAAAATTAAAACATTAATTAAATGTATATTCAAGTATAAAGGAAGACACTATAATGTTGAAGATATAATGCCTAGCTGTTTAGAAAAAGAAACAGCAATGTTTTTATATAAAGACGGTAATTACTCTGATGATATTTATAGGGCAGCTTTAATAAGGATAAGATATGGTGACGATGAGATTCCAAACTTACCTAAAGGAAGCAAGGAAATTGAGTTGGTAGACATTAATGTCGAATGTAATTAAGCACTTACTTTCGTAAGTGCTATTTTTTATGCGTACATATATGGCATTATGTTGTTATTGATGTATGTAGGGAATCATTAATTGCTAATACTATTTTTTAGGATGAAATTTAATTGCACTAGTTTTTATAGGCAAATAATGTTTGTTGGATGCTATCGGAAATTCTGAGTCCTTATGTATAGTTTCCTGTATTAGATAAAATTGGTCTTCGGAGGAAATTGGGTTAGTTTTAGCAGCAAAATTTCCAGAAGTAGAATATTTAATTTCAACTAATATATTACTTGCTAATTCATAAATTTCTTTTTCTATGAAATTCAAAATTTTATCATGATCATTTAAATCCAAATTGAAATTTGAAATTGTTTCAATTGGAAATAATGTAAAGGAATAAGCCACAGCTTCGCCTTGTGATTTATACCATCTATCAATTAATACTACAGCGGCAGTTTTCTTTATTAAGATCTTATTGAAATATTCTGTCGATGGTTCTATACGTAACGCAATACTAACCTCATCAATCGCTTCGTTTAGGCACTTGTATACGGGGTGGCCGATTGTTTCGAGGCCCAAGTCTTTTTGTGGCCTAGATTTTACTATGAAATTTCCTTTGCCTCGAATATTATTCACAAGTCCATCATCTTGAAGTAGTGCAAGTGCTTGTCTTAATGTTGTCCTGCTAACACCAATTAGTTTTGAAAGTTCAGGTTCAGATGGAAGTCTGCTTCCTTCAGGAAAAGTACCTTCGTTTATCATTTTAAAAAGTTGATTATAAACAGTTACATATCTCAATTCCTTAGAGTTTTCAACGATATCAAATTCATTCATAAGAATATCACCTTTCTGAAGTCATAAACGTGTCTAGTTAAAAGCGTAAACATGTCTAGACAAGTATAACGTCTAAATTATATATTTTCAGATAAACATTTCATTTATATTTATTATAACTTAAATTCTATGACAGTGGCAATCAAATTGTTGTAAATAATTTCAGGCGGTGTATTAACCATGTCTGCTTGAGATTTCGTACATATTTTATCGATGTTTTCAATTAAATATAACTAGAAAGATAGGATTAATAAAAGTATTGACAAGGAATATTAGACATGCTATTCTTTTGGTACAGACAATAATACAAGTTGGTAGACAAGTTTGAAGCGTATCCAACATTTTTTAAGAACATAAGTGTAACCGTATTCTTAAGGCGGTTTATCAAATATATGGAGGGATTAGCATGAATTATTCAGAAGGTTCGGGTAAACAATATCATATAGATGTTAAAGAAGGAGAAGTAGGTAAATACGTAATATTGCCGGGAGATCCAAAAAGATGCGAAAAGATAGCTTCTTACTTTGATGAACCAAAGCTTATTGCTGATAAAAGAGAGTATGTTACTTATACTGGATATTTAGATGGCGTTAAAGTAAGTGTTACTTCGACAGGAATAGGGGGACCATCAGCGGCTATAGCTTTAGAAGAACTAGTAAATTGCGGAGCGGATACTTTCGTAAGAGTAGGTACATGTGGTGGAATGGACATAAATGTTAAAGGTGGAGATGTGGTTGTAGCTACAGGAGCGATTAGAGCTGAAGGAACTAGTAAAGAATATGCACCAATTGAATTCCCAGCTGTTGCAAATTTTGAAGTTGCAAGCCTGCTTACACAAGCATCTAAGGATTTAAATAAAGATTATCATGTTGGAGTAGTTCAATGCAAGGATTCTTTTTATGGCCAACATTCACCAGAAACTAAACCTATTAGTAATGAATTACTAAACAAGTGGGATGCATGGTTAAAAATGGGATGTCTTGCATCTGAAATGGAATCAGCGGCTTTATTTATAGTAGGAAGTTACTTAAAGGTACGAGTTGGTTCAGTATTTTTAGTTGTTGCAAATCAAGAACGCGAAAAGGCTGGACTTGAAAATAAAATAGTGCATGATACAGAAACTGCTATAGAAGTTGCAATTGAGGGAATAAGAAAATTAATAAAAGCTGACAAAGAGAGAGAAGATAATAAATAAGAATTGAAGAATTATTGCCAATGTCATTTACAGAAGATGATTTGAAATAATAAGTAATTAAAACTAAAATTAAAAGGTAAATTATTAATTAGATGAGATATTTAATTTTAGAATTATTTTTAGAAAGGGTGGAGTTATGAAAAAATATAATAGAATTTTTACTATAGTAGTAGATTCTCTTGGAATTGGAGAGATGGAGGACTCAAAGGAGTATGGAGATATTAAGGTAGATACCCTTGGGCATATAGCAGAATCAGTAGAAAGCTTTAATATTCCCAACTTACAAAAATTAGGTTTGGGAAATTTACGTCCTATTAAGCACGTGGGCCCAGTTGATAAACCTCTAAGCTATTTCATGAAAATGAGAGAGGCAAGTGTTGGAAAGGATACAATGACTGGACATTGGGAGATGATGGGGTTAAAAATAGAAACGCCATTCCAAACTTTTACTGATACAGGTTTCCCACAAGAATTATTAGATGAGCTTACAAAAAGAACAGGGCATAAAATTGTAGGAAATAAAAGTGCTAGTGGCACAGAAATCCTAGATGAGCTTGGGGAACACCAAATAGAAACAGGAGATATGATCGTTTATACTTCAGCAGACTCTGTTTTGCAAATCTGTGGTCAGGAAGAAACTTTCGGTTTAGAAGAACTTTACCGCTGCTGTGAAATTGCAAGAGAATTGACTCTTAAAGATGAATGGAAAGTTGGAAGAGTTATAGCAAGACCATATTTAGGAATGAAAAAAGGTGAATTTAAACGTACAAGTAATAGACATGACTATGCTTTAAAGCCATATGGAAGAACTGCACTAAATGTATTAAAGGATAATGGCTATGATGTAATATCTGTTGGAAAAATAAGTGATATATATGATGGCGAAGGCATAACAGAATCAAATAAATCAAAAAGTTCTGTTCATGGAATGGAACAGACCTTAGAAATAATGGATAAAGAATTTAAAGGCTTATGTTTTGTTAACCTAGTAGATTTTGATGCGTTATGGGGCCATAGAAGAAACCCGCTTGGTTATGCAGAAGAACTAGAAAAGTTTGATGTTAATTTAGGGAAAGTATTAGATAAACTAAAGGAAGATGATTTGTTAATAATTACTGCAGATCATGGTAATGATCCAACATACAAAGGCACTGATCACACAAGAGAACATGTTCCATTCCTAGCATATTCGCCATCTATGACTGAAAGCGGATTACTTGAAATAAGCAATAGTTTTGCTACAGTTGGAGTAACAATAGTAGAGAATTTTGGGTTAGAAATGCCAGAGAACACAATAGGTGAATCAGTATTAAATAAGTTAATATAGGTCTAAAGGAATGATAATAATTAATGAATAATGCGTTTAACCAAACAAAAGAAAAATCACTAAAAACTTTTATGATAAATATTGCAATAGCGTTGGTTGGAGTTGCTTTTGTAGGATTCGGAATTGCATTTAACTCAGCTGCGATGCTTGGGAATGATGCAGTAGCAATTTTATATGATGGAGTTCGCAACATTTGCGGGCTCCCAATGGGTAGCTTAGGAATAGTAACAAACGTGGTGAACTACGGAATTATAGTAATTGCATTTTTACTTAATAGAAGATACATAAATATTGGAACTTTCATATATACAATTCCTATGGGAACCTTTGTAGGAATAGGCTCTAAAATTTATGAAGCTCTTAATTTTCCACTTATATTAGAGTTTAAAATATTAAGTTCAGTAGTTGGATGTTTGATGTTATTTATAGGGCTTGGAATTTTTATCGCAATAGATATTGGATTAGATCCATTTACTGCTTTAGCTATGATATTAAAAGATAAAATAAATTCTCAATATAAAACAGCTAAAGTAATTTGTGATCTTAGCTCCCTTGCAATTGGTTTTGCACTTGGGGGAAAAGCAGGTATAGTAACGGTTATGGCAGCTTTATTTGGAGGACCAATTATACAATTTGTATCAGAAGTCGTAAAAAAATCAATTTTGATACATATAAAGGTTCAAAAACAACATTTTGAATACAAAAAATGAAATCTTTGTAGGCTAGAATTATGACCAATGTACCGAATCCTAATATTGGGGCAAAGCTAGGAGAAATAGTAAAATAATATCATTAGATATTTTCATAGCATCAGGAAACGCAGAAACATTATTTGAATAATTTGGATTCACAGTAGAAAACTTCGCTAAAAGTGCCATAAGTGTAGTTAAGAAATAGAGGAGAATATCCAAGATAGAAATTAAATTTCTATTTTGGGTATTTTTTTGTTAAGATTTATAAAAAGTAAATTTATTAGTAAAGCGTTATAATCTTTATACAATCTTTATACAAATATGAGCATTTTAATCCAATCTTTATATATAAAATAGTATTATTTATATATAAAATTGAATTCTAATAAGTAGAAAACAAATTAGCAAGTAAAGAAATGAGGCGGAGACAATGAAAAAGATAGTTTCGATACTTTTATTTTTTATTATGATCAATATTTTTATATCAGGTTCAACTAATGATCCTTATAGTGGTAAATATAAAACTTCGGATAATACAATTTTAGAACTTACTTCAAATGGAAGATGCAAGGTTATATATAATTTTTATAAGGATGTATTTTACACCTATGGTGAATACACAATAGAAGATAATGAGATAAAAATAACTTTTGATAAAGATAAACGAAATTATTTAAATGTTGAAAGTTTAAAAGGCAAAGTTAAAGGAAGTAGTATAGAATTTTATGATTATACACAATATGGAAGAGAGTGGGTATATTCAAAAATAGAATAATCCTAGTTTTATTTTATATACTCCTATATAATTTTAGTGGAAAGAAAGTAAAATTAACTGAAGTTGGGAGTGATTTAAATAGATATTGATAAAAGACATAGTCCAGATTATCTTTTAAATCAAATAAATAAAGAAGAAAAAGAGTCTTCAAGGGGAAAACTCAAGATATTTTTTGGATATGCATCTGGCGTGGGGAAAAGTTATGCAATGCTTATGGAAGCTCATGATATGAAAAAATTAGGGCACGACATAGTAATTGGATATATTGAACCTGATGCAAGGCAAGAAACTATAGTTTTGGTAAATGGTCTTGAGAATTTAGATAATAAAATAATCGAATATAAGGGAATGAACTTAAAGGAATTTGATTTAGATAAAGCGCTTGTTAGGAAACCAGAAATAATTTTAGTTGATGAGCTTTCTCATACCAATGTGATCACTCAAAGACATAGAAAAAGATGGCAGGATATAGAAGAGCTTTTAGAAGCGGGGATAGATGTTTATACTACTTTAAACGTTCAAAATATTGAGAGTTTAAATGATATTGTTGAAAGTATAACTCATACTGCTATAAGTGATACAATTCCGGATAAGATATTTGATGAAGCTAATAAGGTAGAATTAATTGATATTGAACCTGATGAACTCTTCAAGAGGCTTAGTGATGGAAAAGTATATGGCACGGAGAAAACTAAGAATGGCGTAAATAACTTTTTTACTAAGAATAATTTATATGCTCTTAGAGAAATTGCTTTACGAAGAACGGCAGATAGAGTAAATTATGAAGTTGAAAATGTACGTTTATCAAAGGAGCAGATAACTGTAATGCCAACATCAGATGCAATACTTGCATGTATTTCTCCGTCACCATCGTCTTCAAGAATAATAAGAACGGCTACAAGAATGGCAGAAGCGCACCATTCCAAATGGATAGCATTTTATGTTGAAACTACAAAGTCACAAAACTTAAGCAAGGAAGATAGAAAAAGATTAAGTGAACACTTTAATTTAGCAGAGCAGTTAGGTGGAGAAGTAGTAACTGTTCATAGTGACAATACAATTGAGCAGATAATCCAATATGCTAAATTTAGAAATGTTACCAAAATCATTATAGGCAAAAATCATAAGAAGCCAAATGTTTTTTCTCGTTTTTATGCGCGAGATATAGTTGATAAGCTTATGGAATCCAATTCATATATAGATGTATATGTTATACCAAACTCAATAACAATTGAAAGAAATGAAACCTCTACTAAAAAGAATAATATTAAATTTAATTTATCGCTTAAAGAAATTTTGATATCAAGTTTAATTATGTTAATTTCTGCGTTAGCTACATTATTAATTGATTATTTAGATTATGGTGAAGCTAATATTATTATGATTTTTATCTTAGGAGTTATTATTGTAAATATTAAAACAAGAGGATATATTTTAGGATTTATATGTTCTGCAATTAGTGTGGTTTTATTTAATTATCTTTTTACAGAACCTCGATATTCATTGCAATTTTATGATAAAAGTTATCTGGTTACATTTCCGATAATGCTTATAGTAGCTTTTACAATAGGTACGCTTACAAATAAGATAAGAAGAGAAGCAGAAAATTCTTTAGCAAGAGAAAATACAACTCAAATTTTATATAGAGTAAGCAGAAAATTATTAAGTGCAACAGGTACAGCAGATGTTATAGGAATAGGTATAAAATATTTATCAAGGTTACTAGAAAGAACCGTTATCTGCTACTTGGCACAAGAAAATAAACTATCAGCTCCATTCACTTATACAGCAATTAAAGGAGAAAAAGATAGAAGTTTATTAAATAAGGATGAAGAAGCTGTTGCCTATTGGACATTTGTTAATGATAAAGAATCTGGTGCAGGTACTAACACTTTTTATGGAGCAAAAGGATATTATATTCCTTTAAAAAGTCATGGGAAGATATTGGGAGTATTGGGGATTTCATGCACTAATGGAACTTTAAAACCGAAACAAAAATTTATATTTGAAACAGTTGCTAGTCAAATTTACATAGCATTAGATAGAGAAATTCTTGCAGAAACTCAAAAGAAGTCTAATTTAGAAATTGAAAGTGAAAGATTAAGAAGTAACCTCTTAAGATCAATTTCTCATGATTTAAGAAGTCCTCTTGCAGGTATTAAAGGTGCTGTAAGCACTATTATTGAAACAGGTAATCTTATATCAGAAGAAACTAAAGGAGAGCTGCTACAAGGTATTTATGATGACACTGAGTGGCTTATAAGATTAGTAGAAAACTTACTTAGTATGACGAGATTTGATGGTGGGAATCTGAAAGTTAGAAAAAGCATTGAAATTGTAGAAGAAGTAGTATATGAGGCAGTTCAAAGAACTTCAAAACGCTTTAAGGATTATAAAATAGAAGTAACAGTTCCAGAAGAGGTAATAATGGTTCCTATGGATGGAAGTCTAATTGAACAAGTGCTTATAAATTTATTTGATAATGCCGTAAAATTTACTCCTAAAGGTTCGTTAATTGAAGTAAAAGTTTATGAGAATAATAAAAATGTTATTTTTGAAGTAATTGATAATGGAATGGGAATATCAGAAGAAATATTATCTCATATATTTGAAAGATTTTTTACAAATGGAGATAAAATATCTGACTCAAGGCGAGGTGTTGGACTTGGGCTTGCAATTTGTAAATCTATAGTTGAAGCGCATGGCGGCACAATTAGTGCTTATAATAAGGAAAGTAGAGGGGCTATTTTTAGATTTAATATTCCAAAGGGGGATGATAAGATTGGACAGTAAACCGTATATTCTTGTAGTGGAAGATGATAGACCTATAAGAAATTTTATAGTGGCATCCTTAAAGGCACAAGGATTTAATTACATAGAAACAGAGAAGGGAGCGGAAGCTATTGCGCTTTCTATGTCACATAAACCTGATTTAATAATTTTAGACTTAGGGCTTCCTGATATGGACGGAATCGATGTTATTTCAAATATCAGACAATGGTCAAAAGTTCCTATAATAATTGTTTCAGCAAGAGAAAGTGAAAGACAAAAAATAGAGGCCTTAGATAAAGGGGCGGATGACTATTTAACTAAGCCTTTTGGAATTGGTGAATTACTAGCAAGAGTCAGAGTATCTTTAAGACATAGTGCTTCAAGTGCTAATGAAAAGGAGAATATAGAAATTTTTAAAGTCAAGGGTTTAGTCGTTAATTTTGAAAAGAGAAAAGTGACTATAGATAATGAAGATATTCACTTAACTCCAATAGAATATAAGATAATGGCTCTTCTTTGCAAATATGCTGGAAAAGTGCTGACACATAATTTTATTATTAATGAAATTTGGGGAGCAATGGTGGGAAATGAAACTCAATCTCTTAGAGTTTTTATGGCAAGCCTAAGAAGAAAAATTGAAAAAAATCCAGCTGAGCCCAAGTATATTTATACTGAAGTTGGAGTAGGGTATAGGTTAGCAGAGGATTAATTTTTTAGTTATCTGTGTATAAACTTAAATAATTTCAGTTAATATTAAACAAAATTATACTAATTATTATGCTTGAAAGAGGCATACTATATTTATATTTTTATTTATTGAAAAGGATGATTAATATGAAATCAACTATAAAACATAATGGTATCAGTAAATTAAGTTTAGGCGGAATATTAGTTGCATTAGGTGTAGTTTATGGAGATATTGGAACGTCACCTCTTTATGTAATGAAATCAATTGTTCAAGGTAATGGCGGTTTAGAACATATATCTGAAGATTTTATTCTTGGATCCTTATCATTAATTTTTTGGACGATAACTATTTTAACAACAATAAAATATGTTTTTGTTACATTGAAGGCGGATAATAAAGGTGAGGGTGGAATTTTCTCTCTTTTTACTTTGGTTCGTAATCGTGCAAAGTGGCTTATTATTCCAGCTATGCTTGGTGGTTCGGCCTTACTTGCTGATGGGATGTTAACCCCTGTTGTATCTGTAACTTCGGCAGTTGAAGGATTAGAGCTTATTCCAAGTTTTAACGCTCTTTTTGGTAGTAATCAAGATATTATTATTATCATTGTAATAGTAATATTAAGTATACTTTTTTTTATTCAGCATTTTGGAACTGATTTAATCGGAAAAATGTTTGGACCAGTAATGCTTGTTTGGTTTTCGATGTTGGCAATTTTAGGGATTATGCAAATTTCTCATGATTGGGCTCTATTACGTGCATTGTCTCCATACTATGCAATCAAGATTCTTCTTAGCAGTGAAAACAAATTAGGATTCTTTATTCTAGGCAGCGTATTTTTAGCAACAACAGGTGCAGAAGCACTTTATTCGGACCTTGGGCATGCTGGTAGGAAGAATATTTATGCCTCTTGGCCTTTTGTTAAAGCCTGTTTATTATTAAATTATTTTGGTCAAGGAGCTTGGGTTTTATCTGCTAGAAAAAATCCTATGTATATAAATGTAGAAGGCTTAAATCCATTTTTTCAAATGGTCCCAAATAGCTTTTTGATTTGTAGTATAATAATTTCAACGTTGGCTACAATTATTGCTTCTCAAGCATTAATTTCAGGATCTTTTACCCTTGTTTCTGAAGCGATTAAATTAAATTTATTTCCTAGATTACATATAATGTATCCATCTAGATCTAAAGGGCAATTGTATATCCCTTCAATTAATAAACTTTTATGGATTGTTTGTATTGGACTTATTCTACACTTTAGAAGTTCCGAAAATATGGAAGGTGCTTATGGATTATCAATTACTGTTACTATGCTGATGACAACTATTCTACTATTTAACTACTTATTAAAACAAAAGGTTTCATCTACTATTGCCATTAGTATGCTAATTTTCTTTGGTATATTTGAAGTTTCTTTCTTTATTGCAAATGCTGTTAAGTTTATGCATGGTGGATATGTAGCAGTTTTAATTGCTTTAGCATTCTTATCTGTTATGTATATATGGATTCAAGGTCACTATACTAAAATCCGCTTACTACAGTATGTAAAAATTGAAGATTATAAAGCGCAGCTAAATCTCTTGCGAAAAGATACTGATAGACCTAAATACGCAACAAATCTTGTATATTTAACTAATTCAGAATATGCAGAGAAAATTGAAAGAAATATAATGTACTCCATCTTAGATAAAAGACCTAAGAAAGCAGATGTGTATTGGTTTGTTAATATTGTTGTTACTGATAACCCTTATGATGCAGAGTATGAAGTTGAAACCTTTGGAACTTTTTATATTGTGAAAGTCCAATTAAGACTTGGCTTTAGAGTAGAACAAAGATTAAATGTGTATTTACGTCAGATCTCTACTGAGTTAGTTAAAAGCGGAGAAATAAACATTCAATCTAGAAACTATACTATTATGCCTGATAGAAGAGTTGGTGATTTTCGTTTCTCTTTAATTGTAGAACAGCTTTCATATGAAACAGAATTGGGTTTTTGGGAAGCCTTCATATACAGAGCTAAGTTATTTATAAAAAGATTTACTGTTTCTCCAACAAGATGGTTTGGGCTTGATACTAGTGATGTTGATATTGAAAATGTTCCACTCTTTTTAAGCAGCTGTAATCAAGAACTTTTAAAAAGAGCTTCAAAGTAATCTTATAAAATTAAGTTCGATTTTCATTGAACAGCCACAAATTTGTGGGCAATAGAAATTTTATTTTAGAGTTATATATTAGATTAGTTTTGTTACAGTTTCATAAAAAAGAATGGTCTACAATATGCTAGTAGATCATTCTTTTTTCTTCAGAACTTTAAAAAGTTTAAAATTAGGATATACTTTCAATGATGAGCAGCATATTGTAAGGGAAGTGCAGAGATGAAGGTTGTTTCTAAAAGGATAGAAATGATAGCTTATTTTAGGAAAGACGGAAAAATCAATCCTATAAGATTTAGAATTGAAGAAGAAAATAAATGCCAAGTGATAAAGATTGGAAAGATTATAAAAAATCCTGTTTTATTTTGGGAAAACAGGATTTTTTATTGTAAGCAATAGTATTAGTTCAAAAATTCTATCAAAGACTTATTGGTAAGTCCGGTAAGTTCATCTCGTCTAGAATAAAGTAAGTGACATGTCAGAATAGAAAAGTATTAAGTGACTATACAAAAAGATATTTGTTGGATACAATAGATGTGAAATTATTTATAAACGAGGAGTATTATAATATGAAATATTATTTTGCACCCTTAGAAGGTGTTACTGGATATATATATAGAAATGCATATGAAACTTTTTTTGGACAAATTGATAAGTACTTTATGCCATTTATCTCGCCAACTAAAAATAAGGGGTTTACTTCAAGAGAATTAAATGATGTATTACCTGAGCATAATCAAGGCATTATTGTGGTTCCTCAGATACTTACTAATAATTCGGAGCATTTTATTGGTACAGTGAACGAATTAACTAAGTTTGGCTATGATGAGATCAATTTAAACTTGGGATGTCCATCTGGTACAGTTGTTACAAAATGTAAAGGTTCAGGTTTTCTTTCACAAAGAAAGGAGCTGGATGAATTTTTAGAGGAGATATTCTCAAAGGCAACAACGAAAATTTCTATAAAGACAAGAATCGGAAAGGAATCCTCAGATGAATTTTATGAGCTAATTGAAATTTTCAATAAATATCCTCTAGAAGAGCTTATAATCCATCCAAGAATACAAACAGATTATTACAAGAACAAGCCGAATATGGTGGTATTTAAAGATGCACTATCATTAAGCAAAAATCCTGTTTGCTACAATGGGGACATTTTTAACGTAAGGAATTATGAAGAATTGATAGAAATGTATCCAAATCTAGATACTGTAATGCTAGGCAGAGGCCTAATTACAAATCCGGCATTAATAAGCGAAATTAAGAATAATAATGCTATAGATAAGCAAGTAATGAAAGAGTTCCACGATGCAGTTTGCGCAGGTTATCAAGAAGTCCTTTCTGGAGATAAGAATGTATTATTTAAAATGAAAGAATTATGGTTTTATATGATACATTTGTTTGTGGATAGTGATAAATATGCAAAGAAAATAAGAAAAACAGATAGCTTAAACGAATATAAATCAATTATATCAAGGCTGTTTCAAGAACTTGAGATAGAAAATACACCTTTGTGTGAATTTTAATATTATGAGCAGTGTTGCATGGAAGTATTTTGTTTATTTGTTTTGCGCTGTTAGAAGAAATAATATTTATAGAAGCAAGTATTAAAGGCTGCCAGTAAATTTGGGAGCCTTTAATTTAAATTACATGTTAATTAGCTAATTATTTCTTTATAAGGGATTCTGACTGCAACTCCTGTGCTGTCAAATTCATATGGTATGCCGTCAAGAGGATTTTTTCTATCTACCAAATTTATTCCCATATTGTAAGATACTTCAGCCATAGCTTTAGCATCTTGAAGCACAGATCCAGTCATAGTACCTTGCTTAATTAAGTCCTGAGCTTCTGGTATACCATCGACACCAACTACAGGTATGGTTTTAGTATTGTCTCCTTTATTATAGCCGTAGTTCTGAAGCGCTTCTATCGCACCTATTGCCATCTCATCATTATTAGAAATAATAGCCTCAATGTTTCTGCCATATTGCAAATAAAGTGCCTCTACTATACTTCTAGCTGAATCTCTATTCCAATCAGCTACCCTCAAATCAAGTTCTTGAGTTCTAAGACCCGCGTTATTGATAGTTGAAATAGAATATCTCGTTCTTTCTATAGCTTCTATGTTATCTCGTTCTCCCATTAGCATAATATATTGCATTATACCGTCATTGTTTGTATCAAGACTCTTATTGGAATTCCATGCATTAATTAAAATTTGACCTTGCAGTGTCCCAGCTTGTGATGCATTTGTTCCTACAAAAAACGCTTTATTATAGGATCTTACGTCTTCTATATTAATGGGTTCTCTATTAAATAGAATTACTGGAATACCTGTTTCTTTAATTCTATCAATCACTACTTTAGAATTATTTGTATCTACAATATCCAACAATATAAGGTCGGTATCTCTTATGTTTAATACTGTATTAATATCTCTACTTTGAACTGCTTGATCATCCATTCCATCGTAAAAAGTAAATTCAACTTTTCCTTGATTATTCCTCTGAATTTCCTCGAAATTTTGTCCAACTAAGGATATATATCTATCTTTAAAATCATATATGAATACAGCTATTTTTATAGGTGTTTGATTTGAAGGAGAAGTTACCTCAGCATTAATATTGTTACTACAATAATTTAACATTATTAAGAATGTAATAAATAATATCTCTAGTGTTGACGCTATTAGCCTTAATTTCCTCATTGAAATCATCTCTTTCGCTTTTGTAGATATAGTTATTATTATCGTTAGGACATATAAATATTTATCTTATTTTATTTGTAAATTACATTACAAGGGAAAATCTTTATTCAATTAATATATTTAACAAATACTAATAATATACTTAAGTATCAGATAATAAGTTAGGAGCGGAGTAATGATAGAAGATGAATTTTTTACTTTTAGAGAATATATGAGAAAAAATCAAAGCCTCTTATCACCTTCAGCTGAGGATTATATGGAAATGATCTATAGACTTTCAAGTAAGAGCGGATTTATAAGGGCTAATGATCTTGCAGCTGCATTGAATGTACAGCCATCTTCAGTTACTAAAATGATACAGAAACTAGCAAATTTAAATTTAATTAAATATGAGAAATATGGTGTAATTATTCTTAGAAGCAGGGGAATGAAAATAGGAAAGTACTTATTAAAACGTCATGATCTAATTGAAGAATTTCTAAAACTACTTAATATATCAGATGATTTATTGGAAGAAACGGAAAAGATTGAACATACTATAAGCAGTAATGTTTTATATGGAATGATTGATTTGATAAATTTTTTTAACAAGTATCCTGATTTGATGGAAAAGTTCAATGAATATAGAAATGTGAAAAATAATAGTAAATAAGTACAGGTGATTCCAGAATCACCTGTACTTATTGGATTGGCTTAATAATAATATTTATTATAATTTATAAAAATAATAATAAGCTTACTGCCATAACTACCATCCCAGCTACAAGGCCATATATTGAAAGATGATGTTCACCATATTCTCTTGCTGAAGGGAGTAATTCATCTAGAGATATAAATACCATTATTCCTGCCACAGATGCAAAGAGTATACCAAATACTAAATCATTAATGAAAGGCATTAATATTAAATAACCTACAAGTGCACCTATGGGTTCAGATAGACCGGATAAGAATGAATAAAAGAACGCCTTTTTCTTATCGCCAGTAGCATAGTAAACAGGTACTGATACTGCTATTCCTTCAGGAATATTATGGATTGCTATAGCCACAGCAATTGGTATTGCTATAGAAGGTTCCTGCAGCGCAGAGATAAAAGTTGCTAAACCTTCTGGAAAATTATGAATTCCAACAGCTAATGCAGTGAATATCCCCATTCTTAGGAGTTTAGTATCTAAATGTCTATTGTTATTATTTATGTCTTCAATTTTATACATGTCATGTGGATTTTCGCCGCTAGGGATTAATTTATCAATAAGTGCAATTAAAAGCATACCAGCAAAAAATGAGATTACAGTAATCCATGAGCCGACTTTTAGACCAAGTTCATTTGTAAGAGAATCTTTTGCTTTAAAGAATATTTCTATCATAGAAACATAAATCATTACACCGGCAGAAAATCCAAGACTTATAGATAGAAATTTAGTATTTGTTTTTTTAGTAAAGAATGCAATAGCGCTCCCTATACCAGTACATAGACCAGCGAAAAGAGTCAATCCAAAAGCAAATAAAATATTATTCATTTTAACCTCCGTGTTACTTATAAATAATAGTATAATACATTTGAATAAAAATAAATATTAGATAACAATTGATATATTTTATATTATACTAGAAAATGGATAAATGTATAAGTAATTTAAAAGCTTTTATGAATAATCATAAAAAGGTTGGCAACTTTTTAGGTTACAACCTTTTATTGAATTACACTAAGCTAATCCTAAGAGTCTAAAAATTATACTTGTCATAAAACACACAGAAATTGCAATGCAAGTAGGAAGTAGAGCTGCAATGGCTGTCCATTTTAAGCTCCCTGTTTCTTTTTTTATTGTTAAAAGAGTTGTAGCACATGGCCAGTGTAATAAGCTAAATAACATAGTATTTAGTGCTGTAAGGTAAGTCCATCCATTATTTAATAATATTTCTCTTAAAGAATCTATGCTATTAAATTCAATCATAGAGCCTGTCGATAGATAACACATCATGAGTATTGGAAGTACAATCTCGTTTGCAGGTAATCCTAATATAAAGGCCATTAATATATATCCATCAATGCCAATAATTTGAGCAAAAGGATCAAGAAAAGCTGCAACATGTCCAATAATACTTGAATCACCAATATATATATTAGCAAGTATCCAGGTTATTGCGCCAGCTGGAGCAGCTATAACTGCAGCTCTCCAAAGTACAAATATAGTTCTGTCAATTATTGAAGTATATAAAACTCTCCCTATTTTAGGAACTCTATAAGGAGGAAGTTCCAAAGTGAATGTAGATGGTACTCCTTTTAAAATTGTCTTAGATAATCCATAAGATACTAACAAAGTTACAGATATACCTATAATAACTAAGGCGGTAACTGATAAAGCGGGTAAAAAACTAAATTCACTTCCGCCTTTTGAAACTAGGAAAACTGTAGCTATAGCTATTAGGGTAGGGAATCTTCCATTACATGGAACAAAATTATTTGTTAAGATTGCTATAAGCCTTTCTCTAGGAGACTCAATTATTCTACAAGAGATTATTCCAGCGGCATTGCAACCAAATCCCATACACATTGTTAAGCATTGTTTACCGTGGGCACAAGCCTTTTTAAATAAATGATCGAGGTTAAAAGCTACTCTTGGCAGGTATCCTAAATCTTCAAGTATTGTGAATATAGGAAAGAATATTGCCATTGGTGGAAGCATTACAGACACAACCCATGCTAAGGTTCGATACAGTCCAAGTATAAGAATTCCGTGAAGCCAGCTTGGGGCATTCATGTTTGTAAACCATAAAGTAAGCTTATCCTCAAGGGCAAAAAGTACATTTGCTATCATTTCAGATGGGATATTTGCACCAGTTATTGTAACCCAGAACACTGCCGCTAAAACTAAAAGCATTAGCGGAATACCAAATATTTTTGAAGTTATATAATTATCAATCACTCTATCTCTGTTCATTTTTGATTTATCTTCTTTTACATATTTATCTCTTACTTCTTCAGCTTTTATATAAATTTCCTTAGAAATATCATCTCTTATATTTCTATTTTCATCATGAAGGTTAGATTCTTTTACAATATTCATTATTTCTTCTAATGAATTGCTATCTATATTGCTAGAAATAGAAGCTATTAATTTTTTATCACCATCAATAATTCTTAAGGCAAGCCATCTAGAAGTTATATTTTGTATATTTTTTTCTATAATAGGTTGAATGGTTTTAATTTTTTCTTCTATATAGTTATCATACATCAGAACTTTAGGATTTGGTTTTATTTGACCAGTTGTAACTTTATATACTGCGTCCTTTAGTTCTTTTATACCTTGTCCGCTCTTAGCTGCACATAAAACTACAGGAATTCCAAGTTCTTGTTCAATTCCTTTAGCATCTATTGTTATATTTTTCTTTTTTGCTTCATCAATAAGATTGATGCATAGTATTACATTTTGCCTTAACTCCATAACTTGAAAGACAAGATTTAAGTTTCTCTCTAGACAAGTTGCATCAGTAACAACTATTACAGCATCTGAATTTCCGAAACAAATAAAGTCTCTTGCTACCTCTTCTTCTACAGATGAAGCAAATAATGAATAAGTTCCAGGAATATCAACTAAGATATTTTCTTTACTGTTATGAGTAAATTCTCCTCTTGCGTTTACTACTGTTTTACCGGGCCAATTGCCAGTATGCTGATGGAGTCCAGTTAGGGAATTAAATACAGTACTTTTTCCAGTGTTAGGATTACCAGCAAGTGCAATAATGTATTGGGATTCCTTTTTTTCTATTTTAAATATGTCTGTTAGTGAACTATTTTTTGTTGATTCAAATGTTAGACCCATTATAGCCTCCTAAAATATAATATTATTATAAAAAGCAGGTAATACCTGCTGTTTTAGCATTCATTAACAGATATTAAAGAAGCTTCTTCATTTCTAAGAGCTATCATAGCACCGCGAATATCATAGACTGTGGGATCTCCAGAAGGCCCTTTTCTTATCACTTCTATCTTTGCGCCTTTTGTGAGTCCAAGAGCAAGAAGTCTTTCTCTTAGCATACCTGTCGCAGACAAATTTTCAACTTTAGCAAAGTTTCCTACTGAAATATTATTAAGATTTAACATATTATTTCCTCCTTCAAATAGAACATTTTAAATTTTTAAGCTAAAAGTTTATTCTTAAGTTAAATATTTTTCCTAAGGCTAACTCTATAAATATAAAATCGTATGGGCATGGTAGAAGTTATAATTAGAGTTAAAAAATAATTTCATATAGGCAAAAAAATTATACTGTACTAAAAAAGTTTCCTTCGACTAACTTTAATACAATTTATGATTAGATATTTAAAAATGTGACATCTGACAAAATACATTTAATTTTATATTAGTACAGATTAGATCTTTTACTTCTTGATATAAAAATAATACTGTAATACTATAAAGGTATTACGTATTATTTATTTAAAAGATAAGGGGACATAAAATATGAACAGAATAGAACTCCTAGCACCAGCGGGAAATTTAGAGAAACTTAAAACTGCTATAGATTTTGGTGCTGATGCAGTATATCTTGGAGGAAATAAATTAAACTTAAGGGCGGCTGCAGATAATTTTACAATAGAACAATTAAAAGAAGGTCTTGAATATGCACATTCAAGAGGAAGAAAAGTACATGTTACCTTAAATGTAATTCCACATGATGAAGATTTGGTGGGAGTAGAAGAATATCTAAGAGAATTATATGAAGTAGGTGTTGATGCTGTACTTATCGCTGATCCAGGAATTATGAGTATAGTAAAAGAAGTTGTACCAGACCTTGAAATACATTTAAGTACTCAGGCCAATAATTTAAATTATAAATCTGCTTTATTTTGGCATAAGGCTGGAGTAAGCAGAGTTGTTGCTGCAAGAGAAATGAGTCTTGAAGATTTAAAAATATTAAGAAAAGAGTTACCAGAAACTTGCGAGATAGAAGCATTTGTACATGGATCAATGTGTGCATGTTACTCTGGTAAGTGTTTATTATCAACTTACATAACTGGCAGAGATGCAAATAGAGGAACTTGTACTCAGCCTTGTAGATTCAAATATCATCTATTTGAAGAAGGAGAGACAGGAGACTATCAAAAAATTACAGAGGGCGATAATACTGTTAATCTCATGAGCTCAAAGGACCTATGCATGATAGAACATATTCCTGAACTTATTGAAGCTGGAATAAATTCTTTTAAAATTGAAGGAAGAATAAAAAGTGCATATTATGTAGCATCTGTTGTGAAGGCTTATAGAGAAGCAATTGATAAATATATGGAGGATCCTAAAAACTATAAATTTAACCCCAAATGGATGGAGGAGATTCAGAAACCTAGCCATAGACCGTATACAACAGGTTTTTATTTTGATGAAGAAGTAAGACAGAGTTATGAAAGCTCCGCATATATACAAAATTATGATATGGTAGGTATTGTGAAAGATTATAATAAGGAAACCTACATTGCAACTATACAACAAAGGAATAAAGTTAATAATGGAGATTTTGTTGAAGTTTTAGCCATAAAAGGCGATAACAAGTTTACAAAACTTGAGAATATGAGAAAAGAAAATGGAGAAGTTATAGAAAGTGCAAATATTCCACAAATGATTTTTACTGTACAATGTCATGATGAATTAAAGGTCGGAGATATAATTGTAAAAAGAAAAGATGTCTAAATCATAGCACCTCATCAAAATTTTCGATAGATCTTATTAACATTTTCAATTTTACAAATGGGATTTGCCCTCTTATAATATAATAATGAACAATAAGGAGGGGAAATATGAACAAAAAGCTAAATACTATTACTATTAGCGGTCTAATGATAGGTCCAATATTAGGATCGGGTATTGTACTTTTGCCGCCTATAGCGATTAATATGCTTGGAGATAAAGCCATTATTGCTTGGATAATAATAATGCTTATGGGTATTATATTTGCTTATATATTTACAAAGATGAGTATACTGACTTCAAGTAATGAGGGAGTAAATGTAGTAGTAGGAGAGAAACTTGGGCAGAATTTTCGTGAACTATCTTCAAACTATTTAACAGCAGCAGTTTGCTTTGGTCCAGTAGCTGTTTTGTATACAGCTTCTGGCTTTATTTGCAATATGATTCCGGGGGGAAATAATTATCAGATATTTGTAATTTTAATTTTGTTACTGCTTAATGTACTTGTTCTATTAATGGGAATAACTGCAATGGGAAGAGTTACTTTAGTGCTTTCTTCACTTACGGGCCTTATTCTTGTTATTGGCAGTATTTTTAATCTTTCAGAGCAAGATTCTATAAGTTTTCCTAATGCCTTCCCGCAAATTACAACACTTGGCTCGACGCTTTTGTTGTTATTTTGGGCCATTATAGGTTGGGAAGTAATTGGAAGTTATGTTGAAGAGGTAATAAATCCAGAGAAGACGCTTATGCGCGCTATGAAAATTAGTCTTTCAGCTGTTATTTTCATATATCTATTGACCACCTTTGCTTTACAGAATAGTACAAGCTATATGGTTACAAAAGAAACAGATATCAATGTAAGCTTAATTCTCATTCCGTTATTCGGTAATTTATCATATATTATTATGGGAATTATAGCAGCAGGTTTATGTTATTCAACCTTAATTATGATATTAGGTGCTGTGACAAGACAAATGGCTTCCAGGGCAGAAAAAGGAACTCTTCCTGCTTTCCTAAGAAAAAAGGAAGAAGAAAGATCTCCCAAAAGAGCATTAATGGTGTTAACTACATTTCATTGTCTAGTTATTTTTCTTATTCATTATAATTATGTTACCGTGGAATGGACTGTAGGAATTGCAAATACTTTTTTTATTTGTAATGCACTTCTTGGACTCATTGCAAGCTTGAAATGTGTAAATGGCATGCTACTAAAAGGATTAATAACACTATTAATAATTATATTAATTATTCTGTTAACTTTTTCGCATTTAATAGGCTGGTTATTATTGCTGGTAGTAAGTTTAGTGAGCATGCATAAGAACATTCCAAATTTCATAGAAAAGTTTAAAACTTTAACTTTCTTTAAGGGAGTTTTATAGAAATACTTCTTGTCTTGCGCAACTAGCAGAAGCTTTAAAACAACAGTTGAAAAATATAGAATAAGATTTGTATACTTACTCAGTTAAATAAATTATATATGATTTTCTGAAGATTTCTATATAAAAACAAACAAAGCGTATTATAATAAATTTAATATAACAATTAAGGATATTTCAATCATGAAATATCCTTAATTGTTATATCATGTTGTGATATAAATCACACTTAAAATATAAACATATGGTTATAATAATATCAGCTAAATAAATTGATTAATAAGGGAAAACGAAAGGAGAAGTCAAGTATGTCCAATTTTGCTACAAGCATAGATGTTAGGACTCTAGAAAGAGGAAGTAAGAAGGATATTATTTTTGAAGCTTTTGAAAAACTAAATTTAGATGAAAAAATGGAACTTATAAATGATCATGATCCACGTCCTCTTTATCAGTATTTTATGTCAAAGGTTCCTGAAAAGTTTAAGTGGGAGTATCTAGAGCAGGGGCCTGAGGTATGGAGAATAGTAATTACGAAGAAATAAGGAATGTGCAGTTAAATCGAAAAAGAGGAAATTAAAACGGATATGCAAAAATTAAGAATCCAATTGAAGTTTTAAATAGAGAAAGGCTAGAAATTTTTCTAGCCTTTTCATATTATAAGAGACTACCATCATCTTCAACGAGTTGTTTTCCAGCCTTGGTAAGTATATATTGTTTTTCACTTGGTGACAATTTAGATGTATTAGAATTCTTAATTAGATTGCATTCTTCAAGATCTTTAATAGACGCAGTTACAAGTTTGGAATGCTTTTTGGAGAATTTTGAAAGAATATTAAATTGGCTTAATGACTTATCTGGATATAATTCAGATAAAATTTTCTTAGCATAGTGTTTATGACTTTCTTTTATTTTTTCATATAACAAATGGTGGAAGGTTAATTGTTTAGCATTCATTCAATACCTCAAAATATAATAATCTTACTAAATTATATGTATAGGTTTACTTACTATATTCTTGCTTAGAGTTAAATACTTAACAATTTTTTATTTATAACTAAACATTGCTAGTTTTTTCATATACAGAAGTTAGATAAGATTACAATAGGAATGCATTTTACTGAACGAATTGATTTAATAAATGCACTTATAGTAGATTTTCGCTTATTGCATTAAGATGTAATTATTAATAACTTTGTTATATAATTATAAAGTAATTTGAGCACATGAAAAATTAATTAACTATGGTGCAAAATAGGCTGCCATACTGGTCTGTTATTTTTTGATCGTGCTTAGAAGAATAGGAGCAATATTTAATGAATATAAGCGATTTAATAATATATAATAAAACAATACCAAAAAGAGAAGCTACTTATGTGGATTACCCAAGTAATTTGTCAACGGAATTGTGTGGATACCTTTCTGAAAAAGGGATTGGTAAGCTATATTGTCATCAGGCAGAAATGTTTGAAAAAGCAATGGAGGGAAATAATATTGTAATAACCACATCTACAGCCAGTGGGAAAACTCTTAGTTTTTTACTGCCAGTTATTCAGGAAATTTTATCAAATCCTCTTGCAAGAGCAATTTTTATATATCCTACAAAGGCACTTGCAAGTGATCAGTATCGTGCCATCTTGCCATACTTAGAATATTTCGGGGATAATAGGATTTCAGCAGGTGTATACGATGGGGATACCACTGTAAATGAAAGAAGCAGAATAAGAAAAAGCGCTAATATTATTTTAACTAATCCAGAAATGATAAATGCTGCGTTTTTAGCGAATCACAGCAAGTTTGGATTTGATTTTATATTTTCTAATCTTAAATATGTAGTAATTGATGAGCTTCATACCTATAGAGGCGCATTTGGTTCACATCTTGCAAATGTTTTTAGAAGACTTGGAAGAGTTTGCAGATATTATATTTCATCACCTAAGTATCTATGCAGTTCAGCAACCATAGCCAATCCTGTTGAATTAGCAGAAGAAATCTGTGGACAGAAATTCATTAGAGTTAGTAAGGATGGTTCACCGGCTCCACAGAAAAAATATTTGCTTGTACAACCTCCGAAGATTATGGGAAATGATAAAAAGTATTATGGGCAAGTACAATCAACCTCAGTTGCTGCTGATTTACTACCTGATTTAGTAGAAAATGATAATAGTTTTATTGCTTTTGCTAAATCAAGAAGAAATGTTGAAGTAGTATTAAAAGAATCAAGAGATAAATTAGAGACGGAGAACTTCTTTGGAGCATCCTTGAAAGATAAGATATCTGGATATAGGGGAGGCTATACACCTCTGGAGCGTAAAGAAATTGAAAATAAAATGATTACAGGCGTTTTACGAGGACTCGTATCTACCAATGCATTAGAGCTTGGAATAGATATTGGGAAAATTGATACAACAGTAATTATTGGATATCCAGGGACCAGAGCATCTTTCTGGCAGCAGAGTGGAAGAGCAGGTAGAAGTGGAAGCGAGTCTACCAATTATCTGATTCTTGATAATCTTCCTTTTGATCAGTATATAGCAATTAATCCAGACTGGCTCTTCGAAAGCGGAAGTGAAAATGCAGTTATTGATAAGAATAATCTTCTAATAGAGCTTGCTCATATACGTGCAGCAGCAGCTGAAATACCATTAACATTAGATGATATTTCTATCTTTCCAGATTTAGGTGAAACAATTCCTGTTTTAATTAGAGCAAGTGAATTAACTAATCAAAGTGGAAAGTTTGCGTGGAGCGGTAATTCATTTCCCGCAGGAGATTTTAGTTTAAGAAATATTGATAAAGCTAGATACAAGTTGATTAATAAAGATAATAATAAAGAGATTACAGAAATGGATGAAATGCAGGCCTTTCGTGAAGTTCATAATGGGGCAATCTATATGCATGATGGTGTTCAATATCAAGTTATAAAACTTGATTTGGAAAGTAGAACTGCATTTGCGATTCCTTTTAATGGGAATTATTACACAATGCCTGGTGGTATCACGAATATAAGGATTATTCAAGGCAGTAAGGATATGGAGTATAAACGCACTAAAGTTACATTTGGTGATGTAAATGTTGATGAAATAGTTTATATGTACAAAAAGCTGCAATTTCATAATCATCAGAATCTAGGTTTTGAACAGTTAGAAAAACCATTATCGAAGGATTATGATACAGAAAGTACTTGGATAATGATTCCTGATAATGTTGTTACAGTATATAGAAGACTGCTTCAAGAAAGCCAAAATGGAATGGTTATAAGAAACAATCATTTTGAAGGTGTGTGTTTTGCTATAAAAAATGCAGCAATGATGGCCACAATGACAGAGCAGGAAGACATTGGTGTTGTAATGTCTAATAATGCAATAGAAATAAGACAAAATTATGATGAAGAAGTATACATGTATATTTATGATAAGTATGTAGGGGGTCTCGGTTATGCAGAAAAGGTATTTGATTTAACTGCCCAGATCATTGAGGATGCAATTAAGATGGTTGGTGGATGCAAATGTGAAAATGGTTGTGCTGCATGCATTGGAGATTATCAATTAGATAAAGCTATGGTTTTATGGGGACTAAAGAATTTATTAGAAGAAATAGAGGCACCAAAAGATATCAAGCTAGTTCAATATGCTCCTTCAACATTTATTAAGAAACCATTCAAGTTTGAAGAATTACAGGAAAAATGGAAAGAATTCTGTGAATATATGCAAGAGAATGGAGATGCGTTTGCTAAGTTTTTAAGCACAATTCCTGAAATTGAAATAGACAATCGTACTTTAACCTTAGTTTTAAATAATGCTTTTTATAGGGAATGGGTGATGGAAGAAAGCAATAAAAAGAGTATAATAAATATCATTTCTTTTCATACAGATGCTCCAGTAGGAATTGAATTAAGAGCTAGACTTGAAGAGACAGACGAAGACAGGAAAAACATAAAAAATAAATTACAAAGAAGATATGAAGATCTTGTTGAGTAGGAGGCTTCTATGCATTATGAAAAAGAATTAAAGAGATTAAATGAATATCAAAAAGAAGCAGTGTTAGATGAAAGTAATGCATGTATTGTAAATGCAAATGTTGGGAGTGGAAAAACTACAGTATTAATTTCAAAAATTATATATCTCCATTATGCAAAAAACATTAGCTATAAAGATATGATTGTACTGACTTTTACTAACAAAGCAGCAAATGAGATTAAAGAAAGATTAATCGCTTCTGATGATAGTATACAATTAGAAGAGCTTGAGGGTTTTGGAACCTTTCATAGTGTTGCACTACATTTGCTTAAAAATGTATTACCTGTTGAAAAAATAGAATACGATAAGGAATTTCTTGTAATAGATCCAGAAGAAGAATTAGATATTGCTATGCAGATCATTCAGGAAGAAAAGCTCAAAATTAAGTATAAGAACCGATTAATAAAAAGGCTAGAGCAGGCAATGTCTATTGAGAAAGAAGAAGAAAAGATTTCACGTTATGATGATGACATATTTAACCTGGTTGAGTTATTAAAAGAAGAAAAAATAAAACAGAATAAGATGACCTTTTCAGATATATTGAAAAATGCAAATATTTTATTAGAGGATTATAAGATAGAGCCAAAGTGGATTATTATTGATGAGGTTCAGGATAGCGATAAATTACAACTTGATTTTATTGATAAATTAAAGAGCATGAACACCAAATTATTTGCAGTAGGTGATCCTAATCAGGTTATTTATAGCTGGCGTGGAAGTTCCTTGAATGTGGTTTATACATTAAAGCATAGATATAATGCAAGAGAACTATCTCTTCCAATAAATTATCGCTCGAGCAGTTCTATATTAGAAGCAGCAAGATGTTTTCAGCAAAATGGAGACAGCTTAATAGGAGCACGAGAAGCTGGAAATAAAATTGTAGTAAAAAATCAATATAACCCATTTAATGAGGCCTGTTATCTGGCAGATAAGATTAAGGAAATACATAATGCAGGTGTGCCATATAAGGAGATTGCAATTTTTTACAGACTTCAAAATCAGTCTCAAGTTTTCGAAGATGTATTTTTAAAAAATGAAATTCCATTTGAAGTATCCATGAAGAAGACTATACGCGACATTCCTGTATTAAACTGGATTATTAAACTATTGCGCTTTTGCGTAAATACTAATGATTTGTCATCCGCAACATATGTTCTTAGCAATAAGGATTATGGGGAGAGGATGACTGAAAAGGCAGCAAGAAAAATAGTGAAAGAGCATAACATAATTATGTCAGAGTTACTTGAAAAAATGTATAACTTTCTTAATGAATGTTCTAACATTACTAAATCAGGTGAGATTTATACTTATTTTGAGTTTGACAAATATATAAGACCAACTGCATCTACATATAATGAAGATAAAGAATCAATTTGTGCTTTACTAGGTATCATTATGGAATATGTGAAGGAAAAGCAAGTTCCATTTTTAAATGGACTAAGAGATTTTATAAACTCCTCAGCATTATATGGTGTTAATATTTTGCAGAAGGACATAACTAATGAGACGGATTCGGTTAAGCTGATGACATTACATGCATCAAAGGGGTTAGAGTTTTCATATGTGTTTATTACAGGTGTAAATTATGGATTAATTCCATTGCATACAAGAGATATGGAGGAAGAAGAGGAACAAAGATTATTTTTTGTTGGAATTACAAGAGCAAAAGATTATTTAGAACTTTCCTATTATACAAATCCTGATTATCAAAGAGTAGCCCCGGGAGAAAGTAGATATATTTACATGATTCCAGAAAAACTAATACAAAATGATAAGGTAAAAAGTGAGAATGTAAATTTACAAGAACTGAAGAAGCAAATTCAAGAGGCAAAGGCTCACGGAAAGAAAGAAGAGGCAGTAGTTACTGAGTCAATAGTTAAAATAGTAAATAGGACAGAGGAAGCAGTAGTTTCTAAACCGGCAGATATATCAGTAGTGGAAGAAATAAATCATGAACCTATTAAATGGGTGAATCACAAGAAATATGGAATAGGAAAAGTTCTTAATGAAGATGATATGATGGTTGAAGTAGAATTTGAGAATTATGGAGTAAAAGAATTTATAAAAGCCTTTAGCGAGCTGGAATTTTTATAAAGTGAAACTTTTCGGATAGTAGTCATAGGTTAAATATATTTTTATATTTGAATGTCATCAGGATAAGACTCTGGTGGCATAATTTTTATAAATTTACAGAAACTAATAGAAATACGTTCTAATTTTAAGTAAAGCAAAAGCATGTTTTAAATAACTTATAAATTAATTAATAAGGTAATATGAACGAATGAAAATATAGGAGGAATAAGAAAAAAGAGATGTTATATGTATTTAGTTTTCTAATATTATTTTGTGTTGGCATTGTATTATTTCTAAAATTTAACCCAGCCTTTGGAAGAAAGCCAACTAATGAACAAAAAGAGTCGTATAAGCAATTTAATAATTATGTTAACGGGAAATTTGTAAATGAAGCTCCGACGAGTTTGAACATGAGTTTCTCGAATATTTTATCAATGATTAAAGATTCGATTACAGGTGATGAAAATCGAAATCCTCATTGTGAAATTCCTGTTGAATCAATTGATTGGGAAAAAATCAAATGTGAAAAGGATAGTTTAACTTGGCTTGGGCACTCGTCTTTCTTACTTAGCGTTAATAATAAAAAGTTGCTATTGGACCCAATTTTAAGTCCTATTGCATCACCAGTTTCATTTGCAGGAAGTAAAAGATATAAATATAGTGAAAATATGATGGATATTATAGAAAAAATTCCTCCTATTGATGCGGTTTTTATATCACATGACCATTATGACCATTTAGATTATCAATCTGTTGTAAAGCTGAATAGTAAAGTATTACATTTCTTTGTCCCTCTTGGAGTAAATTCTCATTTAATGAGATGGGGAATTCCAAAAGAAAAAATTACGGAACTTAATTGGTGGAATGAAATGGATTATCAAGGCTTAACAATTGCTCTGACACCATCAAGACATTTTTCAAAAAGGGGGTTATTTGATTCCAATGAAACTCTATGGGGTGGTTGGATAATTATTGGAAAGAATATACGTTTATATACCAGTGGAGATGGCGGATATGGTTCACATTTTAGGAAAATCGGTGATAAATATGGACCGCTAGATATCACCTTAATTGAGGGGGCTCAATTCGATAGGCGTTGGTCGAATATTCATATGACACCGGAACAAGCAGTCAATGCAAATATAGATGTAAAGGGTAAGAATATGATGTTAATGCATTGGGGTGCATTTACATTAGCTTATCATGGTTGGAAGGAACCAATAGACCGGGCAATAAAAAAGGCAAAGAGATCAGAAGTAAATTTAATAGCCCCTAAAATTGGGGAAACTGTACTATTGGATTCAAATATAAATGTTCCTATTAATTCATGGTGGGATTTTTAATAAAAGATTTACAAATTAAGATGGGAAAAATATATTGTTAGTATGCCTAGGACTTGATGATCTTATACCGGGTGGATTAACCTAATTTTCATATAAACCTCGAAGAACCAAATATAAATATTTCCTATACAGGATATGCAATATTATTGATTCTAATCTTTTCATAAATTGCTTATATTATTTTTCATAAGTAAATCTAAGATAATCGACAGTTTTATTTAATGTGTCTTATATTCAACAGGCTGGTGCAACATTGATGATTGAAATAAGAAATGCATCTAAATATAATAAATTCATGTCGGTAAAACAATAACTATTAAACGGAGGAGAAACTTATGAGGAAGATATTAAAACATCGTTTTAGTATATTGATTGTATGGATTATAGCTACAGTGGTTTTCACTCTTAATCAACCAAATTTCAATAAAATACTTGGTCAAAAAGGTGAAGCTACAATAAGTGAAAATTCACCATCTGTAGTCGCACAAGAAATGATAAACAAGATGGGCACATCCAAGGGGGATTCACTGCTACTAGTGTTTAGCAGCGATAAAGGACTCTCAGGCGATGAAATGAATGATATTAAGCAAGGTATAGATAAATTAAATCAAAGTAAAGAACAATTACAAATAACTGATATCATAGATCCCTTTAGCAAACCAGAAGCCAAAGATCAGATGATATCAAAAGATAATACAACTGTTCTCGCATCAGTTTCCTTTGAAAAAGGTGAAAGAGACAGGAATACAGTTATGCAGGATTTTAATGATGCGATTAAAGATGTCAAAGTAAATCATTATATTACAGGTTCACTTGCAATAAATAATGATTATCAAAATGAAGTGGCAAAAAGTATAGATAAAAGTGCTATTATAACTGTGGGATTCATATTGGTTGTATTAATACTTATGTTCCGTTCAGTTGTTACACCTATAGTAACTCTTTTAGCTGTAGGATTATCATATATTTGCTCTATGGGGATTATTGGAGTAATGGTTAATCAATTTAATTTTCCGGCTACAAATTTTACTCAAATGTTTGTATGTTTAGTGTTATTTGGAATCGGGACAGATTACCATATACTTTTACTTAATAGATTTAAAGAAGAGTTGTCCCATGGCTTGTCAGTTGATGAAGCAATAGTAACTAGCTATAAAACTTCAGGTAAAACAATACTATATAGTGGATTGACGGTTTTAATAGCTTTTGCAAGTTTAACTTTTGTACAGTTTTCTATATATAAATCAGCTAATGCTGTTGCTATAGGTATAGCTATTCTTTTAATAGAAATGTTCACATTTACGCCTATAGCTATGAAGCTCTTGGGCGGTAAATTGTTCTGGCCATCAAAAGAAATAAATAGTCATAAAGAAAATGGTTTATGGGGCAGAATAACTTCGTTATCAGTTAAACATCCAGTAATCTCTTTACTTGTAGTAGCAATAATGCTTACTCCTATAATAGCGTTTAATGCAAATAAATTGTCTTTTGATAATATTAAAGATTTAAGTGAGACAAATCAATCTGTAAAAGGGTTTAATATTATTACAGATAAATTTAGTGCAGGGAAGGTTATGCAGACTACTGTTGTTTTAGAGAGCGAGCAGCCTTTAGATAATAACGAGGATTTAGCGATAATAGATAATCTTACTGAAAAACTTAAAGGGATAAAGGGTATTAAAGAAGTATCTGGTCCAACTCAGCCTATGGGAAATATGATAGATAATTTTTATACAAATAAACAAACAAATACTGTAGTTAATGGATTATCTAGCGCAAATGATGGTATTGGTAAGGTTAAAGATGGATTAAATAAGATGGATAATAGTTTATACGCTCCTGATTTTTCATCAGTTAAAGATTTATCTATAGGTACAGGAAATCTAAAGGGTGGAATGGACGCTATAACTAACGGATTAGTAAAAATAAATGATGGTATTGCACAAGGAGCCAATGGTGCAGACAATCTTGCAACAGGTATCGGAAAACTTAAAACCGGAGTCGCAAGCATTAATGGCGGACTTGAGAATATTTCAAGCAAAATTACAGAGATAAATAATGGATATACTACACTTGGAGACGGGTATAAATCTTTGGAAGCATCTATAATTCAATTGAAACAGTTGTCAGACGCTATGAAGGGAAGTATTAATAACATTGATGCAAAATTACCTAATGATCCAGACGTAGCTGCCCTTAAAGAGATGTCTAACAAGTTATCGGCTTCATTAGACGGCATTACATCAGCAATGGACAATGCTAACAAAAATTATAATGCTTTAACATCTGGCTTGAAACAAGTTAATGAGGGGCTAAAAACAGTTATAGATAGCACAGGCACAAATTCAGAGCTTGTAAAAGGTATTAATGAACTTGAGAATGGAGCAAAAGCACTTTCAAATGGACTAAGACAAGGAAATAGTGGACAAGAACAAGTTATAAAAAGTATGGCGCAGCTAAGAAGTGGCGCTGATAAAATTAAAACAGGCCAAGATACTTTGTATAATGGATTAAACAATCTTAGTGGAGGAATGACACAACTAAAGGATGGATTAAATGGAAGCAGCAATGGGTTATCAAGCATATCAGATGGGATTGATAAGAGTAATGATTTTTTAAATCAACTTACTAACACTAAAAGTTTTTATATTCCTGATGAAGCCTTTAATAATGCAGATATAACTAAAATGTTCGATGCATATATGTCCGACGACAGAAAAATAGCTAAATTAACTATAACTTTAGATTCAGAGCCGTATTCTGATGCTTCAATTAATCTTATAGATAATATAAACACAGTAGTTGAAAACAATCTTAGCGGTACAAAACTTTCTGGTGTAAAATATGGAGTTGCAGGGGCAACAGCTAATTCTAATGATCTAAGCAATGTTGCAACTCACGATATAACTTTTACACAAATAATAGTACTTGGAGCTATATTTATACTACTTGTCATTATAATAAGATCATTTTGGATCCCAGTTTATATAGTGGGTTCCCTTGGAGTAGCTTATTATGCAGCTCTATCAGCAACAGGTTTTATATCAAAAATGTTATTTAGTAGTGCAGCAGAAGGTTTATCATGGAATGTTCCTTTCTTCTCATTTATTATGATAGCTGCATTAGGAGTTGATTATAGTATATTCCTAATGATGCGCTTTAAGGAATATTCAGATATTTCAGCAAAAGAAGCCATTATAATAGCATCAAGAAAAATAGGCGGAGTAGTAATGTCAGCAGCTATTATTTTAGCTGGAACTTTTGCTACATTGTATCCATCTAATATTGTTATATTAATGGAACTAGCAATAGCTGTTGTAATAGGATTGTTCCTATTAGCGTTTGTTTTACTTCCAGTTGCTATACCAGCGCTTATGTCAATATCAGAAGATATTTCAAAAAAATCAAATACTAAAATACAAGAGATTTCGAAAGCAATGAAAAAGAATAACTATATTGAAGAAATCTAAATTAAATAAATAATAAAGGTGTCGTTAATTAGCGGCACCTTTTAAAATTCCTATCGTACATATTTAAAGCATTTCAATTATAATAATTGCTAAATCATTAGGGGAGACATCCATATTATTATTAAGCCACTGTTGCACAACTCCAATAAAGCCTGATATGGTGTAGGGGATATAGTAATAAGCTTTTATTTCAGAAAATGAACTGTTTAGTGGAAAATCGGTATGCTTTATAAAATTTTTAAATCTATCTATAAAAGCATAATCTCCATCAGGACCAAGTAATATTTTAAACATATCAGCATTGATTTTTATAAATTCAAGTAAATAAGCTAAGAAAGATAATAAGCTATCATAAGTAGTAGTTTCTTCTGAAAATTTTTCGTAAGCTTCTGTAAAGTCGTTGAATAATTCTTCTTCGATCTTTTCTAACATATCATATATATCATTATAGTAAAGATAAAAAGTTGACCTGTTAACATCAGCTAAATCAGTAAGTTCCTTTACTGTAATATTATTTATTTTCTTTTCAGACATAAGTTTTGTTAAGGCTTCTATTAAAACCTTCTTAGTTCGTCTTATCCGTCTATCTATCTTCTTTTTTTCCATAGTAAAAACCTCCAAGGAAGGAATCCTTATTAGTGTATGCAAAATGTGTTAAGTTTATATGTGAAAGAAGGTAACTTGTATAAGTTAGTTCATTTTTGAATTTACTAGTTAGATATTATTCTAAAATCATCATAGTATGGTACAATCGTTATATAATCATTTATTGAAAAATATATTGATATATTTATAATAAATGCTTTAAAATTGATCTATTCAGATAATGCACTTTGGGGAGGTAAACTAATGAAATTACGAATAAAAGATCTATTAGAAAAAAAAATACTGGTGCTAGATGGGGCTATGGGGACTTGTATTCAAAATTATAAATTAGAAGAAAAAGATTTTAGAGGTAATCTAAACTTCTCTTGCAGCCAAAAAGGAAATAATGATATTTTAAATCTCACGAGTCCCAATATAATAAGAGAAATTCACGAAGCATATTTAAAGTCTGGAGCAGATATAATTGAAACTAACACATTTAATAGTACGAGTATATCTCAAAAAGACTATGAGTTAGAAGATAAAATATATGAGCTTAATTTTGAAGGCGCAAAGCTAGCTAGAGCTGCTGCAGATAAATTTACAGCTGAAACTCCAGATAAGCCGCGTTTTGTAGCAGGGTCACTTGGACCTACAAATAAAACGGCCTCTTTATCTCCAGACGTTGAAAATCCAGGCTATAGGAATATAAGTTTTGACGAATTGGTAGATGCCTATAAAGAACAGGTTCAAGGTCTTATTGATGGTGGAGCAGATTTAATACTTATAGAAACAATATTTGATGCATTAAATGCCAGAGCTGCCCTTATGGGAGCAAAGTCTGCATTTTTAGAAAAAGGTAAGAACTTACCTATAATAATATCTGGGACTATTGCGGATAAAAGCGGAAGGATTCTTTCAGGTCAGACTTTAGAAGCTTTTGCAAACACCATGGTAGACGAAAGTATAATTGCAATAGGTCTAAATTGTTCCTTTGGAGCAAAGGATTTAATACCATTTGTAAAATTTCTTTCAAAAACTCAAAATAGGTATATAAGTGTTTATCCAAATGCAGGACTTCCAAATTCTTTTGGTGAATATGATGAAAGACCAGAAGAAACTGCATCTTTAATAAAAAGTTTAGCAAAGGATGGATGTCTTAATATTGTAGGAGGCTGCTGTGGTACAACTCCAGATCATATAAGAGCAATTAGTGAAGCTATAAAAGATATACCACCTAGAAAACTACCTGATATAAAGAGGGAATCTGTTTACTGTGGTTTAGAAGCATTTAGAGCAAATAAGGAAAATAACTTTATTAATATAGGTGAAAGAACAAATGTAGCAGGTTCAGCGAAATTTGCAAGGTTAATAAGAGAAAAGAATTATGAAGAAGCTTTATCTATAGCAAAAGATCAGGTTGAAAATGGAGCTCAAGTCATAGATATAAACTTTGATGATGCACTTTTAGATGCTAAAGAGGAGATGGATAATTTTCTAAAACTTTTAGCAAGTGAGCCTGAAATTTCAAAGGTACCAGTAATGATAGATTCATCTAAATTTGAAGTCCTTGTAACTGGACTTAAAGCGCTTCAAGGAAAACCAATTGTAAATTCTATAAGTCTTAAGGTGGGAGAAGAGGAATTCAAAAGACAGGCAACCATTATAAAAGATTTCGGAGCAGCTGTTGTAGTTATGGCTTTTGATGAGAATGGGCAGGCAGATACATATGAGAAAAAAATCAGCATCTGCAAAAGAGCTTATGACATTTTGGTAAATGAGGTTAAATTCTCTCCAGAAAATATAATATTTGACCCCAATATCCTAACAATTGCTACAGGAATAGAAGAACATAATAATTATGCAGTAGATTTTATTAATGCAACTAAATGGATAAAAGAAAATTTGCCATATGCAAAAGTAAGTGGTGGCGTAAGTAATCTTTCCTTTGCCTTTAGAGGTAACAATGTAATAAGAGAAGCAATGCATTCGGTGTTTTTGTATCATGCAATTAAAGATGGAATGGATATGGGAATTGTTAACCCAGGAATGATACAAATTTATGATGAAATTGATAAAGCTTTACTTGAAAAAGTAGAAGCAGTTATTTTTAATAAAAGTGAAAATGCAGCAGATGAACTTTTAGAATTTGCAGCAGGCTATAACAAAGTAGATAATAAAGCAGAAGAAAACAAGGAAGCTTGGAGAAATGAAAATGTCAAAGAAAGATTAAAAACTGCTTTAATAAAAGGCATAGATAAATATATTAAGGAAGATGTAGAAGAAGTAAGAACAGAATATAGTAAATCCTTAGAAGTAATAGAAGGACCTCTTATGGATGGCATGAATGAAGTTGGTAAACTTTTTGGTGATGGCAAGATGTTTTTACCTCAAGTCGTAAAGAGTGCTAGGGTTATGAAAAAGGCTGTTGAAGTGTTAATGCCATATTTAGAAGAAGAAAAAAGCAGCGGCGGAAGTATTAGCGCGGGAAAAGTAGTTTTTGCAACTGTAAAGGGTGATGTTCATGATATAGGAAAAAATATTGTATCAGTAGTCCTTTCTTGTAATAACTTTGAAGTTATTGACCTTGGAGTAATGGTACCAACTGAAGTTATTTTAGAAACAGCTAAGAAAGAAAATGCAGATATAATTGCTTTAAGCGGTCTTATAACTCCATCTTTAGAAGAAATGGCAACTGTTGCGGAAGAGATGGAAAAGCAGGGCTTTAAAATTCCACTTATGGTTGGTGGAGCTACAACATCTAAAGCTCATACAGCAATTAAAATTGCACCAAAGTATTCAGGTGGAGTAATTCATACAACTGATGCTTCAAAAGCAGTTGAAGCTGCTAAATTACTTTTAAACAAAGAGAAAAAAGCTGAATACCTTAAATCATTGGAAGCTGAATATGAATCAATAAGAGAACTCTTCAATAAAGTACCTAAAAAATTTGTCCCACTAGATTATGCAAGGGAAAATAGCTTTAAGAAGGAATGGGATAAAGAAGAGATAGATAAACCTAAGATGTTAGGTATAAAGAAATATATTGATTTTCCTATAGGAAAGTTAAGAAAGTATATAGACTGGAGCTTTTTCTTCATTGCATGGGATATGGGAATGATATATCCAAAGATATTGAAAGATGCAAAGTATGGTGAAGAAGCGAAGAAACTATTAGCTGATGCAGAAAAAATGCTTGATAAAATGGAAAGTGAGAATATTCTAAAAGCAAATGCAGCTTTTGGTATCTTTGAAGCCAATTCTATTGGAGATGATATTGAGATTTATAATAATTCAGAAGTAAGTACCTTTAATCTTCTTAGACAGCAAGAGGAGAAAAAAGATAACACTTACATGTGTTTATCAGATTTTATAGCACCTAAAACTAGTGGAATAAAGGATTATATAGGTGGCTTTATTACGACAGGTGGAATAGGCGCAAAAGAATATGCAGATAAACTTAAAGCTGCTGGTGATGACTATAATGCGACAATGGTTATCTTACTTGCTGATAGACTTGCAGAAGCCTTTGCAGAATATATTCATCTTAAAGTAAGAAAAGAATTCTGGGCATATTCCCCAGATGAAAACTCATCTATGGATGATATATTTAAAGGCAACTATAGAGGAATAAGGCCTGCAATTGGTTATCCTTCACTTAGAGACCATTCAGAAAAAGTTAAATTGTTTAACTTGCTTGATAAAGAAGGTGAGCTTAAAGTAGAGCTTACTGACAGCTATATGATGTCACCTACAGCAAGTACCTGTGGTCTTTATTTTGGAAATAAGGATGCTAAGTATTTTGACATTAACAAAATAGATAAGGATCAGTTTGATGATTATGCTCAAAGGAATGGCAGGGATAAAGGTGAACTTAAAAAACTTATGTATACACTTATAGACTAAATTTAAATAATAAGGTTATACATAAGTTAGCAGAATAATTTTTAGATTAATTAAAAACAAAGGACAATTGGGAAATACTATATCTCCTAATTGTCCTTTATTTTTATAATCTAGATATGTAAAATTATTTCGGTAAAAATAAGAAAAAGTTAATACTTAACTAATTTATTCTTAAAAAAATATTAAGCGACCTTTTTTATGGATTCTACATATTCTTGAGCTTTGATGGAATTATATTTTCCTTCCCACTTTGATACAACAACTACTGCTAAAGAATTACCTAAGACATTTACAACAGTTCTAGCCATATCAAGTATACGATCTATTCCTGCTATGAAAGCTAAGCCTTCTAGTGGGATTCCAACAGAACCAAGAGTTGCTAGAAGAACTACAAAAGATACTCCCGGAACGCCTGCTATACCTTTTGAAGTAAGCATTAGCACAAGCATTAAATTGATTTGCTGAGCTATAGATAAATCAATACCATATAATTGTGCTATAAATATAGCAGCAATAGCTTGGTAAAGTGTAGAACCATCTAAATTAAAAGAATAACCTGTTGGTACAACAAAGGTTGCAATTGCCTTAGGACATCCGAATTTCTCCATTTTCTCCATGATTTTAGGTAGAACTGTTTCAGAACTTGCAGTACTATAAGCAAGTATAAGTTCATCCTTTAAAATTTTAATGATTGAGAAGATGCTAGTCCCAACAAATTTTGCAATTAATCCTAACACTACTAGTATAAATAGAATCATTGAACCATAAGTAGTAACAACTAATTTTCCAAGTGGAATTAAAGATGAAAGTCCAAACTTAGAAACTGTTACACCAATTAAAGCAAATACCCCAAAAGGAGCTGTTTTCATTATTTGATTAGTTACCCAAAACATCGCGTCAGCTGTGCCTTGAGCAAACTGTAGAACTGGTTTTCCCTTTTCTCCAATTGCAGAAACTCCTAAACCAAACATAACTGAAAAGAAAATAACTGCAAGCATATCTCCATTTGTAAGGGCCGCAAAAATATTAGTAGGCACAATATTTACAAAAGTATCTGCAAAACTATGATTAGCCACTTTTTCAGAAGTTGCTACATAAGTATCAATACTAGCTTTAGTAAGTTCTTGCATATTTATTCCTGTTCCAGGATGAACAACGTTAGCTATAAAAAGTCCAAGAACAATAGCAACTGTAGTTACTATCTCAAAATAAAGAATAGTTTTTCCTCCAAGTCTTCCTACTTGCTTAATATCTCCTGCTCCAGCGATACCAACAACAAGGGATGAAAAGACTATTGGAACAACAATCATTTTAATTAATCGAATAAAAATATCTCCAATAGGCTTTAAATATGCCTCAACAGCTGGATTACCATAAAAAAATCCACCTACAATAATTCCAAGTACAAGTCCGACAAGAATTTGTAATGCCAGACCAAATTTAATTTTCTTCATACATGTTCTCCTTTGCTTAAGTTTAAAATTTTTATAAAATAAATAAAAAATAAGGTTCATTATGACATTTGAGATGCAATAAATTGCAAATTTATGTAGAAACCTTAGCAACATTTTGAATTATAACATAAATAATGAATATTGTCTCTATAAAAAATTCATTTTTAGAAATGAAGAATATATATTTTTTCTAGTGTTCAATTAATTGATAACATTGCTATTTTTTGTTATGTAATAATGCCGTTATTTTGTAATTGGTCATCGTAGAGTGTTTGAGAAGCTTAAGTAGTTAGAGATAAAAAGCAATAAAAAATAGAGGACATGATTTATAAGTGAAATCATGTCCTCTATTTTTGTTACAGGAAAATCAAAAAATAATATATAAAATTACTGCGTTGTTCTTCCGCTATGCAATAACATTCTCCCTATAACCTTTTTAGGTCTTTCATTATTCTTGGTATTATTTCCTTTTTGCTTCTTTTCTTCTATTAATTTTTTCATCATTTCTATATTTTTATCATTCATATTTCTTCCTCCAATCCAGAGCTTTTTCATAAAAATAACAAGCAAGTACGCTAGTATATTTCATTTCATGTGCCTAAAATAAATCACATAATTATTTTGATTATATGATTATATTCTTATATTGTATCATAAATTTAAAAGTATATAAACTTAAACTAATGATGCCGATAGAAGGATGTATATCCGTTAAGGTATTCGAAAACTAAAATAATAATTGTTGTATTATAGTTGAAGAACACTATAAAAGGCTTTTACTATAAATTTCTACTATATCATCTAAAGATACTTCTTCAGGATGATTTTTTAGTTTAGCTTTATTAGAAACAAGTGCTTTTGAATATTCAATGATTTCCTCCTCGGTTACCTGAATATTTATATTTAATAATTTTTTGAAGATTTCGTCTAATTCTTCTAATGAATTTAGTTTAAGAATGTTTAGCATTTTTTCAATTTTAGTTTTGTTCTTGAATGATTTTAAATATTCTATTGTCAGAACTCCATTGGCTAAACCATGGGGAAGTCCTTTAAAATAGGTAAGTGGGTAGCCCATGCCGTGAGGCAAGGAAGTTCCAGTTTGAGATATTTGCATGCCTCCTAGGGTTGATGCCAGCATAACCTTGTCTCTGAATTCATCATCTAAATTTTTACTGATAAGTTTTTCAAAACAGTATTTAAATAATTCAAAGCCTCTTTCACCATAAAGGTCTGATATATAAGTGCTATTAGAATTTAGATATCCTTCAACTAAATGCGTAAATGCATCTATAGCTGTATTGACAGTTATATCATAAGATAAATTGAAAGTATATTTGCTGTCAAGAAAAGCGGCCACTGGAAATATTGACTGTCCTAAATTTTTCTTTGTCTTTTCTTTATTTGAAGTTACAATGCTATACTGAGTAACTTCTGAGCCTGTTCCAGAAGTTGTTGCTACAGCAACGACAGGAATACTTTCTAGTTGTTTTCCACAAAAAATATTATCTATATTTATCTCTGGATTCTTAATAAAAATAGCCATAGCTTTAGCAGCATCCATAGGTGAGCCTCCGCCTATTCCAATAATAAAGTCTACATTATTTGTTTTACCGATATTACCGCCTTTCTCTATAGTTTCTAACGAAGGATTTTCTTCAACTTGATCAAAAAGAACATGCTTAACGCCAACTTCAGAAAGTGCTCTAACAACATCATCATATGAACCATTCTTTTTTGCAGAATTTCTCCCAGTAACAATTAAAGATTTACTTCCTATAGAGCTAAACACTTCCTTGTTTATTAAAATTGAATCCTTACCAAAGTATATTTTTGTAGGCATTGAATATTTAAATTCCATAAATTATCGTCCTTCCAATTTCTATATTAGTATTTGTAATAAATATCACCTAAAAGATAAAAAATAACAAAACTAAATGATATTAATATTAAATATTTTTATATATGTTAATCTATCGATTTATTACTATAAGATAATTTTAAATTATATATTGCTATAAGTAAAATCTATGCTATATTTTTATATAATATTTTCTAGATTTGGTCAGAAAATCAGATTAAAGAACGAATAGTATATTAGATATATAAATACCAATAATAATATTATCCTAAATATGTGATTGGTATCTTACTAGAAAATTTCTAGCATTTATTTTATATGAAAGGGTGGTATGACATGACAAGTGAAGAATTAGAATTGGTCAATTTAACCAATCAGCAATATAAAGCGTTACTTGTAATGCAAGGGAAAGCATACAAGAAAGTATTAAATCTATATAAGGACTATATTAGTGATTTGGAAAAAATAAAAATGATAAATCAAAATATGGCTGTTATAGATGCAACAATACTAACTGAACTTGAAGATATGAAAAAGCATAATAAACTGTTATTAAAATCATGTAAGTAAAGTATATTTAGTTCTTAAGCTGTAATAATATGATGGCTTGTCTAAAATATCATTTTTACATAGGATTTTTATATATAATAATTATTTTGATTAAGATTAATTAAAAAGTAGAGGCTTATCTAATTTAATGGTAAGTCTCTACTTTTTATAAAAAATTAATCTACGTAAATTTAGTGACCTAAACACATAATATTTTACAAAAGCATTTGGATAGTTTTGATAATAACAATAATGTTTGAGAAACAATTCTTAAATATAGAAATTATATCCAAGTTATATATTGACAATTTAAATCTACAGATGTAAACTTAGATTATGGTTTACATCTGTAGATTTATTTTTGAATTAAGGGGAGATTTAAAATGAAAAATATATTTATCAAAAAAACTATAGCAGCAGTGTTAACAACTGTAACATTATTAGGAGCTTTACCAATGGCATCTAGTGCTGCAACTAAAACAGGATGGGTACTAAAGAATAGCGATTGGTACTATGTCACAACAAATGGATCATATCAAACAGGATGGATGAAAGATAGTAACGGAGTATGGTATTACTTTGATGGTGATGGAGTGATGCAAAAAGATACAACAGTAACAACAAATGGGCATAAGTATAAATTAGGTTCGGATGGTGCATGGACTGGAACAAGTGAAACAAATGATACACAGGGTGTTTGGCAAAAAGGTACTGATGGAAGATGGTATTTTTATCAATCAGGAGTTGTGTTAAAAAATACTACTATAATAACAAATGGTATAGAGTATAAAGTGGGTTCCGATGGCGCGTGGATTCAGAATTATGGAAGTACAGCTAAAGGAGTAGAATCTGGAGCAACTTATAAGATAATAAATGTTGGTAGTGGAAAAGCTCTAGATGTATATGCAGCTGATACAGATAATTTCACTAATGTTGATATTTATGAGGATAATAATTCAGAAGCCCAAAAATGGACTATTTATCAATTCCCAGATGGAACGTTTAAATTAATCAACCCAAAAAGTAAGAAAGCTTTAGATGTATATGCAGCTCAAAAAGATAACTATTCTAATGTTGATATTTATGCTGAGAATGGAACTAGTGCACAGAAGTGGGATATAATTTCTAATAATGATGGCACTTATAAAATAATAAATGTTGGTAGTGGGAAAGCACTAGATGTATATGGAGGTGGAAGTGACAATTACACTAATGTTAATGTTTATACTGATAACGGAACAAATGCTCAAAAGTGGAAGTTGGTTCGTATTGGTTAAGAATTATAGTAAGTATTTATTCAAATAATTCCATATATAAATTTTTTAGCATATTAATAAGAAAGAATAGTAGCTATTTAACCTACAAAGCTATCGTGAAATAGTTACTATTTTCCCCAAATTATTATTAAGTAAACTAAGGATTGACAGGAAAAAGTTAGAGGAATAAACTTGAAATGATATTTACAAATGATAATCACGAGAGAAAGGGGGAAAGGTTATGAAGGAGCTTCCTAAAATTTCTGAAGCAGAATGGGAGGTAATGAAACTTTTGTGGAAAACAAATTCATTAACTTCAGAAAAAATAATAGCCTCACTATCAGAATATAATGATTGGTCTGATCAAACTATAAAAACTTTTATTACAAGGCTTATTAAAAAAGGAGCCATTGGTTACGAAAAGACAGGTAGAGTTTACAATTATTATCCATTAGTTTCAGAAGATGAATGTGTCAAATCTGAAAATGAATTTTTCCTTAAAAAGGTATATAATGGAGCTTTAAACATGCTTTTTACTAAATTCTTAGAAGAAGAGAATTTATCAATTAATGAGATTGAGGAGTTAGAGAATATACTTAAGGACAAAAAAGAGAAAAAATTACCTGATTAAAATAAGGACTGTATTTCTTGTTTAGAAAATTTTATGCCATTAGGAGAATATGGGGTTATGGAACTATTAGAGAGAATCTTTTTGAGTTTTTTACAATCTTCTTTAACAGCAAGTGTAGTTATAATAATCGTAATTCTATTCTTAAAAATATTTAATAAGGGTCTTAGTATAAGAGCTAAAAATGTATTATGGACGTTGGTATTAATAAAGCTCCTTATACCTGTTATTCCAGGAACCAATATAGGTTTATTAAATATGGTATATGAAAGGTATGGGAGCGTTGTACAAGAACAAAATGAAGTAGTCGATTTAAATAAAACAAGTGAAGAATCTCAAATTAATGAACAAAATAATATCAGCATTATTGGTAAAGACAATAACTATATCAGCAATGAGGTAAATTTAAGCAGGAATCTACCAGAAAATAATAAAGATGTAACGGCAGGTGTTTTTAAGGTTATTTCATGTATATGGGCCATAGGATTTGTGATTTCAAGTTTACTGTTACTTAGGTTTGCACTTATGCTGAAAAGAAAAACTAAGGATATAAGGGAATATGTACATCCTGGAATTTTAACTTTAGTTAATGAATGTAAAAATAAGCTCAATATTAAATCAAGAATTCCGGTATATGTGTATGATGAATTTAAAAGTCCTTGCATTATAGGCATAATGAAACCTAAAATTTATATTCCAAAATATGTATTGGATATCGAGGATGATAAGCAGCTTTCTCATGTGTTTTTGCATGAATTAGTGCATTATAAAAGGAAACATTTAATTTATAACTGTCTTAGCATAATTGCATTAATAGTACATTGGTTTAATCCTTTTGTATGGATTGCAATTAAGCAAATGAGATTGTATAGAGAATATGATTGTGATGCTTGCGTTCTTGAACTACTTAGAGAAGATGAAAATACAGATTATGGTATGACACTGTTAACTCTTTCGAGAATGCTTTTAAATAAGGGAAATTATTCACAAGTTCCAGTTTTTTTTGAAACTAATAATCAAATAAAAAATAGAATTTGGATGATAAAAGGATTTAAAAAAGGATCTTATAAAATGACTGCAAAAACAATACTAGGAGGTACAATAGCTGCAATTGTAATACTTACAAACAATTTAGCAGTGAAAGCTTTAAATGAAGATAATATTATTCAAACTCCTACTAGTAGTATAGAAAAATTGAATGATATTAATCCTAGTGAAGCTGAAAAGGACGTTGAAAATACCGATGGTATATCATCAGGAGAGACTTATAAGATAATTAATGTTGGAAGTGGAAAAGCCCTAGATGTATATTCAGCTGAGACAAAGGATTATGCTAATGTAGATATTTATGAAGATAATGAAACAGCAGCACAAAAGTGGAGTATTTTTCGAAATTCAGATGGGACATATAAATTAATCAATACTAATAGTATGAAGGCTCTAGATGTATATGCAGCTAAAGCCGATGATTACACTAATGTTGATATCTTTAGCGAAAATGGGACGCCAGCACAAAAGTGGAACATTATAACTAATGGTGATGGCACATATAGATTGATTAATGTTGGTAGTGAAAAGGCTCTGGATGTATATGCAGCTGGAACAGATAATTTTTCTAACGTTGATGTTTACACTTATAATGGAACAAATGCACAAAAGTGGGAACTGGTTCGCGTTGGAGAAAAATAAAATTACAGCTATACATTGACATAGTCAATGTGAGTGTATGGCTGATTTTCGTATCGTTAATTATAATAATTAACGATACGAAATGGTTAGATTACGGTAAAGTTTACCATAATACTATAATCTAAGAAATTATTAATTATATTACGCGTAAAGTACTAGTATATAATAAGTGACTATAAGGTTATTGTGAAGTATAGTATATTTGGTTCAAAATTTAGTTTGAACTAAAGATAAATGGGGGAAATAAAATGAAATCAAGTAAATTAATTTTACGACTAGCAATATCGACTACAATTATAACTACGTTAAATTTAGCAAGCAGCATAAATATAATATCTTCAAAAGCAGATGCTGAAACTAAAACAGATAACTGGGAGATTACCTGGAGTGATGAATTCAATGGAGATAAAATTAATCCATTAAATTGGACTTATGATATTGATGGACATGGATGGGGAAACAAGGAACTTCAGTATTATACTGATAGATCTGAAAATGCACGAGTTGAAGATGGAAATCTTATTATTGAAGCACGAAAAGAATCATACAAGGGTAGTCAGTATACTTCAGCACGTTTAAAAACTGAAGGATTACAGAACTTTCTTTATGGAAAAATTGAAGCGAGGATTAAGCTTCCTGAGGGACAAGGCCTTTGGCCGGCATTCTGGATGTTGGGCTCAAATATGTCTTCTGTTAATTGGCCTGATTGTGGTGAGCTTGATATTATGGAACATATAAATTTTACTGAGAATATTTATGGCACTGCTCACTGGAATGCACATGATGGAGCACAATATAAATCTTATGGTGGTCAAACAAATATTGATGTTACTCAATATCACAATTATTCCGTTGAATGGAGTCCAAACTTTATTAAATGGTTTGTAGATGGTACTAAGTATGCTGAGTATGATATTACTAACAGTGTAAATGGAACTACTTCATATCATAAACCATTCTTTATAGTTTTGAATATGGCAGTAGGCGGAAATTGGCCTAAAAATCCTGATTCGTTAACTGAATTCCCTGCAAAAATGTATGTTGATTATGTACGTGTATATCATGATAATTCATCAAAAATCAAAGCAAGAAATGTGTGGTTTAAAGATGAAGATACTGGTTATTGGTCTTACCTAGGTGAAGATGGAAAAGTGAAAACGGGTTGGCTTTATGATAATGGAAATTTCTATTATTTCTATGGAAATGGGCAGATGGCAACAGGATTTATAAATCTTGGAGGAGATGCTTATTACTATCTAGATGAAAGTAATACAAGCAGTATTGGGGTTATGAGAACAGGGTGGCAAAAGATTAATGGTTATTGGTATTACTTTAATACAAGCGGAGATAGCGGAATTGTAGGAATTATGAAAAAAGGATGGCAGAAAATAGATGGAGTTTGGTACTATTTCTATTATGGTGATGGAAAAATGGCGTCTAATACAATAATAGATGGGTATTACGTAAATTACAATGGAATAAGGAGTTAAAAAACAGAGATAAATCTATAAATATAAGGCCCGCATAAACTTCATTTGGTGATCTTTTACATCATATCATCTTCATGAAGTTTTTGCAGGCTATTTTGCAGTTAATAGAATTTTATTTAACTCAATATCCTACTTTATTATTAAAAATAGATTTACTTTAAACTTTCTGGTGAATCTGAAGAACTTGTCATATTACCTTTCTTAGAAGCTGATTTTTTAGCACTGCCAGAGTAAACGCTGCTAGCGGAACTTTGGACTGAATTATTAGAATTTAGTATCTTTAAACCTTGTACGTCATATGCGTTTCTAACCATAGTTATGTTCTCCTTTCATTTTCATAAATATTAATTAATAGAATTTAGATATGAGTGATTTAGCTAACAAATATATTTTACCTTTATTTCTTGGGTTTATAACAGGAAGTTTATCACTTTGAAAGATTATTATAGTATTAATAATAAATAGGTTATAGTGAATGTATTTTCAATGTTAGTTATTGTTTTTCAGCATATAGCTAATGATTTACTTCTGTCCGTGAAATAGAGATTGCATATGTAATTATCACCCCAAGTACAATATGAGAGAAAAAGTTTATTACAGTTGTACCAAAGCTTATTGACCAAGTAGGATCGATTGTTCCTAAAAGCAAAAATATGCTGCTCATTAGTGCCCAAATAGTTATACCGGCAACTGTTCCCCAATAAAGAAAGTTAACTAATATTCCAGTTATGATTTTTGAGATGATCCAACCTAGTAAACCAGTAAATAAGATGTAGATAATATAGCTAATAAACGAATATATTCCGCTTGTGACAAATAATATCCTAGAAATAATATATATCATGCTAGAAGAAGATATGTTGATAGAAACTGCAATTTGATCAATCGCTAATTTTATAAGGCCTGCTATTACACCACCCAAAAAGCCAGCTGTACCTCTATGCATTTAAATTCCTCCTTATTTGCTGCAACAAATTAAATTTTACTAGTATTTTGCTTAATTTATTTATAGATTATACTTAATGTATGAGTAAGTTCGGATTAATTTATGTTTCGAGAAAACTCGTTATTAAAAGAGATAAACGGAAAACGAGTATATTAAGAGTATAATATTGAATAAAAAAAGTTTAGCAATACTATAATAAATTTAAAAGGATTTTTAAGAAAGTTATAGAATTATATCTATAAATAATAATTATTTATAGATTATTAGTATTATTTATCTGATTAAATATTAAATACGATTATTTATTTTTAAATTATAGGAGGTACTTATGAAAAAGAAATTAGGGATTATAATTGTTCTGTTAAGCATAGTGATAACTTGGATGGCCTGGCTATTTATGGAACCAGTAAGAGAGATTTCACCTATGACGGGATATTCTCAATTATTAGCATCATTTTCTTTAGTTGCATTTGCATTTATTAATTTTATTTCTACTAGGCATAAAATATTAGATAATTTATTTGACGGCTTAGATAAGTCGTATATTTATCATAAATATTTAAGTATATCTGCACTTGTTCTAGTTATACTTCATAATGTCACAATAGATATTGGGAAAAAGACTGAAAGGGCATTAGGGATAAAAGGAGTAAAGGATCCTTATGCAATGTTTGGGTCATTTAGTATGTATTTATTTATAGCTCTTATATTTATTGCTCTTGTTGCAAAAAAATTAAATTATGAAAGATGGAAAGTCATTCATAAAATTATGATTATTCCATATGCTTTTGGAATTTATCATTATTATGGAAGTGCAACTTATGCTGTATTTTCTTTTAAACCATATTCCGTATGGCTAGACATTATAAATTTAATAGGAATTGTATCTGTAGCATATAGTATATTCTTCTATGAAAAACTTTCATTTAAATATAAATATAAAGTGCAGAATTTAGAAAAGGTAGCAAATGGAACTTTAGAGATAACTGGAGCGTCACTTGGAAATGACATAGATTTTAAACCAGGGCAATTTGCATTCTTAAAGGTATTAAATAAGGATAGTAAATTTCCATCCCATCCATTTACAATAAGTCAGGCGCCTAAAAAAGGAGAAATTCAATTTACAATTAAAGCACTAGGAGATGATACTAAAGTATTAACTGAGAAACTTAAAATAGGAACTGAATTTATAGTGTCAGGACCACATGGTAAGTTTGATTATAAATCTGGGGCAAAAAATCAAATATGGATTGCAGGTGGAATAGGTGTAACACCTTTTAGAAGTTTTGCTCAGTCTAATATAGATGATAATTTTTCTGTAGACTTTTTCTATGCATACAATAATGCAGAAGAAGGTGCCTATACAGATGAATTACAAGCTTTAAGTAAGGATAACCTAAGAATACACCTATTTAATTCAAAGGAAAAAGGATTTTTATCAGTAGAAGAAATAAGCAAATCTGTAAATATAAAAGATGTCGTAGACGTGTATTTTTGTGGGCCTAAACCAATGAGGGAAAATTTAAAAAAGCAATTTAAGAATAGCAAGTTTAGGGTTTTAATTTTTAACTATGAACATTTTCAATTTAAATAATTGTAATTAATAATTAAGGTGAATTAATAAATAAAGCGAGGGAATATGTTTAATCCATCGCTTTATTTGTGTTATAGAGGTATATAAATTTTATGATTATATCGAGAATATAATTAAAATTGTAATTTTAATCACATTTATTTTTACAGTTATCACAACTAGAACTAATTTCAGAAGATTCTAAATGGATCATAATTTCAGAGTTATCTAAAGAGTTCTTTATATCATTTTCAATTTTATCACATACGTCATGCGCATCTTTAATTCGCATGTTTTCAGGAAAAACCAAATGTAATTCGATATATCTAACTCGTCCGGATTTTCTTGTTTTAAAGTTATGGTAGTTACAGTAAATAGCAGAAAATTTATTTATACTGTTTTCAATAACTTTAATTTCGTCACTAGATAATTTGACATCTAAAAGTGGGTTAAATGCAGATATTAATAGCTCAATAGCTTCTTTTAATATAAATATAGCAACTAAAATAGCTACAATTGGATCTAAAAAGTTAAATTTAGTTATCCATAAAAGGAACAAACCAATTCCCACACCTAATGATGTATAAACATCAGCCTTCAAGTGAAGGGCATCTGCTTCTAAGGCTATGGAATCTTCTTGCTTAGCTACCTTGTATAGTTTTCTAGAAACTACAAAATTTATAGCAGAAGAAATAAACATAACTATAAAGCCAAGTCCTATTGATTCTACTTCTCCAGGAATTATTAATTTTTTTACTGCTTCAACTATTATCCAAACAGAAGCTACTAGTATAAGGAGGGCCTCAATTACACCAGAAATATTTTCTACTTTTCCATGCCCGTAAGGATGTATATCATCAGCTGGCTTATCAGATATTTTAACAGAAAAAAACGCTATTATAGAGGCTAATAAGTCCATAGTCGAATGTATGGCTTCGGATATTATGCTTACTGAACCAGTAGCAAGCCCTACAATTAACTTTAAAGTTATTAGGATGCTATTTGAAAAAAGAGATAATCTTGCAGCTTTAACTTTTGCATTCATATAAAACTCCCCCATATTTAAATAAGTATTATCATTTGATAAACAAATCAATAATATAATATATTTATATGCAAGAAAAGTCAAGGTATAACTATTGAAGTGTATTATCAATTGATAATAATAGCTATTATATAACCATTGATGATTGTCCAAGTTCTAAAGTGACCGAGAATGTTTTGGATATATTTTTGAGTTACAAAGAGAAATGAAAGAAGACGCTTATTATCCTGGAAATTTAGATGGCATATATGGAGAAGGAATGAAGCAATATGTAATAAAATTAAGGAAAGATAATAGCAATAGCGTTTGTTAAAATAGATTTAATCTTATTTCCAAAATGGTCAAAAGGTGATATCCTATTATATGAGAAAGGAAGTGAGTGTGCTGGAAGCATTTGAAAGCTTTGAATCATTAAATGATAGGTGTAAATATATCTTTCGTATTATACAAGAGAACGGTCCTATAGCTAAAAATGAATTAGCAAGCAAAAGCAATATAAAATTAACGACATTGAATAGAGAACTTAAAATATTACTTGATGAAAAAATTATTGTAGAGAGTCATATAGGAGAATCTACAGGCGGTAGAAAACCTAGTTTGTATGATATAAATCAAGAGGGACTTTATATAATTGGAATAGACATTTCTCGTATTTACACTAAAGTTGTTATAACAAACTTGAAATTAAAAATAATAAAAGAAAGGTTATTAAGTAATGAATATAATATTGAGACTATTTCTGAATTTATACCTAGTACTATAAAAGAATTATGTATGAGATTGCAAATAGAAAAATCAGAAATTGTTGGAATTGGAATAGGTATATTTAGTGGATTCAAAATATACCCTTTATATGAAACTTTACGTAAAGAATTTGATGTACCAATATGTATAGATAATGGTGCTAATGCAGCTGTTATTGGGGAGCATAAATTTGGAATTGGAAAAGGTAAAGACAATATTGCATATATAAACTGTGGTGTGGGCATTAGAACAGGTATTATATCATCCGGTACTTTAATTCGTACAATTGATAATTCAGAAGATGCTTTTGGGCATATGATTGTTGAAGTTAATGGAGAGTTATGCTCATGTGGTAATTATGGATGCATAGAAAGCTATGTGTCAATATCAAATATAACACAAAGATTTATTAGCATGATGAAGGAAATTAATCCAGTTGGATTAAACAAAGATTTAAATAACCTTAATTATCGAGATGTTTGCAGTTTAGCAGAACAAAACAATGAAATAGCTATGAATATTATTAAGAATTCAGCATTATATTTTGGAGTTGGACTTTCAAACTATATGAAGTTATTTAACCCTGAATTAATAATTCTAAGTGGCCCATTAGTGGAATGTTCAAAGTTATTTTATAATACAGCGAAGGAAATCGCTTTTGAAAAATGTCATATAAAAAGTAATGATATTGAATTTAGAGATAGCGGATACTTTGAAGACACATCTATAGCAGTAGGAGCGTGTGCTATGGTTATAGAGAAAATAAAAAAATAAAAGATAGGAAGTGGAATTATGAATCCAGTAGCATTTTCAATTGGAAGCTTCGATATTAGGTGGTATGGTATATTAATTGCAACCGGCATTGTACTCGGAATAGTTATATCTCAATATAACTGTAAATGGAGAGATGCTGATTTTGATAATTTGTTAAATATTGTATTGTTATCTCTTCCATTTGGTATAGTAGGTGCAAGATTATATTATGTAATTTTTGAATTTGATCATTATAGAAATAATATTATTGAAGCTATAAATATAAGAAATGGTGGACTAGCTATACATGGAGGTCTGATTTTCGCATTAGGAACAGCATTAATATATACAAAGGTTAAGAAACTTAGTTTTATTAAATTTGCAGATGTTGCGGCCCCTTCAATTATTTTAGCACAAGCTTTAGGGAGATGGGGGAATTTCTTTAACCAAGAAGCACATGGAGATGCTGTAAGTTATGAATTTATTAAGCATTTTCCAATGTTTATTCAAAATGGAATGAATATAAATGGAACATATTATAATCCAACTTTTTTATATGAATCAACTTGGAATCTATTAGTGTTTGTGATATTAATGGTTATATTAAGAAAAAGCAAGGTCAATGGCGCAGCATTTTTTACATACATTGGTTTATATTCAATAGGCCGATTTATAATCGAAGGAATGAGAACGGATAGTTTAATGCTAGGAAGTATTAGGATGGCTCAATTAGTAAGTTTAAGTGGAGTTGTTTTATGGATAGTGTTTATAGGCTTAAGTTATTATAAAAGAGTAATAAAGAGAAAAGTGTGTAAAGAATGATGGGATGGCAAGAATATTTAATTGCAGATGTTATGTAGCAAATTCCAGATTAGAATTTTAACTTGATATATTAAAGAAAGTATGTAATACATATGAAAATTAGTTATGTTAAGTGGAGGAGAGGGAATTGAAATTAAAAGTTTTAGTAGACAACTATACATATATTGACCAATATTATTGTGGAGAACCTGCTGTTTCATATTATATTGAAGATGAAGATACAAAGTTATTGTTAGACGTAGGATATTCAGATTTATTTATTAAAAATGCATATGAATTAGGTGTGGATTTAAAAAATATAGATGCCATTGTAATTTCACATGGTCATGATGATCATACAAGAGGATTACAATATTATTTTGCTCAAAACAATAGAAATAATATTAATATAATTGCTCACCCAGATGCATTTAAAGAAAAAGTAATTAGTAATTTGAAAATTTGTTCTCCTATATTACAGGAGGATTTAAAGGGAAAATGCAATTTGATTCTATCCAAAGAACCTATAAGAGTGAGTAAAAATCTGATTTTTTTAGGAGAAATACCTCAAAACAATAATTTTGAAAGTAGAAAACCTATTGGCAAGCAAATTAACGGGGATACAGTCGTGGATGATTATGTAATGGACGATACAGCACTTGTATACAAAAGTGAAAATGGCATTTACATCGTTACAGGATGTTCTCATAGTGGGATATGTAATATTGTAGAATATGCAAAACAGGTCTGCAAAGATAATAGAATATTAGGCATAATTGGGGGCTTTCATTTATTTGAAGTAAACGAACAGGTAAATAAAACTATAAACTACTTAAAGGAAAACAACATAAAGGAATTATATCCTTGTCATTGTACTTCTTTTATTGTAAAAGCAGAAATACATAAATCAGTTCCCATTAGAGAAGTAGGCGTAGGATTAGAAATAAAATGGTAAGTCAATATATTTTTTGGCATTTGACAACAAAATTTTTGAATCGAATAATAAACTAATAGATAATATAACAAAACATGGTATAACACAACGAGGTGTAAATTGAAGGTTGTGTTATATCATGTTTTATTTTTTGTAAATATAAATAAGTAGGGAGTACAAATGAAATTCAAAAGACTTATATGGATAGGGTAATTAATTTCAAATACTAAAAGAAATAATTGAAATTAATCTTTACGAAGGCATAAAAAAATAAAAACTCCACAAAATAAAATTTGGAGGTGTTTATTTATGAATGTAACTTTAACTCAAAAAGAAAGAATGTTGTTAGAAGATCAAAAAAGTCATGAACAAATTTGTATACAAAAGTATTCTAATTATGCAAATGCGGCACAAGATAACCAATTGAAACAAATATGTAATAATAATGGGCAAATTGAAAGGCAGCATCTTGATACAATTAATCAATTATTAAGTGGTAATATTCCACAAATGAATCAACAGCAAAATCAAAGTGCTGCACAAAATATGAATAATACTCAATCAGTACCTAGTAATATATCAGACAAAGATATATGTTCAGATTTATTAATGGCAGAAAAATATGTTTCTGGAACTTATGATACTGCTATCTTTGAATTTAAAGATACTCAAGTACGTGATGTATTAAATCATATCCAAAAAGAAGAACAAAAACATGGCGAATCTATATTTAAGTATATGCAGAGTAAAGGCATGTATAATGTTCAATAGACTTTGAATATTAATAAAAGCACAAAAAAGATTACAATTTTCAAGTAAAAACTTTTTTGTGCTTTTATCATTTCTTTAATTTAATTCACAAGAAGCTATGAAAATTACTGAAGAAGTATCATATATATCAATTAGTATATAGACATTTGAAGGGGGTTTTATAAACTTTTAGAATGAATATATTTTTAATCATATGCGAATGTGTACAAGTATGTAAGACCAATTCAGTTATTGCTAAAGGAAAAGATGTAGTATATATTATTGGCGAAATTATGGAACATTACATAAATATCTTTCATAATATATAATTAAAACAATAGCTTATTATAGCTAAAAAATACAAAAGAGGTGTTTTATATGGGGTTTTATCAAAATGAGTCATATAAAGGGCATGATTATTATAAGGTAAGCAAATCTAATAGTAGTGACAGTAAATCAAGAAGTGATTCAAGTCATTCTAGAAGCAGCGCTAGCAGATCAAAGAGTAATGAAAGTAAATCAAGAAGTAATGACAGTAGGTCACAAAGCAGCGACAGTAAATCACGAAGCAATGCAAGCTATTCTCACAGCAGACCATATAGCGAATCATATAGCAGATAATAGCATTTTAAATAAATTTTCTATAGAGATTATTAATATGGATAGGTATTACCACGTCAATGAAATAGTAAATGGATATTTAATTCTTAAGGTAATAGGTGAGGGAAGATACGGGATAGCATATTTAGCTATCAATGACAAATATGAAAAGTTTGTAATTAAACAATTAAAAGAAGATATGCTTGAAAAAACTAGAGAAAAATTGTTCTATGAAGAGAAAATATTACAAGGTTTGAACAATCCTAAATTCCCAAGGTTTATATCAAATTTCAAAGATGAATATAGGGAAGGCTATATTTTAGAATATATAGAAGGTAAAGTGTTTGAAGACTTGTTAGTTAGGGATGGGTATGAATTTAGTAGAAATGAGATTTATGAAATCGGAGGACAACTTTTAGAATTAGTAGAGGTACTGCATAATAATAATTTTGTGCACCGAGATATTAGACTTCCTAACGTAATATTGAAAGAAAGCAAAGAATTATCGCTAATTGATTTTGGATTAGCTAGAATTATAGATAATAAAAAATATGTGAGAGAGATGGATTATTGGTTTATAGGTGATTTTCTAATTCATTTATATTATTCATCATATAAAGAAAATGAATTAGAAGAAAGACCTTGGTTTGAAGAACTTGATTTAAATTCCGAAGAAGAGATATTTCTAAAAAGACTTATGGGTATCGAAAAAAGTTACGGAAATATTGAAGAAATAAAAAAACAACTTGAAAAAATCAAAAATATGAATAAATTTTAGAATATAAGCCATGTGATTTGAGATTATATCTTTAACATCACATGGTCTATTCAGCAATAAGCAAAAGATTAAGTGAAGGAGGCATGTATTATGTCAAATTCAATAGAAATATTAAAAATATATAATGAAAGTTTCAGAGCTAATAAGTATTCTAATGAACCTTTTAGGATGATTGGCTTAATTGATGTAAGTATTGAATATATTTACGGAATAGAAAAAGTAACTCTGGCTTTTTTTAGATCGTCAGGAACCAATAGCGGAAAAATCAAAGGATTATGGTATCCTATTGTAGGGATAAAGACTATGACCGGTGAATTTACTGAGTTCACAGAATACTTGAATTTTGTCTTAACAAATACCACCAGAATGGGAATTGCAGATGAGGGGTGGCTAGCTAAATCTTTATTTTTTGCCAGCGAATATACTAATGAATCAATAATCAGAGGATTTTCAAGTGGAATTTATTATGAAAGCCTTTTAAAAATAGGAAAAACTTTAAGAGATTTATATGAAAAGGACAAATTCCAAATTTTGAGCACATTAGATGCTGAAAAATTAAATAGTATATTAACCTCAAAAGAAATATATAAAGATAATAAGCATACTCAAAGGGAAAACTTTGAGAAATTCATACAAGATATATTTAATGAAGTTAATATGATGGATGCAGAAAATGAAGTTGAAAGCAAAGGAATTGAAAAGACCTAATGATTTCATAATAAATATTTATTTTATTATTGGCATTTGACATTAAAAATTAAATGGAGTAATATGTAATTGTCAAATGCTAATAATTTTAATAAAATGATTAATCACATTTTTATAATTTGAATTATTGAAAATTTCTAAAAGGGGATGGATATAAATGGATAATATAAGGGAACGTGCTATGGAATTATTTAAGCAAGGATACAATTGCTCTCAATCAGTATTTGGAGTTTTTTGTGAAGAGTGTGGAATTGACCTTGAAACAGCACTTAAATTATCATCTTCTTTTGGTGGTGGTATGGCAAGATTGCGTGAGGTATGTGGAGCAGTGAGTGGTATGTTTATGGTAGCTGGTATGAAATATGGTTATAGTGATCCGAAGGATAGTTTATCTAAAACTGAACATTATAAGAGAATTCAAGAGTTAGCTGAACAATTTAAGGAGAAGAATAATTCTATAGTTTGTAGAGATCTTTTAGGATTATCTGTTCAAAAAGAGAGTTATATACCAGAAGAAAGAACAGATGAATATTATAAGAAACGCCCTTGTGCAGAAATTGTTGGTGATGCGGCAGAAATAATATATGAATATATAAAATCACATGAAATAAATGGTATTTAGATAAAATGTATATTTATAATGCATAGAAAATTTAGAGTCACATTTTTAGTAGTAATACCGTGGTTTTGTTACTATATATGCAAATTTTAAGCATTTTATTAAATCTAGTATAATTACATATAAATAGTGATAGCAGATTTAGGTGTTATATCGGTTTGAATATATTATAATCCTAGGAGGATAAAGAATGGCAAGACCAACAAAATTTAGAAGAGTTGAATTTTTCCCGAAAGATGATTATTTTGTACCCTGTGGAAAACCAAAATGTCAAATTGAAGAAATTGTTTTAAAAGTAGAAGAACTTGAAGCAATGAGATTAAAGGATATTGAAGATTTAAATCAAGAAGAGTGTGCTGAAAAAATGCAGGTATCAAGGCAGACTTTTCAAAACATTATAGATAGTGCAAGGAAAAAGGTAGCTACTGCTTTAACAGAAGGTAAGGCAATAAGGATAAGCGGCGGTCATTATACTACAAAGCTTTGCAAATATAAATGTGCTGAATGTGGAACAATCTATGAAATAAATTATGATCAAGACAGAGCCATTTGCCCAAGTTGTGGTTCAGAGAAGGTTATGTGTAGTAAAAAAGCAGGATTCTGCAAAAATTGGTGTAGAAGTAATAACATAGATGCTAATGAATAATTTAAAGCTAAGACTTATAAGCATGAAAAATAATAATAGATCCAGTATACATATATATTGGTCTATTATTTTTTTGTTTGTGAACTTTTTATTTATTTATTATGACAGTCATGATCACCAGAATCTGTTATTGTTATATGCTATTTATATATTGTATTAAGCTTATAAATGGTATATGTAAATAATAATTAATATAGTAGAACAGAAAAATTATTTTTTACCATAAGTAACTAAATCACAGAAATAAAAATAAGATGAGTTTATAATGAAATTATAAATCATTTGGAAATTAGAAGATGGAGGAATTTAATATGGCTAAAATAATAAATAGTAATGAGTTTGTTGAAAAAGTTGAAAACACTAAAGGTGTGGTAGTTGTAGATTTTTTTGCGACATGGTGTGGTCCTTGTAAAATGTTAGGCCCAGTATTCGAAGGGGTTAGTAATGAAATGGTGGATAAAGCTGAATTTTTTAAAGTAGATATTGATAAGAGCAGTAGAATAGCTCAAAAATATGGAATAGCAGCAGTTCCAACTATGATTATTTTTAAAGACGGAGTTCCAGTGGAAAATTTAGCAGGCTTTATGCCAAGAGAAAATATAAGTAGAAAAGTTAAATCACACTTATAAAATTTTCATAGACTTCTCATTATAAAAATAATGAGAAGTCTATATTAATTTTGTCAAAAAGTGAACTTGAATGTTTATTAAGTTACTTGGTAACACTAACACTGCGGATGATATCATTAAGGAGAGATGTATTTATATGGAATTAATTAAGGAACTTCTAGTAGTAGGGATAAGAATAGTAACAATCCTGCCACTGATGCTAGGAGTAACATTTTGTATGGGAAAACGTTCAATTGGAGAGCTTCCGGTTTTTGATTTTCTTGTAATAATAACTTTCGGAGCAGTGGTTGGAGCTGATATAGCAGATCCTAAAATACCTCATATTCATACTGCAGTAGCTATTGTGCTAATAGGACTATCACAGATAGTAGTTTCAAAACTTGTAATTAAGTATAGAAAGTTAGGTCATATTATTACTTTTGAACCTACAATAGTTGTTGTAGACGGTAAATTAATAAAAAGAAACCTTAAAAGACTGCGTTATTCAATAGATAACTTACTACAAATGATAAGGGAACAGGGGATATTTGATATAAAGGATGTATATTTAGGGATTATTGAAGCAAACGGTAAATTATCTATACTAAAGCAGCCTAATAAGGAAAACATTACAATAGAAGACATGAAGTTAGAAAAAAAGAACTCGTCATTGTCGTATCCGGTAATAATTGATGGGAAGGTGTATGAAGATGTGCTTGCTAAACTTGAACTTTCTAATGATTGGTTACAGCAAGAATTGAAAAATCTTGATGTGAAAAATTTAGATGAAGTTTTCTTTGCATCTGTAAACACTAAGAAAGAACTTCACGTTTCTCTTGAGAATTATATGAGTGATAAAGGAAGTATTCCTCCAATATATAATTAAGTCTTAATAAAGAATATTACTAAAATAATGATTAAAAATTAATTAAGAGAGTATATTATTTACATTTAAAGTAAAATAATTAGTAGAATTTGGAGAAGTTTTAAGAAAGTGTTGATATAGAATACATGATAAAGATATTGGGATAACAATTGTAAAAGAAGTTTTATAAAGTAATTGCATATATTCTAAAGTAATCCAATACAAGTCATGAATACTACTTTTACTAATATTTTTGTAGATTATAATTTTCGGTAATGGTTAAGATATTACTGCCAAACAAAATTAATATTATTAAGGGAGGTAGATGTATATGTCATCAAATAACAGTGGAAGAAACAGAACTTTAGTACCAGAGGCAAGACAAGGATTAAACAGATTAAAGGCTGAAGTTGCTTCAGAAGTAGGTTTACATGACTATGAACAAATTGATAAAGGAAACCTTTCTTCAAGACAAAATGGATATGTTGGTGGAAACATGGTAAAACACATGATAGAAAGCTATGAACAAGGTTTATAATAATTAATCAACAAAGAAGATAGCTAATTATATGTAAAAATACTTTTCATAAATTAAAGAAAGGCTAGCAGAGCGATATATTATTTATATGTTTGCTCTACTGGCTTTTTAGTTTTCTTGATTAAGATAAATTAAACTATCAGATATTTATGTTAGAGTATCAGGAGTTTCGGACATTGATATGAACTCATCATTTACTTTGGAAACTCTATCTTCATTAGTTAGGACGGTTAAATAGTCTCCTGGTAGAATCATAGTATTTCCCTTAGGGATTAGTTCGGTTTCACCACGTCTAACAGCCACAAGGAGGCAGCGAGATGGCCATTTTACTTCTTTAATCTGTTTACCATCTAACTTTGATCCCATACATACAGCGAACTCAAGTAAAGCTTTATTTATATTATCACCAATGGATGTTTTATTACCTTGATTTTGCAAAAACTTTTCTAGTAATGCTTCATATATAGGTTTAGAAGCAAGAACGTCTGCTACAATATATGCTATTATAGAAACAATAGCTAAAGCGAGCAAATGATTAAAGGAACCTGTCATTTCTGTAATTAGGATTGTTCCAGTTATTGGCGACTTGACTACTGAAGCGAAATATCCAGCCATGGCCAATATTATAAAGTTATTTATGTAAATACTGTCCAAGTGAGCAATATGCATAAGAATTTCTCCATATACATTTCCAATTAGTGCTCCAATCGCAAGTAAGGGTAGGAAGATTCCACCAGGGGCACCTGAACCGAAACTAGCCATGGTGAATGCAAATTTAATAATTAGAATAATAACTAATAATGTAAAAGAAAAGTTATTTTCAGTTAATGATGTAATTAATTCGTGGCCGCCACCTAAAACTTCTGGTAATAAAAGACCTAAGGCTACTGAGAATAACAAAGGAATTATGATTCTAAATTCTTTTTTTAGCCAGGTTTGTTCTAAGTATAAGCTTTGAGTCTTTAAAAGAACTTTATTAAATACAACTCCAAGCACTCCAACAATTATGCCAAGTATAATTACATACAGATAAAAATTAAGTGGCAGTGTAGCAAAATCTCCAAAATTAAAGACTGGTTTTAGTCCAAAGAAACTGCTTGCAATAAAATCAGCTGATAATGCAGAGGATAGTGCAGAAAGTAAAATTAATGGTGAAAAATTTTTATGAACTTCTTCTAAAGCAAACATTGCTCCAGCTAAAGGAGCGTTAAATGCGGCTGCAAGTCCTGCACTTGCACCACTCGTAATAAGATATTTTTCTTCAAGTTTTATTCTTTTAAATATTTTACTAAATCCTTGTCCAACCGCTGCACCTAATTGAACAGAAGGGCCTTCTCTTCCTAATGAAAGTCCAGAACCTATTGAAAGAATGCCTCCGAAGAACTTACCCAAAATTACTTTCCACCATTTCATATCTAGTTTTCTAAGTAAAACTCCTTCAACTTGAGGAATTCCGCTTCCACTAATCATAGGCTCATTTTTCACCATCAATCCAACTAAGTAACCGATGATTATCACTAATAGAATCCATGGTAAGATAATAAGGTGATTAATTGATATAAGCTTATAAATATAATTTAATACAATGCCTGCTTTTTCAAGTGCTAAACGGTATAGCACAATTAATAAACCAGTAACGATACCTATGCATATTCCTTCAAAAACAAGTTTTAGCTTAAAACTATGCCAATGAAACAAAGTATTATAGGTACTCTGTTTATTTTCCATTTCTATTCCCCCAATACATTAGATGAAAAAATTATTTTGTATATAATCATACAAACATATATATGTTATCATATATATAAGCGTATGTTAATAGTATAAGATACTTTAAATTTTATAGAAGAGTAAGAACTTCTATAAATTTTATACTAATTTATTAGAATAAAAAAGATTGCCCTTCCGCTAAAAGCAAAAAAGCAATCAACTATTTTTTTAAAATACATCATAATTAAAACTTATTTTCTAGCTATTAATTAATATTTTTTACCCAGATATTCATATCTTCAAAGGTGCCACAAATATTGCAATTGTTTACCATTCTACCTGTGAAGTTGTAACTTTGCTTACTTAATATAAAATTTATACTAGGATTTATTGCTCTACATAAGTTATATAAAGTAAGGAATCCTTTATTTTTAAGATCGCATTCTAAACAATGAACTATGTTTGCCAGAATTCCTTTGCCTCTATAGGCAAGTAAGGTAGCGCAGTCTGTTATTTCTGCGTTTAAATTTTCCTTATCCATTTCAGCCGATGCTACGCTAACTATCTTGCCGTCAAAAACGGCAACTTTATATAAAACTTTATCGTTCATAGTTTGCCTTAAATATTCTTCATTATATATAGGAGTAGGATAAGTCAAAAATACTGTAGAGAATAGTTTGATCATTTCAGAAATATCATTTTCGGTAGCAGTTCTTATTTGATATACTGGATTGATTTTGCTGTATACATAAGTATTCCGTACATTTAAACATTCTTTTACTAGTAAATTTTTTTGCGTAAAATTACTACAGATTTTTCTATCGCTATTAATAAAGTAAGACATACAAAATGCATCTTTACCCTTAAAGTATCCATCAATCTTTCCTTCTTGAGTGAAACCTGCATTTATTAAAGTTTCAAAAGATTCTGTATCACAATTGCATATAACTTTTCCAAGGTGAAGTTTTGATGCAAAATGAATTATTCTTTTAAGAGTTTGAAGTGAAATAGTATTCAAGTTAAGTATTTTCAGACGTTTATTTGTTAGATCAACAAAAGCTTTCGTACGATCGATCTTGGTATAATAGTTGCTATTTAAGTCACATCTATCTGCTCTCATAAAATTGTTCTCTCCTTTTAAACGTTAACATATTTATATTAAAAGTCTAATAGATTATTGAATATCTGTTGCTATTAGACTTTCAAAATTATTACCCTTGGCATTACTTTCAAGAGCATATAAATCTTTTGTTACCTTTGATAAGCTTAAGACATCACTCATTTCATAGAATCCAATCTTATCTTGTATAAAATTTATTGCGTGGATTGCTCCAGAGGCAAAAACTTTTCTTGAAAAGGATTCATGAGAAATTGTAATTCTATCATTTTCTCCAACAATCAAAACTTCATGTTTTCCGACAACACCGCCAGCTCGAACTGAATTAATTGGAATATTTTCTTTAGAAATATCTTTGCCTAAGTAGACTAAACCATCTTTTATTTCATTAGCTATCTTTAAAGCGGTACCAGATGGGATGTCCTTTTTTTCCTTGTGATGTATTTCGGAAATTTGAAAATCATAATTATTCAATAAAATTGAAGCCAATTTTGTTAGTATCATTAGTACATTTACTCCAAGGGTTATGTTTGGAGCATACACTATACCTGTATGATTTCTATAGGCTAAATTTTTTATTTTATCTAATTCTGCTTCTGAAAACCCTGTAGTACCTATTATCATATTAATTCCCATTTGTGAAATAATTCTAGAGTTTTTTAAAGTAGCTTCAGGTGTTGAAAAATCGACTACAACGTCTGGTCTACAAAGTACTAATGTTTCCTCTAATTTATTAGTCCCTTCTATTTTTATACCAATTTCTTGAATTCCAATGACTTCGCCTAAATCCATGTGCTTTCTTAAGCTTCCAGGGCTACACATAACAGCTATAATTTTCATACTTCTTTGATTAAATATCATTTTTGCAATTTCTCTGCCTGTTTTTCCAAGTCCTATTAGACATACTTTTAACATAAGAAATCCTCCTTTAAATTACTTGATAAAAAATAATAAGCCATAGAGAAGTCTCTATAGCTTATTAAGCAATAATATTTATGGGTATGCTAAAGAAAGTATATTAGCAATATACAAAAACTTCTCTTCAACGCTTACGAGATTAGCTGACGGATTCGGATTGAAGAAAAATAACCCTACTTATCCTAAAATAAGATTCACCCCAAAAATTGGTTCTCCCGTTCAAAAAGATTCAGCGTTACTAATATTATTTTTTTGTTAGTATCTGTATATAACCATATCATTTTAACATATATATGTCAATATATATATTTATGAGTATATATTATTGTATATATATTACTTGGATTTATTTGAGATATTTATACTTAAATTATCAATATATAGTTAATATTTGAGCCGTCCTAAGGAATAATTTTTAATATGGGAGGCGAACCATTTATTCAATGAATAACTTATGTTGTGTCAGAAGAGTTTTATACGTTAAATCAGATTTCGCCACGTGAAGCATCGTAGGCAAGTAATGTGCAAATGAGATCACCTTTAAATCTAACTGGTAAAGGGGTAAATGTAGCTTTAATGATTAGTATATATTGACTCATATATATGTTGATGTTAGTATAATTAAGTTATAGTATAGTTATAAGAAATAAAGTAATTGTTAATAATTACTTAATTATATATGGAGGTTATTTATGGATAACAAGCTTACATCAAAAGAGGAATTAATTTCTAAAATGGAGGAACTAATATCTAATAACGAAGGTCCTTTCAGTGTAGTTGTTGCAGATATTGATGATTTTAAGAATTTAAATAATTTATACGGTCATTCTACTGGGGATGAAGTAATTAAAAAGTTGATTTCAATTTTAAATAACAATCTATCTTCAACAGATATGGTATGTAGATCAGGTGATGAATTTAATATATTACTTGTAAAAAAAGGTGCTGAAAGAAGCTTTATGGAGCTTGAGGAAATAAGAAGATATTTATCGGATAATACATTCAACCTAGTTGAAAACTCTGATGATAATGTTTATTTCACTTTAAGCTTTGGTGTGGCAAGTTATCCAAGAGATGCTAAAAACGCAGTTGAACTTTTTAGAGTGGCCGATAGTGCATTATTTAGGGCAAAAGAATTAGGTAAGAATAGAATATGTCTTTCTGAAGCTGAGAGTATGGTGTTAAAATCTAATTATTTTACTAAAACTCAACTTGATAGATTATCAAGACTATCTAAAGCAACTGATAGAACTGAAGCGTTTCTTCTTAGAGAAGCTCTCGATGATTTATTTAAAAAATATAGCAAATAGTTGCTAATTAAGAAAAACTAGGTTGACTATTGATAGATTAGAGACACGTTTAAGCAAGAAGGAATTTCCTCAACGATTTCTTCAATAAATGATGTTAAATATGTAACTATTGAAGTTAGTGGTCAGTTGGGATATGAGCTAAAATATGATAAAGAACCTTGAGCGAGTAGAATAAATTATCAATGTTAGTTGAGCATACTGCATAAATCTTGATTATTATATTAATCTATAATATAATCAGTAATGTAAAAATAAACGAATATGATTAGATACGGTTGGGCAAATTATATAATTTGCTTTCAAGCAATCAGTTTCTGGGGTGGGAAACTCTTTTTTTGAGTGTTTCCTACCTCTTTTTTATGGGGCTTTTTAATAATGAAAAGTATTGGAAAGTAATTCTAACTAGTATTGTATATAAAAAGGGGGATTAACAGTGAAAAATAAAATCAAAACTAAAGTACTAAGTCCATTCTTATATTTTTTTAAGAGTGAATCTTCGAGTGGTATAATTCTTTTAATTTGTGCTATTGCAGCAATTATAATTGCAAACTCAAGCCTTGCAGGAGTTTATGAGCATATACTGCACGCAAATGTAACTATTGGATATGGAGAGTTTTCTTTGTCAATGTCAGTTCTTCATTGGATTAATGATGGATTGATGGCCATATTTTTCTTAGTTGTTGGTATGGAAATAAAGAGGGAAGTGGTATTTGGGGAGCTTAAATCTTTTAAAAAGACAATACTCCCAATATCTGCAGCTATAGGAGGAATGATTGTTCCAGCAGTAATTTATGCATTATTTAACTATAATGAGCCAACTATTACAGGATGGGGAATACCGATGGCAACAGACATTGCGTTTGCACTTGGAATGCTTTCTTTAGTTGCAAAAAATGCACCAAAAGGAATTGTTGTATTTCTTACTGCACTCGCTATAGTTGATGATTTAGGCGCTATTATAGTAATAGCAATATTTTATAATAGTCAAATTTCTTGGATAGCGCTTTTACTAGGATTAATTGTTTTTATTACACTTATCTTAGCCAACAAATTTAAAGTTGAATATATATCTGTTTATATTATTTTAGGTGTAATTTTATGGATTTGTCTTTTAAAATCAGGTGTACATGCAACAATTGCAGGTGTCTTACTAGGCATGACATTGCCAATTGGAGAAAATATTCATAAATTTAAGACCTCAATATTGTATAAGCTTGAACATACTTTAACACCATGGTCTAGCTTTGGAATTATGCCAATATTTGCTTTTGCAAATGCGGGTATAATAATTAATATTGATAGTTTTTCGAATAATTTGTTTTCACCAGCTTCCTTAGGAATTGTATTTGGTCTTTTTGTAGGAAAGCAAATTGGTATATTTGCAACTTCATTTGTTCTAATAAAATTGAAAATAGCTAAATTTCCATCTAATGTAACCAAAAGACATTTATATGGGGCAAGTGTTTTTGGTGGGATTGGGTTTACTATGTCAATTTTTGTTTCATCTTTATCATTTACAGATACAGCTATATTATCTGAAGCAAAAATGTGTATCATGATTGCTTCAATTTTAGCAGCAGCATACGGTACAATAGTATTTAAATTTATAAAGTTTAAAAGCGAAAAACTAAATGAAAATTAAAGAATTTTTCTGTATAGTTATTGCATTATTATCAAGTGTTTGGATACAAATAAAAGTCATTCTGAAAAAAGTGAACTCAGCTTTAGAGGAGATTTACCTCCTTAATAAAGCTGAGTTTTAATTGCATATTCAGGGATTATATGACGATTTAAAAATTCATATGTGTGTAGCTTTAAATTTTGTGAAATTTAAAAACTTCATATTTAATTTTTACTAGCATAATCATCAAATATATATCTACTTGTTTTCAACAATTATACTTTCAAATTTACTTAAATCTTCATTAGAACCAAGGGCCACTAAAATATCCGTATTTTTAATTATATAATCTGCAGAAGGAGAAATATTTACATTTTTATCCCCTTTTATTGCAACTATATTTATTCCATATTTTCCTCTTATTTTTATGTCCCTTAATGATTTGTTAATCCATTCACATGGTGGCTCAAGTTCTATCATACCGTAATCAGAAGATAATTCTATATGATCTAATATATTTGAGGATACTAAGTTATGAGCCACTCTAATCCCCATATCTTGTTCGGGTAAAATCACTTTGTCTGCACCAATTTTGTATAAAATTTTGGCATGTAAGTCACTAGTAGCTTTTGCTACAATATATTTAACACCCATTTCTTTAACTAATAGCGTTACCATTGTACTAGCTTGGATATTGCTTCCGATTGTTACTATTGCTACATCAAAATTACTTACTCCCAAACATTTTAAAGCATTTTCGTCTGTTGCGTCCATTTGAACAGCGTGAGTAACATTATCAACAATTTCTTGTATTTTATCTTCACTAATATCAATAGCTAGTACATCCTGACCTAAGTTGTATATTGTTTTAGCTATAGAAGCTCCAAACCTTCCAAGTCCGATTGTGATAAATTGTTTCTTTTTCAATCAAATTCCTCCTATCCAATTAATATTTTAGCTTCAGGATATTTAAGTCTGTTGTTTTTTTTGCGATTGACAAGAGCCAATATGACTGTTAATGGACCAACCCTGCCAAGGTACATAGTTATAATAAGAATTAGTTTAGAAGTCGTTTCTATATCTTGAGTCACTCCAGTAGTTAATCCTACAGTTGCAAAAGCTGATGTGGCTTCATAAAGCAGATTTATAAAAAGTTTATCAGGCTCCGTTATAGTTAGAACTATAGTTACTGTTAATACCAATAAGATAGCTATAGAAAATAGAGTAAATGCTTTATATACTGTTTCTTTAGAAAATCTCCTTCCAAAAGCTTCAGTATCTTCTCTTCCTTTAAGCACTGATACTAAACTAAAAGCAAGTACTCCAAATGTAGTTACCTTAAGACCTCCAGCTGTTGATCCAGAGGCTCCACCGATAAACATTAGTATTATTGTCATAAGTTTACCAGCTGTAGTCATACCATCAGTTGAGATACTATTAAATCCAGCAGTCCTTGGTGAAACAGAAGCAAAAAAAGCATTAAGTACTTTATCTCTAAAATTCATAGACCCAAGAGTTTCAGGATTTTTATATTCAATGAGTAACATAAAGATAAAACCAAAAGCAATTAAAACAGCTGTTATGTATATTACAATTTTAGAATGAGTAGATAGTCTTTTAGCTTTGCTATAATTAAATATCTCTAGTGAAACAGTAAAGCCAAGTCCTCCAATAATTATTAATGCACTTATGGTTAATAAGACGGTAGAATTACTTGAGTAACTTACTAAACTGGTATAATCTCCAAACAAGTCAAAACCTGCATTACAAAATGCGGAGATTGAATGAAAGATACTATAAAATATTCCAGTTTTTAATCCAAACTGCGGGATGAATTGTGTTGATAGTAATACTGCACCACAAATTTGTATAACTATCGTAAAGCCTAAGACATACTTAACCATTTTAACGAGGCCTTGTATATTAAAGGTATTCATAGATTCTTGAATAATAAGTCTATCTTTAAGGGTTATTTTTTTTCCTAATAAAATAGCTATAAAAATAGTGAAAGACATGAAACCAAGACCACCTGTTTCAATTAAAAGCATTATTACTGTTTTACCAACGTTGCTCCAGTGAGTACCTGTATCTAAAGTGACAAGTCCTGTGACACACACCGCTGAAGTTGATATAAAGAGTGAATCTAAAAAATTTGTACTTTCTCTGTTTGCTGATGAAATTGGTAAGCTAAGCAAAACGGCACCTACCAAAATAACTAATGCGAAGCCCATTGAAAGTACTTGAACAGCATTAAGGCTTGGTTTTTTTACTAAAATATCTGTCATATGCATCTCCTCAAGGTTAATAACCTTATTTAGAATATTAATTATAAAATGCATTTTTCTCTGCTCTTTATAAAAATCTTTGTTATTATTCTACATTTAATAGTATTTTAACAGTTTTCATTTTTATTTCAATGTAATTTTTTACAAGAGAAAGGCATAACAATTTAATATTTATTGCTTTTTTATTAGGTTAAACCATGATATTAAATTATATATTTAAAATAAGAAGGATGATAATTGAAAGGATAGGAAATAGATTAATGTTCGTATTATGTATTTAAATAGATAAATACACATAAAAAACACGAATTAAATTTGAAATAAACGTTTCAAATTCAATAAAAATTTGTAAAAGTTCTTGCGTTAATAAAATAATGCATATATAATTTAATTAAAATAATAGAATGTTCGGATGAAGATAGTGGGAGAGTTATTACTAAATCTATTTTTATTAAAATAGATTTAGTAATACACCGAAGAGGGGAATCTTTCAGGTAATAAGGACCGCTATTGGACGAAACTCTGGAGAGACTCATTTAATTATGAGCACCGAAGGAGCAAGGTAACTATAGTAATTTAATATGGTTTCTAAAGTGAATTATTTTCAGAAACCTTGAAATAAACTATTAAAGTTACTGAAACTCTCAGGTAAAAGGACAGGGGATAGGATTAACCAAAAATAATTTTTGGTTTTATTCTTATTTTCCCGCCTAATAAAAAATAGGGGGATTTTTTTATGTTATTATCAAATTTATTATTATCAACATCAGGAATTAAGGTCTTTTTAGACGCAATTGACAGCATCGTTTGGGGGCCGCCATTATTAGTTCTTTTAATGGGGACAGGAATTTACTTAACAATTCGCCTTAAATTACTTCAAGTATTCAAATTACCGCTTGCATTAAAGTATGTTTTTGGTAAAGATGATGAGGCAAATAATGATGAAGCAGAAGGAGATGTATCAAGCTTTCAGGCATTATGTACGGCATTATCTGCAACTATAGGTACAGGTAATATTGTTGGGGTTGCAACTGCAATTTCAGCTGGTGGACCTGGAGCATTATTTTGGATGTGGCTTGCAGCATTCTTTGGGATGGCAACAAAATATTCAGAAGGCTTACTTGCTATAAAATACAGAGAAGTCGATGAAAATGGCCAAATGTCTGGTGGACCAATGTATTATATTCAAAATGGTTTAGGTCTTAAATGGCTTGCTAAATTATTCGCATTCTTTGGTATTTGTGTTGCACTATTTGGAATAGGAACATTTGGACAAGTTAATTCAATTGCAGCAGCAGCAAAAAGTTATAATGTACCATTAATAGTAACAGCTGTAGTTGTAACAGCATTAGTTGCAGCCATAACACTTGGAGGAATACAAAGAATATCTAAAGTTTCAGAACTTATTGTACCATTCATGGCAGCAGCTTATATACTTGGATCAATTGCAGTTCTAGTATGCAATTATAAAGCCATTCCAGCAGCCATAGGCCTAATTATAACAAGTGCGTTTAATCCTCAATCAGTTCTTGGAGGAACAGCGGGTGTCACAGTTATATTAGCAATGAGAAGTGGGGTAGCAAGAGGAATATTTTCAAATGAATCAGGTCTTGGTAGTGCACCAATTGCAGCAGCAGCAGCAAGGACCAAATCACCAGCAAGACAAGGGTTAATAACAATGACAGGTACTTTTTTCGATACAATAATAGTTTGCACTATGACAGGACTAGTGATAGTACTTACTGGATCTTGGAGCCAAGGAATGAGTGGGGCAGTTTCAGGAGCTGACTTAACTACAGTGGCTTTTCAAGCAGGGCTACCAATTGCAGCGCTTGGAAAATTCATCGTTAATGTTGGATTATTATTTTTCGCATTCACAACAATAATTGGATGGAATTATTATGGTGAAAGATGCACAGAGTATCTTTTTGGTGTTAAAGGAATATTACCTTATAGAATAATATATATAGCATTTGTAGCTATAGGGCCATTCTTACCACTTGAATTAATATTCATAGTTGCTGATATAGTTAATGGATGTATGGCATTCCCTAACTTAGTGGGTCTTATAGGTCTTAGAAAAGTTATAGTTGAAGAAACAGAAATTTTCTTTAAGGAAATGAATGAAAAGAAGCTACAAGCAAAAACAAAATTAGAATTATGTGACTAAAAATTTAAAATTTTATTTAATATAAAATAAAGAAGTTTGTCTTTGGTGAGGCAGACTTCTTATTTTATGGATAAAAGTTAATTTGCGGGTGTAACGAGCATAATCAAAATATATTAATAAGTTTAAGCTGAAAGAAGTGGCGTGGAGGTACTAACTATACTAAGAGAATTTCTTAAAAATGTAGATTTTCTTTTGCTTGAAGTACATTAATGTCTTCATTTAGATAGCTTAATTGATGTAAACGCATTTATAAATGAGCTTCTTGAAGCAAACAAGCTTTTAGGAATATATCAAGTGCTCTTAGAAAAGTCCAAAATAGATCTGGAGTTATTATTAGTACCAATAACTTTGCAAGAAGCAATTTAATCAACAAGAATAGATATGGAACTCAGGTAACTCTGGATGATATGCTTGAATATGGCGCTGATGAAAATAAGAAGAATATTGATATCGAAGAAGTTCTTAATTATTCTACAGCACTTATTAAAGGAGAAAGTTTACTTAAAAGTATACCTATTTATACACGATTAATAAAAGAAATGCACAAAATTTTATAGTTCACCAAATTTCTTTGTTAGTGAAAGTTTAGGGAAGGATAAGTTTAAATATTATAAATTATTAAATGATACAAGAGTTGATACAAGTCAAGAAATAAGAAATACTATTTTTAAGCTATATCAAATTTAGTGACTTGTCTTTGAGTTAATTGAGCACCAGACTTTTTAACTAAAGCACCTGAATTAGTTATAGAAATATTCTTCGTTATAATTGTATCCATAAGAGTATTTACTTCAGCTTTAGTAAGACCGGCTTTAACATCTGAAACACTTAAAGTACTTTTTTCGCCAGCATCAGTTAAAAAATCATAGATAAAGTATATTCCATTTAATTTACCTCCAATTTTTAAAATTTTCCTAAGTAATCTACCTTAAGTATTAATTAAGCTAGAAGATTCAGTTATAAATGAAACTCTAGTGCTAGCATCTATAACTAGCTTGATAGCTTCAGCAACATCGCTGATATATTGTTTTTTGTATATGAAAATAATGTATAGTTATTAAAAGTTCTTCATAATACTATTTTGTAACAATAATTTAACTTTTGCATAAAGTGACTATATAGATTGATGTGTATTTAGTGTTAAGAAAAAGTTAAAAAGTATCAGTTATATATTGATTTTATATAGATAATAGTCTATATTATATATAGATAAACATCTATATAGGAAGGGTGTAAATGAATATGGATTATGAACAAAACGCGAAAATTTTTAAAGCCCTATCTGATTCTAGTAGATTAAAAATATTAGATATATTATCTTGTGGTGAAAGATGTGCATGTGATATTCTAGAATATTTTGAGTTTACTCAACCGACACTTTCACATCACATGAAAGTATTAAGTGATTGTGGACTTATAGAAGTAAGAAAAGAAGGCCTTTGGAATTATTACAGTTTAAATATTAATAATTGCAATAAGCTTACATTATTTATGATGAACGTTGTAACAGAAACAAAAGATTGCATTTGTAAAGATAAATCTAAATGCACTTGCAAATAAGAAATTAGATATTAAAAATTATTTATAAAGGAGTTTTGTAAAATGAAAAAAATGATAATATTTGACCCAGCTATGTGTTGTTCAACAGGTGTTTGCGGACCATCTGTAGATAAAGAGTTATTAAGAGTTTCAACAGCTTTAAATACTTTAAAGAATAAAGGCATATTAGTAGAAAGACACAACTTAACAAGCAACCCACAAATATTTGTAGATAATAAAGTAATAAATGAAATTTTAAATACTAAGGGTGTTGAAGCCTTACCTGTAACTATGGTAGATGGAGTAGTAGTCAAAGAGGGCAGTTATCCTACAAACGAAGAATTTTGCAGTTTACTAGAAATACCAGCAGATACTTTAAAACTTACTATAAAGAAAGCTAGCATAAAGAAACCAGCTACAGGCTGTGGCTGTAAGGATGGATGCTGCTAAGAAGAATGTGAGTGACTTATTGAAAAAGTGAGCATATTTACGTGGAAGGGAAGAGAAAATTATGTTTAAACCATTTAATATAAAGGAACTAAATTTAACGAAGTATTTATTTTTCACAGGAAAAGGAGGAGTTGGTAAAACTTCAACAGCCTGTGCATTAGCTTTAAATTTAGCTGATGAAGGAAAAAAGATTATGCTTGTAAGCACTGATCCTGCTTCAAACCTTCAAGATGTATTTAATACAGAGTTAAATAATAAAGGGATTCAAATAAAAGAAGTTCCAAACTTAACTGTTGCAAATTTTGAGCCAGAAGCTGCTGCTGCTGAGTATAGAGAAAGTGTAATAGCCCCATATAGAGGAAAGTTACCACAAGCAGTTATAGATAACATGGAAGAACAATTATCAGGATCGTGTACTGTTGAGATTGCAGCATTTAATGAATTTTCAGGAATGATAACTGATGAAAAAGTGTTTAATGAATATGATCATATAATTTTTGATACAGCTCCAACAGGTCACACTTTAAGGATGCTGCAATTGCCTTCTGCATGGAGTAATTTTATAAGTGAAAGTACTCATGGAGCATCATGTTTAGGTCAGCTTGCGGGACTTGAAGAGAAAAAAGAAATATATAAAAATGCAGTAGATACTTTGGCAGATAAAGATAAAACAACACTTGTACTTGTATCTCGTCCTGAAATTTCACCTTTAAAAGAAGCAGAAAGAGCTTCAAGTGAACTTCAAGAAATAGGAGTAAACAATCAAATATTAATTATAAATGGTGTGCTTCAAAATAATGATGATGAACTTTCAACTGCTATTTATGAAAAGCAGCAAAAAGCACTTCAAAATATGCCAGCTAAATTTAAGGATATAGAGACTTTTGAAATTCCTTTAAGACCTTATAATATAACAGGACTTGAGAATGTAAGAGCTTTACTTAAAGAAGACCATATTAAAATTAGTGAGGATTCTTTAAATTCAACTGATATACCAAAATTAAAGAATGTCATAGAAGATCTTTATAATAGTGATAAAAAAGTTATCTTTACAATGGGTAAAGGCGGAGTTGGTAAAACGACTATAGCTTCTGCAATAGCATTAGGTTTAGCTGAAAAAGGCAAAAAGGTACACTTGACAACTACTGATCCAGCAGCTCATTTAAAATTTGTATTAGATGAAAGCTATGGTATTTCTCTAAGTAATATTGATGAAAAAGAAGAATTAGAAAAGTACAGACAGGAAGTTTTAAGCAAGGCAAGAGAAAATAATATGACTGATGAAGATATAGAGTATATTGAGGAAGATTTAAGATCTCCTTGTACTCAAGAGATAGCAGTATTTAGGGCTTTTGCAGAAATCGTTGAAAGATCAGAAAATGAAATAGTGGTAATAGATACGGCTCCAACAGGTCATACTTTATTACTTCTAGATTCAACAGAAAGCTATAATAAAGAAATTTCTAGATCAGAAGGGGATATACCAGAGTCGGTAATAAAGTTATTGCCTAGATTAAGAAATGAAAAAGAAACTGAAGTTGTTATTGTAACTTTAGCTGAAACAACACCTGTTTATGAAGCTATGAGACTTCAAAAGGATTTAGAAAGAGCACAAATTCATAGTAAATGGTGGGTAATAAATTCAAGTCTTTATGTAGCTGGTACTACTAATGAGATATTAAAGGCAAAGGCAAGCAATGAAATTCAATGGATTAATAAAGTTGATGAAATATCAGATGGCAATTTCGCAATTATTGAGTGGAAAGCTGATGAAGTAAGAGGAAAGAATTTAATTAATTTAATTCAATAGATTTACAAGGGAGAGATGAAAAATATGAAAACAAAAGTAGCATTTATATGTGTACACAATTCATGCAGATCACAAATGGCAGAGGCCTTAGGAAAGCTTTACGGAAGTGAGGTTTTTGAAAGCTATTCAGCAGGAACAGAAACAAAGCCACAAATAAATCAAGATGCTGTAAGGATTATAAAAGATTTATATGAAATTGATATGAATAAAACTCAAAAATCTAAGCTATTAAGTGATATTCCGCAGGTTGATGTCGTAGTAACAATGGGCTGCAATGTTCAATGTCCATTTTTACCATCTAAGCATAGAGAAGATTGGGGATTAGAAGATCCAAGCGGTAAAAGTGATGAGGAATTTATATTAACAGCTAAAATCATAGAAGAAAAGATAAAAGATTTAGCAAAAAGAATTGAAAGTAATGAAATCAAATTAGATTAATAATTTTAAATAGGGGGAAATCAAAATTGAGTAATAAATCATCGAGATTGTCATTCTTAGACAGATACTTGACGCTATGGATATTTGCAGCAATGGCGCTAGGAATTTTATTAGGATGGGGAGTACCATCGCTATCAGCAGGGTTAGCGAGTTTATCTATTGGGACAACATCAATACCAATAGCTATAGGTCTTATAGTAATGATGTATCCACCACTTGCAAAAGTAAATTATAAGGAACTTGGAAAAGTATTTAAGAATCCTAAAGTTCTTGGTTTATCACTAGTACAAAATTGGTTTATTGGACCAATTTTGATGTTTGTATTAGCTTTTGTATTTTTGAAATCTGACTCAGAATTAATGACAGGCCTTATTCTTATAGGACTAGCTAGGTGTATAGCAATGGTAATTCTTTGGAATAGCTTAGCAGATGGAGATAGTGAATATGCAGCTGCATTAGTAGCGTTTAACTCTATATTCCAAGTAGTATTTTACTCTGTATTTGCGTATTTTTTCATTACAGTACTACCGCCTATATTCGGTCTTACAGGATATGAAGTTCATATTTCAATGGGAGAAGTAGCAACGTCAGTTGCAATTTACCTTGGAATCCCTTTCTTATTAGGAATGCTTACTAGACTAATACTAGAACCTATGAAGGGAACTGAATGGTACGTAAGAAAGTTTGTTCCTAAGATTAGCCCATTAGCTTTAATAGCGTTGTTATTTACAATAGTAGTAATGTTTATGTTTAAAGGAAAATATATTGTAGAACTTCCTTTAGATGTTGTTAAAGTAGCAATACCGCTTGTGATATATTTTATAGTGATGTTTTCTATATCATTCTATATTAGTTACAAATCAGGTATAAATTATCATCAAACTACTACTTTATCATTTACAGCTGCAAGTAATAACTTTGAACTTGCAATAGCTGTAGCAGTAGCTGTATTTGGAATTCAATCAAGGGTAGCTTTTGCAGCAGTAATAGGGCCATTAATAGAAGTACCAGTAATGATTGCATTAGTAAATGTTGCATTGTACTGGGGAAGAAAATATTTTTCATATTCTAAAGGAGATAATAATTAATTTAAAATTATAAATCAATAAAATTAAATGTGTCCTAAAAAATAGATGTTAGTTTTCTATTTTTTAGGACACATTATCTAAAGGATATTTTTTAAAGGGAATTAATTAATCCCAACTATTTTACTTCTACGTTCCATTAAGACTGTATCATGCCATACACCATTATCCATTTTAGCAACCTTTTCTCTTATACCTATTTCTCTAAAACCACATTTTTTATGTAGTTCTATACTAGCTGCATTTTCTCTTATTATTCCAGATTGTAGAGTCCAGAAATTATTTTCTTCTGATAATCTAATTAAGTTTAGAAGAAGAGATTGTCCAATTCCAAGACCTCTATAATTTTCGCCTATATAAATGCTTACTTCGGCAACACCTGAATATACAGCTCTACTGGATGTAGGACTTAACGTAGCAAAACCTAGAACATTTCCTTCTGATTTAGCAACTAATCTACAAGACTCTACATGTCCAGTATTCCATTCTTCAAAGGTAGGAATAGAGTTTTGAAATGTTGCTATACCTGTATTAATGCCCTCAAAATATATTTTTGCAACTTCTTCCCAATCTGATTTTTTCATTTCTTCAATTGTATAATTCATAGTTTATTAACCCCTTTATAAATAATAAAATATAGTTTTATTAAAATGCGTTAATTAAATTTTTTCTCCATACGCAACGAAAATACTTATACTAGCTTTATCACATCGGCACTTAGAATCAGCGCAGCAATTGCTGCCTACACAGTTTATAGTTACATTCTCAAGCCCAGCATCTTTAAACCATTCTAGGATTTTATTTCTATCAAAACCCATCCAAACATCAAATTGCTCAGTTTTTAAGAATTCGTAGTTATGTTCATCTAAATCAGTAATTACAAGTTTTCCGCCTGATTTTAAGATTCTGTACATTTCTTTTAACACTATAACTGGATTTTCAACGTGATGTAAAAACATATTGGCAAATACATAATCTACTGAGTTATCATTAATAGGTATATTTTCACCTATGCCTTGGACGCATTTAAGATCTTTATAGTGAGAAAACTTGTCTTTCAATAAATTAAGCATTTCTTCAGATTGATCAATAGCAATTACCTTAAGATTATTTTTTATCAATCCTTCTGTTATAAAGCCAGTGCCAGCCCCTACATCAGCTGCTATTTTACCTTCTTCAATATTAGCAGTATTATAAGCTACTAGTCGTACTTCATCTAAAAAAAAGTCTGTTCTCATATTGTCCCAATTAGATGCAACTTTATCAAAATAGTCTTTACTTTGATTCATTATTATACCCTCCGATATACTTATTTAAGAAAAGAATTCATCAATTTATTAAACATACGTAAGATGAATTCTTTTAATTTAGTCACTTAAATTATCACAATTATTAGTAGAAGTATTTTTACTACAGATAAATGGATTATCATTTTTATTCAACGCATCAATAATAATACTCAATCCATTTAAAGCAGTCAGTTGATCTTCTCCAGAGATTTGTTTAAAAATGTTCTCGAATTGTTTATCCATTGTATTTTCTATATCATTAAAAATAGTTAATCCCTTGTCTGTTAACTCTATAACTACGCTTCGTCTATCTGTTTTAGAAGGAGTTCTAACTATGAATTCTTTCTTTACAAGGCTATCAACTGTCCGGCTCATAGTACTAACATCTAATCCTAGAATATTAGCCAATTCTTTTAACGAAATAGCCTTTGCTCGTCCTATTTCAACTAATGCGTGACATTGAGCTAATGTAACTTCAGAACAACATACATCTTGTTTATTCAATAATCCCAGTTTTCTTTCAAGCATCCTTATTAATTCTCTAAAATTCTTACCGTTGATTTCATTCAAAAATATCACTCCTTATGGAAATAATAGCATATTTAATTGCAATATACAACTATTGTTGTTTGAAAGTAAAATTAATATTGCTAATAACGAATATGCACATTTAAAAAGGGTGCGTCAGCACAATTGCGAACTTAAACAGATTTAAAAAGGGTGCGTCAGCGAAATTAAGATCTTTACAATCTATAAAAATTAGATTAGAAGATGGTTTGAGATATAGTTATTTTTATGTGATTCATAGATTTAAAATATATTTGCGATGGAATTGATGAAGTAGTTGATGACTATGCTAAAAAGATTACAGAAATAATAAATAGTTTTAGTTTTGATTAAGAGAAATAAATGTAAAAAAAAGATCTAAGGCTTAATTAACCTTGGATCTTTTTTGTTGTCAATTAAATTTTATTTACATTCCGAGTTCAAAAGAATTACAATCAGTACATTCTTTACTCTTGGCTTTTGATTCATGAGTACCTACTTGTATTTTACTCAATGTGCAATAATTATCATCTTTACAATGGTATTTACATTCATCTACTGTACACCCGATACTTTCGTTATGTTTCACATTAATCACTCCCTCGATATATTTCTATAATATTATTTGTGTAAATCTAATATTTATACATTTTTGTTTATTCAGCTAATGTTAAGGAAAGCTTATTATAATAAGAATTGTTAAAAAACTTTTTTATTAATGATCTCTTTTATTAAGCAGCCATTAATTTTGCTGTATTTCTTTATGAAAAACAGCAGTTAGGGAAAGTAACTGCCGCTTTTACTTGTTGAGTTTAAAACTGACATGGAAAAGATTTATACTATATAACCAATGTATTTATATTTAAGATTATTGTGAATAAAGAAAACTATGTGAAAGAGTAAAAGACAGTAAAGTGTTTGTGAATCTACTGTCTTTAGGTGACCTGCCAAGCTATAAAAGATTAGCAATTATAGTCTTAAGAAATTCCTAAGATTTATACAATAAATTATTTAAGGTTTATGCAATATAATATTTCGTAAATAGCGTTAAGGCGGTGATTTTATTATATGAAATATGTGAATATTGATACAATCAAAGATACAATAAAAGACCTTACGGAAGAAGATCAAGAAATTATATTACATTTGACAGAAATATTTAAAGGTGAAGAAGATGCTATCAATGAATATGTTAAAAATGAATTGATTAATTGATAGATAATATAATAATTGATTTATATAATAGTTTTGGGCTGAATTGCACAAATACAAATCGTTAAACGTAGATTGGGTAGAGATACTTAGTCTACCTTTATTTTTATTCAGGAAATTATAATGCAGTTAAAGTTGAGAATAACTTTTAAAAGTAGCGGCTTTACACAGTCTCCGAAGCAGATTTCCTTGTCACATTATCTTGTGCATATTAGACGCATTCAAAAGATAATGTAATGAAAAAATGAAATTTAAAGTAAGAATTTGTATTTTTATAGAATTTTATATACAATAATCAGTAAGGGGGGATGTGTTAATGAAAAAAAGGTTTAAACTAATTGTTCTTGTTATTTCTATTTTTCTAATAGGAATATCTATATTTGGATGTGCCAAGATAAAAGATTTAGCTGGGAAAATTAAAGGTGATTTAGTGGGACAACAATTTACTGTAACCACATATGATGATTATGGAAATAAAACATTAACCGTAGAAGGTAACAAAGTTACAGTAGGATTGTTGCAAAGTAATGATAATTTTGACAAAAAATCTGCAGAATTTAAATCAGAAGTATTAGAAGTCACAGTTAATGGAAGTCAAATGTTTCAAGTTGGGAATACAGTAATATTTGCTGAAAATGGATTAGACATGATAGAAGGTTATGATGCTCCAAAGGATGTTAATGTAGATAAGGGAGGCGGTTATGTTCCACTTGATAGATTTGTTAATGATGTTAAAAATAAAATAGGAAAAGAAAAGACAATTATTATAAGCTCACAACAGGGGATTCCTATAGGAGTATATCAAGGAAAGGATGTCTATGTTACCATACCAGATGATTTACCTAAAATGACTCGAATAAACATAGATGGAAAAACATTGTATATTCATAGAGCTAATTATACTATACTTGATAGTAAGATGATAAAAGGTAAATAACATAGTGGACAGGTATATGTAAAAAAGGAGAAAGCAAAATATTAAGTTTTGGTCATACAATATATAATTCAAGATAATATAATAAAGTATGCTGTATTTCATAGGTCGGATATGCAAGTATGGAAGTTTATTGTTGGTGGTGGTGAAGATGGAGAAACGCCACTCCAATCTGCAAAACGTGAAACTTTTGAGGAAGCTAGTATCTCAACTGACAATAATTATTCCTGAATATACATTTGCAGTGAATGTATATTCAGGAAATGATACTTTAAAAATTAGATAATGCGATATTTACAATATATGTTATAATTAATTTATAAAAGTTTTATTATAGTATATAAAGGGGAATTTAACTATGATAGTAAAAAGTGTGACACTTTATTTAAAAACAGAGTATATAAAGGAATTTATTGAAGCAACTAAAGAAAATCAAAATAATTCATTAAAGGAAAAAGGAATTATATGTTTTGACTTCTTTCAATGTAAAGACGATCCAACGAAATTTTTACTTTATGAGGGCTATAAATCGGAAGAAGATATAAATGAACACGTTAAAACTGAACATTTTAAAAAATGGATAAATACAGTTGAACAATGGTTTTTAAGTCCAAGAGATAAAGCTACGTACATTCCCGTTTCTCAAATAGAAGAAGATTTAAGGTAAATTAATATGCTATTATACTTACTTTTTAAGCGTGAGTATAAAGCGACATAAGAAATTCTCTTGTATTTTATAATGCAGGAGATTTTTATTTTGAAAAACATGTTATTAATCAGGATCGCTATAGAATTTTAGTTATAATAATTTTTTATTTATGAAAGTCTATAAATCTATGTATATAAGGGTTGCTTAATGGCTGGAATGTAAGGTTGTGTATTCAGCATAATAGAAATTGTAGAACTCTTGCTAAAAGTAAAAATGTTTTAGAAGGTCCAGCTTCAAATTGTACTAAAACTTATCCTTGTGATGTTTGTGTAAAGTAACGTAGGTAATAAATTAATTAAATGAATATTTAATTAAGGCCAAAATTAATTTTTTGGTCTTACTTTATTTGGATAAAAAGTTTAGTAAAAAAGAAATTAATCCCTTTACAATAGAACATGCGTTCTGTATAATAACTTAAAGAGAACATGCGTTTGGAGTGATTATATGGTTAGTGATGATGACAAATTAATTTTCCACGTTGATGTAAATTCTGCCTACCTTTCATGGACAGCAGTTAAAATGCTTCAATATGGAAGTACTCTTGATATTAGAAATATTCCTTCAGTAATTGGTGGTAGTGAAGAAAACAGACATGGTATAATACTTGCGGCTTCAATACCTGCTAAAAAATATGGAATTAAAACCGGAGAATCTATCTTTGAAGCAAAGCTTAAATGCAAGGATCTTGCTATATATCCACCGGATTATAACCACTATGTTAAATCAAGTGATGCCTTATATGAAATGTTATGCGAATATTCTCCTAAAATTCAAAGGTATAGCATAGATGAATGCTTCATGGATTGTAGTCATTTTAAAGATAATTATAAAAGAATAGCAATGAGGCTTAAAATGAGAATTAGTGAAGAACTTGGATTTAATTGTAACATTGGAATTTCCACTAATAAGCTACTTGCTAAAATGGCTAGCGATTTTAAACCGAAAAACACTATTCATACTTTGTTTAAACATGAAATGCCTTTGAAAATGTGGGATTTGCCAGTAGAAGATTTATTTATGGTTGGTCGCGCAAGTTCTGCAAAGCTGCACAAATTGAATATTAATACCATTGGTGATTTAGCACATACCGATGTAAACCTATTAATTAATAAATTACATTCCCATGGAAAGCTTATATATGAATATGCTAATGGAGTTGATTATTCTGAAGTAAGAAAATCAAATTATCTTGAAATCAAGGGAATAGGAAATTCGACTACAATTGCATATGATGTTGAAACTATGGATGAAGCTTTCAAAATACTCTTATCGCTTACCGAAAGCGTGGCTATGAGACTTAGAGATAGCAACAGTTTATGCCGTCTTGTTGCAGTAAGTATTAAAACAAATCAATTTGCTCATTATTCCCATCAAAAGCAACTAAATAATCATACAGATTCAACAGAAGTTATTTTTGAAGGTGTAAAAGAAGCATTTAAAGAGGTTTGGAAAGGTGAAAAAATAAGACAATTAGGAATAAGAGTAACTAAACTCTCTAGTAATGAATATTTTCAAGAGACTTTATTTGATTTTCAAAAAAGTGAAAAACAAAGGAAATTAGATAAAACACTAGATGATTTAAGGAATAAATACGGTAAAGAATGTGTAATTAGATCAACTTTTCTACACTCAGGAGTGAGACCCATAAATGGTGGAACGGGTTCGCATGAGGATTATCCTATGATGAGCAGTTTGTTGTAGTAGAGGAAGTGTAGAAAATGAAAGTTGTTTCTAAAGAAGTTGAAATGATAGCTTACTTTAAGAAAGATGGGAGAATTAATCCAATAAGATTTAGAATCGAAGAAGAAAACAAGGTTCAAGTTGTAAAGATATTAAAAATAATAAGCACTGACTTAGAAAAATTATGTGGCAATAAAATGTGGTCATTTACTTGCAGTGCGATTATAGGAGAAATTGAGAAGATATTTGAACTTAAATATGATATTGAAAGATGTAAATGGATTCTTTTCAAAATATAATTCCTCCAACGATTCGAGAAATACAGGATTTTTCAGGTTTAGCTTCAACTGGAAGCATTCAAAGATATTTAGATAAACTTGAGAATGAAGGTCATATTATTAAAGATAAGGGTTGTTGTAGAAGTATATGATTAAAAAAGAAAAGTTAAAAGAATAAAAGGGGGATATTTATAATGAGAGAAATTAATGAAAAAAAAGACAAAGATAGTATTAACGCTATAGGGTGTGGAGCAATGGGATTTGATTTAAAAATTATGAACGACTCAAAAGCCGTAATAACTGTAATTGATAATTATTTAAAGATAAATTACTGGGATTTATATTCTCAGAATAATTTAGAAGCTGCATTCAAAATGGCTAAAGAAAATGAAGCTATTGAGTTAAAGATGTTCGATGTAATAAATAAGTTTATATATAACTAACTAAGATTGATATAAAATATCAACATTATTTAGATTCCATTATTATATGATAATATTAAAATTTTAACTGTTTGGAAAGTAAGCGCAGAATAAGAAACCTCTTGTATTTTATAATTCCATACTTACAAAATATGTTATAATTGATTCATAATAGCAAATAAGGCGAAATAAAGATTATTAAAAAAGGCATAGATAAATTGTAATTTGTCTAACAGAATATCTGCATTTTTCGAAGGAGGTGAGTAGGATTGCCTATATATGACTTTAATACCAGGATACTGATTGAAAAAGGATGGTCAGATGATAAAAAATATTGTGTTACAACACCTTATGGGAAAAAGTATTTGTTACGTATTTCAACAATAGAGAAACAGGACCGCAAGAGGGTTGAATTTGAAATGATGCAGTGTGTAGAAGCGCTCGGTGTTCCTATGTGTAAGCCTATTGAATTTGGCACTTGTGACGAAGGTGTATATTTCCTGCAAAGTTGGATTGAAGGAAAGGATTTCGAAGAGATCCTTACGACGTTAACTGATACTGAACAGTATTCTTATGGAATTGAGGCGGGTCAAATACTAAAACATATTCATACTATCCCAGCGCCTAATACGCAGGAGGAATGGGAGGCACGATTTAATCGTAAAATCGAGCGAAAAATCCAAATGTATAAAGATTGCCCTATAAAATATGAAAACGGACAATTTTTTATTGACTATATAAATGCGAACCGCTATTTGTTGAAAAATCGCCCACAATGCTATAAGCACGGTGATTATCATGTAGGTAATATGATGATTGATTATGATGGCAAGCTTCAAATTATTGACTTTGATAGAGATGATTTTGGTGATCCATGGGAGGAATTTAATCGAATTGTTTGGTGTGTACAAAAATCGCCACTTTTTGCTTCAGGGATGGTAAATGGCTATTTTTATGGAAATGTACCAATGGATTTTTGGCGATTGCTTGCATTATACATTTCAAGCAATACCCTATCATCTATACCTTGGGCAATTCCATTTGGGCAAAGTGAAATTGACACCATGAAAAATCAAGCTAAAGAAGTTCTGGAATGGTATAATAATATGCAAAATCCCGTTCCTAGTTGGTATAAGGGGGCATAAAATGAGCATGAAGAGAAGTGGGCAAATTCCAATTTGTAAAGGAGATATTAGAAATGACCACCTACGAAAAAAGTTTAAATGTTTTAGAAGAATTATTTGCAAAAGATTATCAATTTGCTTTAGCAACATCAAATGATAATACTCCATCTGTTAGGTTTGTAGATACTTTTTATGATAAAAGTGCATTTTATATTGTTTCTTATGCAAAATCACAGAAAGTAAAAGAGATTGAGAATAATCCTAAAATCACAATGTGCAATAAATTATATCGTTTTACTGGAATTGCTCATAATATTGGACATCCATTATTAGAAGAAAATCTTAGAATTAGAGAAAAGTTGACAAAGGCATTTGAACCCTGGTATTTTGCTCACAATAATGAAAGTGATGAAAATATGTGCTATATAAAAATAGAATTAAAACAAGGTTTCTTTTATAAAGATGGAACTGGATATAAAATTGATTTTGAAAATAGAGAAGCTGAGGAATTTCCATTTACATTTGATATTGTAATGATTGATTAAATTATAAATAACAATGGAATTGGGAGTATTATAAATTGTTATTTGACAATTTTAAAAAATAAGTTGAAATACATTTTAAAGCATTATATGATGAGTTCAGGCATCGATGTACTATATTAAAAGAGAAGGTATATTATGGACATTAGTATTGAAATGATATCATCATGTGAAATTGCTTATATACGAAGAACAGGTCCTTATGGTCCAGAGAATGTGCAAATAATGGAGCAATTAAAAAGTTGGGCTAGAGAAGAAAATTTATTTAATGAAACTTCAATCATATTAGGAATAGCCCAAGATAATCCTAAGCTTACAGAACCTAAGGATTGTCGTTATGATACATGCTTAGTTGTTTCGGATGAATTTAAGGTTGATAATAAGTATATTAATTTTGGGAAAATTATTGGTGGAAAGTATTGCGTATTTAAAATAAGTCATACGGCAGAGGATATGCAAAAAGCATGGGATGAGATATTTTCAGAGTTATCAAAAAGAGATTACGAGTTTGATGATAGAAGACCTATAATTGAAAGATATGCGATACAAATGATAAATAAGCATTTCTGTGAAATTTGTGTACCAATAATATAAAGTGAAACTTTTCAGGTGGAGTTTTATACTCCACCTGAATTTAGTTGTATTTAGAATACCACCGGTTAGACCGGTGGTTCCGGAAAGCTTTTAGCTATGAGTAGAAAAAACAATACCTCCAATGTAAGATAGTAGTAGGTTTGCCGACCACAACTAAAATACATAGGAGGTGTGTCCGAAA
>NZ_QXDJ01000004.1:0-292476 GCF_003575225.1 Clostridium chromiireducens | reverse complement strand
TTGTATTTAGAATACCACCGGTTAGACCGGTGGTTCCGGAAAGCTTTTAGCTATGAGTAGAAAAAACAATACCTCCAATGTAAGATAGTAGTAGGTTTGCCGACCACAACTAAAATACATAGGAGGTGTGTCCGAAATGGACAATAGTAGTTTAGCACATACCAAATGGAATTGTAAATATCACATAGTTTTTGCACCAAAGTTTAGAAGACAAATAATATATGGGAAGATAAAGCAGATATTGGAGTAATACTTAGGAAATTGTGTGATCACAAAGGAGTAGAAATTATAGAAGCAAATGCATGTAAAGATCATATACACATGCTTGTAAGTATACCACCTAAATTAAGTGTTTCAGCATTCGTGGGATATCTCAAAGGTAAGAGTTCATTGATGATTTTTGATAGACATGCAAATCTAAAATACAAGTATGGCAATAGACAGTTTTGGTGCAGAGGATATTATGTTGATACTGTAGGAAGAAATAAAAAGATTATAGAAGAGTATATAAAGAATCAAATTCAAGAGGATATAGCATATGAACAAATGAGTCTGAAAGAATATATTGACCCGTTTACGGGTGAGCCAGTAAATAAAGGCAAAAAATAGAGCACCTTTTAGGTGCAGCCAGTAAAAATATGCGGTTGGCAAACCGTTCAACGTGCGAGTAGCACTGCCAGTAACAAAGCCTTATAGGCGCAGAGCAAGCCACCCGTTTTACGGGTGGTCCTGACTGAACTTATGCCCTCAAGGGGCACCTCGTCCAGGAGCTAGCAGCCTTATGTTCTACTTGAAGAAGAGGGGTGCTACTGCTGCTAGCTATCAGATAAAAGAATATTAGGACGAAATACAATACATTGTTGAGATGATTTGCAATATTCTTAACTAGTGTATAACTTTATAATCTGAATTCAAATTAAACTACTTAGTTTTAGAATTAATCTATAAGAAATTTTTAAAAGGCGATAAACATAAAAATAATGTTTATCGCCTTTTTACTCATGCCACTTTATGAGAATCATCACTAGAATCTACATCTAGAGCAACTCCAAGTTTTGCTCATATGATGGTATTTAACTTGTTAATGGAACTTGATAAGCTAACTATTTGTTTCTCTAAGCGTATCAGTAAATATGCTGAAACTGCTACAGGAAAGTCATTGTTAACCATAAGGTTCATTAATTCACTTATCTCCATATTAATCACCTCCTATAAAGGATATATGAGAGAAAATAGAAGATTTTATTTTAAGAAAAAATAATTAGTTGAAAGTAAGAGAGCAGGTTAATTATTGAGCCCCACCTTCATTTACAATGTAGTTGTGATAATGGTCTATGGCAAAATCAACTATAGTACTGACGCATACATTAATATCTGGATGTATACTTTTAAATTCATTTATTTTTCTTATAGTAGAACTTCTAAGGGTGTAGCTTCTTTTAATATTTGGAGTCTCTCCGCCAATAGCAGGTGCAGCACCATTAGGAAGAGGAGTTTTTCTGTTATCAAATAGTTCTTTAGTAGAGCTTAAAGCATTTTTTATTGAAATAGAATTGATGTTGATATTTTCAAGGTTGCTGTTATCAGTTGAAGTAGTATTAAATTGAGTATTAGTTTTTGGATCTTCTTTAATATCAGTATCAGAATCATCATCAAAAGAGAAGAAAGATATGCAGTCACCAGCTATAGGGGCTTCGCTAGGGCATGTCTGAAAACAATATCGCCTATACTATTTTGACAAAACAAAAATAGACGCAACATAAACAAAAGCAAGAAAAGAAGACGCAAACTTGTCATAGCGAGTTGAAATTCTGCGGAAATGCTTGATTTTATTAAAGAAACATTCAACTAAATGGCGTTCCTTATAAGTCCACCAGTCACAAGGCCATGGATTCTTTGCATTTGATTTAGGTGGAATTGTATAGAAAGCTTCTTTTTAATCAATGTATTCTCTGATTTCCTTTGTGCCATAGGCTTTATCACCTAAAACATTGCTACCAGTTATATCAATATTTGAAAGAACATCCACGGCAAGCGTACTGTCATGTAAGTTAACAGAAGACAATTGAAAATAGACTGGATTACCAATACCATCGACAATTGCATGGATTTTTGTTGTATGTCCACCATGGCTTAGTCCAATATGCTGTTTTGTTTCGTGATTTATAGCCCTTTTTTAGCACCTGCACTATGCTGGTGAGCTTTTATGTAAGTGGAATCAATGCTTAGATTTTCATAATCTGCTTCGGAATTTAATTCCTTAAAAAGGGATAATAAAGTACCGTCACCACGCCACTTGCAAAAACGGCTATATACGGTTTTCAATGAACCAAAGCGTTCTGGTAAGTCACGCCATGCGGCTCCGCTTCGTGAGATCCATAAGATTGCATTGAGCATAATCCTATTATCAATTGGAGGACGTCCGGTTTTTGCTATTGGAAATTGATCTTTTATTTGATTCCATTGTTCATCAGATATTTCATAACGCTTTTGTACCATAATAGTTACCTCTAAGTTTTTCTTTTATTTTATCTAAAACTTAGATTTTGTGCAAATTTTTGTTTTCAGACACGCCCTAATCAAAAGATATTAATTGCTTCAAGCTGAAAGGAATATAGGAGATATAAAAACTTGATTAAATGCGGTTAGTTAAAACGTAGATTTTCTTTTACTTTAAGTATATTAATATCATCATTTTAAAAGTATTGGCTTATTAGGTAATGGTATTAATATAGATATATGAAAAACTTGTAAAAAAATACAATTATAATATAATAAGTGTATGGCAATGTTTGGAATAGTAAGATTTTATGATTACAGAATGTGAGGAAGTAGTGCATGGAAATTAATTATATGACACTAGTTATGAATTGGATTAATTTTGCAATAATAGCTGCAATGGTAATTGGAATAATCAAAGGTATAAAAGAGATAAAGAAGTTTCTAAATAGAAATAAACAAATGGATAAAAAGTTAGATGATATTCTAAATCAATTAGAAAAGAGTAAAAGGGATTAAATTTTAAAGTATTGATAATATATTCTTTTGTATGATGTGAGTAAAATTATAAAATGTCTAGTTTGTTCGAAAGAAATGCCAGGAACAGATCTAAAGGCTAATGCATTTTATTGGACATTTATAATATTAAAATAAAGGAGTCTTATATGAAAAAAACAACAAATATTTTAGTATCGGTATTATTTTTTTGGTTCACACTTGATATTCTTGGGATGAAAATCGGAAATTTCTATCTTGTTGAGTCGGCTATCAGGGATGAGCCTATAGATATTATATGGTGGGTAATTTTTGTAATCTGCTTTATTATATTTATCGTGAAAGATAAAATAGGTAAATATATACTATTATCTTTTGTTTCTTTTTGGTGCTTAATTCAATATTCAATGTATTTTAAATCTCAGAAAAGAATAGAAAGCTACAATAGTTTTTTTAAGGAAACGCATCATATAATATCGCCTTCAAGTCAATTTTTAATAAAAGATACTTATCACATTTTTTTGGATTTATTTCTCTTTATTGTGTTAATTAATTTAGTTATTTTCGCTATAAAATCAAAGAGAAGCCAAAATTAATGTTAAATTTATGCCGCAACATTCTAGACGGTGGGGTAAAGATTATTTATAAGTTAGCAGATAAATTATAATTTGTAGGGGAGAAAAGATGATGGAAATAATAGCATATGAGATGCAGTTTACGAGTAAAGCTGTTCAAGAAACAGATATAAAGTTAGAAGTATTTAAAGATGAATTTTATCCTCAATATGAAAAAGTATATAATCAATGTTTCTTTGATATGAGAAAAGCCTTAGAGATAGAACCATATAATTTTTATTCAGGAATTGAAAAATTAGATGATAAAAAGAAAAACATCTATGTTCTGTGGAATGATAATACAGTGATAGGTTCAGTTGCCTGCTATGGAAATGAGATAGATGATTTAATAGTTAATAAAAGTTATCAAAATAAGGGTGTTGGAAAGAAGCTTTTGCTTTGGTCAATTAAACATATTAGAAATAAAAACGATAAGCCAATAATTCTTCATGTTGCAAAATGGAATGAGAAGGCTTTAAAGCTTTATTTGGATAATGGTTTTGAAATAAGTAAAATTGAAAAAGTTAGATAAATTCCAATTTGCAGAGGTGTAGTATAAAAAGTATATGAATTATAATCTGGAGTTATTTCACCATTGTAAATTATTGTGAAGAAATGATTACTATTTAACTAACAGATAAATAGTTATTTATCATTAAAATTAAATGGAGGTTTGATTATGTATTATGAACAATCTAGGAACTTTATTTATAAGAATGCTAGACCACTTGATATAGCAAGATGGAAATACCTGTTTGAAAACGGGAGCAACGAAGATGTTCTGACAGCATTAATTGCATACCAAAATGAGGATGGAGGCTTTGGAAATGCACTTGAGCCAGATTGTTGGAATCCTAATTCATCTCCAGTGCAAACGTGGGTTGCCACGGAAATCATTAAAGAGATAAATCTGAAGGATAAAAATCACCCAATTATACAAGGAGTATTGAGTTATTTGTCCTCAGGAAAGGATTTTGATGGACATACATGGTCAAATGCAGTAGCTACTAACAATGATTATCCTCATGCACCTTGGTGGAATTTCGAACCTTATCAGGAAACATCATATAATCCTACAGCATGTTTTATTGGTTTTATATTGAAATTTGCAGATAAAAATAGCAAACTTTTTGAATTGGCTTGTGTCCTTGCTAAAGAAGCATACAGTTATTTTAAGGTGAATTTTCCTATGGAATCTATGCACACTGTTTCTTGCTTTGTTGAATTATATGAGTATATAAAAGAATGTTCAATTAACAATCTTTTGGATATAGATGAATTCAGTACTTTACTACACGAACAGATTCAACATGTTATAACATATGACACATCAAAGTGGACAGTTGATTATGTATGTAAACCATCTTTATTCATAGATACTAAAACAAGCGATTTCTATATGGAGAATAAAGTAATATGCGATTATGAATGTGAATTTATTTTAAATACTCAAGAATTAGATGGTACATGGGGTATTACATGGTCATGGACAGATTATCCTGAACAATGGAACATTAGCAAGAATTGGTGGAAATCAGATTTGATTATAAAAAATATACGATATATTAAAGCACTACACAGTTAAATTTCCAATTTATCGCTTAGTTAATTCATAATTTTCTTAAAGTGTGTCGCAACAGTAAATTATTACGAAGAAACTAAATATATAAATTAAGGAGAAATTTTATGAAGGTGGCAGTTTTATCTGATATTCACGGTAATGGAATAGCATTAGAATATGCAATAAATGATTTGAAAAGTTTAGGTATTAAAAAAGTTATCATTTTAGGAGATATTATAATGAAGGGGCCTATGCCTTTGAAGTCACTTGAAATGCTAAAAGATAAGGATTTAGAAATTATAGCATGGATTAAAGGAAATACAGATTTATGGCTTGAAGAAATTACAGATGTTTGGATACCTTCAACAAGAAGAGAATATGAACTAAATTTATACTATAAATATGCAAAGGATAAGTTGAAAGAAGAACAAATAGTATTTCTTAAAGAATTACCATTAGAGTGTTCAATTAATTTAAATGGAATTAGCATACTTTGTGTTCATGGAACACCTAAATCCATAGTTGAAGCATTAGATAGCAGTGTTTCAGAAGAAGAAATCAAGAAAGCAATAAAAGGTGTAGAAGAACAACTTATTTTAAGCGGGCACTCCCATACTTCTTTTATTGGTGAAGTAGATGGTAAAATGATATTTAATGTGGGAAGTATAGGTAATTCACTTGATGGTGATAATAGAATATCCTATGGAGTTTTAGATTTTGTTGAAGGTAGAGTTAATTTAGTAAATAGAAGAATTAGTTATCCTGTAGGTGAGATTATTAAAATAGCAATTGACAATAAATTTCCACTACTGAATGAATATAAAAGCATTATATTAAATGCTTCTATGTAATATACACAATTGTTAATCTGTAACATTATTCTTATAAGACGTATGAGTAAAAAATTATGAAGTGTAAACTTTTTATTTGCTAATTGGAGGTGATATTTTGAAGATAGACATTATTGGCGCTGTTGGGAGTGGTAAGACTACATTAGCACACAGGATTGCCGAAAAATTTAATATTCCTTGTTATGAACAAGATAATATAGTCTGGATGAGAAAAATTAAAGGTGATGTTAGGCGTCCAGAGGATGAAATAGAAAATATGTTTATCAATATATTGGCAAGTGACAATTGGGTAATTGAAGGTTCACCAAGAAAACTTTTAAAAAAGCGTTACGACTATAGTGAATATATAATTTTTTTAGATACAAATTCCTTACTAAGATTGTATAGAATTTTAAGGAGATGGATTCGGCAGAGAATAGGAAAAGAATCCTATAATACCAAGCCAACATTAAGATTTTTATGGATGAATATAAAATGGCATTTTGAATTTAATAATGAAAAGAAAATGTTAATGCTCGAATTACTACAATGTGGCGTAAGGTATAAGCGATTTACTAATGGACGTGACGCCATAGATTTTTGTTATAGTACATACAAAAGGAAATGTGGCAGTTAGTTTAATTTTTAAATTTGTTACTGGTTCGATATTCAGTTAATTATTAGATTTTAATTTATACTGAAAGGATTATGTATAAATCAGCAGACCAATGGTAATTTGAAAGTAAGAGGGATTTATTAATCATGAAGAATTTGTGGAGGATAGTTTATGATAAAGCAGGCAGATGAAAATGATATTCTCACGGTTGAGGGGATTCTGCTAGATGCGGTAATTTGGATGAAAAAAAATAAATTACAGAATCAATGGAATGAGGACAGTATAAAGTGGAATTATCTATCAAAATATTATCAGGTTAATGATTTTTATATTAATTATCAGAATGGGGTGCCAGCAGCATGTATAGCGATAACTGATTTGGATCTAAAATATTGGTCTGAAATTCCACAAGGAAAGTCACTATATATACATAAATTAGCTGTTAAGAGAGAATTTGCAGGCAAAGGTATTTCAGAAGAACTTATTAATTTTGCAAAAAAATTATCATTAAAAAATGGTATCAATTCACTAAGATTAGATTGCAATTTGCAAAGAAATAAATTGAGGATGTTATATGAAAATGAAGGTTTTATATATGCAGGTATGAAGAATTCAGAAAATAATTATAAAATGGCACTATATGTATGGCATATATAAAAATTCGCTTAACGATAAATAACAATTTGCAGAGGTGTAGTATAAAAGTATATAAATTATAATCTGGAGTTATTTCACCACTGTAAATTATTGTGAAGCGAAGAAAATTAATATTATATATATGATGAGGAGGATTTTTATGAAGGACCCATACGAAATATGCCCCACTTTTGAAACAGAAAGTTTTATTTTAAGACTCGTTTCGGAAGAAGATTCCGAAGGTCTACTTAGATGTTATTCTGATAGTAAGGCACAAAAAATTTTTAACTCTGATAGGTGTACAGGTGATTTCTGTATTTACGCAATTGAGGATATGTTGCAATGCATTAAAGCTTGGCTTTATGCATATTCTCAACAAGAATTTATACGCTTTGCAATTATAGATAAATCACTATCTAAAGCTATTGGAACAGTAGAAATGTTTGGTTATGTTGGTAAATATAAAATCAAAACAGGAATACTCCGAGTTGATGTTTCTTCTGAATACGAAAATGTAGATTACTTAAACGAAATATTTAATGTTTGTGACGAGAACTTTTTTGATTTGTTTGAGGTTGATATGATTGCAACTAAGGCAATACCTCAAGCTGTTGAAAGACGGAATACATTAATAAAAAATGATTTCTGTGAAGGCAAGGTATCTGAAGGAGAACACTATTATTTGCGTTCAAAATAAGAATAAACTATAAATATTATTAAAGGAGACTATGATGGAAATTAATTCAATTAAGACTATCGTTTCTACAAACTTCAATCAAACTGAAGATGTTATAAGAAAAGAGATAGAAAATTTGCTTGAAAACTATAAAATTGAACTGAAATCTTTAAGCAAGATGATAGGAGTCGATTATGTTTGGTTGAAAGATTATATGGATGGAAAAAATAAATTATATGATTTTTTCACAAATATCGTAAATTCTGGTGAGAATAATGAAGAGAATTTGAAAAATTCCAATGTTCCGAACCCTTCGCATTTATGCAACATGATTTTTATGCTATCTGAAGGGATAGCGATGGTTAATAAAGATGACCGAGTTAAAGGAGTAATAGATGTGCTAATAGGTGAGTTTGAAATTAGCTATGAAACCTTAGCTATATATTCAGGACTTGAGCTAGGAGATTTGCAAAGTTTTATGAATGATACTAATTCTGTTCCCTGTGAGAAAAAATATAAGTTAGCAGTAGCAAGTCTATTTTTGCATTATTTATGTAAAAAGCAATTAAATTAATTCATTACCTTCTTATAAAATATAATAGTAGATTATTGTGGAATAAATTCAAGCAAGATAGTTATTAAAAATAAAGTCTTATTTATTATATGAATAGAGAAAGGTGTGGTTATTATAAATAACTATTTTAAGTCATTACTAACTCGTATCAGTAAATCAAGTCTATTTATAGGAAACTTATTAATGAGTATAATTATATTTTTTTATATGTCTTTTTTACATGACTTAAGCCAATTATCAGCAGGTGTTTCATTGTGGCATAGTACAATTTTTGAGGTTTATATACTATTGCTTATTAGTTTAATTGGTACTATGCTAGGGTTTATCACCAAACGTAATCACATGAAAAAGATTTGTGCTTATACAATTTTGGGATATTTATTATCAATTCTATCTATTAATGCTTATTACCATAAAAGAATCTACTTCTACTTTCCAATGCAAATGCTAGTAGGATTTATATGTATACTTCCATTTATTATTTCTTTTCCTTATGTTTTAGGACATAAAGATAGTTTGAAATAATCAAAATGTCTTTATGTTTTTTATCCTAACATATTACGCGATATTTTTAAAGTGTGTCGCAACAATAAATTATTATGTAGCAAAGGTGCAAATTGATAAGGAGAATTAAGTTATGAAAAATGTATTAATTACTGGTGGAGCAAGAGGTATTGGTAAAGAATTGATAGAAGTTTATTATGCAAATAATTATAATGTTTTTTCTGTTGTGAGAAAACAAGAAGATGCAGAAGAATTGAATAAAGAATTTAAAAATAACTTTACTCCAATTGTAACAGATTTAACAGATGATAAATGCATTAATATTATAAAAAATACTTTATCTAAAACCGTAAATCATCTTGATTTATTAATTAATAATGCAGGTGTTCCAGGAAATGCGTATAAAATTGAAGATGTAACATCAATAGAAATGAAGTCTTTATTTGATATTCATTGTATTGCAATTATTAGAAGCACTCAAGCGACATTAGATTTTTTGAAAAAGTCTAAAAAGCCCAAAATAGTTAATATTACATCAAGATTAGGATCATTAAGTGCAATGGCATCAGGAGAATTTGAGGATCGAAATTTTTCATATTCTTATCGCATTGCTAAAGCGTCTCAAAATATGTTGAGTATTTGCTTGAAAGAAGAACTTAAATCATACAACATAGATGTTATTTCAATTCATCCAGGAAAAGTTAAAACACAATCAGGTTCATCTGATGCGAATTCAAGTGCATATGAATCTGCTAGAAAGATATTCAAATGGATTGAAGGCGATAATATAAATAAAAAAGGTACATTTACTGAGCCATATGAAAGAGATTGGTTATGGTAATGATTGTATATTTGATATTATTATTTCACAACATTATTTTTAGACGAACAAAGAGTTATAATTTATTTATAAAAGTGTTATCCACAAAAATATAAGAAGTAATATATTACTTTACTTATTTCTCGATATTTTTTTAAATTAGGTATTGATAAGGCTGCAAATGGTTACTTTTCAAAATTTAATTATTATTTATAAATGCCATAACTCAGCATAAATTCAGATCATTTAGAAATAGAATTATTTTATAATCTTATAGATGGCGCAGCAAAAGAAATATAACAAATTCAATATGAATAATGCTATATTTCTTTTACTTATGTATAGCTTAGGAATATAAAGCATCATATGACAAGTTATTCATATACTGATAAATCCTAATAAATACTTACTATAACATGAACTTTCTTATTAAAGGCCTTTTCATAGAAATTAAGAAGATTTTTGTACCCATGGACTAATTCATCAAATAATTCTTCTTTGTCAGTATCCCGCCAAATATCGGGATAGATTCTTGCTTTCCTAAATTTTGATAAGTCGAAGAGCTTTTTTAATTTGCTAATATCTATACTTTTTAAGGAGGTTATGATTTCAGATAAATCTTCAAATTTTGTATACGCAACAAAATCTACATTTTCGTCATCACTATTCAAGACGTTAACCCCAACTATTGCTTCACTCAACCTATTTCCTTCAATTGGCTGGCTTGCTGACACACCAGTCAGTAGAAAATGTAGACCATCCCACAGTTTATCAATATCATATTCTTGATTCTCCATGTCTTGATTAAGCTCTTCAATTTTTTCAATTAAATCATCGTTTTCTAATGTAACTAATTCCTCAAGAGTTTGCGCATTAATCATCATATACCGACCCAAAAGTCCCATAAAATAAATCCTCCTGCTAATATAAATAAACTTATAAGGCATATAAAAAAATATATTATTTTGAATAATTATTTAATCGTGTTTATAAAATCATTACTACGCCACTTACTTACAGTAGTTGTAGTAACTTTTGCCTAACGTAGACTTGAAAATTGTCCTTAGCTGTTCCATCACATTTATTGGAATATCTTTTTTAGGAACTATATGTGCTTGTGAAATACTAATATATAGATAGAGATAACTATCTGTTTCATATATCTTGTAAAATGAATTGTATGCAATTTCTGATTTGCCATTTGTTAACTCAGCCTTAAGCTCAACATCCAGATATTCTGAAGTAAATCTATATATCGTCAGATTTTCTACTAAACTTTTAGCAGACTTATAATAAACTTTAGGTGCCAATATTACAAGGTAAGATATTAAGATTCCTGCAATAATAAGTATAATGGATAGAACTATACTTATAAAATCATATCCAAATATAATACCAGTGTATAAAGATGCTGACATACCTACGAATAGAATCACATAAAATATTAAAATTTTTCGCTTATATGATTTTCCTCTAAAAGAACTAAATAAAAAGAATTCTTTATATATATCGTATGTTACAGTGTTTGTTACTTCTACTAAGATTTCCTTGTTCATAATTCCACCCTCCAGAGTGTTTATTAACCAGCTTCAATTAAAAAGCCTGCATGAATTTTAATCTCTTTTATACTAATATTCTACAATTATCTGAGATTTATTACTTGGAAATTCATTGAAGATTCCTTGGAAATCTGTATGACACATTATTAAATTTTCGAAGATCACTTTTTTATTGTTACAATTAATTAAAAGTATTTTATATTTCTATAGTATTAGTTATATTATTCTACACACTTCACCTTTATCATATTCAAAATCATTATAAAATTATATCCCATGAGTTATTGATGCTTAATATTGTTGCTATCTAATACTTTTGAAAGCTCAGCATTGCTATTACTTAATTTTTCGTTAGAAAGTTTATAGCTGTCATCAGCTGATTTCTTATACTTTTGTTGATTTGTTTTTAGGTAAATCGATTCATTTTCATACCCATCACAGAGTAATTTATATCCTTCGTTTAATTGATTAACATAGGTACTTAACTCTGAAGAAACAGTTATATTTGAGATGTCAGCCATATTCTCTTTTACAAGTTCATCGTGGGCTTGTATGCTTTTGATGTAGTCATTTATCGTTATTTTCTTATTATTAATTTGCTGAACATCATCATTTCTCTTTTTTATATCATTTGAAATATTATCTAAATAAGGCCTAATTGTATTTAATGAATCTACGATTTCTTTTTGTTTGTTTTGGACAGGTGAAACAGCTACATTACCTATACCATTACTGCTGCTTAATTCTATATTGCTAGGTTTATTACCTAAGTTTAGAATTTTACCATATGCAAATGGAGCAATAGCGCCTATGATAATAATTGGAACAATTATTGAAAATATCTTTCTAAAGACATTTGTGATTTTTTCTTTTGCTTCATATTTCTGTCTTTGTCTTGGATCATCTAGATGGTTTTGAGCTAAGTATTTATAATAAGCTTCTTCATTGTTCTTTTTAAGGTTCTTTAAACCTTTGTCCATTTCTTTTCTAAATTTTTTCTGAGCGGAGTTCAATTAATTCACCTCTATCTACGTATTTAACTTCATTATCGTTTTTGTATATGTACTTGTAATTTTAGAATTGTATTTGAAATAGATATAATATTAATCTTATGGCTATGTAGACAATCTATTAAATTTACATAAATAATTATATCAAAAAAAGTCTATTATGGGAATTTGAGGTTTTAAATAAAATAAATAACTATTCGTGGTTCTATAAATGGGAGCCCTAGTTAATATAATTAAATCATGTAGATTAGCCAACAGGCAAAAGGAAGGGCGATAAACATTAACCAGAATGTCTATCGCCGTTTTTTAAGCAACTTTATTAGAATTATCATTATCAATAACAACTCCAAGTTTTGTTGATATTATGGTATTAAGTTTATTAATTGAGTTTAATAAGCTTCCAATTTGTTTTTCTAAGCGAATTAGCAAATATGCAGCTACTGCTATAGCAAAACCATTATTAGCTATAAGACTAATTAATTCATTAATTTCCATGATTATCACCTCCTGTTAGAGATATATGGTTAACACTTATATTTAACAGGGTGGATATAAAAAATAGTGTTTATTGTTTACCACCTTCTTTTACTATATGCTCGTAGTAATAGGCTATAGCCAAATCAACAATGGTACTGACATAAGTATTTAAGTCAGGATGAATGCTTTTAAGTTCATTAACTTTTCTGACAGTAGAGGCTCTAAGCATATAAGTTCTTTTAACATCCAAGAATTCTCCATTAATTGGTGGAGCCATTCCATTTGCTATAGGTGTTTTTCTATTATCTTCTAAGGTGTTACTTTTATTAGTTGTAATTTTATTGCTTTGGTTTTTTAAATTGTCTGATGTATTTTTATTTGTAGATATTTCTATATTATCTGAAGATGCATTGGCTTGTAGGCTTTCGTTTGGTTCAGATGAAACATTAAGATCAATATCATTAATAGGTTTAGAGATTATATCAATGTTATTTACAATGTGCTTATTAGCTATAGGTACCACTCATTTATAGAATCATCATCAAATGAAAATGATGAAATACATTCTCCAGCTACTACCGGCTCGGACGTAAAGCCGCAAACATCAAGTTCTTCTTCAGCCGCAAAATCATTTTTAGGTGGTTCGGATTTTTTTCTTTTGGCCATAATTAGTTCTCCTTTTCAGTATTCTTACTTAGGATATATGTTTAGATGGAGCGTATTCTAATATGGTAGAGAATAAATATTGTGAAGAATATTACCATAGAAGAATATATACATAAATATTCTGAACAATATATATTCCGAAGAATAGTAGAATATATATTCTAAGCCATAGTACCATAGATATTCTTCAGAATATGCTGTGATTATGCGGGGCCAAGGTATTCTTTTATAAAATATATAATTATTTTTATATGATTCTTATAATAAAAACATATATCCATAATAGCAGCTAATAATTTTTAAGCTGCAAATAAAGTTTGGAGTGTGTTGTAAAATGGTTAGAAATGAAATTAATTCTAATTTAGTTGCGTAACTAATATAACTAATAGTGTTAGTAATTCATCAAGGTGTTAGGATGACTTTAAAATCACTATATACCTTTTTTAGAGAATACTTTAATTATGTTACATCTGGAAATCGCGCTTATGCAAGATCGATTTCTGAAGCTATGGGAGTTATTAGGGATACTTTAGACCAGAAGAATTTGAAGCCGGTGCAGATATATTTGCATAAGCCATTTTCTTTTACAATTGCTAAAGATATGCTTCAAAGGGTAGTTTCACTTGCTATGTCACAATACCAGGACCCTTTTAATGAAATCCAATATTTTAAGATTACGGTAACTATAGATAAAAGTTTTATTACTACTAATCATAAGGGAATAAATATACCAATAGAAGGCGGATGGGATGATAAAAATAATAAAATCATTATTATTACCTTTAGCCAACCAAGCAATATGAGAGATGAGGTTAGAGTACTCAAAGGATTGATTAATGAATTTATAGTAGTAGGAACTTTACCAGTAAATATTAAGACAGTAGCTTATTGGGATTTAAGTAAGGGAAAGATAACTGAGATAGACTATCAACCTTTGCAACCGGTTGACAAGCAGAGTTTGATTGATGTGGCTAATAGGATTTGATAACATAATTAAGCTTTAAGTCTAATTTATGCTGTAGAATAATAAATATTGCAATAAGTGGCATGAAAGAATATATTACTTATAAAGTGTTTTAAAGAACCAGTTAGGATAATTAGAAATCATCTTAACTGGATTTTTCTTTTTCTATATAATATTAATTTTTAAGTAAGCCTAAATTATATGAAAATGATATTGTATAAGTAAGATTAATGATTCAGAAACAGTATATTATGAACTTATTAATAGTTAATAAATACAAATTATAGATTAAATAACAATATTATGGTAGAATTTGTAGCATAAAAAGATTTAGGAGATGGGATTAAAATGGACTTGAAAGAATGGGAAAAAAGAATAGCTGAAAGAAATGATATAACAACACATCTCATTCATTTAACAAAACCATATGAAAATGGTGAAATTAAAATTCTTAAAGAAAAAAAGTTAATAGGTAGTTCTACAGAAAGTGGATTTGTTGTTGGTGATAAAAAAGCAGTATGTTTTCAAGAAAGTCCTTTATATTCACTGACGCAGAACATTTACTTTGAACAAAAATTAAGAGAAGAAGAAAAATCAAAGAAAATAAGATATGTGGGTTGCGGATTATTATTTAAAAAGACATTCGTTTATAAGAATCAAGGAAGACCTGTAATCTATGACAAAACAGAAGAGGCAAAAAAATATTTGCCTAAAGATCAATGGTGGAAAATTGTTAATCTTAATCTCGGTGATGAAAATAAAATAATTGACTGGTCCCATGAAAGAGAATGGAGAGTTCCAGATGAATTGGAATTCGAATTGAGTGATGTAAGTATAATTGTTCCAAGTAGCGGTGGATTTAAGAAAATAATAGAAGATTGTAAAAATGAAGGAATAGATTTAATTAATGATGTACGGACTATTATTAATTTGGCAGATTTATTCTATTAGGACTTCTTACATTAAAGCGATTTAAAATGGTCCAAGCATTTATAAACAACTATAGTTAGTAAATTTATATAAATAATGAGAGGGAAATCATATGATATTTAAAAACCTAGAAATAAAAAACTTCAGAAACTTTGAAAATATAGAGGTTCCTTTAGATAATAAGAATGTAATTTTTGGAATGAATGATATAGGAAAGACCAATTTTTTATATGCAATGCGATTTTTATTAGATAGAGATATTAGAAAAAATGGCTTTGTAAAAACAGATTACCATAAAAATAATACTGATAATGATATAAGCATATTATTAGAATTAGATATATCTGATTTCGATGAAAGTGAAGATACTAAAAGTTTGGTGTCGGAAGCTGCAGGGGTAAGAAGCAGTAGAAATGCCGAAAAATTTTATATAAAAATAGTAGGTGAATATAATAAAAAAGAATTAATTGGAGAACCAATACTTCTATGGGGAGATGATAAGGAAAACCTATATCAAATGGATAGTAGAGGATATGCTTTTAGTATAGATAATATTTTTAAAGTAATATATATTAATCCTCTTGTTGATTTAGAAAAATTATTTCTAAAAAATAAAAGATTGTTAATGGATGAGAGCTCTAGTTCAGATGATGATAAAAAAATAATTGAAGAAATAAATGAACTAACTGATAATGTAAATAAAAAAATAGGTGAGATGAAGATAATTGATAACTTACAAACTGAAATAACAACTGAATATAATGACCTTAGAAATGAGAATATTGAGATTCAGATGAAATCTGAAATGGCTATTAAAGGATTCTTTTCTGATATTGTACCGTATATAAAAAAGAAAGATGATGAAAATTATTATCCAACTTCAGGTGATGGGCGACGAAAAATATTATCTTATTCAATATTAAATTTATTAGTTAAGAAATTATACGAAGATAAAATAGTCGTTTATCTTATAGAAGAGCCAGAAAATAGCTTACATAGATCAATGCAATTAGCACTATCACATCAGATATTTAGTAATAAAGCGTATGAATACTGTTTTATTTCCACCCATTCTTCAGACATATTATATGAATTGGATAATGCAATGCTTTTGAGGATCTATTCTACAGATAAAGTTGAATGTTCTACACATTTATATAAAATAAATGAATCATTCACAAAAGATAAAAAGAAATTAAATAGAGAATTTTGCAATGCGCTTTTTTCAGAAAGAGTACTATTAATTGAAGGACCATCAGAAAAAGTTTTATTTGAAAAGGTAATGAATGAAATAAATAAAGAATATGAATTAGATGGAGGGTATATTTTACAAGTAAATGGTACATATTTTAAGACATACTTTGAAGCATTTAAAGGATTAAATATAGATATTATTGTTAAGACTGATAATGATTTAAAAATAAAAAAAGGATCGACTGATGAATATGAATTATTAGGGATTAACAGATGTTTAAAACTAATAGGTGATAAACAACAACCTAATATTAAAATGAATTTCACATCAAATGTTAAAAAGACAAAGTTACGTGAATTGAAAGTAAAAAGAAAGGCTCTATATACGGAGAAAAAAAGTTTAGTTGATAAATTTGAGCAGAATAAAATTTTTTTATCTGAACTTGATTTAGAAAATGATTTATTTAATGTAATTGGAGATAGACTTTCGGAAATTTTAGTCATTGATAGAAAGAAAGTAGTGGAAAAATTACAAAGTAGTAAATTATATATGATGGTTGATGTAGTAGAAGATCTAGATAACGGTGATTGTAAGAAAATTTATAATAGTAAATATTTTAAATGTTTAAAGAGGTTAAATGATGAATAAGAGTAATGATAGAAAATCTATTTTACAATCAGATAATAATATTGTTGTATCAGCAGGAGCAGGTTCAGGAAAAACCACAATATTAACACAAAAAATAATTGATGATATAAGCAGAAATAGAACGCATTACAAAATTGCAGCTATAACATTTACCACTAAAGCAGCAAATGAAATAAAAAATAGATTACATGGGAAATATATTGGGAATTTTATTGGAACAAATGATAGTTTTGTTGAGTGTGAAATTATACGGCCATTTTTAAAAGATGCTTATGGTTGTGATTTCAGTAATGATTTTAATGTTACTTATACAGAAGAAAAGTTTAATTCATACGATAATGGACTAGAAATTCTTAGATTAAAAAAAATGTTAGCAAGTTATAATGACAATAAGAAGAATTTTAAATTTCAGCTCGCATTAAATATATTGAAAAAATCAAAGGTTGCTGAGCAATATATTATAGCTAGATATTCAAGAATATACATAGATGAATATCAAGATTGTGATATTGATATGCATAAATTATTTATGTATATCAACGAATTAGGTGTAAAATTGTTTATTGTAGGTGATGTAAAGCAAAGTATATATGTATGGAGAGGTGCAAATCCAGAGCAATTTAAAGAATTACTTAAGAATGAAGCAGAATTTGAAATTTATGAATTAAATGAAAATTTTAGATGTTGTCAGGATATACAAAATTATAGTAATGTATTAGAATATAAGGATTTAAGTTGTTATGTGGATAATGGAAAATCAAGTAATGTTATAGGGGTAACCAATTATGATTATCTTAAATATTTAGATTTAAATGAGGAAACTACCATTTTAGTTAGAACAAATAATGAAGCGGAAAATTTAGAAAATGAATTGTATTCCTTAGGTTACAATTTTATCTTTATTCCAAGAAATCCACTCGATGACTTAGGAACAAGTAATAAAAATATTCTAGTTGAATTAGCTAAGTATACTAAGAATAGTAGATATACACATTTTGATTTTATCAATAATATACCAGGGGAATTTGATAGGAAAGAAAAAGATAGGTTGAAACAAATCATGTCTGGGCTAAAAGAAAATCTAGATAAATCGTATATTGAAAATGTATTAATTGAGTTATTTAAATACATTGGATTGACCTTTAATGAAATTAAGGAAATAAATGCATTTATAAAAGCTGTTACTAATAAAAAATATGAAAATTCTTTTAATGGAAAAGAGTTTAAACATAGAATAATTACTGTACATTCAGCAAAAGGATTAGAATTTAAACAAGTGGTCATATTTTCAAGAAATTATCAAATATATTTAAATAGGCATAAGCAAGAACATTATGTAGCTACAACTAGAGCGAAAGAGAAGCTAATAATATGTTTAGATGATGATAATTATCTAAAATATATTCAAGGTATCTGCAAAAAGATAAATATAAATATAAATCAAATTATTAATATTGTCTAAAAATATTATATAGTATAGAGAGAATCAAAAAGGTTCTCTTTTTATTTATTATTTATTTTAAAAAATTTAGTAATAAGTCCGTAAATTTTGTGACAATTTTATATGCACACCCAAGAAGAATGAAATTTATGATATATAAATTAATATTATTTTATTAAAAAACTATGGTGTAAAATAATAAAAACACCAACGTTTATACATTTCAAACGTTAGTGTTTTCAACAATGGTGACCCCTAGGGGAATCGAACCCCTGATTCCACCGTGAGAGGGTGGCGTCTTGACCGCTTGACCAAGGGGCCTTACAACAAATATGATTTTACTCTTATTTTTTTATTATGTCAATAACTATTTGGATATATGCGCCAAAAAAGAAATAAATGTGCTCTGATTATTGAAGATAGTAAAAAAGTTTTCGTTATTTATCCTACAAATCATAATTTTCTAAATATTTAAAAAACATACTTGTTTTTCGGCGAAAATCTGTTAAACTATAATATAGTTAGTAATTTAAATAAGAGGTGTATATTGCTAAAAATATACTCATCGCTCCTCTAATGTGACTTTTAAGTTACATAAATTACGACTCCTTTTTAATATTTTGTGGGATATCCATTAAGATTTAATTGTTTATTAACAGTTTAATTTTGATGGGTATTATTTTTAATAAAATAATATTGTTTTGTGATTATTGAGTTATTGTGAAACAATTCAATCAATATGAAGAATAAATTAATAAGTTAAAATATAAATGAGAAGTATCAAAGTGAAATTTGATACTTCTCATAATCTTTAGTAGTAATTAATAATAAATAATTCCGAAATAAAACTAACGTGGCATTGATGAGAAAATTGCTGCAAGTAATGTACCTAAGAACAAGAATTCTAAAACTACTAATACAATAGCAACTATAAATGCTACTAAGCCAGCTCTGCTCCAAGTAGATTGAACTAGTAAAAATTCTTGTGGACTAGAATAGTTTCCATTTTTCCATGCCCACTCATTACCTTTAGCACCACATACAAATATCCATACTATGTTTAATAGTGGAACAAGACATAGTAGTGGGAGATAGCTTTTATTTCCTATTCCCCAAAAAATATTGAACATAAATGCTCCCCAATTCCACTTTTTAATTTCTTGTGGTACTTGTCCGTTTGTAAAATTGTTTACTGAATTCTCCATTTAATCACCTCTATATATTATATTCATTAATATTCTAACTTATTATGAATGAGGTAGCGATAAATGTATAAAATAAGTAAAAGTTAACTAAAAGGTAAAAATAATATGCTCTAAATAAGCAAAAACTAAGTTTGATGTATAAAATTAAAAAGGGAGTGGACACTTTTATGAAAGGTTAAATTAGGATTATTGTTGTGGGATTTCTTAAATAGAACAACTTCTGGTTTTAGAAATTCACAGCCTATCCTATAATAACGGTCATAATATAGTGAGCTCCCTTTTGCTAAGTTATATCAAAAACTATTCTTGTGAAAGCCAATCTAATACTGCAGGGTTTGCACATGCCGAAGTTTTTGAATCTATTTTTGTTACAAAAATAATATCTCCACCATTAGCTACAGAATTTATTTCAGTAAATATATCTTCTGCAGATAAAGAGTTTGTTTTAACAAAAAATCCCTCAGGCAAAAATTGAGCCCAAGCACCTAAAGATTTGATTTTTCCAATTATATTAGCGCCACTATTTGCAGATTCATGAGAATGCCCATGGTCGTGTCCGCATCCACAAGATTCGTGGTCGTGTGAATGTTCTCCTCCGCATCCGCATTCTTCATCATGGTCATGACCATGACCATGGGTATCACTTAAAAAATATGTAATCATATATACTGACATAATATCTCTCCTTTCAAATTTAACATATTTTATGTTTATGTTTTTACATTTAAATTATACAGTAATAATGTTGAATTAAATTATATTCTAAATCTAGGTAAATAAGCAAGGAAATTTAAGGAATTAATAGAATTGTATAGATATAAATTGAATTAATTCCTTAAATTTAATTTTGATTAAACATAATATTTAATATATAAGGTGTGAACCGAAGATTTTCTTAAGTTCACACCTTATTTTTATGAAATTTCATCAAAATATAATAGGGTGAAGTGCTTAAAGATAATTAATTATGTAAAAAAACTAAGAGAATTTTAAGAATAGTTAGCAACAAAACTAAGATTGAAGCATATAACATAATAAAGGTAATATTATGTATAAGTTCATATTATATTATTTTTTCAAGAAGTGTACAAAGAGTTAGGAGTTTATTTAGATATATTAAGTAATGTAAATATAAAATTTATATTTAAATATACACTGTGAAGACCCAATGATCTAATATAGATTGGTATTCACATTAATAATATGTTTGGAGGGGAAAGGTATGGATTTTGCACAATATATAACAGAAAATGCTTTGATTTTAATTCCGGCTTTATATGTATTGGGAATGCTTATTAAAGGCACTGAATCAATAAAAGATAAGTATATTCCTATAGTCTTATTAATTGCAGGAATAGCAGGGGCAGTTGGAATATTGGGGGTTAGTGCAGATTCAGTTATTCAAGGTATTTTAGTAACTGGTGCTACAGTTTATACGAACCAGTTATTAAAGCAAACAGCTAAGAGCGAATAAAATATTAATTTACCAGAATCGCTGAAACTAAGTTTTATTTAGATACCATAATTCATTTATGGGTAATAATATAATTAATTACTATTTGTGGTTTATTGTTAAATATAATTAGCAATAAACCTATTTTTTATTGAATAAAGTATTATACTCCTATATAATTTAGATGACAATAAAAATGATTTTTAGGTTCTTATAAGATTAAGTATATAAGATTAAAAGGGAAAGTAGTGAAAATCTACTACAGCCCCCGCTACTGTAATGGAAGACTAATCTCTAAGTTTATATAAGATAATAAGTATTAATGGTTAATTTAAGCTTTATTATGTTGTATGCTAAACATCCACTGAGAAAGCTGTTCTTGGGAAGGAAGAGATGAAGGATGATGCCAGAGTCAGGAGACCTGCCTAAATATTTTAACGTAGCTAACCCTTCGGTGGGAAGGATTATAGCAGATGGTAGGATGTAATTTTAAAAATAATACATTCATAATTTGTTATGCAATTCCTCCTTATCTTTCATGGGTAATGGGGATTTTTATATATTCAAATTTATATAATAGATTCTCATTAAAAATTTAAATTAAATTATATTTGGAGGTACATTTATGAAAAAAGCGATTTTAGTAGTTAGTTTTGGAACTAGCCATCTAGATGCTCTTAAAAACTCAATTGAAAAAATTGAAAATAAAATTAAGGATGAATTTAATAATTATGAGGTATTTAGAGCTTTCACTGCTCACTTTATAATTAGAAAATTAAAAGAAAAACATGATTTAAATATATTTACACCAGAAGAGGCACTAGATGAACTGAAGGTAAGAGGTTATGATGAAATTATAGTTCAGCCGCTTCACTTAATTCCAGGGGAAGAATTTGATTATATAAAAGGCATTGTTGAACATAGAAAAAATGATTTTAAATCTGTTAAGCTTGGAAGACCAATATTCTTCTATCAAGGCATGAATGGATTACCAGAAGATTATTCTTTATTTATACAAAGTATAGAAGATGTAATAAAAGATGAAGAAAGTGTAATTTTATTTGGACATGGGACAGAACATCCATCAAACGCTGTTTACGGAATGCTTCAGACAGTTTTAGTTGACGAGGGATATGAAAATATATTTGTCGCTACAGTTGAAGGGTATCCAACAATTTCTAATGTATTAAAAAAATTAAAAAGTAAAGGAATAAAGAAAACAAAATTAGTTCCATTACTACTAGTAGCAGGAGATCACGCAAAGAATGATATGGCATCAGATGAAGATGGTTCATTAAAGAGTGCATTGCAAAAAGAAGGAATTGAGGTAAAACTTCATATGCATGGCCTTGGTGAGTTAGATAAATTTGATGAACTTTATATACGAAGGGTATATGATTCCATTGAAGACAGGTATGTAAATGCAGGAAGAACAAAAAAACTTAGGCACATTAAATAAAAGCTATGATTCAACATTTTTTATGTAACTTAAATAAAGGGGAGACAATATGAAATCAATAATTATATCTTCAAATTGCAGCGGTGGTGGAAAGACTACATTTACCCTTGGGCTTATGAAAGTTCTTAAGAGCAGAAATTTAGAGGTTCAAGGATATAAAGTTGGACCGGATTATATTGATACAGCATTCCATAAAGAAGTAACAAAGAAAGATTCTAGGAACCTTGATACATTTCTTATGGGTGAAGAAGGAATGAAAAAGAGTTTTCTTAAAGGCAGTGGAGATGTTGGAGTAATTGAAGGTGTAATGGGACTATATGACGGAATTGGGGCAAGTGAAAAAGCATCAACTTATGATGTTTCAAGAATATTAGGAAATATGCCAATTATATTAGTGTTATCTCCAAAAGGACAAAGTGCAAGCATATGTGCAGAGATTAAAGGTTTTATGGATTATAGAAATGCCAATATCGTTGGTGTTGTATTAAACTCAGTAAGTGAAAAGTATCATAACTTATTAAAATATGCTATTGAAGAAAATTGTGGTATCAAAGTGTTTGGGTATATTCCTAAAGATCCTGAAATGGCTTTAAGCAGTAGGCATTTAGGGTTGGTACAAAGCATGGAGGTTCTTAATTTAGACAAAAAAATAGAGATATGCCAAAAGTTAATTGAAGAATACGTAGATGTAGATTCAATTATTGATAAGATGCAAGAATTTCATGGGAATGTTAATGTTGAATTAGCGGGTAAGTTTGTCAGCAAATTTCAAAATAAAAAAATAAGAATTGGTGTTGCACTAGATGAAGCTTTTAGTTTCTATTATAAGGATAATTTAGAACTTTTAGAAGAGGTGGGAGATATAATTTATTTTAGCCTCATGAGAGATATGGAATTACCTGAAAATCTGGATTTTCTATATATAGGTGGAGGTTACCCAGAGATTTTCAAAAAGGAATTAGAAGATAATTATTCTATGAGAAAAAGCATAAAAGAAGCTTTAGAAAAGGGATTAAGATGTTATGCTGAATGTGGCGGACTGATGTACCTAACAAGATCTATAGATGGAACAGAAATGGTTGGCTTCTTTGAAGGGGACAGTGTAATGACTAGTAAACTTCAACATTTCGGATATTGTAAAGTTGAAATAAATTCAAAATGTTTTAATAATAATCTAAAAGAAGAAAAAGAATTCCAAATAAATGCTCATGAATTTCATAAATCACAAGTTAATTTAAATGAGGAAAATGTATATGAGATTGAGAAGAGACTATATAATGGTGAAATTATAAAATGGAAATGTGGATATTTTAAAAAAAATACATTGGGCGGATATGCTCATATTAATTTTCTTGGAAATTTGGAATTATTCAAAGCTCTAGTTTGTTTATTATAAAGGGTATAATTGAGAATGTGGAGATGGTATTGGTATGGGAAAGTATAGAGGAGTTATTATTAGTCTAGGAATTTTAATTGTAATTGCTTTAGCTTTTAGTGGATGCATATACATGAGTATGAACGGATTGCCTTGGAGAATACAACAAACAAAAACAGTTGCACAGAAATATCTAAGTGAAATGTATCCAGAGTTAAAGTATAAAGTGAATAAATCATACTATAATCCTAAATTTGGAGATTATGTATGTAGTGTTACAACGGTAGAGAACATGCCGGTAACTTTTGAAGTAACAGTGATGGATAAGAATAAAATTGAGGATAATTACTTTGAAAGCAAGGTGAATCTTGAGGCGAAAAATATGGTTCTTAGTTTGATTGAAGAAAGTGCCCCTAACATGAAAATAAAATATATATCAGTGTTAGAAGATGCAGGAGCAGATGCAAACAGCAAAAGTTATAGTAAATATAAAAGCTTCACTCCTGGAGATTCTTATCCTTTAAAAATAGATATTATATGGAACGCTGATGAAATGTCATTAGATAGTTTTATTGATAAAACTATAAATATAAGAGAAATTCTTAGTAAATATAATATCTCTGTTTGTGGATTATATATAAAGGATAATACTAATGGATATGTTATTGATTTAAATGGAAGAATCGTAAATGGGACAATGGAAGGTAACTATAATTTCACTAAGGATGAAATTATATCAAATAAAGTTGCATACAAAATTGAGAAAGTAGAGTAAATTATTAAATTTAGAAAGAGGTGAGTTTAGTGAGATATTTATTGTAAATACTCTCACTAATAAAATATATGGAATATTTAAAAAATCCAATGGGAATTGAGGAAAAAAGTTTTGAGATTATTGGAAATGAAATGGGGCCTCACTCATTTACAGAAGAAGAACTTCTTATAGTTAAAAGAACGATTCATACTACTGCTGATTTTGAATATAGGGATTTAGTAGAAATAAGCGAAACAGCTATTGAGACTGGAAAAAATCTATTTAAAAATGGCACTATGATTTATACAGATACGAATATGGCTTTAAATGGAATCAATAAAATTGCTTTAGATAAGACTAATAGTAAAGTTATTTGCTATGTTAACGAAGAAATTGTACATAAGGAAGCTAAAGAAAAAAATATTACAAGAAGTATGGCTGCTGTTGAAAAAGCCTGCAGTGATAATGTAGATATATTTGTTTTTGGTAATGCACCAACTGCACTTTTTAGACTTAAAGAATTAATTAAGGAAGGAAAAGCAAATCCAAAATTGATAATAGCTGTACCAGTTGGTTTTGTTGGAGCTGCTGAAAGTAAGGAAAATATGGATCAATTAGATATTCCTTACATAAGAGTTAAAGGGAGAAAAGGTGGCAGCACTGTTGCGGCAGCTATAATAAATGCCCTTATGTATATGGTAGTAGAAAGATAGTTGGATTTTGAGGTGTTTTATGGAGGAAGAATCAAATAATCAACCAATAAGTTGGTTCTCTAAAATTAAAAAAATGGCTAAAAAGTTAAAAAAAGAGGTTGGAGCACTTTACTTGGCATCTAAACGCTCTGATGTGCGTTTCACGCAAAGGCAGTCGCGATTTTAGTTGTAGGTTATGCCTTAAGTCCAATAGATTTAATACCTGATTTAATACCAGTTGTAGGATATATTGATGATTTGATTTTAGTACCTCTAGGAATATCTTTTGCTATAAAACTAATACCAAAAGATATTATGGATGAATGTAGGATTCAAGCAGAAGATATTTTTAGAAAAGGTAGACCTAAGAATTTGTTTGCTGGAGGAATTATAATATTTATTTGGTTAGTATTGATAATTTATATTTTTAAGAAATTGATATAAGAATTAATATCAGCTACAAAGTGGAGGTGATTATTATATTTGAGATGTATATTGAAACAAATGGACAAAAATTAAGGTGTGGATATACAACAGGTTCATGCAGTGCGGGGGCAGCAAAAGCGGCAACTATGATCCTATATAAAAAGACCGAAGCATTGGAGGAGGACATTGAGATATCAACTCCAAAAGGTATTAACATAACAATGCCAATTGCCTTAATAGAAGAGTTTGATGACTATGTGGAATGTACAATTATTAAAGATGGTGGAGATGATCCAGATGCTACACATGGTATAGAGATAAAGGCAAGGGTTAGAAGAGTTTTTGAAGATTTCAATGGACTTAATGACGATGCGGTTATACTTAAAGGTGGAATTGGAGTAGGTACTGTTACTAAGGATGGACTTTTTATTCCAAAAGGGGAACCGGCTATAAATCCAGTACCACGTAAAATGATAAGAGAAGAAGTGATGAAGGTTTTGCCTGATGGAGAGAGAGTAGAAGTAACAATTATAGTTCCTCAAGGAGAAGAAGTTGCAAAGAAAACTTTTAATCCTAGGCTTGGAATAGAAGGTGGAATCTCCATACTTGGGACAACAGGTATTGTACATCCAATGTCAGAAGATTCTCTAAAAGCATCAATCAAGTTAGAAATTACACAAAAAGCCCTAAATAATGAAAGATTAGTTTTAACTTTTGGTAATTTAGGCGATAATTACTGTAAGGAACTTGGTTTTAAAGAAGAGGAGATTGTTATTTGTTCAAATTACATAGGATTTGCTTTAGAGACTTGTGTTTCTCGTAATGTTAAGTCTATTATTATAGCTGGACATATTGGTAAGATGAGTAAGATAGCTTATGGTTGTTTTAATACCCATAGTAAAGTAAATGGAGTAAGGCTTGAAGTAATTGCTTTAGAGCTTGCACTTCTTGGATATGATATTTCTCTTGCTCAAGAAGTTTTAAAAGAGAAGACTTGTGAAGGTGCCGTTAAGATGCTAGGAAGTGGTTATGATAAGCTTTATGAGAATATTGGAGAAAAAATCATTCAAAGGATTAAAGAATATACTTATGGTGAGCTGGAAGTTGCAGCAATAATGTATTATGGGGCATCAAAACCTATACTACTTTGGAAATCAGAGGGAGCAAAAAAATGATATATATTGTAGGGCTGGGGCCAGGTCATAGAGATTATATTTTACCAAAGGCTTTAGAAATAATGAAAAATTCAGATATTATCATAGGATTTAAAAGAGCAATAGATTCTTTGGATTTTATTGATAATAAGAAGCTATACATAAGCAGATTAAGTGATATTGATGAATTATTAAATGATGAAAAGAGTATTTATAATAATATTTCAATTATTGCTTCTGGAGATCCGACATTTTATGGTATAACAAATTATATTAAGAGTAAGATAGATTTTGAATTCAAAGTGATTCCAGGAATAAGCTCCTTTCAGTATTTGACTTGTAAGCTAAACTTACCATGGAATGATGCTTATTTAGGGAGCCTTCATGGGAGAAAAGAACAATTCTTAAATATAATTGATAAACATAAATTGAGCATTTGGCTTACTGATAAAGATAATAATCCGGCTATACTATGCAAGAGCTTAAATGATAAGAAAATAAAATGTAAGGTGTTAATTGGAGAAAACCTATCATATGAGGATGAAATAATAAATGAAGGAAATCCAATAGATTTTATCTGTAAAAGTTTCAATCCATTAAGTATTTTTATAGTTAACAGGGGAGATTAAAATTTTATTTAAAAACCTATATAAGAGGAGGCAAATTTCATGGTTTTCATAAAAGACGAAGAATTTATTAGAGGAAAATGTCCTATGACAAAAGAGGAAATAAGAATACTTTCTATAGCTAAAATGAATTTGAAAGAAAATTCTTTAGTTTTAGATGTTGGAAGTGGAACGGGAAGTATCACAGTCCAATCAGCTAAAGTAGCAGAAAAAGGAAAAGTTTTAGCCATTGAGAAAGATGTCGAGGCTTGCGAAATTACTAAATGTAATGTAGAAAAATTTAAATGCAGCAATGTTAAGATTGTCCAAAAAGAAGCTAGTCAGGTATTAGATACATTAATCGCTGATGGATTAAAGTTTGACTCGGTATTTCTTGGAGGAAGTGGAGGGCATTTAGAAGAAATATTACTTAAAGTAAACGCCATTTTAGAAAGAAATGGGACCATGGTAATGAACTTCATTACATTAGATAACGCATATAGGGCAATCGAAGTAGTTAAGAACTTAAATTACAATTTTGAAATTTCCTTAGTAAATATAAGTAAAAACCGTGAAAATACCCTAATGATGATAGCTAATAATCCAATTTATATAATTCAATGTATAAGAAAATAAATAATGGTATAATAGGCTTGTAAAAATGAGTATTGTGTTGTGTTTATGAGCAGTTCTATATATGGTAGAAATAAAGTTAAAATATTAAATGAGTAGTAACTAAAATTAATAATTATAAAATGTAAATAGATTAGTTACTTAAGAGGAAAGGAATTTAGAAATGGCAACATTGTACGGAATAGGAGTAGGACCTGGGGAGGCAGAACTTTTAACTGTCAAGGCAGTAAGAACAATAGAAAGGTGTCAAGTTGTAGTTGCACCATCTGCAACAGAGGGTGGCGAAAGTATAGCCATTGAAACTGCAAAAGAATATATTAAACCAGGCACAGAAGTAGTTATAAAGCATTTTCCCATGGGAAAGAAGGATAGAGTAGCGAAGGCGTTAGAGGCCTATGAGTTTATAGAAGCAAGACTTAAGGAAGGAAAAGATGTTGTATTTTTAACAATTGGTGATCCTTATATTTATAGTACATATAGTCATATGTTAAAGCATGTTCGAGATTGTGGTTTTGAAGTGCAAACAATCCCAGGGATAACTTCTTTTTGTGCGGCTGCAAGCTTAGTTAATAGGACCCTAGTAGTTGGTGATGAAAAGTTAGTAGTTATGCCGGCAACAAAGGTGAAAGAAATTACAGATGAGAAGTTTATTGTAGTAATGAAAGTATACAAGCATGAGGAAGAAGTGCTGGATGTACTAGAAGAAAAAGGTTTCGATTACGTGTATGCAAGCAGAGTAGGTAGAGAAGGCGAAACTGTTTTAACTGAAAGAGAAGAAATATTAAAACTTAGAGATTACATGTCTTTAATCATAGCAAGCAGGGAATAATTATGAATAATAGATTCCTGCAATAGAAGCATGAGATTTTGATAATGAAAAGGAGTGTTGATAATTGATTTATTTTATAGGAGCAGGTCCAGGTGCAGCCGATTTAATAACTGTTAAGGGACGTGATTTATTAGAAAGAGCAGATGTAGTAGTATATGCAGGCTCTTTGGTCTCAAAAGAGCATTTAGAATATTGCAGACCAGATGCTCAAATATACAATTCTGCTAATATGACATTAGAAGATGTCATGGAAATCATGACCATGGAAGAACAAATGGGTAAATTAGTTGTAAGACTACATACGGGGGACCCATCAATATATGGAGCTATAAGAGAGCAAATGGTTGAGCTCGATAGAGTTAGTATATCGTATGAAGTGGTACCGGGCGTTAGTTCATTTACAGGAGCAGCAGCAGCCATAAATAGAGAATTTACATTACCAGGAGTCTCACAAACTGTTATATTAACAAGGGTTGAAGGAAGAACTCCTGTACCAGCTAACGAAGATCTTGAAGTTTTAGCATCTATCGGAGCATCTATGGCTATATTTTTATCTATTTCAATGATTGATAAGGTTGTTGAGAAATTGAAAAAGGGATATAAGAAGAATGTTCCAATAGCAGTAGTTGAAAGAGCAACATGGCCTGATGAAAGAATAATAATGGGACATTTAGATGATATAGCAGAAAAGGTTAAGGAAAATAACATAACTAAATGTGCGCAAATATTAGTAGGAGATTTTATTGATAGTGATTTTGAGAAAAGTTTACTATATGATAAGAGTTTCTCTCATATGTTTAGGGATGCTGAGGATTCAAGATAATGGAACAACAATATTCTATGGGTGAATATACAAATGATTTTTCAGGTATAAGTATAATTTGCCCTTCCCCTAAGGGAAAAGAAATAGCCATAAAACTACAAAAGTGCTTGAGTGCCAAACTTTTTATAAAGGAAAGTGTAGAGAACTTACATATAAACTCTTCAAAAGAAGTTACTGAAGAAAACAAATATGGACCTATACAGTCAAAAGTTGTTACAAATTTCTTTGGTGAAGATTTTAAACTTATGGATGTTACACAAAAATCTATGTTAAATTCAAAAGGAATTGTATTTATATCTTCAGCAGGAATTGCAGTTAGAGCAATAGCGCCATTTTTGAAAGGTAAAGATGAGGATCCGGGTGTAGTAGTTGTTGATTTGTCTTGTAAATATGCAATAAATATTTTAAGTGGACATTTAGGTGGGGGCAATGAGCTTACACTTAAGGTTGCAGAGATTCTTGATGCTATTCCTATTATAACAACAGCAAGTGATAATTTAGGGATGGACGCACCAGATATACTTGCAAAAGAAAATAAATTAATTATTGAAGATTTAAAAAAGGCAAAGTATATTGCATCTCGTTTAATCGATAATAAGATGATTGGAATAAAAGATGATTATAATATAATTCAAATTAATAAAGGTTATGAAAAAGTTGAGGAATTAAAAGAAGATTGTATTTGGGTAACTCATTTTTTGAAACCAAAGGATAAATATATGGAGAATAAATACAAAGATTTAGATTTTTCAAAAGTATTGAGGCTTGTAAAAAAGGATCTCGTATTGGGTGTAGGCTGCAGAAAAGGAACTGCATTTGAAAAAATAAGTGATTTCATATATGGAGCATTGGAAGAACATAATTTAGATATAAGAGCAGTGTCATTAATAGTTTCTGTGGATGTTAAGGCAAATGAAGAGGGAATTATCAAATTTGCGGAAAATATTAACTGTCCATTTAACACATTCAGTAAAGATGAAATAAGAACTGTTCAAGATAAGTATGATAAAAGTGAATTTGTTGAAAAAACTCTTGGAATAACAGGAGTTTGTGAACCATGCGTAGATTTATCGGGAGCAGAAGTTATCATAAGCAAAATAAAGCATGAAGGAATGACACTAGCAATCGGAGTCTTAAAAAATACTTAATTAGAACTTAAATTAACAATCCTAGTATTATAAACTCAAAATAATATGCTATAATATGGGTATACTTATGTAAAATAATTCTCAAAATGTAAAATGCATATTATAAGTGGGAGAGGGTGCAGTTATGACAATTTTAGATATGCTAAACAAAATAAATAAAAATAATAAATTAATGGCAAAGGGATTAGAAATTATCAAAGACAACTATACAAGTTTAGTTAATGATAATTATGAGTTAGTTATTAATGAAGATGGGGAATTAAATGTAAAAATTCCAAGCTTGGAAAAGAGAGATGAGTATGTGTACAAAAGCATAGGAGAATATGAATATCCCTTAGTAATGTGCATGAGAATTCCAGACACGAAAAATGTTGATAAATATAATTATGTATTAGGTAAGTTTATGGAACTATATAAGGACAAGCTTGATTTGTTATTTAAAGATGTTAATACCATTGAAAAGTTAAAAGAAAATGTAGTGAAAACTAAAAATCGTATAGATTATACAACATATGCTTCAATTTTTTTAGGAGTTATTGGTGCAATAGCTCTATGTATAGTTGATTTTTTCCCAACAACTAGATCTATATTTATTTTAGGAATTATATTATTTTTTATTTTATCCTTAGTGATTCAATTGTCTAAAGAAAATCAAATTAAAAAGATCATAGATGGATATCTAAGTGTTATAAAAACCGAATGGTATAAAAAACAATTGTCAAAAGAATATGCTTTTTTATGTAATCTTGCGGGGTGAAGTATAGATACTCACGACAGAAATCTGATTTATGCGGTAACTTAACCAAATAAGAAACATTATAACGTACCTTAAACTACGAGAATAAGTTGTTAAAAGCTTTTAAAGTGAGGGGTGTTATGCTTATACTTGTAAAATGTATAAGTATGGCAGTCCTCGTTTATCGCGTTGAGGTGATTTTATTATAAACTATATGTTTTCGTTTTAGTAAAGTTTGACTAAATTTTACTTGTGATATAAACTTGATATAGAATAATTTTAGTAAAATATAAGGTGAGAAAACAAGAATAACTTATTAGTTATTTAAACGTATGTAATTAGTGAGATTAGGGAGGAATTTCGGGTGGCTACTATAAAAGAAATTGCTTCAATTGCTGAAGTTTCTATATCGACAGTTTCTAGAGTTTTAAATTTTGATGAAACTTTAAATGTAAGTGATGTGACAAGAGAAAAAATATTAAAAATTGCAGATGAACTTGATTATGTATCATCAAAATCTAAAAAGGCTAAAAATAAGAAAAGTAAGGATATAGGAATTATTTATTGGTTTAGTTATGAAGAAGAGCTAGCAGACCCATACTATTTATCAATAAGAATAGCAGCTGAAAAAAAGTGTAATGGAAATAATTTCAACTTAGTAAAGTTAAGTGAAAATAGCGATATTGAAGATATAAAACGTGTTAATGGCATTATCGCGATTGGAAGGTTTTCTCCGAGTGTTGTAGAGAAGTTGTCAAGTGCAAATGAGAATATAGTATTTGTAGATTTTTCTCCAAATGAAAATAAATTTGATTCTGTGATGGCGAATTTAGGAAGATCAACAAATGAAATATTGCATTACTTATATGAACTAGGTCATAGAAAGATAGGCTTTATCGGTGGAAAGAAATTAGAACAAATCGATTATAGAGATGTATATATTGATGAAAGAATTATAAAGTATAAAGAATTTATGGAGAGTAAAGGGATTTATAATCCTAATTACATATATGAATCTGAAAGATTTACTTTTAAAGCAGGATATAATCTTATGAAAGAAGCATTAAAATCTAAAGACAACGTCACTGCTTATTTTATCGGTAATGATACAATGGCTGTTGGAGCATATAAAGCAATATCAGAGGAAGGGTTATCAATTCCAAACGATATAAGCATAATTGGCTTTAATGATTTACCTAGTGCAAAATACATGATACCAGCTCTTACAACAGTAAGGATTCCTAGCGAATACTTAGGAAAAGCAGCAGTTGATTTATTAATCGAAAACCTTAACGGAAATAGAGAATACAACAAAAAAGTAATAATACCAACTGAATTCAAAGTGCGTGAAAGCTGCAAAGAAATATAAAAATACTTGCAGTAAGAGGTTGTTTTAAGTTTAGTGCTAAATAACCGAAAGTGAATATATGTGTTTACTCCGGTTCCTTGAAGAATTTGCTGGATGACTCTAAGAATGCAAGTTGTGCCCAAAGTGCTTGCTTCAAGGGCTACGCCTTGAACAAGCACATTTGGAACAACTTACATTCTAAGAATCATAGCCAGCAAAATCTCCTATGAACGCTTCGTAAAAACATATATTCACTTTCTTTGTTTAGCGCCAAGCTTAAAGTAAGACTATATTCATGCAAGCATTTTTATATTTCGATAGTTAGGAATGCCTTTAAAAATAGAATTAAAATTTATATTATATCCATACCAGAAATGGAGTAGATTCTTTTGTGCAGTGTTGCATTTAGAATATGGCTGTAGGATTTCTTCATTAGAAGTTGTTCCAGTCATGCTTGTCATTAGCTTGCCTAAGGAACAAGCATGACTGGTGCAACTTCTAATGTTAGAAATCCACTGTTATATTCTATAGCAACCGAAACAACAGAATCTACTCCATTTCGGTTTAGGATATATAAATCTAGTCTATTTTTCTTACAGATGATGATTCGACGAATACGAATTTATCGGGTCTGTGACGGGATTCGGTGTATTCGAAAAGCTTTCCTGAGTCTGTGTACGCATATGTTTTTACAACAGCAACACAATCATATGTACCGAGGTCTAGAAATCTTTTATCTAGTTCTGTTGCATGTTCAACGACAATTACTTTTTTTGAAGCGAGTATTTTTGTATTTAGTTCTTTCTCTATATATTCATATATAGACTTTTGTGCTATTTCTATGTTTAAATCTTTTACTACATCTGCACTAAAATAATTAATATCGAGGATTATTGGTTCATTATCGAAAAATCTTATCCTATGAAGATGATAAACCTCTGTATCTTGTCTTAAAGCAGTTTTTTTAGTTAAAGACTCATCTATAGTTATTTTGGAAAAATTTACAACGCTAGTAGTAAATTTCTTTTTTAGGTGTAGTTCCTGTAGCCCTAATAAATTACCAATAGGAAGCTCTATTGATTCTCGGCTATCTCTGTCTAGGATAATAACACCCTTGCCTTTAACACTTTTAACGTAGCCATCCTTACTTAATTCATTAATAGCTCTTCTTACGGTATTTCTACTACAATCAAACTTTTCAATTAACTCCATCTCTGTAGGAAGCATCATTGAATCATCATATTTACCATTATCTATATTATCCTTTAATGCGTGATATATATCTTTAAATTTTACGTTTGGCAAAAGTAACACTCCCTTAAATTATCCTTAATGAATATATTATACTTTATTTTTTTAGATAAGTTAACATAATATCGGTAAATGCCATGAAAATTACATATGTTTGGAGAACCTCAACGAAAGGGTGAGGTGAAGAATGTAATTTTATACTCGATATTATATTTCTTTAGTTATTCAAATACTAGGACATTTATCCTATGCGTTAATATTATTATCCTAAAGAGAAAATGTAAGTGCTTAAGTGAACAAATATTAAAAAATTAAAAATATGTTTAAACATATTTTAGGTATATTATATGAGGGGAAAGTGTTTATATGACAAGATTCTAAGAAAATGTTTAAAATTTGTTTAAACAAATTTTAAAAAATATATTGACTATATGTTCAGAATGAATTATGATGTTAATGTAAACATTTAAATGTTAAATATAGTACAAGCATATAATTAATATTAAAGACTAAGTGTTTGTTCAATTGAACTAATATAATAAACAGATCTGTATAAAAGCTACGAAATTATTTATTAAGAAATTAAAAAATCAATGGAGGTTTTATTAATGGGGAAATTTCAAAATGATGCAAAAGAACTACTAAAGTTAGTTGGTGGTAAAGAAAATATTTCAGCAGTCACACATTGCGTTACAAGAATGAGATTTGTTTTAAATGATCCAAGCAAAGCTGGTGTGGCTGAAATTGAAAAACTAAAAAGTGTTAAAGGTACATTTACACAAGCAGGACAATTTCAAGTTATCATTGGAAATGAAGTATCCGTATTTTATAACGATTTTATAGCAGTTTCAGGTATAGATGGCGTAAGTAAAGACGCAGTAAAAGATGTTGCTAAAAACAATATGACTTTTATACAAAAACTTATGGCTAATATAGCAGAAATATTTTCACCACTTATTCCGGCTATCATCGTTGGAGGTTTGATCTTAGGTTTTAGAAATATTATTGGTGATATGAAATTATTAGAAGGCGGAACTAAATCACTAGTTGAAGTATCTCAATTTTGGGCTGGGACAAATAGTTTCCTATGGCTAATTGGAGAGGCTATATTCCACTTCTTACCTGTAGGGATAACATGGTCTATTACAAAGAAAATGGGAACAACCCAAATTCTTGGTATTGTACTTGGTATTACATTAGTTTCACCACAACTTTTAAATGCTTATGCAGTAGCAGGTGCTACTCCTGATAAAATTCCTTTCTGGGATTTTGGATTTGCACAAATAAGAATGATAGGTTATCAAGCTCAAGTTATCCCAGCAATTATGGCAGGTTTCACATTAGTATTCCTTGAAAGAGGTGTTAGAAAAATAAGTCCCGCTTCAGTATCAATGATATTAGTACCATTCCTTTCATTAGTACCAGCAGTTTTAATTGCACATATTGTAATAGGGCCTATAGGCTGGGCAATTGGTTCTGCTATTTCAAAAGTAGTATATGGTGGTTTGACTTCTTCGTTTGGAATGATTTTTGCAGCGATTTTTGGATTCCTTTATGCACCACTTGTTATTACAGGACTTCACCACATGACAAATGCGATAGACCTACAATTAATGGCTCAATTCGGAGGAACATCACTTTGGCCAATGATAGCTTTATCTAATATTGCTCAAGGTTCAGCAGTTTTAGCTATGATATATTTACAAAGAAAGAATCAAGAAGCACAGGAAGTTAATGTGCCGGCATGTATTTCGGCTTATCTTGGAGTAACTGAGCCAGCTATGTTCGGTGTTAATTTAAAACATGGATTCCCATTCTTCTGTGGAATGACAGGTTCAGCAATAGCAGCAATTATATCAGTGGGAAGTGGAGTAATGGCAAATTCAATTGGTGTTGGTGGTTTACCTGGTATCTTATCAATTAAACCAGCATTTATGGTGATATTTGCAATTGCAATGCTTGTAGCTGTAGTAGTACCATTTGTTCTTACAGTAATAGTTGGAAAAAGAAAATCAGTTAACTAGAGAAGAAAGGATATAATATCATGAAGGATTTTAAGAAAAGTACTGTCTATCAAATATACCCTAAATCATTTTATGATACAAATGGTGATGGAATTGGAGATTTAAACGGAGTAATAGAGAAACTTGATTATCTAAAAACTTTAGGTATAGATTATATATGGCTTACTCCTTTTTATCCTTCGCCTCAAGTAGATAATGGATATGATATTGCTGATTATTATAATATAGATTCAAGCTTTGGAACATTGGAAGATTTCGAGAGATTAGTACAAGAAGCTAAGAAGCGCGATATATATATTATGTTAGATATGGTTCTTAATCATACATCTACAGAGCATAATTGGTTTAAAAGAGCATTAGGCGGTGAAAAGAAATACAAAGATTTTTATATCTTTAAAGAATCAGCAGACCATGAGCCACCTACAAACTGGCAGTCTAAATTTGGCGGCAATGCATGGGAGTATGTAGAAAAGTTTGATGAGTATTATCTACATCTTTTTGATAGAACGCAAGCTGATTTAAATTGGGACAATAAAGAAGTGAGAAATGAAATTTATGGGATAGTCAACTATTGGTTAGAAAAGGGTGTTAAAGGGTTAAGGTTTGATGTTATAAATTTAATATCAAAGCCAGAGAAATTCGAGAATGACTCAGAAGGTGATGGAAGAAGATTTTATACAGATGGTCCAAAGATTCATGAGTATCTTAGAGAGCTCAATGAAAACACATATGGAAATTATGATGACATTATAACTGTTGGGGAAATGTCATCAACTTCCCTTGAAAATTGCATAAGGTATTCTAATCCAGAGGAAAAGGAATTATCAATGGTATTCAACTTTCATCATTTAAAAGTGGACTATTATAATGGTGATAAGTGGACAATCATGGATTTTGATTTTAAACAATTAAAAGATTTATTTAAAATCTGGCAGGAAGATATTCAAGAGGGAGATGGATGGAATGCATTGTTTTGGTGCAATCATGATCAGCCAAGAATAGTATCTAGGTTTGGTAATGACAAGGAATACTTAAATGAAAGTGCAAAAATGCTTGCAACAACAATCCATATGATGAGAGGAACTCCCTATATTTATCAAGGAGAAGAGTTTGGAATGACTAATCCATACTTTGATTCTATCGACAAGTATAGAGATGTTGAGTCAATAAATTATTACAACATTTTAAAGGAACAAGGAAAAGCTGAAGAAGAAATATTAGAAATCTTAAGAGAAAAATCTAGGGATAATTCAAGAACTCCGTTGCAATGGAATTCTGAAGAAAATGCTGGATTTACAAAGGGAACACCGTGGATTCCTATATGTGATAAATATAAAGAAATAAATTCTAAAGATGCACTAGAAAATAAAGATTCAATCTTTTATCATTATCAAGAATTAATACAATTAAGAAAAGATTATGATGTAATTTCAAATGGAAGGATAAAATTTATTCTTGAAGAAAATGATAAAGTATTATCATATGTAAGAACTTTAAGTGACAAAACATTAATTGTAATTAACAATTTCTTTAGTAAGGAAACAATGATTGAGTTGCCAGATGAGTATTTAAGTAGTAATTTAAATAGCAGAATTTTAATTTCAAATTATAAAGATAGTTCTACTTTAAATAAAAGGCTAGCTTTAAGAGCATATGAATCAATAGTATATTATATTGAAGGTTAGTTAAATAGTAACCCTTTTTATAGAAAAGGGTTACTATTTTTGCTTATCTATTGTAATGTTAAACATTTTACTCGAAGTTTTTTTAAAAGAAATCACAAATAAATACAATAAAAAACAATGTAAACGTATTAAAAAAGTACTAATAACTAAAAAAAGTACAAATATTAATTATGATATTATAAAAAAATTACAAATTGATACCAAGATAGCAATAACGTTTACTATAGTATGGATGCTATAATGTAAACAAATACATAACTAATATCAATAGAAAAGTTACTTATGTATGAATTTATTTTAAGGGGGATTCATTTATGAAATTTAAAAAAATTATGGCAGCAGTTGTAACTGGCATGATGGCAGTTAGTTTAATGGCATGTGGTTCATCATCAAGTGGTGGAAGCAGCTCTGCATCATCAAGTAAAGGAAAAGATGATAAAACAATTACTGTTTGGGCTTGGGATGATACATTCAATATCAAGGCTGCAAATATGGCAAAGGATATGTACTTAAAAGATCATCCAGATGTAACAGTAAATGTTGTTAGTATGGCACAAGATGATGTAGTGCAAAAATTAAATACAAGTCTCTCATCAGGAACTTATGACGGACTTCCAAATATCGTTTTAATTGAAGATTATAAAATTCAAAATTACTTACAATCTTATCCAGGTGAACTTAAAGATTTAAGTGGAAAAGTAGATAAAACAAAATTTATGGATTATAAGCTAGACATAATGTCAGAAGGTAGCAAATTTTATGGGGTACCATTCGATAGTGGTGTTGCAGGATTATTCTATAGAACAGATTTAATCGAAGCAGCTGGATACACTAAGGCAGATATGCAAGACCTTACTTGGGAGAAATATATAGAAATTGGTAAAGCAGTAAAAGCTAAAACTGGTAAAGCAATGCTAACTATTGATCCAAGTGATTTAAATCAACTTAGAATTATGATGCAATCAGCAGGTTCATGGTATGTAAAAGATGATGGTAAAACAGTGAATATCGCTGATAATCAAGGTTTAAAAGATGCTATTAATATATATAAACAATTTGTAGATGCTGGTATTACAAAACAAGTTTCAGGATGGGATTCATTTATATCAGCTTTCCAAAAAGGTGATGTTGCAACAGTTCCAAATGGTTGTTGGATAGCTTCTTCTATAAAAGCATCTGAAGATCAAAAAGGTAAATGGGCAGTAGCAGCTATTCCAAGATTAGGAGCAAATTCAAAATCGGTTAATGCTTCAAATAGTGGTGGTAGCAGCTGGTATGTTTTAGATAAGGTTGGTAACTCAGATTTAGCAGCAGACTTCTTAGCTAGTACATTTGGATCAAGTGACAAATTAATGAATGATTTAGTTCCAGCTATAAGCTTAGTAAGTACATTAAAATCAGCAGGTTCAATGGAAAACTATAGTAAACCTCAAGAATTCTTTGGTAATCAAGAAGTATTTAAGGATTTCTCAAAATGGGCAACTAAAATTCCAACTGTTAACTATGGTTTATACACTTATCAATTAGAAAGTGTTATGGCTGAAGGAATGCAAAAAATTGTTGCAGGAGCTGACATAGATGCAACACTTAAAGATACACAAGCTCAAGCAGAAGCAGCAGTAAAGAAGTAATAAAATAGAAACTTATAAGGACTATTTGTTAAAATTAAAAATTAATATTTAGCAAATAGTCTTTATAAAGTGAAACTTTAGTTGAACTCATACCCTCAAGGGGTACCTTGTCCAGGAGCGTGCAGCCGCTATCTCCCAATTGAATAAAGGGGAGTGTTACGGATGCTAGATATCGGATACATATTAAGGAGTTGATAAAATGAAGCGTAAAAGCGTTGCAGGAATTAATAGTAAGGAAAACATGTGGGGATGGAGTTTTGTAGCATTTGGAACGTTTTTAATAGGATTATTTGTATTTTATCCAATGGTACAATCGTTAATAATGTCACTACAATCAGGTAAAGGTAATAATTTAAAGTTTAGTGGTTTAGACAATTATATAAGAATGTTTTCAGATGCAACTTTAATTAAAGCAGTAGGAAACACTTTTATATTTTTACTAGTTCAAGTTCCAATAATGATTATTTTAGCACTTATTATCTCTTCAGTTCTTAATGATAGAAAATTAAAATTTAGTGGATTTTTTAGAACAGCAATTTTCTTACCTTGTGTAGCATCTTTGGTTGGATATTCAGTTATTATTAAGAGTATATTCTCCTCAGATGGATTAGTAAATAAAATGCTTATGGGTATTCATCTTATTTCAGTGCCAATTGAATGGGTTACACATCCATTTTGGGCTAAAATATTAATTATTATCGCAATCACTTGGAGATGGACTGGATATAATATGATATTCTACTTATCAGGTTTACAAAATATTGATCATTCAATTTATGAAGCAGCTGAGATTGATGGAGCATCTCCGTTTAAGAAATTTGTAAGTATAACAATTCCATTATTAAAGCCTATCATCTTATTTACAACAATTACTTCAACAATAGGAACACTACAGCTATTTGATGAAGTTGTAAATATTACTAAAGGTGGTCCGGCAAATGCAACAACCACTATTTCAAAATATATATATGATTTATGCTTCACATATACACCAGACTTTGGATATGCAACAGCAGTAGCTTATCTTATTGTTGTTATGGTAGTAATATTAGCCGTAATCCAATTCAAAATAGGGGGCGATAAGAATGACTAGTAAAATGAATAAAGTAGTAAAGTATGTATTTTTAAGTGTGGCATCGTTTGTCTCCTTATTTCCGTTTTTTTGGATGATTATTAGCGCTACAAATAAGTCAGTTGATGTAACAAGAGGAAAGTTAATTCCGGGAAGTAGCTTTTTAGAAAATTTAAATAATCTTTTTAAGCCAGAATTAGGATTTGCTGCTTCATTAGTTAATTCAGCAGAAATTGCAATTATAACTACTATACTTGCACTTCTTGTATCATCTATAACAGGCTACGGATTTGAAATATTTAGAACAAAAGCTAGAGATAGATTGTTTAACATTTTGCTTTTATCTATGATGATTCCATTTTCAGCATTAATGATTCCATTGTTTAAATTCTTTGCAGCCTTAAAAAATTCACCATTAAGTTTTCTAGGTTTAAATACATTGTGGGCCGTACTTTTACCTGGAGTTTGTACTGCATTTTTAATCTTCTTCTTTAGGCAAAATACTAAATCATTTCCTAAAGAAATTTTAGAAGCAGCAAGAATTGATGGGTTAGGGGAAGTTGGAATTTTCTTTAAAATATATTTCCCAACTATGAAAACAACATATGCGGCAGCAGCAATTATTACATTTATGGGTGCATGGAATGCGTACCTTTGGCCATTAATTGCATTGCAATCACCAGAGAAGAAAACAGTTCTTCTTATAATTTCAAAATTAGCTTCAAGTTATTCACCTGATTATGGGTTAATTATGATGGCAATAGTAATTACAACTTTACCAACAGCATTAGTATTTTTTGTGATGCAAAAGCACTTTGTTGCAGGAATGACTGGATCTATAAAATAATGTACTCAAAATTTTCAATGAATTATAGATTATAAAATAGGAATTTTATAAAAAATCGGAGGAAAAGCTTATGAATAAGGAATTTCCAGTACTTAATAGTAAGATTAATGGATTTTTACATGGTGGCGATTATAATCCGGATCAATGGTTAAACTACCCGGAAGTGCTAAAAGAAGATGTACGCCTTTTAAAACTTGCAAATTGTAATTGTGTGTCAATAAATATATTTGGTTGGAGCGCAATAGAACCTGAAGAAGGTAAGTACACTTTTGAATGGTTAGATAAAATTATGGATGACATGGCGGCAAATAATATTCATGTAATCCTATCAACACCAAGTGGTGCAAGACCTGCATGGATGTCGGAGAAATATCCAGAGGTTTTAAGAGTTAATAGTGATAGAAGTAAAAACCTTCATGGGCAAAGACATAACCATTGTTTCACGTCACCTGTATACAGGAAGAAAACATATGAAATAAATAAACTTTTAGCTGAAAGATACAAGAGCCATCCAGCTTTAATAATGTGGCATGTTTCTAATGAGTATGGAGGAGAATGTCATTGTAACCTTTGTCAAGAAGCGTTTAGAAATTGGTTAAAGAAAAAGTACGATAATGATTTAGAAAAATTAAACGAATCATGGTGGACTGGTTTCTGGAGTCATAAATTTAATAGCTGGTCACAAATTGAAAGCCCTTCTGAAAAAGGGGAAATATTTGTTCATGGGCATAATCTTGATTGGAAGAGATTCGTTACAGATCAAACAATAGATTTTTATAAGAATGAAATTGCACCAATAAGAGAAATAACACCTAAGGTACCTGTAACTGCAAATTTTATGGGAAACTATCCTCATATGGGACTATTCACAGGTTTGGATTACTGGAAATTTGCAAAAGAAGTAGATGTGGCGACTTGGGATAACTACCCTGCATGGCATAATGATTTTGAAAGCACTTCTGACTTAGCTGCAAATGTAAGCTTTGTACATGATATATATAGATCATTAAAAGATGGGCAACCTTTTTTAATTATGGAAAGTACTCCAAGCTTAGTTAATTGGCATGATACAAACAAACTAAAGCGTCCTGGAATGCATTTATTATCGTCAATGCAAGGGATAGCTCATGGAGCAGATTCGGTTCTATACTTCCAATGGAGAAAAGGAAGAGGAGCTTCAGAAAAATTCCATGGTGCTGTAGTTGACCATTGTGGTCATGAAAACACAAGAGTATTTAGTGAAGTTACTGAAGTTGGAGAAACATTAAATAAGATAAAGGAAATTAAAGGTTCAATTAGAAAATCAGAAGTAGCAATTATATTCGATGTTGAAAATCTATGGGCTATTAATGATGCGCAGGGTCTAAAAAAATACAAAAAGAATTATGAAGAAAGCTGCCAGGATGCTTACAAAGTATTTTGGGAAAAAGGAATATCAGTAGATATAATTAACATGGATTGTGATTTTTCAGATTACAAACTTGTGGTTGCACCAATGCTTTATATGATTCGTCCAAACGTAGCGGAAAGAATTAATGAATTTGTAAAGAATGGCGGAACATTTGTAACTACTTATTTTAGCGGAATTGTAGATGAAAATGATCTTTGCTTCTTGGGAGGATTTCCAGGGCCACTTCGAGAAGTTACCGGAATCTGGTCAGAAGAAATAGATTCTCTATATGATAATGAAGTAAATCACATAGAGTTTAAGGACATAAAAATAGAGGGATTAAAAGGAAGTTACGAAGTTAAAGATTACTGTGACTTAATTCATGCAGAAACTGCAGAAGTTTTAGGAGTATATAAAAATGATTTCTATGCTGATATGCCTGCACTAACAGTTAATAATTATGGAAAGGGAAAAGCATATTACATTGCAGCAAGAACAGAGGCAGATTTTAATATGGATTTCTATTCAAAACTTATTAAGGATTTAAATATTAGAAGCGTTATAAGTGCAGACCTACCACAAGGTGTCACAGCTCAAATGCGTTCAAATAAAGATAATAAATATACTTTTATTATGAATTTCACTGAAGAAGAAAAGATAGTCAATTTAGGAAAAGAAGAATATGTAGATATGATTTCGGGTGAAAAAACGAATAATGAAATCACATTAAAAAGATATGGATTGAAAATATTAAAACAAAGAAGTATATAGTAATGCATAGAAAAATAAAATCACTATAAATCTATTAGGTTTATAGTGATTATTTTAAATAGTAAAAATATAGCTAATGAAAATATTAACATAGGAGAATGAGAATTATGAAGATTAAGGGGAAATTGGTTCTGTCATTTATTCTAATCGTAAGCGTTATATCTATGAGTACATTTGCAGTCATTTATACTAACATTAATAAAATTGCTTATTCAAATTATGAGAAGACAGTCACTACAACAAGTAAACTGGGATATATATTTTTAGATACTAAATATTTAGGAAAATGGAAAGTTTCCGATGGAAAGCTTTATAAAGGTGATATGAAAATTAGTGATAATAATCAAATAGTAGATTCAATAAAAAATGAAAGTAGTACCGATATTATCAGTGTATTTTTAGGTGATACAAGAGTTGCTACAAATGCTGTGGATGAAAGTGGAAATAGAGCTATAGGAACAAAAGCACCTGATGAGGTTGTAGAGTTAGTATTAAAACAAGGAAAAACATATATTGGGAAAACGAATGTTTTAGGAAAAGAAACACTATGTCAGTATACTCCTATTAAAGATAGTTTTGATAAGGTAATAGGAATGTGGGCAGTAGGAATAGATTATAGTAATATTTCAAAATACATATTTAATATAATTTCTGTCATAGCCATAATTATGTTAATACTTACGATTATTGGGATTATTATATTTAGTAAGATTGGATCTATAATTGTTAAATCAATTCAGAAATTTAACGACCATTTACTAGTGATTTCAGGTGGAGATTTCACAAGTGACATAGATGAAAGACTTTTAAAGGCAAAAGATGAGACTGGTAGCATGTTTAAGAACTTAAAAATTATGCAAGAGAATATAAAATCCATACTTAAAAATGTAGAAGAACAGGTATGTTCTACATCTAATACTAGTAAGGAGCTGTCAGAGACAGTTAATGAATTGAAAGTGGTTGTTGAAGAAGTAAATATTGCGACAGAACAAATCGTTGCAGGATTAGAGGAAACAGCTGCTTCAACAGAAGAAATAAGTTCAACAACTAATGAAATGGAAAGTTCTGTTGAAAAAATTACTGATACAACACAAAAAGCATCAACACATTCAGAAGAAATTAAGAAGAGAGCAGATAACTTTAAAAATGATTCTGTAAATTTAAAAAATGAAACTGTTAGTCTATGTAGTGATAACAGCAATAAATTAAAAAAGGCCATAGCCGAGTCAGCTAAAGTAAATGAAATAAGCAATTTACTTGATGCCATATCTAACATAACCAGTCAAACCAACCTTCTTTCTTTAAATGCAGCCATTGAAGCCAGCAGAGCAGGAGAAGCAGGTAAAGGATTTGCAGTTGTAGCAGCAGAAATTAAAAAATTAGCAGAGGAATCGGATGTTACAACAGAAAGGATAAAAGATATAATTGCTCACGTAATTCAATCTGTAGATTACTTAGTAAATACATCTAGTGATATACTAAAATTCATAGATGTAACAGTAATAGAAAATTATAAACAATTTTATGAAATGAGTAATTTTTATAGCAGTGATGCAAATTATTATAGTTCAGTATCAAGAGAAATTGAAGATGCAGCAAACCAATTGTTATTAGCAACTAAAGATATTGCATCAGCTATAAATAATGTTGGCGTTGCTTCAAATAATGGTGCTAATGACGCAATAAGTATTGCAAATAAAATTAGCATATTATCAGACAAATCACAACATATAGTAAAAAATTCTATTCAATGTGAAGAAGTTTCACTTGAGCTAGATAAATCCATTAATAGATTAAAAATCTAAATCTCTTAGTATGAAGTTATCAAGGCTTAAGTCCAAAACATAACTAATAATAAGGAGCATGTTTTATTGCGTTTCCTTCGAAACGCTTCAAAAAACGTACTCCTTATTTCGATTTATTGGGAAATAAGACTAATTTTCATGTGTTTAATATTCTACAAATTCTTTTTGAGCAGGTATGACTACTCTTATAGTAGTTCCTTTATTTAATTCACTAGTGATTGTAACTCCATATTCATCTCCATATATGAGCTTGATTCTATCGTTGACATTTTGAATACCAATACTTGTAAAGTGTTCATATTTTTCTTCAGACTTTCTTAATATATTTTTTACTTCTTCATTAGTCATTCCGACTCCATTATCTATAATCTCACAAATTAAGTTTTGATTTTGTTCATTTACAAAAACGTGTATAGATCCATTTGTTTTATCGGTAAATCCATGGAAAAATGCATTTTCAATAAAAGGTTGTAGAATTAATTTTGGAATAATATATTCTTCGCAATTTGGAATTATGAAAAAGTGCACATTAATATTATCTCCATAGCGTGTGTGATTAATTAAAACATAATTTTTTAAATTTTCAAGTTCTTCATTAATTGTTATCATTTCATTTTTATTACTTATAGTATTACGAAGTAGAGAGATAAAAGCATCAATAGTTTGAGTGGATTTTTCTATACTGCCCTGCCACATAAGCCACTTAATTGAGGCCAGAGTATTGTATATGAAATGCGGGTTAATCTGCATTTGCAAAGCATGTATTTCAGCTTTCCTCTTTTCTTTTTGCATTTTTATTTGTTCACGAACATACGTGTTTAAACCATCTAACATATAGTTAAATGCAGCTGATAATTCACGGGCTTCATAGCTTCCGATAATAGGAAGATGATTATTAAAATCACCATAAATTATTTTAGGCATAGTTTTAGCAAGAGCTGAAATTGGTTTTGTCGTTCTCCTTATTATAAAGAATGTAATAAGAAGAAATACTAGTGCAATTGTTATACTCGCTACAATGATTTCGGTAGAGTCATATATTTCATTTAAAACTATATTTTTATCAATTGTACCTACAATATTAAAATTATACGTAGGCAAATGTTTTGATAATATTGCTACATCAGAGGAATTTAATTTTGTATTAACATATTTAAGATTATTATTTAAAATAACATTTGATATATTATATAAATCTGTATTCTTTGTTCCTACCTTAGTAGTGTTATTAGAGGATACAATTGTACCATCACTGGACATAATAGTAATATTATTACCATTACCTACAAAATAATCATAGTATTTATGCAAAGTATTTTCATTAATAAGAACGTAAACAAGTCCATACGGCTCTTTTGTAAGTTTATCACATAAAACTTTTATAGTTACAATTGTGCTAGAATGTTGTGTTAGTTTTGTAAAACCATGGTCTAAGTATTGATATAAAACAGTATTTTTATTAGCTAGTGCATTTTTAGTAAAATCACTATTTAAGATTTCATCTGAAACTGGGAGAATATGATCGTAATCACTTGCTACATAGGTACTGCCGTTAAATCCTATAGCTAGCACTGTGATATCATAAAAATCTTTTTCAGGAATCATTTTTTTTAAGCCCGTTTGCATATTATATAAAGTTTTGAATTCCTGCTGAGGATTTAGTTCCTTTTCTGATAAATACCTTTGAAAATCTGGAATATAATCAATTGCATTCATAATATTTATTATATTATCATTTAAAGTGTTTAAGTTGTTTGTGATTTGTGTCAACACCTTGTAGTTTGATTTACTGAATGTATCAACAAGAGTATCTTTAGAGATTTTGATAGTTATAATACCTATAGAAATAGAAACTAAAATAACACTTACAAGAACGACTGATGCAACTCTGAAGAACAAACTAGTAGAGTGAATAGACTTTGAATATTTGAACATTATATATTATCCTTTCTTAGTCAAACAGTTTAATCCCGCTTTTTCTAAAATTACTTGGAGTAAGTCCTGTGAACTTCTTGAACACCTTACAAAAGTAACTATGATCAGAATACCCAACCATATTGCTAATATCAGATATTGGGATATCCTGTTTTAAGAATTCACAAGCTTTTTGTATTCTAATTTTATTGAGAAATTCATTAAATCCTTCTTCATTATGAGAACTAAAGTAAGCTGACAAATATGAATAGTTAAAGTTAAACAATTTTGACACATCAGCTAAAGTAAGCTGTTCATCATAGTGGTCATGAATATATTGAACAATTTTATTAATCATATGTGAATTTATTTTATTTTCATGTGTATTTATTATTTCATCAAGATGCTCCAGCAGAGATTTGTAAGTTAACATTAAATCTTCAGCATATTTAATACCATCTATTTTATGGAAGCAATCCTGTTTTAAAGAGGCTAGTGCATTCATATCAAAATTCAAATATTCTAAGGATGCAATTATATTGTAGAAAGAATTCTGAATTAATGTTTTTAGTTCAAATTCAGTAAGTGCTTCACTACTTATTGCATTCTGAATATATTGTGTAAGCATATCAAAAGCATTTTGATATTGAGTTAATGAAACTGCTTCAGAAAAACGTTTAAAATTAAAGCTATCTATTAAAGGAGGAGATTTATGATCCTTAGAACATAATAGAAAGTTATTCTTATTATAAAAATATTGCTGTGTTAATAAGGAAAAATCTTTTTCATATATGTTTTTTATATTGTCAATTGAATCAAAAGTATTGCTTAAGACAAAAAAAGCCTCATTAAAACTATTAGAAACAACTTCCGAGATATTTTTTAACTTGTTCAGTATCGCACCATAACTTTTGTTATCAAAATTTATAACTAATACCATGATTTCGTTTTCAATATTTGCTATTTGAATACTATAGCTTTTATTTATTTCATCCAAAGGAAATTCATTACATATTTCAGAATTAGTAAGATTAATTATTTCTTGGCGCTTGTCAAAATTATTATATATCTTTTTAGCATTTAAACCAAAGAGACAAAAGTTTTCATAAGCAAATAAACTGTTTAGATAATCAAAGTCAATATTGGCATCAAAGCCAAGGATAAGTCTAGTTAATGTACTGTTTGTGTTTGTTGAGTTATTTTTAGTTGATGTATTATTTTTTAATTTGCTTGAAATCTTTTTTAGCGTTTTTAATATCTCAGCCGGATTTAAGGTTGGCTTTAAAATATAATCAACAGCACCGTTTTGAAATGATGACTTTACATATTCAAAATCACTGTAGCCGCTTAAAATGATAATTTTTATTTGAGGATATTTAGCTTGTATAATCTCAGTTAATTCAATTCCATTTATTTGGGGCATTACGACATCGGAGATAATAATATCTGGTGTATTTTTTTTAATAATTTCAAGTGCTTCTTGACCATTAGAAGCCTGGCCTATAATTTGAAAGCCTTCTTTTTCCCAATCAATCATATGGGTTATACCTTGTCGCATGATAAATTCATCATCAACAACTAAGATTTTAATATATTCGTTCAAAAATAAGCACCCCTATTCTAGCATTATATTTAATAATCATTATCCAACATTGATTATATCTTATAAATTAAAGGTTTTCAATCTTTAACTAAAAAACCTTAGTAAAGTTTAGTAAAATAACATTGATTTTTTAGTAAAATAAGAATAGAATATAAATAGGATTTTACTTTGAAACATAAGTTAAATTTCTAAATAGGACAGATTTAGATACTTGTGTAAAAGGTTACATGGCGTAATGTTCTATGACACGCCACATAATTTTTATCTCATAATTTTCAAACAAGGTATTGACTAAGAACTTTTTTATTAAAATATGCATTTAGCCAAAACGACTAGATTAGAACTAAATAAAATTAATCATATATAATAATGGAAGTGAGGGAATATGATGAATAATATTAAACCATCATTGGATTGGTTAGAAGATCCAGAAATATTCAGAGTAAATAGAATAGATGCTCATTCAGATCATTGGTTCTATGAAAAAATGGAGGACATTAAATCAGAGGATAGCATGCCTCTTAAGCAAAATTTAAATGGAAAATGGAGATTTTCATATAGTGAAAATCCATCATTAAGAATTAAGGATTTTTATAAAGAAGATTTTGACGTAAATGGCTTTGATTATATTGAAGTCCCAGGACATATTCAACTTCAAGGATATGATAAATGCCAATATATTAATACAATGTATCCTTGGGAAGGACATGATGAGTTAAGACCTCCTAATATTTCAAAAACATATAATCCAGTTGGAAGCTATGTGACATTTTTTGAAGTAAAAGAGGAACTTAAGAATAAGCAGACTTTTATTTCTTTTCAGGGTGTAGAAACAGCATTTTATGTATGGGTTAATGGAGAATTTGTAGGGTTTAGTGAAGACACATTTACACCATCAGAATTTGATATTACTGATTATTTAAGAGCAGGAGAAAATAAACTTGCAGTTGAAGTTTATAAAAGAAGCAGCGCAAGCTGGATAGAAGACCAAGATTTTTGGAGGTTTTCAGGAATATTTAGAGATGTATACTTATATGCAGTCCCTAAAACTCATGTAAAAGATATATTTATAAAAACTGATTTATACGATGACTTTAAAAGTGCAAAATTAAATGCTGAGCTTAAAATGATTGGTAATGCTGAAACTACTATTGAAACATACGTAGAAGATAAAGAAGGAAATAAAATAGCTATATATGAAAAAGTTCCGTTCTCTAATGAGTTGACTTTATCTTTAGATGTGCAGAATATAAGTTTATGGAGCGCTGAAGAGCCTAACTTATACACACTTTATATTTTAGTAAAGAAAAAAGATGATACTCTCGTTGAGATTGTGACTCAGAGAATAGGTTTTAGACATTTTGAAATGAAAGATAAAATCATGTGTCTAAATGGAAAGAGAATTGTATTTAAGGGCGTAAATCGTCATGAATTTAGTGCAAGACGCGGACGTTCAATTACAAAAGAGGATATGTTGTGGGACATTAAATTCTTAAAACAACATAATATTAATGCTGTAAGAACATCTCATTATCCAAATCAAAGTTTATGGTACAGGCTGTGCGATGAATATGGTATTTACTTAATAGATGAAGCAAATTTAGAAAGTCATGGTTCATGGCAAAAGATGGGCCAATGTGAGCCGTCTTGGAATGTGCCTGGAAGTCTTCCGCAGTGGCAGGCAGCAATTTTAGATCGTGCATCTTCAATGGTAGAGCGTGATAAAAATCATCCATCTGTGCTTATTTGGTCATGTGGGAATGAATCTTATGCAGGTGAAGATATCTATCAAATGTCAGAATACTTTAGAAAGAAGGATCCATCTCGTTTAGTTCATTATGAAGGTGTAACATGGAACAGAGAATACGAAAAAACAAGCGATATGGAAAGTAGAATGTATGCAAAAGCAGCTGACATTGAAGAATATTTAAATAATGATCCAAAGAAGCCTTTTATTAATTGTGAATATATGCATTCGATGGGTAACTCTACTGGTGGATTGATGAAATATACAGAGCTTGAAGATAAATATTCAATGTATCAAGGCGGATTTATCTGGGACTACGGCGATCAAGCATTATATAGAAAACTTCCAAACGGAAAAGAGGTTTTAGCTTATGGCGGAGATTTTACAGACCGTCCAACAGATTATAATTTCTCTGGAAATGGATTAATTTATGCAGATAGGACTATATCACCTAAAGCCCAAGAAGTTAAGTACTTATATCAAAATGTAAAATTGAATCCAGATTCAAAGGGTGTAACTATTAAGAATCAAAATCTTTTTGTTAATATAGATAAATTTGATTTATATTATGTAGTTGAAAAAGAAGGTAAATTACTTCAAGAAGGCAGAATTAATGTGTCTGTAGCAGCTGGAGAGGAAAAATATATAGAACTTCCAGTTGGAGATTATAGTTGTTCTGAGGAAGTTGTTCTTACTGTTTCATTAAGATTAACAAAAGCTACACTTTGGGCAGATAAAGGACATGAGGTTGCATCTGGACAAAAAGTTATTAAAGAGAGAGAAGAGAGTAATAAACAATCTATACAAGATTCTATTATTAAAGTTATTCATGGTGATGTTAACATTGGGGTTCATGGGAAAGACTTCAAATTTATATTCTCTAAACAAGAAGGTGGAATTGTAGCCTTAAGATATAATAACAAAGAGTTTATAACAAGAGTACCAAAAACTTTCTATTGGAGAGCAACTACAGATAATGATAGAGGAAACAAACATGAATTTAGATGCAGCCAGTGGCTAGCTGCTACAATAGGACAGAAGTATATAGATTTCTCAATTGATGAATTTGATAATAATATCACATTATATTATACCTATCAATTGCCAACAGTTCCATCTACTTATGTTAAGACTGCTTATGAAGTAAAAGGAGATGGAACAATTAGGGTAAATGTCAAGTATAAAGGAGTTAATGGGTTGCCAGAGCTTCCTGTATTAGGGATGAACTTTAAATTACTAGCTGAATTTAATTCATTTAGTTGGTATGGAATGGGAGCAGAAGAAAATTATATTGATAGATGTGATGGAGCAAAGCTTGGAATATATGAAAGCACACCAATAGGAAATTTATCAAGATATTTAGTTCCACAAGAATGTGGTAATAGAACAGGAACTAGATGGGTAATAGTTAAAAATGAAAAGAACGAAGGCCTTAAATTTACTTATGACAAAGTTCCATTTGAATTCAGTGTATTACCATATAGCAATATGGAATTAGAAAATGCACTTCATATAGAAGAATTACCACCTGTTAATTTTACTCACGTAAATATAATAGGAAAGCAAATGGGTGTTGGTGGAGACGACAGCTGGGGTGCTCCAGTATTGCCTGAGTTCTGTATCGATTCTAGTAAAGATTTAGAGTATAGTTTCTCGATTAAAAATATATAAAATAAAGTATACACATATAACTTCTTAGACATTTATTCATTTTACAAATAAATGTCAAGATAATTAGCTTATTTAATATATATTGCAAAAATAATTCTTCATTTTAAATTTGAGAAATTTTGTAATAATTTCAACCGTAATTGTTAATTGCAATATAAATAGAATAAAATACCCTGTATTCTGAAGAATATTAAAATATGTATTCTTCAGAATATTTTCATATAAAAGTGCCACAGCAGAATAAGGTTCTTTATAAGAAGCATGTATATTATCTGGTCAGTAAAGGAAATAGAAAATTTTCTATAAAAATATTAGAAAACCTGAGTAAGAATCATTTTTAAAGATGAAACAAGAGGTTAAAACATGGAATAGAAATTAGGGAGGTTAATATGACAATTAGAGAAAAAATGAAAAACGGTATGCTGTATGTTGATATAGGAGAAGGACTTGATGAGGAACGTGAAAAGTGCAAAGAATTATTATATGATTACAATCATACACGACCAAGCGATAAAATTAAAAGGAAAGAACTTTTAAAAGAGTTGTTGGGACATATGGAGGAGGATATCTGGATAGAACCTCCAGTTCATATGGCCTATGGTAAAAATGTACACATCGGTAATCATTTTTATGCTAATTTTAATCTTGTGATTGTAGACGATATTTATGTATATATAGGTGAACATGTTATGATAGGACCGAATGTAACAATAACTCCTACAGGGCATCCAGTAGATCCTGATCTTCGCAAGCCAGGGACTCAATTTTCAATTCCAGTGAGAATTGGTAACAATGTATGGATAGGATCTAATGCAGTTATTTTACCTGGTGTTACAATTGGGGATAATTCAGTTATAGGTGCCGGAAGTGTTGTTACTCATGACATTCCTGAAAATGTAGTTGCTGTAGGAAATCCTTGTCGTATATTAAGAGAAATAAATGAACATGATAAAAAATTTTACTTCAAAAATAAACGCGTTGAATAATATAAATGAATTTTCTACTTTATTTATGGAGAAATAAAATATACAATGTTAATTGGACTTAGGTGCATATTTAAAGCAAAAATTAGAGATATTATTGCACCAGATGGGGGTAGAAAATGCAGAACTTATTTCTTTTTATTTCAACAGTACTAGCTTATTTTATAAAAGCTATAACTGGATTTGGAAACACACTTGTCATGGGATCACTGTTTTCGTTTATGGTGCCAAATAGGTTAACCACACCTATTGATTTGATTTTTAGTATACCAACAAATATTTATATAGTTTGGAGAGAGAGAAAAAATGTTTCTCTTAAGGTTGTCGTTCCATTATCACTTATGTTATTGGCTGGTATAATCCCAGGTACCCTTTTATTAAAGGTAGGAAATGACAGACTACTGAAATCAATATTAGGGATTGTAGTAGTGGGGATGGCATTAGAAATGTTGACAAGAAAGCAAGTGCAAGATACTAATAAGAAAACTAATCCCGTTTTTCTTACTGCGATAGGAATAACTTCAGGGATTTTAGCAGGGCTTTATGGTATTGGTGCACTTTTAGTTGCATATATTAGCAGGTATTCAGATAACAAAGGACAATTTCGAGGAAATATTTGCTGTATTTTCTTAGTGGATAATGTGTTTAGATTCTTTCTATACTTGTTTACCGGCATATTAAATAAAGAAATATTTATTACAACGCTAATCCTTTCACCAGCAGTAATTATAGGAATGATTGTTGGAGTTAAGGTTGATTCAGGGATGAAAGAAGATACAGTGAAAAAAGTAGTAATTGCATTACTTATAATAAGCGGAACAATCCTATTTGTGAAAAGTTTATTGAATTATTAAAAAATCATGTTATTGAAAGCTGTGAATTTAAAGTGTTAAATTTACAGCTTTTTTGTATTTATAGAATAAAAATTCAACTAAATAAATCCTATGTTTATATTGATTTACGGGTTATTGAATATTTTAAGGTGAAATTTAGTTTTTATATGGGAAAAGATAATTCAGAATATAAGGCAGAAGGACCTATATAAAGAAATTCAAAAACCATTAAAATGGTTAAAAGCATTATATGAATAGTATTAGTTGACTACAGTTAAAAATTGTACTATATTAAAAATAAATGGAAAACTTTGAAGGATTATCAATATAAGTTCGAAAATATTGATAATTTAATATTGGGGGGGCTATATTAATGAAAGAAATCAATATGAAATATGGACAAGGTACAATGAAAGCTTATTTTGAAGAAAAAAATCTTCTTGAAATAATTGAAAGTAATGTTTTTAGACAGGATAAAACGGAAGATGAAATTATTTCAGAAGCACTATATAATCCTATTGGTAGTGAGAGACTCAAGGATATAGTGAATGAAGGTGAAACAGTTTGTATAGTAATTTCAGACATTACAAGAAGCTGGCAAAAGCCTCATAAATTTTTATATAAAATTGTAGAGGAACTGAATGAAGGCGGAGTTAGGGATGAAGAGATTATATTCCTATGTGCTCAGGGGACTCACAGAAAACAAACAGGGGAAGAACATAAAATACTTCTAGGGGAAGAACTGTCAAAAAGGTTTGAAGTTCATGATCATGATAGTTTTGATGAAGATAGTATGGTATATCTAGGGGATACAACCTATGGAACTCCAGTTATAATAAACAAAAAGGCTGTTGAATGTGATCATGTAGTTATTACAGGAGCTATTATTTATCACTTCCTTGTTGGTTGGTCTGGAGGGAAAAAGTCCATACTTCCAGGTATTGCTTCATTCAAAACAATATCTTTAAATCATTCTCTTTCTCTAAAGGAAGGTCTTGGAAGTGGCACAAGAGAGAGTGTATGCTCAGGAAATATTGTGGAAAATCCTATACATGACGATATGATGCAGGCTGCTGCTATGGTAAAACCCACTTTCATGTTTAATGTAATAATGGGACCAGATGGTAATATAGCTGGTGCAGTTTCAGGAGATTATATAACAGCTCATGAAGCGGGAAGAAAGTTAGTAGACAGTATTGATGGTGTTAATATAGAGAAGAAATCAGATATAGTTATTGCAAGTGCAGGAGGATCACCCAAGGATATAAATCTTTATCAATCCATAAAAACTTTAATAAATGCAAAAGAGGCAGTAGTTGATGGGGGGACTATCATAGTACTTGCTGAGTGTAGTGAAGGTATTGGAGAGATTAAAGATATTAATGACATGATACTAAATTTTGATAATATGCTGGACAGAGAAAAAGATCTTAGAGAAAATTATACTATATCGAAATATGTTGGGTATTTCTTTTGTGAGACAGGAGAAAAATATAAGTTGATTTTAGTTTCAGAAATTGATCCTGATTTGCTTAAAAACACAAAAATCATTGTGACTAAAACATTGGAGGAGGCACTTGAAATTGCCTATAAAAATCAGAATAAGAATCTTACAATTAATCTTATGCCTCATGGGGCAACTACGCTTCCAAAGTTAGCTTTAAAATAAAAAATAGGATACCACATGGTGGTATCCTATTTTAATATAACCTTAATAAAAAGATTAATAAGGTTTATTTATATTTAGTTGGCTGGATAAATTAAATTTTCTTCTTTTATGTTTAATAAAACATCGCTTAGGAACTTGTTTGCCAAATATTTAGCCATTGGTAGATTCATATCCAAATAGTTACCACAATCTTTAGCTGAAGCACCAGGAATATCTCCTTCAAACTCAGCCATAAACTTATATAGTTCTGTAAGAAGTGGAACTATATCCTTAGATTTGTAATCACCGTGTAAGATTAAATAAAAGCCTGTCCTACATCCCATTGGTCCAAAGTAAACAGTTTTATCTGCATAATCTTTATGGTTTCTTAAGAATGTAGCAGCTAAATGCTCAATTGCATGCATTTCTGCAGTATTCATAGTTGGCTCATAATTAGGTCTAGTCATTCTTATATCAAAAGTTGTAAGAACTGTGTCACCAAACTTATCTTGTCTTGATACGTATACACCAGGAAGTAATTCAAGGTGGTTAATTGTAAAACTTGCTATTTTCTCCATTAATATCACTCCTATATTATAAGTAATCAATAATAAACTATATAAATATATTTATTGAAACTTTATTTAGATTTACTTATTAAATTTTAGCATTTGTAAATTCTATTAGCAATACATTGTTTAACTATTAGGTAAAAAGAGAAGAGTATTAGAACTCATCTGTAAATTATTCAATGACTCATAAACATTTAAAAATCATATTGTCAAGTTTATCTACTCAATTGTTACAATAGCATTGGTAAAAAATAAGAACTAACCTCTTTTTTCATTACAGCTGAAACAACTCTATGGATAGGCAGTTTTTTGATTTCACGTACTACTATTAAAGGATTATTTATATTATTCACGACCATTTTAGGTAAGATTGTTATACCTAAATGCTGTTCGACATATTTGATAACGGATTCTGTTTCTTCAAGTTCTAATATAATATTAGGGATAAGATTCATAAGATTACAATGTTCTCTAATCTTTGCTCGTATTGGACATGGATCCTTATATAAAATTAACTTTTCTTTAATTACCGTGAAAAAATCAATTTCATCAATATTCGCTAAATGATTTGTTTTACTCATAACTACGAAAAAAGGTTCAACTATTAATGGAATAGTAACAAAGTTGGGTTTTTCTATGACATCAGATACAAAAACTATATTGAATAAATTATCATCTAAACTAGCTATTAGTTTACTATTTGTATCCATGGATTCAATAAATACTTCATGATTCATACTCCTGAATTTATCAATATATCTAGGTAAAAAATATGTTATTAAATTTGGAAGGGCACCAATTCTAATCGTATCACCATTGCTAAATCCTTCAATTTTATCTATAGTTTCATTAATCATAGAAATAATCATATTAGAACGTTCATAGAAGTATCTCCCTGAAGATGTTAATTTTATACCACTAGGAGTTCTCACTAACAGGGAACAGTTCATAGATTTTTCTAAAATTGCTAATTGTTTTGTAAGAGCTGGCTGTGAAATAAATAAGTGCTGTGCGGCTTTGTTGAGACTGCCGTGTTTAACTATTTCTATGAAATATTTCATTTGATCTACACTAATCATTTTTGCCTCCTATTATAACTTAAAGTTATATAGATATATTGTATAGATATTATTAAAATTTATATTTATAAAATATAATAAGACTATGTTGTACAACGTTTAAACTAATTTTAGCATAAAATATATAATTTTAAAACAATAATTATTAATCAGGAGTGGTATATAAATGAAAGTTATAGCTATCAATGGAAGTGCGAAAAAGAATGGAAATACTTCTATCATTATAGAAGCAATATTTAGTGAATTAAAAAAATCAGGTATTGAAACTGAATTAATTGATTTAGCTAATACAAAAATTAATGGATGTATAGGTTGTGGAAATTGTTTTAAAAACAAAGATAAGAAATGCGTTTTTAAGAATGATATTGTAAATGAATGTATAGAAAAGATGATTGAAGCTGATGGAATTATTTTAGGTTCACCAGTATATTTTGCAGATGTTACAGCAAATATGAAGGCGTTATTAGAAAGGATTGGTATGGTATCTAAAGTTAATGGCAATCTTTTTAAACACAAAATAGGTTCATCTGTAGTGGCAGTTCGTAGAGGTGGTGCAACACGTGCTTTTGATACTATGAATTATTTCTTACACTGTATGGAAATGTACTCAGTTGGTGGCACATACTGGAATATGGTATACGGGAAAGAAGTTGGTGAAGTGCTTAATGATATTGAAGGTATGAAGAATATGGAGTCTGTTGGAAATAATATGGCTTGGATATTAAATAAGATTAACAAATAATATTATCATTAATAACAAGGAATTATCTTCATACTAAGAATTTATGTAATAGGAAACTTTCATTATAAAAATTCTTTCCATTGAGAAATTTATCCAAGTTATGAGATAATTTAATTGCCGGTAATTCTATGGGAAAGGGGATGATTATATTGATCATAAGTAGGAGGTGGCCATTAGTCTAGGTACAGGCTAATGTAACCATCAGTTAATAAGGAGGCCATATGGCTTCCTCTATAACTTAGCTTAAAAAGTACACATTTATTTTCTGTATGTATTTTGGGAAATGTTGACATAAAGTAGAACATAAAGTAATATATAACATATAATGCAGTTGAAGAAATTCATATCTGCTTGATATAAAATTCAGATGAAGGAGGATGTATAATATGAATATTTTAATAGCTAGTAAAGAGGTAATTGATCAATAACTTAATATTGTCGGAAGCAGTGTAAAAATTTATAGTTTAGTTTTTTGTAATATCTATAAAAAGGATACAATTAGAGTTCGGTTACTCTTTATTTGTTGTGCTTTCGAAAAATAATTAATAACCGTCATCTGATGAATTAATATGGATTTAAATTTGGCAGAAGGCACGAGGGTTATCGTGTTTTTTTTATTGTCTTTTTTATATAATCCCGTGGATGGTTATGTGTCCACGGGATTTTTTTAGATTTATATAAAAACTAATCAAGAAAATAAATAATAAAATTGTACTGTTGGTTTTTAAATAAGTTATTATATCCAATAGATTCGAGATGAAAGAGTAAAAAATAGCAAGTAAGATATGGGGGTGGTCTCAATGAAAAATTCTAAAATCGTAGTATTACTTGACACTGAAAATAACGAGGAGGAATTTAACGTTGTGTTACAAAAACGGAAAAGATATATTACCAGAAAAGCTTTTAAGGGAACTTCAAAAGTACATTCAAGGAGAAACAATATATATTCCTAAGAATGAAGAAAGAAAAGGATGGGGCGAAAACAATGGTACAAGACTAGCAATTAGAAAAAGAAATATGGAGATATATAATTTGTACAAAGAAGGAATAAAAATTTCTGACATAGCACAGACATATAATCTTTCTGAGGATAGTATAAGAAAAATTGTATTTAAATTAAATAATGAGATATTAAAGTTATCATGTAAGGTATTTGAAGAAGATGTTGATGCATAATGCCTAAAAGTTGGGAAAGTTTAATTATAATTATTTTTTAACTATTACTTACAGAATAAGAAAGGTAAACTATTATTATTAAGTTGTTTTAGTATTAAATAAACTGCTTAAGAGCCTTAAAAATATATTAAGTTAGGAGTGATGAATATGGGAAGCAATAATGCTGAATTTAAGGAATATTCTAGGAAAGGAATTATAAAAAATACAGAGTGAAGTTTGTATTTATTTAAAGGTAAGAATGAAATGAAAAAAGAAAATAGAATAGTAAATTTATTAACTTGCGTAAAAATTAAAATTAAAAATTATATAAGAACAATTTTTAAATTTATATCAAAGAAAAGTATTAAATGTAGTTATTCAAATTATGATTTTCAGAGACAGAATTATAATAACTACGAAAAATGCAGAATTGAAATCACTATGCAGATGCAAAAAGATAGAAACTTATTTTAAAATTTATATAGAATGGCCATCAATTCATTAAAATTGGTGGCCATTTCTCATAATGAAAATATATGTAGTTATTTTTCAATCTTCCGAGAATATGCTTAAGGCTGCAGATGCACGAACATCGTGACTTTTTCCAAGGGTGAATCCAAAAGGATAATTGATGAAAAGAGAAATAACTGATTTTATAAGAGTAAGAAGTTTCAAATGGATTTAATTAAGTATTAGTAAAGGTATTCAATAAATTGGTTCAATATGTTATAATAGTTAAATAATTTCTGAGGAAATGATTTAATGGATTTCTTTAGTATCGTGAGAATTAGATGAAAGTATATGTGGGAATTAAAGAGGAGGCATTCGAAATGTTAGGGAAGACTGAAATAGAACAAATTAAAAAGATATTAAGAAAGAACATAGATGATAATTTTATAGCTGGTGCAAACTTAAAGATAATTAAGGGAGGCAAAGAAATTTTCTATTATGAAGATGGCTTTGCTGATAAGGAAGCAGGAATTTCAATCAAAAGAGATTCTATTTTTAGACTATATTCCATGACAAAGCCTATTACAGCAGCTGCAGTTATGATACTTTTACAAAGAGGAGAAATCGATTTATATGAACCAGTAAGTAAATATATCCCGGGATTCGAAAAGCAGATGGTTGGTGCAGGTGATACTTTAGTTCCTGTCGATAGAGATGTCACGCTTAAGGATTTACTTTTTATGACATCGGGATTGGTTTATGGTGGTAATCATAGAGCAGGAAAAGATACAGAAGCTTTATTTAGAGAGATAGATGATAGATTATTAGGCGATACACCAATGAGCACAATAGAAGTTATAAATAAATTAGGGAGATGTGCCTTAGCTTTTCAACCAGGGACCTCTTGGGAGTATGGTACTTCAGCAGATGTTTTAGGTGCTGTTGTTGAAGTTGTTAGTGGTAAAAGATTAGGAGAGTTTTTTAAAGAAGAAATATTTCAACCACTAGGTATGAAAGACACAGGATTTTGGGTACCAGAAGAAAAAGGAAGTCGCCTTGCTAAAACTTATATAAATGATAATGGCGGGGATTTAGAAGTTTATACGGGGAATAATTTAGGAATAGTTAATAAGATGGATAGAAGTCCAGCATTTGAGTCAGGAGGAGCAGGATTGGTTTCTACAATAGATGATTATTCAAGATTTACTACCATGCTTATGAATGGTGGAAGTTTGGATGGCGTTCAGATCTTACTTCCTCACACAGTTAAATATCTAACATCAGGAACTTTGAATGCTGTGCAGCAGAAAAGTTTTGATAACTGGGTTACCTTAGGTGGACATAGTTATGGAAATCTAATGCGCGTAATGACTGATTGTAGTAAGGCTGGAGACTTGGGGAGCTCAGGAGAATATGGATGGGATGGCTGGCTTGGGCCATATTTCTGTAATTGTCCAGAAGAAGAATTAACATTCCTATTTATGATACAAAAAACTGATGCAGGGACCACTCATCTTACCAGAAAATTGCGAAATATTATTTTAAGTTCATGTTGTGAATAAATTAATGAAATTTTGTAGTATTATTTAGGATGTACTATTTTAGTAAACGAATAGTCATCCTTTATTATTTTATATAATTAGAAAATTATTTAGAAATTTTATAAAGAAAATTTTTACAAAAACCTTTACAAAATAAAAAAAAGGGTATAGAATAAATTTGTAAACAATTACTAAGTTTTAAACATAAAACCAAAACCGGTTTCGTATTTCAAATGAAATATTAAACTTTTTCTTTTGAAAGTTTTCGAAATGGGTTTCGATAGTCTACTTAAACAAAAACTATGATTTTTTTAATATATTCCGAAATGTGTTTTGAAATTTTGGAGTAATAAACTTAAAAGATAATTAGAATAATTTTTTTGGTATATTTCGAAACTGGTTTCGAAAACGTGGGTAGCATATTCTTTTGAAAACAAAACTAATTTTGTTAATGTTGTTCTTTAGTAAAAATTATTAAATCACAGGGGGAATATCTTATGAGACTTAAAAAAGTAATGTCACTTGTTTTGTCTGGTTTAGTAGCAACAACATTAGTTGCCTGTGGATCAGGCAGTAAAGCAACAGATGCAGCTAAGAAAGATGAAGGAAATGGAAAAATAGTATTATGGACTTTGTCAGATGACTTAAAGAGTTTTGCGGAGCACTACAAAGAGCAAAACCCAGGAAAAGAAGTTGAAGTCACAGTAATAGCTCCAGCAGATTATGTAACGAAAGTTACGACGGCATTAAGAGGGAAGGCAGACGTTCCAGACATTATAGTTGGAGAGCCTCAAATGCTTCCAAATTATTTCGAAGCTGGTTTTTGTGAAGATCTAACTAAGGAACCATACAAAATTGAGCAATATAAAGATAAAATTATTAACTATGCCTATGAAGCGGGTAAAGATTCTAAAGGAACAGTTAGAGCAGTAAGTTATCAAGTTACTCCAGGTGGAATTACTTATCGTAGAGATATAGCTAAAGCAGTTTGGGGAAATGATGATCCAGCGTTTATTGGTCAAAAATTTAAAGATGTAAATACTATAACACAAACAGCTAAAGAATTATCAGACAAGGGATATAAAATATTTGCTGATACAGGAAATTTAAGATGGTTTGTTTACGGTAAAGATCCTCAACCATGGGTAAAAGACAATAAGCTTATGATGACTGAAGATAGATTAGCTTATGTTGATGCAGCTGTAAAATTGTATCAAGAGAAATTGGTTGCCTTCGCTCCAGAATGGTCACCAGCATGGTATGCATCAATGGCTGGCCCAATTCCAATAGATGCAGGTGGTCAAGACTTAAAAGATATAGATGCAAATGCAGCTAAAACTGAAGTATTTTCATATGCGTTGCCAACATGGGGAAGTTTAATAGTAAGAGACAATGCTAAGGACAATATCGGTAAATTTGGTGTTACTACTGGACCTAATTCATATTTTGCAGGTGGAACATTTATGGCTATCAGTAGCTTTAGTAAGAATAAGCAAGCCGCTTGGGATTTTATCAAGTACTGCACCCTTAATGAGGATACTGCTAAGTGGTGGATTGAAAAATCTAAGGGTGATGTTGTTTCATATATTCCAGCATTAGAAGCTAATAAGGATATGGAAAATCAAGCGTTTGGTGGTCAAAAGACATATGCTTTCTGGTTAGAGCAAGCTAAGAAAGTCGATTTCTCATTGGTTACAAAATATGATGACCAAGTTGGAAAATTCTTTGGACAAGCTATTGAATCAGTTCAAAAAGGTGGAGTTTCAAAGGAAGATGCTTTAAAAGACTTTTATAAAAATGTGAAGACGGTATATCCAGAAATTGAAGTACCTAATTAATAAGTTAAAGGTGGGGATTTTCCTCACCTTTAAATGAAAATTCATTATATAAATTTAGTAGAGGTGAGGAATTTGAATTTAGGTATAGATACAGCAGGCAGAGGAATTAGCATGACAAAATCTAGATATCAAAGGAAAAAGAGCATAAAGGATGTAAATAAATTTGGTTATTTATTCATACTACCGTTTTTAATCGTGTTTATAATATTCAGTATATATCCTATTATTAGAACTTTATATTTAAGTTTTACAAGTTTTAATGGTTTTGGTGATCCAACATTTATTGGAATTGATAATTATGTTCGTGTAATGGATGATAAGTTATTTTGGGCCGCTTTTTTAAGTACAGTAAAAATTTGGGGTGTTAATATTATTCTTCAACTTGGATTGGCATTTTTACTAACCATAATTTTTAGCGATATAAAATATAAGATGAAAGGGTTAAGTGTTTTCAGAGCTTTATTTTACCTGCCCAATTTAATATCTGCAGCGTCAGTAGCATTTTTATTTAAAAATTTAATGGATTGGCAATTTGGCTCATTTAATCAGATTTTGGTTGATTTTGGAATAATAAGTACAAAAATAGATTGGCTGGGGCAAGCAGGAACAGCTCCTCTTGTAGTTTCAGTTATTGGAGCATGGATGTGGTTTGGAAATTCATTTATAGTTCTTATGGCAGGAGTTCAAGGTATATCAAAAGACTATTTTGAAGCAGCAACTATAGATGGTGCAGGAAGATGGACAACGTTTGGCAAAATAACTCTACCACTTCTAAAGCCGATTTTATTATATGTTGCAATTACGTCCCTTATAGGAGGACTTCAAATATTTGAAATCCCATTTTTGATTACCGATGGACTTGGAAAACCTTTTGGTTCATTAAATACTATGGTTATGTATTTATACAATACGGCATTTAAATATAATAATGTTGGTTATGCAGCTGCAATTGCATATGTAATGTTTATTATAATTGCAATATGTTCAGCATTTACGTTTAAATCAATGTATCACACAGCTAAAAAGAAGGAGGCAAGATAATGAGTACAAAATTTAAAAAGATGCTTATCTATGGGGTATTGATTCTTATAAGTCTTTTGTGCTTAGGGCCATTTCTAGTAATGATGGTTAATGCAACCAGAGAAAGTAAAGAGATAATGTCTGGATTTACATTTATCCCTGGAAACTCCTTAAGTGAAAACTGGGTACTCATGTCTGGCTTTTTTAACATATTTAGAGGTCTTGGAAATAGCTTGTTTGTTGCAGTATGCTGTACATTTTTAACAGGATATTTTTCAGCATTAACAGCATATGGTTTTGCAATATACGATTTTAAAGGGAAAAATTTTATTTTTACTATAATACTAATATTAATGATGGTACCTACACAATTAGGGCTTCTTGGATTTTATGACTTAGTAAATAATCTGGATTTAATGGATAGTTACCTACCACTCATAATACCATCAATAGCAAGTCCATTTATAGTATTTTTCTTAAGACAATACTTGGTTTCAGTATTACCAATGTCTATAGTTGAAGCAGCAAGAATGGATGGTGCCAATGAAATAAATACATTTCACAAAATTGGTCTTCCAATTATGATGCCAGGTATAGCAACAATGTCAATTGGAGTATTTATAGGATCTTGGAATAACTATTTAATACCATTAGTATTACTAATTACTCCGGATAAATTTACTTTGCCAGTTATGGTTGGATCATTAAGCGGATCGAAAGATATAGCAAATAATTTAGGTGCTACTTATTTGACAGTTGCAATATCAGTATTACCAGTAATGATAGCTTTTGCGTTCTTCTCAAAATATATAATTAACAGTATATCTGCCGGTGGAGTTAAAGAATAAATTAAATTGTAACATATATGTTTATTGATTAAGTAAGAGGTGTTTTATGAAAGTAGAAAATGCAATAAAAAATGACTATATAGATGAACTAGGATTTTATGCTATAGAAAATTATGATAAAAAAGCTCCTTTTGCAAGTTTCTTATCAGGAATAGCAGGAGTAGAAGGTATCCCGATGTGGTCCTTTTACGTTAATAGAGGGCAAGCAATAAGCAGTATTGGAGTAAGAGACAAGGACAATTGCATAATGGAATTTTTCCCAGCCAATGAAGCTTATAAAATGGTATATAGCAATGGATATAGAACATTTATTAAGTTTTTAAGAGGCAAAGAGGAAGTTGTTTTTGAACCTTTTTCTATAACTGCAAGCGATAATATAAAACGAACAATTAAAATTAAAAATAATGAAATAAAACTAATTGAAGTGAATAAAGAGTTAGAGATTGAAATTGAGATTACTTATTTCACACTTCCTAATGAGGACTTTGCAGCATTAGGAAGAAAACTTGAAATAAAAAATAAATCTAATAAAAAAATTGATGTAGAAATATTAGATGGATTGGCAGCAATATTGCCATATGGATCTACTAATGAATCTTATAAGGTATTTGGAAATACATTAAGAAGCTGGATGCAAGGAGAAGTTAAAGAAGATAAAACAGCTATATATAAGGTAAGAGCATCTACAGGAGATACAGCAAAGGTTGATAAAGTTGAAAATAGCTATTTTTATGTGGCATTCGATGAAAATGCAAACATATTAATTCCAGTAGTTGATCCAGAAAATATATTTGGATATGATACCTCATTAAAGAAACCTGTAGAGTTTCAAAATAATAATATTGAGGAAATAGTAGACAAAAATAAAATCTGCTATAATAAAGTACCTTGTGCCTTCTCAGGAAAAATAATTTCATTAGAAGGAAATACCGCGACTTATATTTATAGCTATATGGGCTACATGAATAGTAGTGAAGATGTAAATAAAGCTCTAGAGAAAATATGTAATGTAGAATATTTTGAAAGCAAGATAAACGAAGGCAATCAAGTAATTAATGAAATTAGCAAAAAGGTTGAGACTAAAACTGCATATCCTTTATTTGATCATTATATTAAACAATGCTATATTGACAATGTTTTAAGAGGAGGATATCCATTAGAAGTTGGAAATACACAAAAGAAGGTCTATTATGTATATTCTAGAAAGCATGGAGATTTAGAAAGGGATTACAATTTCTTTAGTATAGAACCAAACTATTATTCTCAAGGAAATGGAAACTTTAGAGATGTTAATCAAAATAGGCGAATGGATGTATTCATTCACCCATTCACTAAAATCGAGAATATAAAATTATTCAGTGACTTGATACAGCTTGATGGTTATAATCCTTTAGTTATTAAAGGAAAAAGATTTTACTTATATGAAAATAATAAAGAAAATGTACTGAATTTAATAGGTGAATATAAAAGTGAAAAATTAATAGAAATACTAGATGATAAATTTACTATAGGTGAATTGTATTCTGTAATAAAAAATACAGAAGAAATTCCAAATCAGAAAACAATGGAAGTAGTAAATAATATTATTGAAATGTCATGTGAAGACATAGAAGCTGATTTTGGAGAAGGTTTTTGGACAGACCATTGGACATACAATCTCGATTTAATTGAAGAGTACTTAAATATTTATCCTGATAAAATTAAAGAGCTATTAATTGAAAATGAAGACTATAAGTTTTATAACTCTCCTGAATATGTTTTACCAAGAAGTGAGAAGTACGTCTTAGATGACGGAAAAGTTAGACAATATGTAGCTTTGGAGAAAAAAGAAAAGCTACAAAGTAATTGGGTTTACGATGAAAACGGGAATTTGTATAAAACGAATTTAATGGCGAAGTTATTAATTCTTGCTGGAGTTAAATTTATGACTTTAGATCCAATGGGGATTGGAATTGAAATGGAGGCGGGTAAACCAGGTTGGAATGATGCTATGAATGGACTTCCAGGCTTATTAGGTTCAAGCTTTGCAGAAACTGCTGAGTTAAAAAGAATTTTGTTATTTATAAAAGATAACTTACATTTAATTGAAGAGTCTATAAAGCTTCCAGAAGAATTTTATGAGGCTGTATGTAGAGTAGAAAAATCACTTGCTTTAGAATTAAACGGTGATTTTAGTGAGATCGAATATTGGGACAATGTTTCTAGTATACGAGAAGAATACAGAGAAAAAATCAAATATTCAGTAAGTGGGGATAATAGAAAATTAGACGTTGAGTTCATTAAAAATATTGTTGACAAAATGATCTCGAAAATTGACTCGGGGATTAAGAAAGCTAAGAGTATGAATGAAGGTAAAATTCCAACATTTATGCATTATGATGTGACAGAATATGAGATTGATGATGGGAATAAAATCAAACCATTAAAATTTAAAGTTAACTTTTTGCCATTATTCTTGGAAGGACCTGCTAGATATTTAAAAACGGAATTAATAGATGAAGAGAAGAAAGAACTTTATAAGTTAATTAAAGAAAGTAATGTTTATGATAAAAAATTGAAAATGTATAAGACTTCAGAGTCACTTGAAGACGTATCTTTTGAAATTGGAAGAGCAAGAAGCTTTACAGCAGGATGGCTTGAAAGAGAATCAATATTTATGCATATGGAATTTAAATATATTTTAGAATTAATAAAAAATGGCTTGTATGAAGAATTCTTCGAAGCTATAAAAACGGCAATGCCTCCGTTTATGGATCCAAAAGTATATGGGAGAAGCATACTTGAGAACTCATCGTTTATTGCAAGCAGTAGCAATCCAGATGAAAGGAATCATGGAAGAGGTTTTGTGGCAAGGTTAAGTGGGACAACAGTAGAAATGCTTAATATATGGAAATTAATGATGGTTGGAGAAAAGCTTTTTGCATATGAGGATGGAATTCTTAAGTTAAGGTTAAATCCTATTTTAACTAAAGATTTCTTTAATGATGGAACATTAATAACTACTATATTAGGGGATATAAGACTTGTATATATAAATAAAAACAAGAAAAATACCTTTGGAACTGACAAAGGAGTAATAGAAGAAATTACTTTATCTGATATAAATAATAATGTAATTAAGTTAAAAGGAAATGAAATTTCTGGAGAATTTGCAGAAAAAATTAGAAATAGAGAAATAGTAGAGATACAAGCTACTATTTTGTAGTACAGGAGGAGAGAAATGAAACAATTTAATGTATATGTAACAGCGAAGGATACTGATGAAAGACTAAAGTGCTATAAATTGCAAAATTTTATCACAGATCAAAAGAAAAATAGTGTAAATAGCGTTAAAATGGATACAAGAAAAAAATATCAAAAAATCCTTGGGTTCGGAGGAGCATTAACAGAAGCTAGTGCTTATGCTCTTTCAAAGATTGATGAAAATCAACAGAAGAAAGTGCTAGAATCTTATTACCATAAAGAGAATGGAATAGGATATAACTTTGCCAGGGTTCATATTAATAGCTGTGATTTTTCTCTAGAAAATTATAGCTACGTAGAAGATGGAGATATGACATTGGATACATTCACCTTAGATCGAGATGAAAAATATGTATTACCTTTAGTTAGAACTGTTAAAGAAATGACTAATAATGACTTGAGCATATTAGCAAGTCCATGGAGTCCGCCAAGTTATATGAAGACAAATGGTGAAATGAATAATGGTGGAAAACTTAGAGAAGACTGCAAACAATTATGGGCAGATTATTTTGTGAAATATATAAATAAAATGAAAGATAAAAATATAGATATTTGGGCAGTTACAGTTCAAAATGAACCTGCGGCACATCAAGTATGGGATTCTTGCCTTTACACTGCTGAAGAAGAAAGGGATTTTGTTAAAGACTACTTAGGACCTACAATGCATAAAAACGGGTTAGATGATAAGAAAATAATAATTTGGGACCATAATAGAGATATAGTATACGAAAGAGCAAAAGCTGTTCTTGAAGATAAAGAAGCAGCTAAATATGTATGGGGTACTGGAATTCACTGGTATGTATCTGAAGAGTTTTCTAATACAACAAAGGTTCATGATGAGTTTCCAGATAAGCATATAATCTTTACTGAAGGATGTCAGGAAGGCGGAGTAAAATTAGAATCGTGGGATACTGGAGAAAGATATGGTAGAAATATAATTGGAGATTTAAATAATTATATTGAAGCATGGATGGATTGGAATATTGTTCTTAATGAAGCTGGAGGACCAAACCATGTAAACAATTTATGTGATGCTCCAATAATAGTAGATAGTAAAACAAAGGAAGTACATTATAATAGTTCATTTTTCTATATTGCGCACTTTAGCAAATTCATTAAGAAGAATTCAGAAAGAATATATAGCAGCGTTATAGGTGATAAAATATATGCAGTTGGTTCTATAAAAAAAGATAATACTTTATGTGCAGTAATAATGAATGAAGAGAATGAAGATAAATATATTAACTTACAAATTGATGATGAAAGTGTAACAGTAAAATTAAAAGCACACTCTATCTACACTATTGTTGAAGAATAGTAGTATATAGAGGTTTCTGAAAAAGAGAAGGAGAGATATAAAAAGATGAGTACAATATATGAAATAGCAAAAATTGCAGGAGTTTCGCCGACTACAGTATCAAAAGTAATAAATAACTATCCAGATGTAAGTGATAAGACTAGGGCAAAGATAAAAAAGATACTAGAAGAAGAAAACTTTTTACCAAATTCTCAAGCTCAATTTTTATCTACTAAGAGAACCTGGACATTAGGAATAGTATATTTTGAAAATCTTGGAGTTGGACTTAATCATCCTTTTTTTTCAGGCGTAATTGAGGCTTTTAAAAAACAAGCAGATAAACATGGATATTCATTATTATTTGGTTCTAAAAATGATAGGCTAAAGAATGATACTTTCTTAGAGTATTTTAAGTATAGATGCGTAGATGGAATTGCTATAATCTGTACAGATCCAAATGATAAAGAAACATTAGAGTTAATAGAAAGTGACTTCCCAATTGTTGTAATAGATATGTTCAGCAAGAATACATCAACAGTAACTTCAGACAATTTAGAAGGCTGTAACCTAGCTATAAAGTATTTATATGACTTAGGGCATAGAGAAATTGCTCATATTACAGGAGCAAGTAAATCAGATAACTGGCCAAGTCATATTAGAAAAGAAGGCTATATAAAAATTATGAAAAAATTGAAATTAGAAATAAAAGAGGGATACATTGCAGATGGAGTGAATTTTGATGTTTCTGGAGGCTATAATGCTATGAAAGATTTACTAAATCTAAAAGATAGACCGACAGCTGTATTTGCAGCCTGTGATAAGATTGCTATTGGTGCTATAAATGCAGCAAAGGATGCAGGGATTAAAATCCCTGAAGATATTTCGATAATCGGTTTTGATGATATAGAGATTTCAGAATATTTAACACCTAGACTTACAACTATAAGACAAAGCTGTAATGAAATTGGAAGGACTGCTGTGGATTTATTAGTAGAGCAGATTAATGGAAAAGAGAAACTAAAAATAAATAAAATAGTGCCAGTTGAATTAGTTGAGAGAGATTCATGTAAGAGAATAAAGTAATAAAACAAAAATAGAATTTATATTATTTATATTATTATAAAGGTGGTTATCCAGTATGGCGAGTTGTGAATTTTTAAATAGTAAAGGGACATTTAGACTTAAAAGTCCAGAGAATAATAGTTATATGTATTTCCCACTTGCAAATGAGGCTGGGGTTATGTCTAGTATAACTCCGACCTTAAATGGAGATTGTAAGATGGGGCAAAATACATTTTTACTTGCTCCAGTGAGTAGTGAGGAACTTCATAATAATAAGTCTTCAAGAAATTTTTGGGTATATATTGATGGAGTAGGAGCTTGGTCAGCTACTGGAATTTCAGCAGCACAACAAGCTGAAATATTCAGCCAAGATAAAGAAGAAACACAATTAGAAGCGGGAATAATGTGGCATAAAGCAACTAGAACATCAAGGAAATATGGTCTAAAAAGTGAAATAATATCATTTATTCCAGCAACAGATGATAAAGTAGAGCTAATGAAGATAACAATAACCAATATAGGCAATGAACCTAAGAAAATAACTCCAACAGCAGCAATACCTCTATATTGTCGTTCAGCAGATAATATTAGGGATCACAGACATGTAACGTCTCTTTTGCATAGAATTAAAACTACTGAATATGGAATAATAGTTAATCCTACATTAACTTTTGATGAAAGAGGGCATAAAAAAAATACAGTATTTTATGGTGTTTTGGCTGCAAAAGGAAATGGAGAAAAACCAGTTAGCTTTTGTCCACTAGTGGAGGATTTCATTGGAGAAGGAGGGTCATTTGAAAATCCTAAAACTATAGTACTTAATGAGGAGTTCAAGATTAAATCTAATGATAAGTTAGAAGGTTATGAAGCAATTGGAGCTATACGCTTTGAAGATGAAGTAATTGAAGCGGCAGAATCTAAAACTTATATAGTAGCTATAGGATTTGGAGATTGTAAGTCTGATTTCGATAGTATTGTTAATAATGACTTAAAGGAAACCGCTTTCGATAATCTTATGAAAGAAACTGAAAAGTATTGGGATACAAAAATAAATATATCTTATGAAACTAAGGATAAGCAATTTGATAATTGGATGTATTGGGTGAATTTCCAACCAATGCTTAGAAGAATTTATGGCTGTTCATTTTTACCTCACCACGATTACGGAAAAGGTGGACGAGGTTGGAGAGATTTGTGGCAAGATTGTTTAGCTTTGTTAGCTATGGATCCAAGTAATGTTAGAGGAATGCTTTTAGACAATTTTGGTGGAGTTCGTTTTGATGGTACTAATGCAACAATAATCGGAACAAAGCAAGGAGAGTTTATTGCAGATAGAAACAATATAACTCGTGTTTGGATGGATCATGGAGCATGGCCATTCTTAACAACTAAACTTTATATAGAGCAAACTGGAGATATAGAATTTCTTTTAGAAAAGAAAAGTTACTTTAAAGATATTCAAGAGGGAAGAGGGACAGAAAAAGATCTTTTATGGAACGAAAAGCAAGGAAATCAAATGCTTACAGATGAAGAGGAAGAGTATAAAGGAACTATATTAGAACACATTTTAATACAACATTTAACTGCTTTTTATGATGTCGGAGAGCATAATAACTTAAAACTTCATGGAGCAGATTGGAATGATGGCTTAGATATGGCTGATGAGAAAGGAGAAAGTGTTGCATTTAGTGCTCTATATAGTGGAAACATTTCAAACATTGCAGAACTATTAAAATACTTAAGAGATAAAAAGAATATTAAGAATGTGGAACTAGCTGAAGAGCTACTTGTGTTATTAAGTGGAAACGATGAACTTTATGATAAAGTAGAAGTAAAGAGAAGAGTGTTAAAAGAGTATTGTTCGAAGTGCAGACATAATATTAGAGGTAATGTTATTGGTATGGATTGTAATGAATTGATTTCTAATATTGAGGGAAAGGCAAAATGGCTTAAGAATCATATACAAAAAAATGAGTGGATTTGCAACAAGGAAGGTTATAGCTGGTATAACGGCTATTATGATAACAATGCCAGAAGAGTTGAAGGTGATGGTGAGCATGGAACACGCATGATGCTTACAGGACAAGTATTTACAATAATGAGCAGCACTGCTACAGAAGAACAGGTAAAGAGTATAGTCAAAGCAGCAGATAAATATCTTTACGATAAATCTATAGGTGGTTATAGATTAAATACTAACTTTAATGAAGTAAAAACAGATCTAGGAAGAATGTTTGGTTTTGCTTATGGACATAAAGAAAATGGGGCAGTATTTAGCCATATGGCAATTATGTATGCTAATGCACTTTATCAAAGAGGCTTTGTAGAAGAAGGATTTAAAGTTATTGATACTCTTTATAATCACTGCAATAACTTTGATGTAAGTAGAATTTACCCAGGAGTGCCTGAATATATAAACCAAAAAGGTAGAGGGATGTATCATTATTTAACAGGGTCAGCTAGCTGGTTGATACTTACAGTATTATCTGAAATGTTTGGAGTGAAAGGTGAAATGGGTGATCTGACCTTTGAACCGAAGTTATTAGAAAAGCAATTTAATGAAGAAAATAAAGCAGCAATAGATATGATTTTTGCTGAAAGAAAACTTAGGATTGAATATGTAAATGATAATAGGAAAGAATATGGAAACTATAGCATAAACGAAATTTATATTAATGGGAAAAAGTATAAATTTAATGGAAAAACGACTATAAGTAGAGCGACAATAAAAGAATTAGAAAAGGTCAGCAAACACATAATAAAAATTATTCTTAATTAACAGAGTTAAGTTATAAAGACTATATTACTGATATCATAAGAGGAGGAAAATCATGAATAAATAGTTTATCGAGGTTTCTGAATATACTGAGGAAGTATACAAACCTTTAGTTGATTATAAATCTTGGCGTGTTGCTGTACTAAATTATATGTAAACCATTCTGTATGGCATACTCATACATTAAGTGAAGGCGCATCTGTTCTAATTGTTGAGAATTCAGATACTGGAGATGATAATTCTCCAATACACCTATTTAGTGATGGGCAGAAAATAATGATAATGCAATTAGTTAAAGATTTGTGGAAATAGTAAGATAAAATATAAAGTGAAACTTTTCAGGTGGAGTTTTAGCTCCAGCTGAATTTAGTTGAACTTATACCCTAAAGAGGCATCTCGTCAAGGAGCGTCAGCAGTTATCTACTACTTAAAGAAGTAGGAGTGTTAAGGATGCTAGCTATCGGATAAATTTATTATATGATTTGAGTAATTGGTTAAAGATTATAAAAAGCACAATATACTCAAATCATATATTATTGGTTGAGAATTTAATCTATTATATCTAAGTTAAAAAATCAAAATGAATACAAAATACAAAAGCTTAAGGAGCGAATTAATATGATAAAATACATAAAAGTTAACGTAAAAGACTTACCTTTGCGAAAAAAGCTCTTTAGATCATTTATGATAATAACTATTCTAGGAAGTTTGTCTTCAATTATTAGTTTAGTTTTTTTACAGTTAATAACTGTTCAATATAATAAAGCTATAAATAATTATGGGTTTTCCCAGGGTGAAGTTGGGAAGCTTGGAATAAAAGTTGAAAATTCATATTCTATCGTAAGAGATATGGTAATGTTAGAGGATGAAAGTTTTGATGAAACACGAAAAGCAAATGTTAGAGACTCAATTAATAATTATTCAGAGGAAATTAAACAATTATTAATATCAATAGAAAAAACTAATACAACAGCTATAGAGAAAGAAGAATTCGAGAAAATTAGAAATGATATAAGTGAGTATGAACCTATTAGAGATAGAGTTTTAGAGCTGGGATTAGAAAAGAAAAACAAACAAGCCTCTCAAATAATGAAATCTCAAGTAAGTCCTGTAGTAGAAGTACTTACAGTTGATGTATCAGAATTATTACAAACTAAAATTAATATTTGTAATGATTTAGTTGATAAATTGAAAGTATTAAAAATAATCTCAATTTTAATTATCTTAATATCTATCGGAATAACTTTTGGATTAACCGCGTTTTTATCTAGATATATAACCAACTTTATTAGTGAACCTATAGAAAACATGAATAAAATTGCAAACCAAATGGCAGAGGGAAATTTGGAGGTAGCTATAGAAGTGGAGTCCAAGGATGAAATTGGCGGATTAGCAGAATCTTTTTCGGAGATGATAAAGACTCTTAAAGCATATATTAATGATATATCTCATGTATTAGGTTACATATCAAAAGGAAACTTAAATGTTTCTACTAGGGAAGAATATAAAGGGGATTTTGTTGAAATAAAAAAATCATTACATAATATTCTGATATCTTTTAATGGAGTTTTCACTGAAATAAATGAAGCAACTTATCTAGTAACAGGCAGTGCTGATAAAGTTGCCAGCATAGCTAAGGTATTATCACAGGGAACAGTTGAACAAGCTTGTTCTATACAGCAGCTCTCTGCCTCAATGACAGAAATTAATGAAAAAGTTCAAAGCACTGCTAAAAATGCTATTAATACAAATTCCATTGCAACTAGTTTGGTTAAAAATATAGAAGAAAGTAACTATCAAATGAATGAAATGCTAAATGCCATGAATGAGATTGAAAAATCATCCAAGGATATTAATAATATTATAAAGGTTATTGATTACATTTCAGAACAAACAAATTTATTAGCATTAAATGCAGCTATAGAAGCAGCAAGAGCAGGTGAGGCGGGAAAAGGTTTTTCTGTTGTTGCTGATGAAGTAAGGAACCTAGCAAATCAAAGTACAAATGCTGCCAAACAAACAACGCAGCTTATTGAAGATTCTATAAAGGTAGTTAGCTTTGGTAAAACATTAGCACAAAACACTGCTCAGGCGCTAAAAAATGTTGTTGAGGAGGTAAATAAAGCTACAGAATTAGTTCATATTATCGCGTCAGCATCTGAGGAACAAGCTCAATCTATAAAACAAGTAAATGACGGGATATTACAGATAACAAATGTTGTTCAATCAACATCATTAATAGCAGAGCAAAGTGCTACTGCTAGTAATGAATTAACAAATCAAGCAAATACTCTTGATAATATGATTGAAAAATATAACAAAGTTCACGCTTAACTTTGTTAAGAGAAATAATTATTAAGGATCGAGGTAATAAAGAAAGAGAAGATAAAACTAATAAATTATTAAGAGACATTTGTTTATATAATTTTTTGATAAACTCATAATCTAAAAACAATAATATATTCCGGGGAGAAATCTTATTCTCCCGTAAACTTTAAAATTCAAAACATAAATTACTGAACGTACCCATGTCATAATTTCTATTAATCACTCTTGCCGTATTATTTTCATTTCCGCTTCCCATGGCAATGAAGAGAGGAATAAAGTGATCGGCTCTTGGAACTGCAAGTTTTGCATGAGGAGCAAGCTTTAAATACGAAGCTAATGAATCCAAATCTTTTTTTTCAACATGTTTAATTAGCCAATCATCAAAGGCTACAGCCTCAGGTCTAACTGATACCTCACCAGGAAAAATCCAATTCAGATTGTGTACCGTGGTTCCACTGCCTATCACTAGGATGTCTTCTTGTCCAAGATTACGTAAAGCCTTACCGATATTATATTGTTCTTTGATTGATAAAGAGGGATTAACAGAGAGCTGAATTACTGGGATATCAGCATTTGGATACATGTGTTTTAATGGAATCCATGAACCATGATCCAATCCCCTCATGAGTTCTATTTTTGTTTTTATATTATTATTTATAAGTTCTTCTTCTACTAATAGTGCAATTTCAGTAGATCCCTTGGCGGGGTACTTGATTTCATACATTTCTTTTGAAATCCGTAATAGTCATGAATGGTATCAAGAATATTATTAGTATATGTTAATGACAAAACCTCGTTTTCCCAATGAGCGCTAAAAATGACTATTGCTTTTGGTGTAATAAGCTTACCTAAATAATTAAGAAATGTAGTATATTTGTTTACTTCAATTGCTAAATTGGGAGAACCATGACTTAAAAACAATGATGGAACCATTTAAAATCCTCCTAGTGAAAACTTAATAAAATCTTTTCTGATAGTTTTGATCATTTTTTAAAGAATTATTCTTCACTTATCTTTTCAGATGTGGTGCAAGAAAAGAGTGGTAGTGGAAAATCTTAGCGAAGGAAATGGAATTTAATAGAGTGAAAGTAAAATGATTTTCAGCCTTATTTCTATTTATGGAAAAGTGTTGGAATTGATCCAAATTATTAGTAATTAATGGAATAACTAAGAATAAGCAAGAAAAAAGGGTACAAACATAGGTATGAATATAAAAATGTGGATTCTCAGCATATGCACAGATTGTTGACGATTACTAAAGGTGCTATAATGTTTATATTAGGGGACGGTAAGGGGGAAAGGTTTATTAAACCGACGAAATATGAAGAAAAGAATTGTATCATTAGTTTTAGTAATCATAATGACTTTAGGAAGTTCAATATCAGCATTTGCAGCACCCGATAATGCACAGTTAAATGAATCAAGGCAAAAATATACTGAAATTGAAAATAGAATAAAAGACATTGAAAGTAAAGTTGACGAATTGAGTGCTCAAATTGAGCCACTGCAAGTTGCAGTTGATAAAAATAAAAGGGAAATTGAAAATATTAATAATATAATCGAAAATACTAAGAAAGATATAAATCAATGTAAAAAAGAGATAAATGATTTAGACCTAGCGTTAGGTCAAAGAGTAAAGGCAATGTATAACTCAGGAGATCTGGAATTTAACTATGTTAATTTTGTACTTAAAGCAGATTCTAGCAGCGAATTCTTCTCAAGGATACAAGCTGTAACTGAAATTGTAGGAAAAGATAAATCAGCAATAGAAAATATTGAAGATAAGAAAAATGAGTTAAATAGTAAAGTGAAGTCTTTAGATGATAAAAAGAATGAAATAAATAAGCTTACTAAAGAAATTCAAGATGATTTAAGTGAATTAGATAAAAAGAAGAGAGACCAACAGGCTTTAGCAGAACAGGCAAAGGTAGAAAGAAGCAAATTTGATGCTGAATATTTATCACAATTAGAAAGGGAAGCTGTAAAATCTCAGTTTGATACGATAGATAGTTCAAGTAGTACATATGCAGATGTTCAAGGTGCAATTAGTCAATTAATTAGTATTAGAGATAATCAGATAAAAAGTCCAATTATTATTAAAGAGATTAATAGCAAACTTGATAATGCAAAGGTAATAGCAAGTCAAAAGAAAGCAGCTGAGGAAAAACAAGCAGCTGAACGTGAAAGACAAGCTCAAGCACAAGCCAAAGCTTCAAATACAAAAGTAGATACTAAAAAAGCAAATACTAAAGTATCTGCTCCTTCAGCAGGAAATGCTCAGGCTGTTTTAAATGAAGCATATAAACATTTAGGAACTCCTTATGTCTGGGGAGCAACAGGTCCGGATACTTTTGATTGTTCAGGATTTACTTCTTATGTTTATAGAAATGCCACGGGAATAGACATTTCAAGAACAACCTATACTCAAATAGATGTTGGACAATCTATTAGCCGAGATGAACTTAAACCAGGAGATTTGGTATTTCCTAATCCTGGGCACGTGGGAATATATGTAGGTAATGGACAAATGATACATGCTCCTCAAACAGGGGATGTTGTAAAAGTAGGTCCTGTATATAATTTTTATGCAGCAAGAAGGATATTGTAGTTAGAATAAAATTCTATTCAGCATAACTTATGAAAGGTTAGAAAGAGTAATTCTTTCTAACCTTATTATTTACATCCGATAATAATTAAATAATTTTTTAAATATTTTATTTATGAACTTCAGAATAAAACTAAAGGAATATATATGTGAATCTATTAATAAAATTATATTATTTTTAACTCGGTTGAATTTGTGTTAAGGATGGGAGTAATATTGATGAAAATTAATTGTAAAAATTTGAGCATATTTGTAATTTTATTAATGGTCGAAATAGCAATTGCGCTATTTATACATGATAAAATAATTAGGCCTTTCATAGGGGACGTCTTAGTTGTATGTTTGATCTATTTCTTTCTTAAGAGTTTTATTAATAAAGGAAAATTCTTAATATTATATGTTTTTTTATTTGCCTGCTTTATTGAATTTACTCAATATTTGAATATAATTTCTTTTTTGCATTTAGAAAATGTTAAAATAGTCCAAATAGTATTAGGATCAACTTTTGATGTGGGTGATATTTTTTGCTATTTCATAGGAACTGTACTGATATATGCTTATGAAAAATTAATTTTCAATTATACATTTAAATAGATTATTAAGGTTAGACTAAAATTAGAGGTATGTGAATAAAAAACAGTAAAAGTGCTAAATTAAATTTTAATTAAATACAATTGTTTATTTATAGAAAATAATATATTATAAAGTAAAATATCCATAATGATTTAATAAGTAAGTAAAATTTATTTAAATTAGTAAAGGGGAATGAAATATGTATGCACACGAAATAGACTATACTATTTATGGCGATGATATGCAGTATGTGGAAATTGAATTAGACCCAACAGAAACTGTAATTGCAGAAGCAGGGTCAATGATGATGATGGACTCAAACATACAAATGGAAACCATCTTTGGAGATGGATCAAAGCAGAATTCTAATGGCTTTATGGATAAGCTTTTTTCGGCGGGTAAAAGGGTACTTACAGGAGAAAGTTTATTTATGACGGCATTTACAAATTCAGGTACTTTAAAAGAAAAGGTATATTTTGCGGCACCTTATCCCGGAAAAATACTTCCTATGGATTTAAGCACACTTGGTGGAAGGCTAATATGTCAAAAAGATGCCTTTTTATGTGCAGCAAAAGGTGTTTCTGTAGGGATAGATTTTAGAAAAAAATTAAGCGTAGGTTTCTTTGGCGGAGAAGGATTCATTCTTGAAAAATTAGAGGGAGATGGAATGGCTTTTATACATGCTTGTGGTGCAATTGTTAAGAGAAATCTTATGCCAGGGGAAATATTAAAAATAGATACTGGATGTATTGTTGCTATGACTAGGGATGTACAATATGATATACAATTTGTAGGTGGAATTAAAAATACTCTGTTTGGAGGAGAGGGTGTGTTCTTTGCTACAGTTTCAGGTCCGGGAACAGTGTGGATACAAAGTTTACCATTTAGCAGACTGGCTGAACGTGTATTTGCAGCAGCGCCAACTGCAGGCGGAAGAGGCAAAGAAGAAGGCAGTGTACTTGGTATGTTAGGTAATTTCTTAGATGGGGACAATTAATTTAGAATTAATCTAAATAGAGTGGGTATTTTATAGAAATGACTTAAATTGTTATGGTACAATAATTTAAGTCGTTTTCTTGTACACTGATATTCTGGAGTTAATTTATATATAAATAAATTTATAATTGGTTATTTAGGTACATATATCTTTCGGTAATGTAACTTAAAATCCCATTAAGAAGAGAATGTTGAGGAGTGGCATTTTAGTATTTTATGGCATAGTATATTAGAAATTAATTATTAAATATTAATAAGGATATATATTATAATTGCTAGGGTAAGTGTTTATACATTAAACAGTAAGATTTTAAGTCTTTACTAACGATAATGATTATCATATAATAAAGAAGAGAGGTGATTAATTATGGCGGAAAAATCCAAAAAAACAGTTAGAAATAAGCTTTTGGGGGCGGACCTGTTAAAGTATATTGGACCTGGAATTTTAGTTACAGTTGGATTTATAGATCCAGGAAATTGGGTGTCAAACATAGCAGCAGGATCAAGTTATGGTTATAAATTACTTTGGATCGTTACATTATCTACAATAATGCTTATTATATTGCAACATAACGCTGCTCATTTAGGAATAGTAACAGGATTATGTATTTCTGAAGCAATCAATAAACATGTTAATAAAAGTATTGGAAGAGTAATTACACTTACAGCAATGTTAGCAGCTGTAAGTACAGCAATGGCAGAAATTTTGGGAGCTGCGATAGCTTTGAAAATGTTATTTAATATGCCTTTGAAAATAGGAGCTTTAATTTCTGCATCAGTAATAGTTGTTATGTTATTTTCCAACTCCTATAGAAAAATTGAGAAAGTAATTATTGGATTTGTATCGATAATTGGAATATCATTTATATTTGAAACTTTTTTGGTTGATATAGATTGGGGAGAAGCTCTGCAAAGTGCAGTTATACCCAGTATACCATTAAATTCTTTGCCGATAATAATGAGTGTTTTAGGTGCAGTCGTAATGCCACATAATTTATTTTTACATTCAGAAGTAATTCAAAGCAGGAAATGGAACTTGAAGGACAAGTCAATCTTAGAGAAACAATTAAAATATGAATTTATGGATACATTGTTATCTATGATAATTGGATTTATAATAAATAGTGCTATGATTTTAGTTGCAATAACATTTTTCAAAAATAATATTCAGGTTACCGAACTTGAACAAGCTCAATCAATGTTAAAACCGTTACTTGGAAATTCGGCTTCGATAGTATTTGCAATAGCATTGCTTTTTGCAGGCTTAGCCTCATCAGTTACTGCAGGAATGGCTGGAGGTTCTATATTTGCAGGATTATTTGGAGAAGAATATGATATAAATAATAAGCATAGTAAAACAGGTGTATTAATAACAATATTATTTTCATTAGTTGTAATATTTTTTATTAACAATCCATTTCAAGGACTATTATATTCTCAAATGTTATTAAGTATACAGTTACCTATAACCATTTTCACTCAAATATACTTGACATCCTCAAAGAAAGTAATGGGTGTATATAAAAATACACCGGTAGAAAAAATAACATTATGGATAATTGCTGGAATAGTTACAATTTTAAATATAATGTTATTAGTAAATTCCTTTTAAACAAAGTAAATATTATTTTCAAAATAGGAGAGAAAATATACTCCTATTTTTTTATGCAAATATTGTAAATTAATATTAAAAAGTATGGTAAAATAGTATAGTAGACTAATATATTATGGAAAGGATTGGAGAAATGAAGATTTTAGCATACAGTCATAGAAGCGATGAAACGGAATATTTTAAAAAATTTAGTAAGAAATATAATATTGAAGTGACATTATGTGATGAAGGACCAACAATGGAAAATGCTGAATTAGCAAAAGGATTTGAGTGTGTTAGCATTATCACAACAGCGATAAATTCAGAACTAATTGAAAAGTTTCATGAGTTAGGTGTTAAGTTTGTTTCTACAAGAACAGTTGGATATGATCATATAGATTTAAAAAGGGCTAAAGAACTTAGTATCCACATTGGAAATGCTACATACTCGTCAAATAGTGTGGCTGATTATACAATAATGTTAATACTTATGGCTATAAGAAAAGTTAAGTTAATAATGGAGAAAAGTAACATTCAAGATTATTCTTTAAGCGGAGTTCAAGGAAAAGAGTTGCCAAATTTGACGGTTGGGGTAATAGGTACAGGGAAGATTGGACAAACGGTAATCAGGTATTTAAACGGATTTGGATGTAAAATCTTAGCACATGATGTATATGAGACTGAAAGTGTAAAGAACTATGCAACGTATGTGGATTTCGATACCATAATTAAAGATAGTGATGTAATAACATTGCATATGCCAGCTACGAATAATAATTTTCATATGATTAATAAAAATTCTATTAGTTTAATGAAAAATGGAGTTTTTATTATAAATACCGCTCGTGGCTCTTTAATTAATACAAGTGATTTAATTACAGCAATTGAAGAAAATAAAATAGGTGGTGCTGCTTTAGATGTACTAGAAAATGAGGCTGATATATATTACAAGGATTTAAAAGGCGAGATACTAAGAAATAAAGATTTAGCTATTCTGAAGTCATTCCCAAACGTGATTATAACACCACATACCGCTTTCTATACGAACCAAGCTGTTAGTGATATGGTAGAAAATTCAATAAAAAGTTGTATTTTATTTATGGAAAACAAAGAAAATCCATGGCAAATAGTATAACAATATATTAATCTAAAACTTGTAGATTAATAGCTCGTTCAAGAAAAGATGTATTAGGCTGGATTGCTTTAATTCCAACTTCATGCAGATGTGTTTTTCAGGAGTTGCTGAAGTCAGTATATATATTGGACAATAATTTAGGGAACAAGGAATAGGAAGTGTACTTTTAAGAAACGTAATTAAGCTATCTGAAGAAAATGGTTTCTAGACTTTGCAGTCCGGAATTATAAAAGAAAATATAGAAAGCATAGAATTACATAAAAAAATGTGGATTTAGACAGATTGGAATGAGAGAAAAAATAAGCAGAATGAGCAATTGTATATGGCATGACGTAGTGCTTATGGAAGGTTGAAGTAATATAGTTGGAATAGAGTTATACTTAATTGTTAAATGTATGAAGATGTAAAATGAATTTTGATTTTTAACATATCACATCTTCTTAACATTTTGCTATAGTGTTATATTGAATTTAAGATTAACACTGCAATTATCTCCATACTTCTTCAATTATATCGTCAATTTTTCCAATAGCATTTTGTATTGCTTGTTTTTTTTCTTTCTCAGTGGTTCCGGTACCATCAACTAATAATTCCTCAAATCTTTTTATACCTATAAATTTCATAATATCATGGACGTAATTCAATCCTTTATTCATTACAATTCTTAAATACCAAGGAATAGATCCGCCTGAAGATTGGATGTAGATCATTCCTCTTTGCTTATCATTCAATAAACCTTCAACGTGGTCATCTTCAATATGTATACTTTTTCCTTCCATTACGACACAATCTATATATTCTTTTAGAGTGGAAGGAAAGGAGAGGCTCCACATTGGAGCAGCAATAACATATAAATCAGCTGCTTTAAATTGATCTGCTAGCTTAACAATTTGATGAACTTCATCTTTTTGATGTTCATTTAATTTGTTGAATTCTTTCTCTTTTAGCATGCAGTTTCTTTTCTCAAAGTACTCATATTCTAATCTTGGTATATGGCAGCTATACAAATCTAGTTCTTCCAATTCAAAATCAGAATGTTTAGTAATAAATCTATTTACGAGCTCTCTTCCGACTGTTTTGCTTGCTGATAACTTCTCAGGCTTTGAATTTACTGTTATATAAAGTAATTTTTTCAATGTAATTCACCTTCTTTTGGTTAATCTTTATATTTAGTATTATCTTATTTTAGGATAATATTTATATAATGTTCCTCAATAATAAATACTCTTATAAATTAAGAATTAACTTTTAAATCAAATCTCTAGATCAATTAATAGCAGTGTAGATGAATTGCCTGAAGAAATTAGGCAAGGGGTAATTGATCAAGGAGGAGGAGTTTCTAATCATAATTTATACTTCGCTCTTCTTTCTCCAACTCCAAAGAAGGCACTAGAGGGAGAATTATTAGTAAAAATTAATAATACCTTTGGTGATTTAGATACATTGAAAACTGAAGTGAGTAATGTGGCTATAGGTCAATTTGGATCTGGTTATGGATTTTTAGTTAAGGATAAGGATAAGGATGGTAAATTATCGGTTAAAAATACATTAAATCAAAATTCTCCTGCTATGAATGGATTGATTCCGATTTTAACTATAAATGTATGGGAACATGCGTACTATTTAAAATATAATAACTTAAGAGCCGACTATGTTCAAAATATATGGAATGTAGTGGATTGGGAAAAAGTTGAAGATTTATATAAGAATTATTGGATATAATTATTTTAAAATTATTAATAAAGCTAGATTGCAGTATAATGCTATCTAGCTTTATTAATTTTAATACTGTAATAAATTATTTATTTTTAAAAACAAAGCAGCAAATTATCTCCGAAAGAAAATTACGTTGGTATAAAATATTAATAAAAATTTCCTTCTTTCAGATATATTACATAGACAAAATATTTGTTTTAATATAATGAATCATTATAAAAATAAGGTTTCCAATTGTTGTATATCTTTTCGGTTCTAATAGAGTAAGCAATGTTGTTCCAATCATCGATTGTTGAGTCTAATGACCTAAGTTTTAAGTTAAATGAATCAGAAAAAGATTTAAGAATATTAGGTGCTAGCGTTAATGTTGAGTTAAAAGTTTCAAGAGGATTAGCATCAGTTAAATCACATCTTAAGTTAAATGAATCCTCATAAGACTCATTAGCAAATTTATTAATTATATTTTTTAAGTCATCATCATAAGTGCTTGGATAGCTTACTTCTAAAGTAAGTCTATAATTAATATTTCTTGCTTTTACACAAGGCATTTCGCTATCAACTTTATTATCGTCTAAATAGGCTACAGTTTCGGTTATAAAATCCTCTTTAAATTCAGGTATATCAAGTGAAGCTAAAGTTTGAGTGTAGACGTCTCTTGTACCATTTATGAAATATGCTTTTGTGTTATCCAAAAGCATATTGCCCCTTCTTAGTGTTGTGCATTCTTCACATTTTTCGTTAGAAGATCTATAACATACAAAAGAATCAATTCTTCTTAAATCTAACCCAAAGTATACCCAATTCCTGCCAAACCATCTGAAACCAGAGACTGATTGTCTGTCAACATTTAAAAGAAAAGCCCAATAACTTCTACCATTTGTCTGCCAGATATATGTGTATTTAAAAAGACAAAATCTTATTGAATTTTGACTGACAGCTTTAACACCTACACCATCAGAATATCCAAGCTTCTGAACACCAGTATCATTTTTACGAGGTGTATAATTTGGAGGAGGTGATTTAGGCATTCCTGGTGGATTGAATTTTCCTCCGCCTGGGTAGTTAAAGTTAGGAGAAGAGTGAGAATCAGAATCAGAAATATCAAAATTAGGTGGATAATTCCCTTGCGGAGGGAAATTGCCACCACCACCAAGGAATGGAGGGAAAGGTGATCGATCCCCTATTTTTATATCAGGGATATCAGCTGTAAATTCAAATTTTTCAAAATTCATATTATCTTCATAGGTAAGATCTTTGTCGTCTAACATTTATTTATAACTCCTTATAAATTAGTCATAAATATTATATTCAAAAAAACGATTAATGCTATAACTAAAAAAAGTGTTGGAATATTTTAATGAGTTAAGTAACCAAATCTAGAATGATATTATAAAAGATTATTTTTATATATGATCAAACGTGAAATCAATAAAAGCTGTATTCGGTAGTTTTTCATCCACGATCTCATAAACTAAATTAATCCAGCTGCCACAAGTATTTAAAATTATTCCGTCACTAGTAACTACATGATCTAACTTGTTTAATACAACATCTGCATTTGGAACCAAAAGTACCTTGGTTTCAAAATCATATTTATTCAAAATATCTAGTATTTTTGATTTTAATCTTCCAGTATTTGAAACAGGAGAATCCAAATATATAACTGTCTTTGTTATTTTCATATTGTTTAGCTTTTCTCCAATTAATTCAATGGCAAAATCTGTTTTATCAATTAGTTTATATGTTCCGCGCAATCCGGCTAAGTCTCGCAAAGTTCCATCCATACACCTAAGCAAAGTTGAATTTGATAATGCAACCTCAAGAGTAATGATTGTATTTAATCCATCAATATGTATAGTACTTTTTTCATACCCAGCTGCTAATTTGTGATTTTTCCGCCTCTGAATATCTTGAAAAGAGGATAAGCTTCTTTTTAATGCCATCCTCTGCCTAGCTGAAAACAAAAAATGATTACCTACAAACTCAATTGTTTTATCAATTCCATATCCATTATCTAAAAGATAGCAAATATGCTTTTGGGCTTTCTTTAATAAAGCCACATTATGTTCATTAAATTCCAGTCTATCAGATGAAACAAAACCCCTTTGAATTATTTCTGGCATGTACAATTCCTCCTAAAGAGTTGTTTTTAAGAACTCATAAATATATTGTGAATTATAGCCATAGTTTGAAGAGAAAATAACAATCAATTTTAAGATGTGAGAAAATTTGATAAGGGAGTAGTAGTGTGATTAAACATTTAGGTTAATTATAAAAACCAAGTATAATTGAATAAATTCTATTATACTTGGCTACTAAAGTATGTTATTCGATTAATTTAATGATATCTAAATGAATAGATTACATTCTAGGTATGTCTAAAATAGCTCCTCTGTTACCAGATGTTACAAGTGCAGCATATCTAGCAAGGTAACCTGTTGTAATCTTAGGTTGTCTTGGTTTCCAGTTTGCTCTTCTTATTTCTAATTCTTCGTCACTAACTACGAAGTTAATAGTATTAGCATTGATATCAATTTGGATGATATCCCCGTCTTCAACTAAAGCAATATTACCACCAACAGCAGCTTCAGGAGAAACGTGACCAATTGAAGCACCTCTACTTGCACCACTGAAACGTCCATCTGTTATAAGAGCAACAGAGCTTCCAAGTCCTCTTCCTGCAATTGCAGAAGTTGGATTAAGCATTTCTCTCATACCAGGACCGCCTTTTGGACCTTCATATCTTATAACTACAACATCTCCAGCAACAATTTTTCCTGTATTTATAGCTTCAAGAGCATCTTCTTCACAGTCGAATACTTTGGCTGGACCTTCATGCTTTAACATTTCAGGGACAACTGCTGAACGCTTAACAACACAAGAATCAGGTGCAAGATTTCCTTTAAGAACTGCTATTCCACCAGTTTGGCTATATGGATTTTCAGCAGGTCTTATAACTTCAGGATTCTTATTTATGCAGCCTTCAATGTTTTCACCAACAGTTTTTCCAGTACATGTTACTAAATCAGTATTTAATAAACTAAGCTTATTTATTTCATTCATAACTGCGTAGATTCCACCAGCGTCATTTAAGTCTTCAATATAAGTATGTCCTGCAGGAGCAAGATGACAAAGGTTTGGTGTTTTAGCACTGATTTCATTTGCTATGTCAACATTTAAATCAAATCCAACTTCATGTGCAATTGCAGGTAAATGCAGCATACTGTTTGTACTACATCCAAGGGCCATATCCATTGTTAATGCATTCATAAATGCAGCTTCCGTCATAATATCTCTTGGTCTTATATTCTTATCAAGTAATTCCATGATTTTCATTCCAGCATGTTTAGCAAGTTTAATTCTATCAGAATAAACTGCAGGGATTGTACCATTTCCTTTAAGGCCCATTCCAAGAACTTCTGTTAAACAGTTCATGCTATTTGCTGTATACATTCCTGAACAAGAACCGCAAGTAGGGCATACATTGTTTTCATATTCATCTAATTTTTCAGCAGTAATTTTCCCAGCATTATAAGCACCAACAGCTTCAAACATGCTGGAAAGGCTTGTCTTACATCCGTCAACTTTTCCGGCAAGCATTGGACCACCACTTACAAATATAGTTGGAATATTAACTCTTGCAGCAGCCATTAATAGTCCTGGAACATTTTTATCGCAGTTTGGAACCATTACTAAAGCATCAAAAGCATGAGCCATTGCCATTGCTTCTGTAGAATCTGCAATTAGATCTCTTGTAACTAATGAATACTTCATTCCTTCATGTCCCATTGCAATTCCATCACATACAGCGATTGCAGGGAAAACTATTGGAGTACCTCCGGCCATAGAAACACCCATTTTTACAGCATTAACTATTTTATCTAAATTCATATGACCTGGAACGATATCGTTTTGTGAACTAACTATACCAATTAAAGGTCTTTCCATTTCTTCTTTTGTTAAACCTAATGCACTAAGTAGTGAACGTTGTGGAGCACTTTTTGCTCCTTTTGTTATTACATGACTTTTCATTGTGTAACCTCCTTAATACTATTACCGTATTTGTATATAAATATTATACGTTGTATGATGTCTATTGTCAATGGAGTGGTTAGATTTTGATTTAGATTATTTGAACTTATGATTTGCAAATAAGAACTTATTAAAAAATAGTGTCATGTGTATGATACTGTGTTAAAAATATATAAGGAAAATTATTTTTTTATAAAATTATAGAATGGAAGATGTCATATCTCTTTGAATATGTCTAACGTATGCTTGAGATTGTGAAAAGATAGATATTTTGAAGAATACATTATAATTTACAAAGGAAGATATAAAGAAACAGAAAAGCATCTAAAGTGTTTTATGATAATTATTATATTATACATAACAGAAAGAGTCGGGCAGATTAATAAGTAATCTGCATGACTCACAATAACTAATTAATATTTACTTTGACCCTCCGGAATAAATGTAGCGCAGTCTGTTTTTTGAGTGTCATGTGCATTTTTTAGTTGAACTTCAATTTGTTGAGCGCAACAGTGGTCGCCTGACATATAATAGTGACATGTATTAACAACACATTTAATTCCTTGATTTGGTGAACCCATTTTTTCTGGTTTCATAGTTGTTACATCTAATAATATTATTAGTTATACATTTTTCTTATTCGAAAAAAATTATAAGTGCTATAATATCACGGTAATAATAAAATTTTTTTGCATAATAAATCGCTTTAACTTAACAATATCATATAAATAGGAATAGCCAACAAACTTAAAATAGTTGTAATTATTGTACTTATGGTTGCATATTCATAATCAGCTCCATAGCGTTTAGAGACTATAGCTGTATTGGTCATTACTGGCATGGCAGCTTGAATTACAAATACTTCTTTCATAAGTAAAGGTATATTTATAATGTTGCATAACACAAGAATTAGCAGTGGTGAAATGAGAAATCTACCTAAAATTATTGCTGCCATATCTAGGCTTAATTTGAATTCCTTTAAGTTAACAGAATAAATTGTTATTCCAATAAATAACATGGCTAAAGGTGTAGTCAAATTTCCAAAGTACTTGCATGTGTCTAGAATAAACTTCGGTAAATGAACATTAGACAATACAAGTATAATTGCAAATACAAAGCTTAGTAGGGGAGGAGACATAATTCTCTTTACTGTATCAAGTGATAAAATATTAGCTTTTCCAGATTGTCCATCTCTACTGATTTCATAAACACCTATTGTCCAAAAAAAGGTAGTATTAGCTATGTAGTACAGTAAAACATTAGGTATACTTTTTTCTCCGAATAGGGCCATATTTACTGGAAGCCCAATAAATATAGAATTCGATACAAAAAACATTGATCTGAAAGTACCAATGCGTCCTTTATTAACTTTAACAAGTTTAGATACCAGTACTGCAATTAAATAGCCTAAGGCCATTGATGTAAAGGGTGCGAATAGCCCACCACCCAGATTAAGCAATTTATCTTTATCAAAGCTTTCAGTAAATTGAGAAATCATAAGACAGGGAATTGCTAGATTACATACAAGTTTTGAGAAAAGCTGTGATGTTTTTTCATCAAACCATCCCTTGTGAGATAGAAAAAATCCTGTAGAAATCATTAATACTATACTGAATACACTTCCTAATGCGTTAAAAATAATCATTATAAAATCTCCCTTTGTATAGATTTAGGTTTGTTTAGATTATTGATTCAATCGATAGAATAGCTTCTAAGTGTTTTAAGTCATTACCTATATGGTTATACATAGTTTCGCCAGCTTTTTCTTCATTCCTCTGTTTAATATAATGAAATATTTTAAGATGGTAATTAAAAATGTCCATAATACGATCATGTTCATATATATCTATAGATCTATAGAAATAAGTAAGTGCGCTTAAATCTTTGCTCTGTTTTCGTAGACGATTATTTTGACTATAATTTAAAATTAAATCGTGAAATTGAGTGTTCAATAAAATAAGTGTTTTAACTAACTTATCATCAAAGTTCTCTATATTTTTTTGAGTTTCAAACAAAGTGGCTTCAATCCGTTCTAATTCTGAATCGGAAGCTTTACGTGTAGTTAGTCTTACAGCTTGAGATTCCAAAGCCTGCCTGCATTCATAAATATTTTCGATATCTTCTTTAGTGGGCTGATAGACCGTAATCTTTGATTTATCGCTAATTAAAATCAGGCCATCTTTTTCTAAAGAACGTATAGCCTCTCTTACAGGGCTTCTACTTATTTGAAATTCGCTAGCTATTTTTGATTCATAGATTCTATCGCCAGGTTTTAAAATACCATTAAAAATCATATCTTTTATTGATGTGTAAGCTTGGTCAAAATAGGATGGACCTTTCTCAATTTTATAATTTTCCATTGTTACATCCTCCTTGTATCAAAACATAATTATCGTATAGTTTTATTAATCAATACTAAAATGTCTACTGTCGACAATATCAGTATAAATTATTAAAATTAACTTTGCAATATATATTGTAATTTAAAAATCATATGCTACTACATAGTAAGCATCGTTATATTGATAAAGATATCTTGTTAAATTTTTGTTTGAGTGTGTTATGGTGTGTATATATTTTTGCAGCTTGGCAAAGCTAATTTTATTAAATTATTACATTATTAAAGGAGGTGTCTATATGATTTCAACAATCGAAGCTAATAATTTAATTAATGAGAAATCGCCGTACTTATTACAACATGCTGAAAATCCTATAAATTGGTATGCGTGGAGTGATGAGGCATTTAATAAAGCAAAAGAAGAGGATAAGCCTATATTTTTATCTATTGGATATTCAACATGTCATTGGTGTCATGTAATGGCTCACGAATCTTTTGAAGATGAAGAAGTAGCTGAAATTATGAATGATAATTTTGTAGCAATAAAAGTAGATAGAGAAGAAAGACCAGATGTTGATAGTGTATATATGACAGTATGCCAAGCTTTAACTGGACATGGTGGCTGGCCGCTTACAATAATAATGACTCCAGATCAAAAGCCGTTTTTTGCTGGAACATATTTTCCTAAAGAACCAAAATATAATATTCCAGGCCTTAAGGATATATTAAATTCTATAATTAAGCAGTGGAATGAAAATAGAAGCAAAATTATATTGTCAAGTGAAGGGATTATATCGGATTTAAATAAATATTTGGAAGGTGAATTTAACAAAGTTGAATTAGCTCCAAAGATATTAAGGAATGGATATAATCAACTTTTGCATATATTTGATGAAAAGTATGGTGGATTTGGATCTGCGCCTAAATTTCCTACGCCGAACCTGTTAATGTTTTTGCTTAGATATAACCAAGAGCATAAAGAAAGTAAAGCATTAGAAATGGTTGAGAAAACATTGGATTCCATGTATAGAGGAGGAATATTTGATCATATTGGATTTGGTTTCTCAAGATATTCTACTGACAATAAGTGGTTAGTTCCTCATTTTGAAAAAATGTTATATGACAATGCTTTACTGATTATTGCATATCTTGAAGGTTACGAGGTTACAAGAAATGAATTATATAAGGATGTTGCTATAAAAGCATTAGAATATGTCTTTAGAGAACTAAGAAGCGAAGATGGTGGATTTTACTGCGCTGAGGATGCTGATAGTGAAGGTGAGGAAGGTAAATATTATGTTTTTAGACCTTCTGAAATTATTAAAGTTTTAGGCGAAGAAGATGGGAAGTATTTCAATAGGTATTTTAATATGACTCCTAAAGGTAATTTTGAAGGAAAAAATATTCCTAATTTACTTGAAAATAGCGAGTATTATATACTTAATAATAGAATAAAAGATTTAAGTGAAGAAATTCTACTATATAGAAGCAATAGGATGGAATTGCATAAGGATGATAAAATTCTTACATCTTGGAACGGACTTATGATAGCAGCACTTGGAAAAGCATATAAAGTTATAGAGGATATACGATATTTTGAATATGCCAAGAAAGCAGTTAACTTCATATTTGATAATTTAATTGATGAGAATAAAAGATTATTAGCAAGATATAGAGATGAAGAATCTCGTCATAAAGCGTATTTGGGAGATTATGCCTTTCTTTGTTATGGATTAATAGAACTTTATGAAAGTTGTTATGATATTACTTTTTTGAAGAAAGCAATTGATTTAAATAATGATATGATTAACTTATTTTGGGACAATGAAAAACATGGATTTTTTCTTTACGGAGAAGATGGCGAAAAACTAATAGCAAGACCTAAGGAATTATATGATGGAGCAATGCCATCAGGGAATTCAGTTGCAGCTTATAACTTAATTAAGCTTTCGAGAATAACAGGAGATTCAACATTGGAAGAAATGGCTGAAAAGCAGTTAAATTTCATTTCAGGATCTGTATTTGGAGAGGAAGTAAACCATTCATTTTTCCTTATGGCAGCATCTTTTGCATTAAATCATGGAAAAGAATTAGTATGTCTTATTAAAGATAAAAGTGATGAGGAAAAACTTAAAGATTTGATTAGCGAAATTCCTACATTTAATTTAACAACCATAATTAAGTGTAGTGATAATAAAGATGAGATTGAAAAGTTAATACCTTTTATTAAAGACTATGATTTTATAAACGATAAATCAACTTATTATTTATGTGAGGGAAAAAGTTGCTTAGCACCAGTTAATGATATAGATGAGTTAAGAAAACTATTGGAAAAGTACTAGTTATGGGTTTATGAAATATTATGTAGGATTAGAGGGAATAAAAAAGGGTGTTTGCAAATAGTTATACAACTGTTTGCAAAACATCTTTTTTATTAAAATCTTTATCTAGGAAAAAGAAATAGTAATACTTCCAACACAAACAAGGATAAATGTTTAAGCAGTGACTTGAGAGTATTTATTTCTAACTTTATGATTATTTGGATTATAAAGTAAAATATATCTATACTAATTATATGAAGTGATGATATTATAAAATTATTAAAGATTTAGTTACAAAATATTGGGGGAATAGTAATGAGATTTTTGCCATTTATTAAGGGTCAGGATTTTTTGATTATTTATGGGATATTTGCCGTTGTAGTATTAATAGTTATACGAAGGCTATTACATAATTCTGATAAAAAAGACTTTATAATATCAGGATTGGATGAAGATAAATATTATGTATTAAATAATAAATATAATTTGCATGGCATGTTCTATTATATAACTTATAAACTTTATGCAAAGGGATTATTAGTAAAGGATGAAGAAGATAAAAAATTTCAAATAAATAAAGAGTTATCTTCTTTTTTAACACCTATTGAAGAAAATGTGTATATTTTATACTTGGATAAGTTTGCACCTAAAGATTTTGAGCCTGATATGGTTAATGAAAAAGAGTTTAAGACGCATTACGATAGAATTTATAATAAATTGGTATTAGATGGTTTAATTAAGGATGATGTGATAATAAGAGAAAGTAAGTCTGTCTCAAATCTTGGAATGGTTGTTGTTTTGGTTCCAGGAATTTGGAGGCTTGTTGGTGGAATAGCGTATGGAATGCCGGTAGGAGCGCTTGTATTTGAGATTATTTTAATTTTCATAATCAGTAAGATTGTTCTACATATTCATTTGAATGATAAATTGACGAGATGCGGAAAAGCATCAAAAGAGGCTTTTGAAAAGTACTATAAGAGTAGTAAAGGAAATACTAATAAAATCAATGAAAACAATCCAGATGTAGCTCAGGACTTTTTAATGACCAGTTCTTGGATGTATTTCTTAGGAGTGAGTAGTATTTATACTAAAGAAAATAATAATTCTTTTAATAATAATTCTGGGAGCTCATGTTCTTCCTGCTCATCATGCTCGGGTTCCTCATGTTCTTCTTGCTCATCTTGTGGAGGATGTGGAGGAAATTAATTTTGAAAAGACTAATTATGCAATGGCATATTACTAAGAGATGCAATAAAAGATGTAAACATTGCTACCAAGATAGCTATGAAGGAAGTGAATTCTCCATAGAAGAACTAATAAATCATGGAGAACAATATTTAAAGCTTCTAATTGAATATAATAAAATGAACAATCAAAACCTAAAAGGACAAGTAAATATAACTGGTGGGGAGCCGTTTGTTAGGGAAGATATTTGGGAACTGCTTGATTATTTTAAAAAGAATAGTGAGTATTTTGATTTTGGAATTCTTACTAACGGCTCCTTTTTAGATGATGAGAATGTTAAAAGATTAAAAAAATATAATCCTAAGATGGTGCAGGTGAGTTTAGATGGAAGAAGAGAAACCCACGATAAAATAAGAGGAGTAAACTCTTATGATGAAGTAATCAAATCCTTAAAACTTCTTAACAAATATCATATAAAAGCATTAGTCTCATTTACAGCAAACAATAAAAATTATAAGGAATTTGGAGATGTTGTAAGAGTAGCTAAACGATGTAAAGCATATAAAGTTTGGACAGATAGAATGGTATCAATTGGCTTAGGCAATAATGCAGAAGTGAAAACTTTAAATAAAGAGCAAGTTATTGAGTATATAAATTTAATAAGCCGTGAACAAAGTAGCCTAATAAATAAATTTTCAAAAACTATAATTTCTGGGGAAAGAAGTTTGCAGTTTTTAAATGGTATTAGTGATTGCTATAAGTGTAGCGCAGGAGATGGTCTTATAGTACTTCTTGAAAATGGAGATGTTATGCCTTGTAGGAGACTTCCAATTGTAGCGGGAAATATAAAAGAGAGGTCCCTTAAAGATATATACTTTGAGGCAAAGATCTTTAAAGAATTGCAAAATTTTAAACAAATTCCGAAGGGCTGTTCAAAATGTGACTTCTTAAATTTGTGCAATGGTGGCGCCAAATGTATATCATTTGGAATATATGGAAGCTATAAATATGGAGATTATGGATGTATGATTAGGGATGAAATATGAAATAGGATTTTTAGATATAAATAATATCATGGAATAGAGCTTAAAAAATATGACTTCGGATTAAGAGGTTAATAAGGAAATTTAAGTTTTAATTAAGCTTGATTTAATCATTTTGAATTAGAACTTCAGTATAATAATACTATAAGGAGGCTTGAATTGATGATAAATATAAATAACATAACAAAAAGTTATAATGGAAGTTATTATGCAGTAAATAATTTGAATCTAGAGATTCAGGATGGAAAAATTTATGGACTACTTGGACCTAACGGAGCCGGAAAAACAACTACTATAAAAATGATAACAGGGATAATATCACCAACTAAGGGAACAATAGAAATCAATGGTATTGATATTAACAAAGATCCAATCAAGGCAAAAGAACAATTTGGTTATGTCCCTGACAGTCCAGATATGTTTTTAAGATTAAAAGGAATAGAATATTTGAATTTTATGGCTGATGTTTATAGAGTTTCAAAAGATGAGAGAATATATAGAATAGATGAAATGTCTAAGCGGTTTGAAATGAGTTTAGCTTTGGGAGATAAAATTCAAACATATTCTCATGGCATGAGACAGAAGATAGTGCTAATGGGAGTAATGATACATAGGCCAAAGATTTGGATATTGGATGAACCTATGACAGGATTAGATCCAAAATCAGCGTTTATATTAAAAGAAATGATGAGAGAACATGCGGACGCTAGGAATACAGTGATTTTTTCAACACATGTCCTTGAGGTGGCTGAAAAAGTATGTGATGAAGTAGCAATAATTAATAAAGGACAACTGATATTTAATGGGACACTAGAGAAGTTAAGAGATGAGTTTAAGGAAAATGAATCCTTAGAAGAAATGTTTTTGGAGATGACCGAAAATGAGCAGGCTTAAGTTAATAACAAAATATTTCGTACGAAACGCTCTCGATGAAATGTTTGTAGGCAGCAAAATGAAGCCGGGTTTTATAATAGCACTTATGATAATAATAGTATGTATGCTATCTCTTCCATTTACCCTTATGATATCAGAAAGCTACGAAACATTTCACTCAATGGGTCAGGAAGGAATGCTTATAGCTATTATTTTATCACTAGGAACAGCTGTATCTTTTTTCTTTGGTGTTTATACAATAATGAATGTATTTTATTTTGCTGATGATATAGAAGTGATATTACCACTTCCTTTTAAAAGTAGCGAAATAATTTTTGGGAAATTTATTGCAGTATTAATTAATATGTATATATATACCGGAATGCTCATTTTACCTTTAGCAGCATATGGCGTAGTATCAAAAGCATATTTTTTATACTACTTATATGGAATGATTGTATTAGTAATAACCCCCATTTTACCTATGATATTAGCCGCACTTATCTGTATGGTGCTAATGAGATTTACTTCTTTGTCAAAACATAAAGATGCATTTAAGATGTTTACTGGCTGCGCTTCATTAATATTAATTATAGCTTTTAATTATTTAAATTCAAATTCAGGCAGTAGTATGACTTCAGAACAGATTCTTGAAAAATTTTCACAAGGTAATAATAATACAATGGAAATGTTGACAGGAGTTTTTATAACAAATAAATTTTCCGCGTATGGTTTACTATACAATAATAATTTAAGTGGATTAATAAATATAGTTATTGCTTTAATTATAAGTATAATATTTTTTATCGCATATTATTATATAGGAGGAAAATTATATCTTAAGGGTGTCATTGGACTCTCTGAATCGTTTAGCAAAAGAGAAAATATTTTAGAGACTGGAGAGGCCAAAAAATTAATAAAGATAAATTCACCATTGAAGGCTTTAATTAAAAAAGATATAAAAACAATATTTAGAACACCTCAATTTTTTATTAATTGTGTAGCAATGATATTTTATATGCCAATAGTAATGGGGATGGGATTTCTATCAAATGGAAATTTGGAGAAATATACAGAACTACTAAAAGTAAACACTGAATGGTACGGGATTGTAATTGTTATAACATTTATTGGGGGAGCATCATGCATAATGGCTGGTGGTGCAGGTGCAACAGCATTATCACGGGAAGGCAAAGATTTTATTGTAGCAAAGTATATACCTGTTGATTATAAAACTCAACTATATTCAAAAATTCTATCATCATTATGTATTAATGAAGTTGGGACGTTAGTGGTTTCGCTAGGGCTAATATTAATTAAAGCAAGTCCAATATTATTTGCTTTAGGTATTGTTTCGGCTTTTGGATCTATATTATTAATAACATTATTTGGAATATATATTGATTTTAGAGCTCCCAAATTAGCATGGGAAAATGAAAAAGCGATGTTTAAGAAAAATTATATGCCTCTATTTGTAATGCTCATTATCTTTATATTAGGGGGCATTCTTGTAGTAGCAGCTTTGATTATTAAAAATTTTATTATGATTTTTGGAATTTGCCTTAGTATAGTTTCTATTGGATGTTATATTTTATTTAGGCTATTATTTAAATTAGCATATAAGGTATATACTCAAGATTAATACTGAGTTTAAAGAATCCCTCTTATTATTTTCATAGGAATAAGGGGGATAATTTTTTACGCTGAAGTATTTGTAATAGAATAAGATAAACATATGCGGTTATTAATTTTATCATACTTTATTTTACATATTCACTGTAGTTTAGATGAATTATAAAGCCTGTATCATCTAGTTTGTAATTGGTATTTTCTACCGGACTTCTACCTTTAGCTAAATTCATTCCAACGGCATAAAGGGCTTCAGCAAGATCATGCGGTTCAACTATAACAGTACCTGTCATAAAACCTTTATTAATTAGTTCTTTTGCAGCTGGCATTCCATCGATTCCTACAACAGGTATCGTTGAAATCTGGCTGCCTTTATTATATCCATATTTTTGTAATGCTTCAACTGCACCTATTGCCATAGCATCATTGTTTGAAATAATAGCTTCAATTTTATTTCCGTATCTTAGAAATAGGGATTCAATGGCATTTTCGGCACAATCTTGTATCCATTCGCAGTGAGGTGAGGAAAGTTCCTCTGTTTTTATTCCAGCATCATTAAGTGCTAGTACTGAATATTTTGTTCTTAAATATGTTAAAGGACTTCCGATTCTGCCTCTTAACATGACATATTGCAGAACATCATCATGATTTTTATCTATAGATTCCTTATGAAAGTTCCATTCGTTAACAAGAATTTTTCCTTCCATAGTACCTGATTGTTCAAAATCTGCTCCAATAATTACAAATTGTTTATATGGTTTCATAAAGTTTAGTATTTCTTGTGACGTATCCGGATTTATTATTAAAGGCATATTTTTATCCATGATTTTACGTAAAGCACTTTCGACATCCTTTAAGTTAGTACTAACTATACCAACAATAAAAAGGTCATAATTTTCTTTAAGAGCTTTATCAATGCTTTCGTTTTGTATAGTTTGATTATCATTAGCGTTAAAAAAAGTAAAGTTAACTTTATCTTCATTTTCTTTTTGAATAAGCTCTAAATTTTGTCTGAGAAGAGAAATATACATAGCATTTGCATTATCCTGGAATACTGCTATCTTAACAGGAATACCTTTATCAATATGGGAATGAACGTAAGAAGTGGTATTAGACACTCCTAATTGAAGAACTATCATCATAACTAGAATAATAATGAATATTAATAATTTCTTTAAAATGCTCATCGAAATCCTCCATCAAATAGCTAATAATCATACCGATTAATCTTAGGATGTGCTTTAACAAAAAAAATATTCTGATTTCAATTTCACTTGAGGAATGGATTAATAATTAAATTTTCAGCTATTAAAGTAGTTATTTGGAATTATTGCTTGGGAAATTAATAAGTTTAAATACTACACTGCCTAGTACTGCGGATAAGACAGAAGCAATCATAATACTTATCTTTGCAGAGGATAAGGCAGTTTCATCAGTAAAGGATAAAGATGAAACAAAGAGTGACATTGTGAATCCAATACCAGCTAAAGCACTCGCACCATATAAATGCATTTTTGTTACTTGGGATGGAAGTTTTGCGATTTTTAGTTTTATTAAAATATAAGAAACGCCAAATACACCTAATTGTTTTCCAAAAAAGAGACCAAATATTATGCCTAAACTAACTGGTGTGACTAAATATGATGATAGGCTATTAACATTAATTGTTATACCAGAGTTTGCTAGCGCAAATATTGGCATGATTACAAAAGAAGACCACGGAGCCAAAGTATGCTCAAACCTATATAACATCGAGTTTTCTGGTTCTTTATCACCTTTTCCAAGAGGCAGTGTCATTCCTAAGAGCACACCGGCTATTGTTGCGTGTATTCCGGATTTTAACAAACAAAGCCATAATAATATTCCTCCAATAATAAAAATAGATGTGAATTTATTATTAACTTTATTAGCTAGTAAAAGTCCAACAAAAACAAGTAAACCTAAGAAAAGTGCAATCCAAGAAATTTGATTAGTATAAAATACAGCGATAACTATGATAGCACCTAAATCATCAATGATGGCCAAAGCAGTAAGAAATACAACTATACCTTTAGGAGCATTTTTTCCTACTAGAGAAAGTACCCCTAGAGCAAAGGCAATATCAGTTGCCATAGGAATTCCCCAGCCAGAAAAAGTAGTTTGGTTATAGTTAAATAATGAATATATGATTGCAGGTATAATCATACCGCCTATTGCAGCAGAGATAGGAAGTATAGTTTTTTTTATTGATTTTAGTTCGCCTATAACTAGCTCCCTTTTTATTTCAGTACCAACTACAAGGAAAAAAATAGTCATAAGTCCATCATTTATCCAATGAAGAACTGACAGAGATAAAGAAAATTTTCCATAACCAATTGTAATATATTTATGGAGTATGTGATTATAGGTTTCAGCAAAACTAGAATTTGCAATTATTATTGAGGTAATAGCACAAATCAAAAGTAATATTCCACTAGAAGATTCATTTTTAAAAAAGTATAGCAGCATATTGGAGATTTTAAAATTAAGTTTACTTTTCATAATTTAACATCCTTTCTTATTAATTATTTCCCTGAACTAAAAAAATTATCTAACAAAAAAAGGTGGGAATACTCAAAAAGAGTTTCCCACCCCAGAAACTAAAATTGCTTGAAAGCAAATATTATATTTGCCCAACCGATCTAGTATATTAACATTTTTATTAAATAAATTATAGTATACGTTTTGTATACAGTCAAGCTTTTCATATTTTAAAGGCAATGAGCATAAGTCAATTAGTTTATTGTCTTTTTGTTAATAGCAATTTAGGATTTTTATGATTTTTATATATTTTGTATGAAAATTATGAAAATATTAAAGTGATAGAATTTTTAAATGAATATTTGTAATGATTCATTTATTAGTATCCATTATATGAAGTAAGTGTTAAAATTATAAAAAATACATTAATATGACTAGGAAGTGAATAAAAATCATAAAATTAATTTGTAATAGGTTCTTTCAAATTTAGGCGTTACAAAATGAATTATTTGCTAAAATAAATATATTTTGAGATTAAAACAAGGAGATTTAAAATGGAACAAATAACAGTTAAAGAGTATTATAGTTGGTTTAATTCTTATGTAAAAGAATTTTACGGAGAAGATAGTGTTGTTAATCAAAATATCGAATTAAAAGAAATACATACTTTAAAAGTTGCAAAACATGCTGTAAAGATTGCTAAGTCATTAAAGTTAAAAGAAGATGAAATTGATATGGCTGAGATAATAGGATTATTTCATGATATAGGAAGGTTTGAACAATTTAAAAAATATAAGACATTTAAGGATTACTTATCAGAAAATCATGCAACTCTAGGTATAAGAATATTAAAAGAAAATAATATATTAGAAAATTTAGATGACAAAAGTCAAAAAATAATTATTAAAGCTATAAGTCTTCATAATACAAAGGAACTTCCAAACAATTTGAATGAAGAAGAAGCAGTGTTTTGTAAGTTGATAAGAGATGCTGATAAACTCGATATTTTTAGAATAATTATTGAATATGAAAGGGAACGACAGAGTAGTCCTAATCCAGCGCTTGATAATTTACCTTTTACACCAGGATACAATAGAGAATTACTTCAAGATGTTTTAAGTGGTAGAAAAATTAACAATAATTCTTTAAAAAATTATAATGATAGAAAATTGTATGAGATAAGCTGGATCTCAGATTTGAATTTTCCATTTTCTTTTAATTATATAAAAGAGAAAGAAGTTTTAACTACTCTAATTAATTGTTTACCACAAAATGAAGAAATTAATGAACTTCAGATTTCTTTAAAAAAATATATAGAAAGCTTTACTTAAAAAAACTTTCAATTTAAAAGTATCGAAATTACCCCGTACATTTAACGTTTGAAAAATGTACGGGGTAATATTTGTTATTCTTTAAGTTTTTAGTATGATAAACAAGTATCCCTTATTATCTGTTTACATTTAGGTTTAATTTAAGCTGAGTATTTGAAAAGAAACTTTTATAAACTAAAAAATTTCTTTATTTCCTCATATTTTTCATGAGTAAGAAGAGCATCTTTCTCAGTATTTTTTAGCTTAACCACGTAGGTCCATCTTCCATAAGGATAGATTTTTGTGATTAATGATAAATTTATAATATACGATTTATGACTTCTAAAAAATTGAGTATGATCTAGTTTCTCCTCAATGTCAGATAAAGAAATAGATGTAGTAAAGCTGTCTGTTTTTGTATATATTACAGTAGAATTTTCTTCTCTTTGAACAAGCACTATTTCTTTAGTATCCACGAAACTTATACCTTCTTTATTTTTTATCATTAATTTATCTAAACCTTTTTCGTGCTTTATTATCTTATCAATACCATCTCCATAGCTAGGCTTATTTAGCTTTTTTATTCTATCTAAAGTTTGCAGGGCTCTTTCTACTTTAAATGGTTTTATCAAATAATCGAAAGCATATAACTGAAAAGCATCAGACATATATTCAGCATGGGCTGTCGCAAAAATAATTATAGTTTTTGGATCTATATCGGTTAATATTTTAGCGCAGTCTATACCGCTACATGTTGGCATCTCAATATCAAAGAACACCACCTCAGGGCGATGCTCTTTAAATATGCCTATAGCTTCTTCACCGTTATCAGTATCACCAACAACCTCAAAACCACCTGATTTGTCCAATATCTTTTTTATTATGGTTCTCATTCCTTTTTCATCATCGACTATAAGCACTTTAATATTCATAGAAAAATTCTCCTAAATTTTAATATCTTCTTTTTTTTCTGGTTTTGCTTCTAGGCTTTCCAACAATTTCTGAAAGTATAATGGCCTGTTGAAGTCTAACAGATGTCAGCTCTTGAGCAATTGAATCTATAACACCCTGAGGAGTTGCAGAAGTATCTTTTTTATTATCATATAAACTATTACTTTTATTATCATCATAAGACTTATTATTATCATCTTTTTGAACACTTTCACTATATACTGTATTACTGATTTCAGAAGATTGAGTTTTATCTTCTTCATAAGGATTACTATTTTTACTATTTATTGATTGAAAACTTCTTGGATATTTTAAAGTCGCACTTTCTCTGATGTTTTTTGTCGCAGACATAGGATCCAATAGAGCATTTGCAAGAATTTTTAATATGTCAATATTATTGTTATATTTCATCTTCCCACTCTCCTAGGAACTTATTTTTTAGATCTCTTATCTTTATCGTCAGCAGGCAAAGCTTGATTTTTATTTCCTGTACTAGAAATTGAACTTCTCATATTAGTATCGGCAATAACATTTTGCATGTCATAATAGTCCATTATTCCGAGTTTTCCTTCTCTAAGTGCATAGGCCATAGCTCTTGGTACCTCAGCCTCTGATTCAACAACAGCAGCTCTCATTTCTTGTTCCTTAGCTACCGCCATAGCTCTTCTTTCTTCAGCCTTAGCTTGTGCTATATTTTTATCAGCCTCTGCTTGCAATGTTTGAAGTTGAGCTCCTATATTTCTTCCTACATCTACATCTGCTATATCTATTGATAATATCTCGAAAGCTGTACCAGCATCTAAACCTTTATCTAATACAGTTTTTGAAATAGCATCTGGATTCTCTAATACTATTTTATGACTATGAGAAGAACCAACTGTAGTTACTATACCTTCACCAACTCTGGCTAAAATAGTTGCTTCTCCGGCACCACCAACTAGTCTTTCAAGGTTTGCTCTAACTGTTACTCTAGCTTTAACTAGAAGCTCTATACCATCTTTTGCAACAGCTGAAACATTTGGTGTTTCAATTACCTTTGGGTTAACACTCATTTTAACTGCATCTAAAACATCTCTACCTGCTAAATCAATAGCGGCAGCTTTTTCAAATTGTAAATCTATATCAGCTCTATGGGCAGCAATTAGTGCGTTTACGACATTATCTACATTACCACCAGCTAAATAGTGTGCTTCTAATTGATTAACAGTAAGCCCCATACCAGCTTTTGTTGATTTTATAAGTGGAATTACTATTTTAGAAGGTACAACTCTTCGAAGCCTCATACCAATTAAATTGAATATACTTACTTTAACATTAGCTGCTAAAGAGGATACCCATAATCCTAGTGGCACGAATGTAAGAAATACAGCAATTAACAGTACTACTACAATAGCTATAATAAGTAAATTTATAATCATAAATAATCTCTCCTTTAAATATCAATTCATATTAGGTTATAACCTTTTTGACCAATAGTTTAACTCCGCTAACTTTGAATATTTCAACTTTAGTTCCTTTTGAAATATATTCTCCTTCAGAAATTACATCGAATTTTACTCCATCTATGTCTACTGAGCCTGTTGGCCTTAAATCAGTGAGTGCAATGCCTCTTTTTCCCAGTAAATAATCTAAATCTGAAGAACTAATATATCCATGTTCTTTCTTTTGCTCATCTGGCAGTATAAACGGTTTAAATAGTTTTCCTTTCGCAAACATTGTCAGAGCTACTCCAAGCATCGTTCCCAGTACAGCTAAAATACTTAATGACATAACTAATGCCTGGGCGAAATTTTCAGCTGTTAGTGCTACTGCAAGAATTAAACATATAGCACCTAAAATCCCAGGAACACCGAAACCTGGAATATGCATTTCTAAAAGTACTAACCCGAAACCTATAATTAGAAGCAAAACTGTTAGTGCGGTTATATCTGGTAAAAATGCATTCATATTTTGTACCTCCCTCCTTACTATATAAATATAATAATATTAATAATAAAGATTAGTAATATAAAACTTTTAAATTATACATTTTTAAAGCTCAAATGTCATTTCGGTAAAACTATTTCAAAGGATGTCATTTTATAATTTGATGTTACAGTAACTGTGCCAGAAAAATTTTCGACGATCTCTTTGACTATAGTAAGTCCCATTCCATCGCCTTTACCATTTTTCGTGGTAAATCCCTCTTTAAATATATTATTTATAATTTCTGTAGGTATACTATCCCCATTATTTGATATATTAATCCTAATGTTCTCTAAGTCTTCTGAAAATTCAACCAGCATATATCTGTTATCTGATTTAACTTTGAGTGCAAATATACCATTATCTATTATGTTGCCTATCACTCTACAAAATTCCCATGGTTCCATTTTAAGATATTTTAAATCACTTTTTATTTCAAGTTCCATATCTATATGATTTTTTTCTGCCATCTGCAGTTTGGCCTGAAGTAGGGCATTTACAGCTGGTTTTGATGTTTTAAGGGCTTTACTAACTCTAACTATATCCTTGTAAACAGGTTCTATGTATCTTCTTGCTTCCTCAAACTCTTCAAGTTCCATAAGCGAATAAATAACCTGAATATGGTTTAAATAGTCATGTCTTTGGGTTCTTAGAGTCTTGTTGAAATCTTCAAGATACTTTATAGTATCTATTAAATTATTACTACTTTTTTTAAATAAGAGATTATAAAATGTGATCCCTGTAATAATATTGTTAATAGCTATACTTAGAGCTATAACATATATAATAAAATTACCTTCAATCATATGAGGATTTTTAATTTTATAATAGATAAATAGTGTTATAAATATTACTTGTATCAAATTTAGAAATATAGATATTAATACTATTTTAGATATGTTGTATGATTGTTTTTTAACTATCATGAATGCCTCCTTATGTAATACCTAATATATTTTACCATATTTTTCTTGTATTAACCTTAAATCTACTTAATTTATTCTTTATCATTTTTTATAGAGCTCAAGTAATTATTTAAATTAAGTAAAAAATATAATATAGTTATAATAAGTATACTCAGGTTAAAGGATGAGATAATATATTTATGAGATTATTGAAAGTTGTTATAAGGTTTTTATGCTCCTAAGCGGATGTATTTTTATTAACGAGATTAAAACTTTATAGAAAACAAATCTGAGTTTTGATAATTGAACAAAATCAGGCACTTAGAAATACTTTGAATATTTATTTAATAATGAAAGAGGAGTTTGATTTATGGATATATACACAATAGGGCATTCTAACTACCCTGTAGAGAAGTTAATTGAAATGTTAAAACATCATAATATTAATACTGTTGTAGATATAAGAGGAACTCCTTACTCAAAATATAATGTTCAATATAATAAGGAGACAATTGCTCATACTTTAAAGGAAGAGGGGTTTTTATACATATATATGGCTAAAGAATTTGCAGCTCAAAGAGAAAGTAAAGCATCTTATAATAAAGAAGGATATTCAGATTTTGAAAAGGTGATTATTGAAAAAGATTTTTTAATGGGAATTGAGAGATTAAAAGTTGGATGTGAGAAAGGATATAATATAGCACTGCTTGGAGCTATGCAGGATCCTATAAGATGCCACAGAAGTATATTAGTCGGACGAGCATTAAGGGAACACGGATTTAATGTTAATCATATTTTGGATGACTATTCATTAGCAACTCAGGAGAATATAGAGAAGAATCTATTAGGCAAATATTTCAGTAATAGAAACCAATTGACTATAGATGACTTACTAGGAAATGATATGAGTGAAGAAGAAATGATTAGGGAAAGTTATAGATTAGCTAATAAAGAGATAGGTTGCAGAGTAGAAAATTTGAAATAAATGGAAAATGAATATATAGACATTTACCCCAAAATAAATAGTATAAAAAATCAATTTGATTGAATTATACATAGAATATTGTGTATTAATAAATTTAGGAAGATAACATGAGAATTTTATCTAGATTTTTTAGTTTTGGAAAAGACAAAAGACAGAGAAACGAAGCAGATGATTTGAGACAGAAGAACAATACGGATTACGTAAATTCAAATAATATTATAAGTGCAACTAATTATCTAATTTGGGTAAATCTTAATAGCTTCAAGGTGAATATTTACAAAGGAAGTAAAAACAACTGGAATTTAGTTCATAGCTATGTATGTACAATTGGAAAGCCGGCAACGCCAACACCGAAGGGAAATTATACTGTTGGAGTAAAGGGATTATATTTTGGTGTAAATAAGGGCTATAAATGCTGGTATTATACACAATTTAAAGGCAATTATTTATTTCATTCAATAATATATAACTTAGATGGATCTGTTAGGGATGGAAGATTAGGTATGAAATTATCAGATGGTTGTATTAGATTAGCTAAAGAAAATGCTAAATGGATTTATGATAATATTCCTAGAGGCACTAAAGTTGTGATTAATTAAAAAAATAAATATTAAATTTTAAATATTAAAAAACACCAAGCAATAACTAAAAGGAATGCTAGGTGTTTTGATTTTCTAAACTATAATGGTAATATGTATAAAAAATAGAGTATATTGGTCATAATTTTTATAAAGATAGATTAATTAGAAACGATAATAAAGATATATACTTAATGACTATAAAGAAGAAAAGAGGATTTATATGATGAAATATGAATGGGTTGATGAATATTGTCTTAGTAAAAAAGGCGCAGATAAAGATTTTAAGGAAGAATGGAATGCTACTAGATACCTTATAAGAGGAAAAATGTTTGTAATGCTGGGAGGGGATAAGGAAGGAAAACCAATTATCACAATTAAATGTGATCCGAGTTTTGGTAGGTTTTTAAGAGACGAGTATGAAGACATTATTGCGGGGTATTATATGAATAAGGAACATTGGAATTCAGTTTATATTGAAGGAAAAGTGCCTGATGAAGTAGTAAAACAAATGATAGATATGTCCTATAACTTGATTTTTAACTCTTTCAGTAAAAAAGCACAAAAAGAGATTATTGAAGAATAAAAATAAATAGTATTTGGATTAAAAAGGGTTCTCTTATAGCACATGTGTTTTAATTCAAAATACACCATTATTTACATGATAAAATAAATCAGAAAATTCAAAAAATATATTGTAATTGGTTATAGTATGAGATATAATTTAATCAAGATAAAGATTCAAATTTATCTTAGTGTACTGACACTTCAATCCGGCAGAAGAGTATATCAGAAGTGATATACGGTTGGTGACGGGCAACGGAAAAAATCCCGGAAGCAATGTACGACAGACGGTCGTACCCAGTTGGCGGACAACGTTAAAATCAGTTACTAAGTAAGAGCAAGTGTATTATATAGAATGCACTTGCTTTTTACTTTTTATGATTAATTATTTGATAAGAATTAATATAAGCATATGGAATATAAAAACAAAATTGTTGTAAAGTACTATTTGAGAGCTTATAATTTTTTTATCAAATGCTTTAACTAAGAAATATAAGATGGATTAATCTTTTGAGTAACTAAAGTGTAAATAAACTAAATTTTAGTTACTTGCAGATAGTTTTATAAGGGGGAATAAAGTGGATAATAAATTAGAAAAAAATAAATTTTTAGAGAGTGTTATTCTAATGTACAAGGAAGGTGAAATATCAGAAAACGCACTTACAAAAATTAAAGACTTATATTACAAGGAACATAGTGATATACAATTAGAAAAAATTTCAAGTGAAGAGTTTATAGTGAAGAAACAAAATCCTATAGACTCTGATGAAAGTCGCGTTTTAAAAAATGTGGTCGTATCTGATAATTTAGTCACAGAAGGCGCTAATAAGAAAAACATAAATGCAAATCAGAGTGAAATATACAAAAGGAATAACCCATTTGTACACAATACTTTAAGTACTAAAAGTACTAACAATAATAATAAAATTAACAATAGAAATGAGCAAGGTAATAAATCAAAAGAGCATAATATCACAATAATCTTAAGTTTGGGAATCATACTAATTTTTCTTGCAGGTATAATTCTTGCTACTAGCACCTGGGATCTAATGAGTAATGGAGTTAAGACAGCGGCCTTATCTATGATAAGTATCATATTTTTTATTATGAGCAATTTTACTGAGAAAAAACTCAAGATAATTAAAACATCCTTTGCTTTTTGGATTCTTGGAATTCTATTTTTACCAGTAATATTATTATCTATTGGTTATTTTGGCTTATTAGGAAATTATTTAAGTATTGATGGAGAGGGAAGATATATATATGGAATTATTAGTGCTATAATATGCTCAGTATTTTTTAGCTATAGTATTAAAAAATATAAAAAAAGTGAGTTTACATGGATTACACTTCTTGATATCCAAATAATTTATTGGTGTATTTTACAACATTTCGAGATTGGTTATAATACTCAGATATTAATGTTAATCATTTATACAGTACTTTTAACTGGGGTTTATTATAAACTAGTCCACAACAAAATTATATATAATTTTGTTGTGAATGCTATTAAATGGTATGCACTAATCAATTTAATAATAAACTCTTTGCAGGTGTTAGGTAATATTATTTATACAATATTTATGAAAATCACAAGCCAGCCTCTGGGAATTTTTCAGGGAATGATAATGGTGTGCGGAATCATTATTTTATCAGGGATAATTACATTTTGGACTTATGAATTTAAATTTCGAGGGAGTATATTGTCTATAGGAGCATTAATTATAGCATTAGAGATGATATGTGTTATATTTAAAGTCGAGATTGATGAGCCTCTATACTATCTTATTATGAATATCGGATTGTTGCTTATTTATGGGATTTTTTATTATTGGAATAATTTTAGAGGTTTGAATTATATAAAGTTTGGAACAGACCTAATTGTTATAGCTACAATGGCATTATTAGATATTATTTCTACAGTAATGCTAAAACCAGTATATACGGCATTATCATTGTATGTTTTGACTACTGTTATATTAGTTACAAGCCGAAAAGAAAAAGATTCATTTTATTTACCTTTATTAAAATATGGGGTTCCCTGCACTGTTTTTATCGCAAACTTCTTTACCTTTAAAATCTTTGGATTAATGGATAATTTATTTTCAATAAAAAGATTTCATGAAGGTTTAATCTTTATTATTGTGGATATCGCAATCATATATGGAATTAGTTTTATTCTTCGAATAAAAAATAATGGAGACTATAAGACGTATTTATATAATGGACATGTTTTCTTGGGGTTAACCTATATATATAGTATGATTTTTCAAGTAGATAGAATGATAGTTGAAGGAACAATAATCATTGTATCAGCTGTATGTTTGTGGATAGCTGGAAGCTCGTTAAAAATAAGGGTGTATCTATATTGTATTCTAACAATGATAACAATTTTATTATTCGATTTAGAGATATTTTTAGAACTAATTGACACGGGAGTTGCTATTTTAGAACCACAAAATTTACTTCTACTTATGAGTTTGTTTCTTACAATTGTTTGGTGGTTATCAAGTGAATTCTGGAGAGAATATTTAAATATTTATTTGTATGGAATATACTCAATTGGGTTCTTGAGTTCTTTGGGGCTAAACAATTTCCATAGAATAGATTATATGCTAGTAAGCTTTATTATTGGCAGTACTGTAATTATGTGGAATTTACTTAATGAAATTAAGAAAAGTTTTCTAATGCCCATTCCAATAGCTTCTTTTTGGATTTTGAGTTTTAGAATCATATATTATTACAACGATATAAGTCAAATAGTAGCAAGTATTATAGTTGCTTTTATTCTTATCATAATTGGATATGCGGTCTATAGAATAAATAAAAATATATTAGTTCAAGATTTATTAAGTTTTAATATCTTTGCAGGATTATCTCTATTAAATTCAGTATTAATTTCATTTGAAAGTTCTACTCCGTATGTCTATAACATTATTACACTTATGATTTTTGGTTTCTTTCTATTATATAGCAGCAGATTCTTAGAGAATTTATTTTTGAAGAAAGTGCTAAGCATAGCATGTGTGATATTTAATTATTCAGCATACGGGAGGTTTATTTTAGAACTTAATTTCATAGACAAATTCAGATTAGAGTTTTTGTTTGTACCATCAATTATCATATTAAAATTAGTAATGGATCATTACCTAGAGAAAAAGGCATCCTATTGTTCAGTTATATCAACAACTTGGTATTGTATTGTAGGGCTTATTTTACTATTCTTTAACAGTGAAAATAATGAATTTCATGCAATCACTTTTTGCGCCTTGTGCATTATAAGCATTATCTTAGGTTTTAAAACTCAAAACAAATTGTATTTTTTGGGAGGGGTATCTTTTCTAATAATAGGTGTATTTTTAAATACATTAAGCTTTTGGTTAAGCATACCTTGGTGGATTTACTTACTAGTTGGAGGAACAGTGTTAATATTTTTTGCTAGTAAAAATGAATTCGGAAAAAGTAAAGATAATAAAAAAAGTATAGTTTATAAGATATTTGAGACTATAAGGAAATGGGATTCGAAGTAAACTATACATCAAAAATAAAAACAAAAGGCTTTACAATTAAAAATAAAAGCTTTGAATAATAAAAATCATGCATGAGCAGAGATATAACAACTGTTTTATGTATGATTTTTTCTAGTATTAATAACTATATTTTAATAAAATTCTGATTTCTTCAGATGAAGAAGGAAAATTTAATTTTATTTTGGTTGCATTGAGTATTATAAAAATATATACTAATTTGAGAAATTCAAATAATTATTTTATCATTATTATTTTTTGGAATTTAATAAAATGAATGGAGTATAACTATTAATGAAAAGATTTAAGAAAGTTTATATAGAAATAACAAATGTTTGCAATTTGAGTTGTAATTTTTGTCCTAAAACTTCGAGAAAGTTAAAATTTATGGACAAGAAAAGCTTTGAACATATAGCTAAAAGTATAAAACCTTATACTGATCATATTTACTTACATTTGATGGGTGAACCATTATTAAATAAGGAATTACAGAATTTTTTAAATGTAAGCAATGAATATTTATTAAAAGTTAATATAACTACTAATGGAACTTTAATAAATGAAGTCAAAGAAATACTACTTAATGCGCCAGCATTAAGGCAAGTGAATATTTCACTTCATAGTTTTGAAGCTAACGAAGAGAATATAGATTTTAATGAATATATAGACGGTGTAATAAAGTTTGTTAAGGAAGCAACTGAAAAAACTAATATAATATGTTCATTAAGATTATGGAATTTAGATACAAAATATAGTGCAAGCAATAATATGAATTTTGATATACTTAAGTTGCTAGAGCAGGAATTTGATGTAGAAGCAAATATAAAGGAAAGTTTAAAAGAAAAGAATAGTTTTAAATTAAAAAATAATGTGTATCTTAGCATGGGAGAAAAATTCAAATGGCCATCCCTAAAGGTTGAAGAGTTAGGAGAAAGAGCTTTTTGTTACGGGCTAAGGGATCAAATAGGTATATTAGTTGATGGGACAGTAGTTCCATGCTGTCTAGATAGTGATGGAAGTATTCCACTTGGCAATGTATTTGAGAATAGTTTAGAAGAAATTTTGAACTCAAACAGAGCAAAAAGTATATATGAAGGCTTTTCAGGAAGAAAAGCAGTGGAAGATCTATGTAAGAGATGTGGGTTTATAAATAGAGTCAGATAGAAACGGAAGTGATTAAAATGGAAGCAGCAATCAAATCAGTTGGTATTTTTTTATTAGCATATTTTTCGTATTACTATATATTAAGATTTATTCAATCAGTTTTTCAGGGATTATTAGGAAGTATAAATTCTAATCTTGCTAAGTTTATATATGCATTAGGTACACCAGCTCATGAATTAGCACATCTATTAGTAGCTATACTATGTGGCGCTAGAATTGAACAAGTGCAGCTTTTTCCAAAAGGAAACAGGCCTGGATTTGTAAAGTCAAGAATTGGGAGTAGTATTCCATTTCTGATAAGTATTAAAGAATTTCTTATAGCAATAGCGCCTGTACTTGTGAACATCCCTTTATTTATATTTATTGAAAGTACATTTATATTAAAATGCAAAGTGTCGGAGATGTCGAAAATAGTAGATCCAAGAATAATGCTTTCTAAAGAAGGATTAATAACAATAGTATTATTTTTAATACTAATAAGTGGAATTGCACCTAGTCATGAGGATTTTAAAGGAATGGTTAAGGGTCTTATTATTTTAAGTTTCGTTATATTTGGTATGACATATTTAACATCACTGATTTCTGATATGAAATGGGTAAATATAAATCCTATTTTAACAATTGTTTTATATTATTTTGAAATTATATTAACAGTATTAATAATTAATGCAATCATTAATTTTAGGAATTGTTTTAGGATAACAGGGATGATTTTAATAAATGCATTAAGACATACTTTTAAAAGGAACTAGTGAATAATTAATAAATATGAACAACAATTAGAAGATGGGTCACTATTTAGAAAAGGCGAAAGCGTTCAATGGTTTTGTACTAATTGTGGGTATATTTATGAAGGAAAAGAAGATACTAAGATTTGTCCGGTTTGTGAACATCCCCAAGGTTATTTCACGGTTTTTACAGAATTATAGAATAAAAAAATGTATAACCAATTTATTTTTAAATATTTTGAGAAATAGTTTTTGGTTAAATACATTTATTATTTAATATGACAATTAATGTATAAAAAATTCGAAAGTGGCCATACTCCTGAATAAGGAGTGATGATTATGGTAAATAAGAAAAAGTTGTTCATAGGTATGACAATGGTATTAGCACTTATATTTTTTATAACTTACTATTTGTCAGATAAATATATAACAAATAAAAATGCTAGAAACAATGCAGTAACAGCTAGTGAAATAAATAAAAACAACGAATTAAGTGATAATACCAAAATTTACTTATTTTCTGGAGAGACAAAAGAAAAGGAATTAACTTTAGCTGAATTGAAGAAAGAGTTGAATATTAATAAGAATTTATCAGCAGCAGAATTGTCAAAAGCATTAAAAGAAAAAGGATACGTTTTAGAAATACAAGCTAATGGCGAAATGACATATAAAAAAGATCTTTCTAAGGTTGTAAAGCCTAATAAGTATTATATAGGAGAAAAGGATGGATATCTTGCTATATATAAAACTGATAATGATGGAACATTATTAATTGAAAAGAAAGAGGATGTTTATTCAGATAACAAAAAGGTAGATAATTTGAGAGAACTTGATAAAGATAAAATTAAAAATTTTGAACTTGAATTTGATACAAAAGATGACGCTGAAGAGAGTTTGTCAGAATTTTTATCATAAATTATTCATTAAATTAATAAATTTTGATATGAATTTGAAAGAAGGTATGGAAGAAGTTAATCTTTCCATGCCTTTTTTATTGGAAATAATATCTATCAATTACTAATGGAGGTCATAATTTAAATACATTATTGAAAGATTTCGACGAAAATGATAAAGTATAAGTTAGACTTATTTAATGTAGAGACTTGAATTTTAGGTGGTTTTATGTAAAAATTTGAATTCAATATGTTTTATTTGTATAACAAAGTCGGAGGAATATAAATGTACGAATATATAAAAGGTAAGTATATAGGTATTAGCAAGGATTATATTATAGTTGAAAATAGTGGTATTGGTTATAAAATATTTACCTCTGGTGCTACTATGTCATGTATGCCAAAATGTGGCGAAGAAATCATGGTTTATCTTGAGCAAATTGTAAGAGAAGATTTCATTGGATTGTATGGATTTGATTCGAAAGAAGAATTGGATATGTTCAAATTACTCCTAACAGTTAATGGAGTTGGACCAAAAGCAGCTTTATCTTTATTGTCAATAAGTAGAGTAAATAACTTGAAGTATGCTATAATGACAGGTGATGAAAAACATATATGCAGAGGTATCGGAATCGGTAAGAAAACGGCAGCTAGAATTATTCTGGAACTTAAAGATAAACTAAAACCAGACGAATTACTAGATGATAGCATGGAAGTGGATAAAATAGAAAACGGAAATATCATGTCAGTATCAGAAGCATTAAGTGCATTACTTGCTTTAGGTTATAGTGAAAAGGAGGCAGATGCAGCACTTAAGAAGGTAGATAAGAATGATAGTGTAGAAAATATAATAAAGAATGCATTAAAAGCGCTAATGGGATAAAATCATTAGTTAATATATTAATTAAGGATTGAATATGTATGTTTTATGAAAAGGGGGAGGTTTGTATGGAAAGAATAGTTAATCCATCTGAATCGCAGGAAGACTCTAATTCGGAGCTTAGTTTAAGACCTCAAAAAATAAATGAGTATATAGGACAAGACAAAGTAAAAGAAAGATTGGATATTTTTATTAAAGCTGCAAAAAATCGAAAAGAAGCTTTAGATCATGCGCTGCTATATGGACCGCCAGGTCTGGGGAAAACTACATTGGCTAATATTATTGCGAAAGAAATGAGCGGAGATTTAAAAATAACTTCAGGACCTGCCATAGAGAGAGCAGGAGATTTAGCGGCCATCTTGACTACTTTAAAAGATTATGATGTTTTATTTATTGATGAAATTCATAGATTAAATAGAACGGTTGAAGAAATTTTATATCCAGCAATGGAGGATTATGCATTAGATATTGTTATAGGAAAAGGTGCAGCAGCTAAGTCTATCAGGATTGATTTACCTAAATTTACTCTAATAGGTGCAACAACTAGAATTGGAATGTTAACTTCGCCATTAAGAGACCGGTTTGGTGTTCTTTGTGCAATGGAATACTACACCGATGATGAACTTAAAGAAATAGTAATAAGAAGTGCAGCAGTTTTTGGATGTGCGATTACAGATGAAGGTGCTCTCGAGATTGCAAGGAGGTCTAGAGGAACTCCAAGAATAGCTAATAGATTATTAAAAAGGGTTAGGGATTATTCAGAAGTAAAAGCTAACAAACTAATATCATTAAAGGAAGCAAAGGCCGCTTTGGAATTATTAGAAGTTGACAATCAAGGCTTTGATAGAGTCGATAATAAAATACTAGAAGCGATTATTGACAACTTTAATGGGGGGCCTGTTGGAATTGAAACTCTCTCATATTTTATTGGGGAAGAGCTAGGAACGATAGAAGATGTTTATGAGCCATACTTATTGCAGCAAGGTTTTATAATAAGAACACCAAGAGGCAGAATTGCTAGTGAAAAAGCGTATAAACATCTCGGAAGAGTTAATACTTCTAGAAAAAGAGATAATAAAATACAAGGAAGTTTCTTTGATAATAAATAAAAAATTATTAGGAGCATTTGCTTAGTTGAAAATGACATTAGATAATGCTCGGAATTTAAGAATTTAAGAATTTAAGAATTTAAGGTAACATGTAGTTAGGAGAAGATAAATAAATGGATGTAAAAGATTTTGATTTTTATTTACCAGAGGAGTTAATAGCTCAACATCCTTTAGAACAAAGAGATGCGTCTAGGCTTATGGTCTTAGATAAAAAAACAGGTGAAATTCTGCATAAAAGATTTCATGATGTTTTAGAATATCTAAATAAAGGAGATACTTTAGTACTGAATAACACTAGGGTAATGCCCGCAAGGTTAATTGGTGAAAAAGAAGGTACAGGTGGGAAAATAGAATTCCTCTTACTTAGAAGAATTGAAAAAGATAAGTGGGAGTGCTTGGCGAAGCCAGGTAAGTCAGCGAGAGTAGGCAGAAAGTTTACTTTTGGAGAAGGAAAATTAAAAGCTGAAGTAATCGAGGTAAAAGAGGATGGAAATAGGATTGTTGAATTTTTCTATGAAGGAATTTTTGAAGAAGTATTAGATTCTCTTGGGGAGATGCCGCTGCCGCCATATATTCATGAGAGGTTAGATGATAGGGAAAGATATCAAACAGTATACTCTAAAGAAACAGGTTCAGCAGCAGCCCCGACAGCAGGACTACATTTTACCAAAGAATTATTACACGAGATAAAAGAAAGAGGAATAAATGTAGTTTACTTAACTTTACATGTTGGGCTTGGAACATTTAGACCTGTAAAAGTTGAATCTCTTGAAGAGCATGAAATGCATTCGGAATTTTATATGCTCTCAAAGGAGAGTGCTGACATAATAAATGAAACAAAGAAGAGAGGAAATTCAGTGATTTCTGTTGGAACTACTTCTACTAGAACTTTAGAAACAATTGGTGATGAAAACGGCTTTGTAAAAGAGCAAAGTGGGTGGACTAATATTTTTATATACCCAGGATATAAGTTCAAAGTGGTTGATAAATTAATTACAAACTTCCATTTACCTGAGTCAACATTGATAATGCTTGTTTCGACATTGGCTGGAAGAGATAATGTTATGAATGCATACAAAGAAGCAGTAAATGAAAGCTATAGATTTTTTTCATTTGGGGATGCGATGTTTATCAAATAATTTTAGAAATTCTAAAAGAATTCCATCATTCGTTGTTGAATATCAAATTTATACTGTTAATTAATTACGCTGATGAGGTGACATTAATCAAGCGTTTAAAATAAAAAATATTAAGAGGTGACGCTTGTGAGCAAAAGATACACATTATTAAAAAAAGATGGAAAAGCAAGAAGAGGACAATTTGAAACTCCTCATGGAACAATACAAACTCCAGTATTTATGAATGTTGGAACATTAGCAGCTATAAAGGGTGCTGTATCAAGCATGGATTTAAAGGAAATTGGATGTCAAGTTGAGCTTTCTAATACATACCATCTTCACTTAAGACCAGGTGATAAAGTAGTTTATAAACTTGGTGGATTACATGAATTTATGAATTGGGATAGACCTATTCTTACAGATTCAGGCGGATTTCAAGTGTTTTCACTTGCTAAGATGAGAAAAATAAAAGAAGAAGGTGTGTACTTCAATTCTCATATAGATGGAAAAAAAATATTTATGGGGCCAGAAGAATCAATGCAAATTCAAAGTAATTTAGCATCTACCATAGCAATGGCTTTTGATGAATGTATTGAGAACCCTGCTACAAGAGAATATGTTGAAAGATCGGTTGAAAGAACTACAAGATGGCTTGAAAGATGTAAAATTGAAATGGATAGATTGAATTCCATGCCAGAAACAATTAATAAAGAACAGATGCTTTTTGGAATAAACCAAGGTGGAGTTTACGAAGATATAAGAATTAAGCATGCCAAGGAAATAACCCAAATGGACTTGGATGGATATGCTATAGGTGGTCTTGCAGTGGGTGAAACCCACGAAGAAATGTATAGAGTAATAGATGCAGTCGTGCCATATTTGCCAGAGGATAAGCCAATATATTTAATGGGAGTTGGAACACCTAGTAATATATTAGAAGCAGTTGATAGAGGCGTAGATTTTTTTGATTGCGTACTTCCTGCTAGGAATGGTAGACACGGAAATGTATTTTGCAGTGAAGGAAAATTAAATCTGATGAATGCAAAATTTGAACTCGATACAAGACCTATAGATGAAGGTTGTGAGTGTCCAACGTGCAGGAATTATACAAGGGCTTATATAAGGCATCTATTTAAAGCTAAGGAAATGCTTGCTATGAGATTATGTGTACTTCATAATTTATATTTTTATAACAAGTTAATGGCAGATATAAGGGATGCTATTGATGGAGGATATTTCAAAGAGTTCAAAGAAAAGAAACTAGCACAATGGGAAGGAAGAGCGTAATATAATAATCTATATTGATAAATAATTGTATAATCTCACAAATTTGATTTTTTTAGTGGGTAGTAATTAGTAAAAATAGACTATGAAGACAGGTCTATATTGACATTAAACATAAAGGAATGTAAACTACTTATCATGGAATAGAAAAATTATCTAAAATGAAAGAGTTAACGGGAAGGGATGAAAAATATGGATAATATATCAGTATTGCTTTTCAATGTATTACCTTTTGTTCTTGTATTTGTAATATTTTATTTTCTAGTTATATTACCTGAAAAAAAGAGAAAAAAGAAATACCAAGGTATGCTTGATGAGTTAAAAGTGAATGATCAAGTTATGACAAGGGGTGGAATTGTAGGTAAGATTGCACATATAGATGATAAAGGTATTACTATCGAGACGAGTGCAGCTAAAACTAGAATTAAGCTAGATAAGAGTGGAATATCTCAGAAAATAAAGGCAGATTAATCATAATACCCTTTAATGCCTCATAAAATGAAGTGTTGGGGGGTGTTATTTTAATGGAAAATAGTAAGTATTTTAGATCTGTCGTAAAGGGTACTTTAGGAACATTAATTTTTAGCTTTATAGGCATTACTGTTCTATCATTATTGATGACTAAATTAGTATTTAGTAAAGGTGTTTTTAATATGATATATGTAATAATATCTTTATGTAGTCTAAGTTTAGGTGCAATAATAGGAGCTAAAAAAAATGAATCTAAAGGATGGCTTGTAGGGTTTGGAGTAGCACTAGCATACTATTTGGTATTATTCATACTATCTAGTAGTTTTAGTGGAGAGCTAACTTTTAAACTTTTTGATTTTGCTAAATTAGCCATCGCATTGGCTGTAGGTACTCTTGCGGGAATGCTCGGGATAAATTTGTAATGTACTTTGATTTTTTGATTAACCTAAGTGATTAAAAGTAGCTGTACATATGTGAAGAGATATCAAGAAAAGTTAATCGGATGATGTAGTTATAGCGGCAAATCAATAAAAAACTTTATTAAGAAAATATAGTGTGCTATAATGAAAAATGTGTAACATATGATTGAAATAATATTTAAAATTAAGAAGTAATGAGCCTCTTTATTACAAAGAGATTTATGTTCTTAATTTTAAATGTTTTGGTGTTTTACATAATATCTGAAAAGCTTATTAAAATTAATATTCAAACTTTTACTTAAAAAGATTTTGGGAATACTAATTAAGAAAAGACAGAATACGTAGAGGGGGATTAAGATGAAAAGGAAAAGCAAAAGTTCAGCATTATTTATATTTATTATTGCTGTAATTGGATTTTTAGCTTTTGCAGGATTTAAAGGATTTGTTCTAGGAGGATGGGAATTTAAATCATTTGATAAAGTAATAAACAGAGGACTTGATTTACAAGGTGGAGTTTCTGTACTTATGGAAATTCAACAAGATAAAGTAACAAGAGAAGAATTAGATAGTACGAAAGAACATTTATCTCTAAGAGCAAATAAGCTTGGAGTTGCGGAAACAATAGTAACAACTGAAGGCGAAAAGAGAGTAAGAATAGATGTTCCTGGAATGACAAATTCTAAAGAAATTGTAGATAGCTTAAAGCAATCTGGTAATCTTGCGTTCAAGGGACCTAATGGAGAAGAAATTTTAACAGGAAAAGATATAAAGAAAGCTACTGCCCAAATGAATCAACAAGGTGGAGGATATGAAGTAGGTTTACAATTAAACGATGAGGGAACTCAAAAATTTGCAGAGGCAACAGGAAAGTATGTTGGACAAAAGATTTCAATTTATCTTGATGATGAGATGATATCAGATCCAGTTGTAAATACACAAATTACTGGTGGGGTAGCTAGTATTGAAACTCATGGTACATTAGAAGAAAATAAGAAGTTAGCAGGAATGATCAACTCAGGTGCACTTCCACTACCTGTAAAAGCGGTTTCAGTTACTAATGTAGGAGCAGAACTTGGTGTTACAGCATTCCCGAATTCAGTTAAAGCTGGAATTATAGGTGTTGGTTTAGTTTTCTTGTTTATGTTATTTAACTATAGACTTCAAGGATTAATGGCAAATATTGCATTAACTTTATATATAGTACTTACACTTTTAGTATTTGTAGAAGTTGGTGTTACTTTAACACTTCCAGGTATTGCAGCATTCTTACTTACTATTGGTGTCGCAGTTGATGCGAACATATTGACATTTGAGAGAACTAAGGAAGAATTAAAGAAGGGGTATACTATTAAAGCAGCTGTTAAAAAAGGTTCAGAAAATGCGTTGTCTTCAATAGTAGATTCAAACGTAACAACGTTACTTGCATCATTAATTCTGTATTTTATTGGATCAGGACCAGTTAAGGGGTTTGCAATTACTCTTATGATAGGTATAATCATAAGTTTATTCACTGGTCTATTTGTGACGAAAGTACTTGTTAGCTTAGGAGTAGAGATCGGTTTCATCAATAAATTATCACACTTTGGAGTAAGTAAAATAAAGGGGGATGAAAAACATGCTTAAGATAATGGAAAAGACAAAACTATGGTTTTCAATTTCCCTAATAATTATTGTAATTGGAATGGGATTCTTAATGGTTAGAGGATTAAATTTCGGAATTGACTTTAAAGGCGGTACAGAAGTAGTTATTCAATTAAATGAAAATATTAAAAAAGAAGATGCTGACGCAATAGTTAAAACTTATTCACCAGATGCGGTTACTAATACATCAGATAATAATAAGTATGAAATAAAGTCAGCAGATCTTGATAGTGATAAGTTAGCTTCAATTATTAAAGATTTGAAGAATAAATACCAATTAGATGATAAAGCGCTTGTTTCTCAAGATGAAATAGGTTCAACGGTTGGTGAAGAATTAACTAAAAATTCGATTACTGCATTGTTGGCAGCTTTCGGTGTAATGCTTGTATATATTGCTATTAGATTTGAGTTTAAGTTTGGAGTAGCAGCCATAGCAGCTACGATTCATGATATATTGGTAACTCTTTCCGTTTACTCAATATTTTATATTCCAGTAAATACTCCTTTTGTTGCAGCAATGCTAACAATTGTAGGATATTCTATGTGCGATACAATTGTTATTTTTGATAGAATAAGAGAAAATACAAAAATAATGAGAAGGGCAAAATCGATTGAAATAGCTGATGTTAGTTTAACTGAAACTATTAAAAGATCCATTTATACATCTGCAGCAACAGTTGTTACTATTATTGCAATGAATTTTCTAGTACCATCTGTTCAAGCTTTTACAATACCGTTAATCGTTGGTATTATAAGTGGTGCTTATTCATCAATTTGTATAGCTTCTCCTATATGGGTATATCTAAAAAATAAAGTTGGAAATAAAAACGGAAAATTACAAAGAGCTTAATTACTGGGAAAGATTACAAAGCCTCCAGAACTTTGATGGAGGTTTTTTCTTTTCTTAACAAAATAATTGTAAATTTTCTTATAATCATTTATAATATAGGTGTTTTCTAATTTTATGGAGGAATAAACCATGCGTAAATTCTGGGAAAGTATATATTGTCCAAATTATATTAGTGGATATAACCCATTTATACTTAAAGGTATGAATAAAGCAATAGAGAGACTAGCTTTGGCTGTTAATAACAGACAAAAGATAGTTGTTTATGGTACATATAATGTTGATGGAATTTGTGCAGTTTCATCATTAATTCTTGTTCTAAGATATCTAAATGCAGATGTAGAGTATTTGATTTATGATAGGCAAGAAAATGATGCTGTAATAAATTCGGTAGATATTAAGAATAATGTGGATTTTTTAGGAGCGGAACTTTTGATAACTTTAGGTGTAGGTTTGAAATCAAAAGAAGAAGTGGAGTTATGTAAAAAACTTGGCATTGATTTAATTATTCTTGAGAATGAAAAAAGTGAGCTTGTGAATGATTACATTTACATTAATCCTAATCAAAAGGGGTGCCAATATAGATATAAAGATTTATCGACAAGTGGTCTGGCATTTAAGCTTATGCAAGCAATAGCAATATACTATAATATGAAAAGCATAAATAAATATTTAGATTTAATACTTATTGGCATTCAGTGGACAAAAGTATCAGCTAGAGGCGAGAATGGCGTATTGATTAAAGAAGGAAATAAATTTTTAATGAATACAAATAATAATGGGTTACGGTCGATAATAGAATTTAATGGTATAGAAGAATTTAATGATGATGGTATAAATAAAATAATTGAATTTATAATCCCGCCTATTGGTGCAGTAGGGGTTATGGATAATGCTCGAATAGTTTTGGAGCTTTTAACCACAAATGATAAGGATAGATCAGATCAAATTGTTAAATATTTATATAGGTTAAAGAAAACTAATTCGTTGAAATATATAGATTAAGATTAGGTAGATGATTATTTAGCAATTAGTACATTAATTGAATATTAAATCATAAATTTGTGGTTAATAAATAAAGTGCTATGGAGGAATTAAAATGGATTTAAAAGAGAAAATAAGAGTAATTGAAAATTTTCCTAAGGAAGGTATAAGTTTTAAGGATATAACTACATTAATAGCCGATGGTGAAGGCCTAAGGGAAGCTATAAATCAAATCGTAAATCATTTAAAAGATAAGAAAATTGATTTGATTGTTGGACCAGAAGCAAGAGGGTTTATTTTTGGCGTACCAGTCGCTTATGCCTTAGGAGTAGGATTTGTTCCTGTAAGAAAACCAGGAAAATTGCCAGGGGAAACTATTTCTGTTAACTACGGACTAGAGTATGGTGAAGATACATTACAACTTCACAAAGATTCAATTAAGCCTGGTCAAAGAGTTGCTGTTGTTGATGATTTACTTGCTACTGGAGGAACAGTGGAAGGTGTTGCAAAATTAATAGAACAAGCAGGTGGAAAAGTTGTTTCATTAGATTTTGTGATTGAACTAACTGAACTTAAAGGAATAGACAAATTAGAAGGATACGATGTATTATCGTTAGTAAAATATGATCTTTAAATTTTAGATTCTCGTCTGAATTTTAATTATTATTGTGAATTGCTCAATAATTTCATTTTTGAAAAGAGCCATATAGTTTAGTTATATAGAAAATAGTTCAAAGATATATATGTATTTTGAACTATTTTTTTGAATATAAGTTAATGTCTTATTGAAAATAATTCTAAAATAATATATAATTATTAAAAAGTTAGGCTGGTTATAAAACCAGCCTTTGAATTTACTTTTAATGTAGAAGGAGAGTAATCCTTATGATTGATAAATTATTGGAAAAGATCCATAATAATTGTAACAATGTTGATGTTAATATGGTAGAAAAGGCATATCATTTTGCGGAGAGTGCTCATAAGGATCAAAAGAGAGAATCAGGTGAACCTTATATCATTCATCCAATAGCAGTAGCAGAAATTTTAGCAGAATTAGGCATGGATACAAATACAATTGTTGCTGGATTATTGCATGATGTAATAGAAGATACAGATTGTTCTTATGATGAAACAGTTAAACTTTTTAATGCGGAAATAGCAAATCTTGTAGAAGGCGTTACAAAGCTTACCAAACTTGGGGAAATGGAGTATAAAACTAAAGAAGAGCAGCAGGCGGATAATGTTAGAAAGATGCTGCTTGCAATGGCTAAGGACATAAGAGTAATAATAATAAAATTAGCAGATAGATTGCACAATATGCGCACTCTTAAGTTTATGCCAGAGAAGAAACAAAAAAATAAAGCAAAAGAGACTTTGGATATTTATGCACCATTAGCCCATAGATTGGGTATGTCTAAAATTAAATGGGAACTTGAAGATTTATGTTTTAGATATTTACATGATAAAGAATATTATGAGCTAGTAGACAGTATCGCTGAAAAAAGAGTTGAAAGAGAAACTTATACAAAAGATATAGTAAAAGATTTATACCAAAAGCTTGAAGCATCAGGAATTGATTCGGATATTGATGGAAGACCTAAGCATTTTTATAGTATCTATAAGAAAATGGTAAATAAGAACAAGAGTATTGAGCAGATTTTTGATTTAACAGCTATTAGAGTGTTAGTTCACTCTGTCAAAGATTGTTATGGAGTTCTTGGTATTGTTCACACCATATATAGACCAATTCCAGGGCGGTTTAAAGATTATATTGCTATGCCCAAGCCTAATATGTATCAATCATTACATACTACTGTAATTGGACCTCAAGGTAAGACATTTGAAATTCAAATAAGAACATTTGAAATGCATAAAACAGCGGAATATGGAATCGCCGCTCATTGGAAGTATAAAGAAGGAGATGCAGGAAAAGCAGAGCAAGATAAGCAAAAAGATTTTGAGAAGAAACTTGTATGGCTTAGAGATATGCTTGAATGGCAAAAGGAAACTTCAGATGCGGAGGAATTTATTGAAGGGTTTAAAATAGATTTATTTTCAGATGAAGTGTTTGTATTTACACCAAAGGGGGTTGTAATAAACTTATGTACTAATGCAACACCTATAGATTTCGCTTATAGAATACATACTGATATAGGAAATAAGTGCATAGGGGCTAAAGTAAATGGTAAAATAGTTCCTCTTGATTATACACTTAAGACTGGAGAAATTGTTGAAATATTAACATCACCTAATGCAAAAGGTCCGAATATGGATTGGTTAAATATTGCAAAAAGTAATCAATCAAAGAGTAAAATAAAACTTTGGTTTAAAAAAGCTAAAAAAGAGGAAAATATAATCAAAGGGAAAGAGCTTTTAGAAAAAGAATTAAAGAAGCAAGGTGTTAACTATAACGATATTGCTAAAGGTGAATTTTATGAGAAACTAATAAAAAGATATAATATTCACTCAATGGATGATTTATATGCTTTAATTGGTATTGGAGGTTTTTCAGTATCAACTCTTATTGTAAGACTTAAAGAAGACAATGGAATAGGTGTAGATAAAGCAAGCAAGGAAAAAGAAAATAAAGAGATTTTAAGTAAAAGCATTGAGGAGCAAATTGCAAAAACAGCAAGACAGAAAGAACATAATAGTTATGGAATAACAGTAAAAGGTGAAGATAACCTCATGGTTAGATTTGCAAAATGCTGCAGTCCAGTTCCTGGAGATGAAATTTTAGGGTACATAACTAAGGGTAGAGGTGTATCAGTACATAGAAAAGATTGTAGTAACTTACAAAATCTTATTGATACGGATGCAGATAGAGTTGTAGAAGTTAATTGGGGTTCAGCACAAGGAACATCTTATTTTGCTGAAATTCAAGTTCAAGCTGATGATAGAGAAGGATTACTTGCTGATATAATGAGTGTTATAACAGAACTTAAGCTGCAATTAAGTGCTGTAAATGCAAATTTATCTAAACAGGGTTCCGCAATAATTAATGTTAAATTAAAGATTACATCAATAGATAGTTTAAAAGATTTAATGAAGAGAATTAAAAGATTAAAAGGCGTAGTAGATGTATATAGAGTTAATAGTTAAAAATACGATGCTATAATTTAAGAAAGGTGAGATAACATGAGAGCAGTAGTGCAAAGAGTGAGCTCATCGAGTGTTACAGTTGATGGAAATATAATTGGAGAGATAGGAATTGGATTTAATGTACTTATAGGAATATCTAAGGAAGATACTTTAGAAGATTTAAAGTATATAAAAGATAAAATTATTAATTTAAGAGTATTTCATGATGAAAATGATAAAATGAACTTATCTTTATTAGATATTAAAGGTGAAATATTAGTTATATCTCAATTTACACTATATGGCGATTGCAGAAAAGGCCGAAGACCGAATTTTATGGAAGCACTAGGTGGGGAAGAGGCTAATAAACTATATGAAGAGTTTGTGAAACTTCTTAAGGAGTCAGATTTAAAGATTGAATGTGGTGAATTTGGTGCAGATATGAAAGTTCAAATTAATAATGATGGACCGGTGACCATATTATTAGATAGTAAAAGAAATTTTTAGACATATGAAATTATCGTTTATATGTCTTTAGGAGGAATTAAAGTTGATTATAAAAACAATTATAGCTGGAATGTATGAGGAAAATTGTTATTTAGTAATGGATGAAGATACTAAGGAACTTGGAATTATAGATCCAGGTGGACAGGCGAAAGTAATAGCTGAAAAAGTTCGAAATTTAGGAGGAAAAGCTAAATTTATTCTTTTAACTCATGGACATAGTGATCATGTAGATGGTGTAGTTGATTTAATGGATGAATTAAATGTTCCTTTTTATATTCATAAAGCAGAAGAGGAATTCATGCAAAATGATAATTATGTGTTTGGGTCATTACCTAAAACTGCAGAATATTTAAAAGAAGGAGATACTCTAAAATTAGGGAAAAATACTATAAAGGTTATTGAAACGCCAGGGCATACTCCAGGCGGAATCTGTTTCTTAATAAATGATAAACTATTTACAGGTGATACTCTTTTCCAAGGATCTATAGGAAGAAGTGATTTTCCAGGTGGAAATGGAATGAAGCTTGTTAAGAATATAAAAGATAAATTAATACCTTTAGGGGATAATATTGAAGTTTACCCAGGGCATGGAGGAGCATCTACTATAGGTTACGAAAAGAGAATGAATCCATTTTTATAAAGATATGATGTGCAATTTATTTGCACATTTTTTAAGGGAGCAATGATGGAAGTAAAAATTAATTTAAATAATCTTAAATATAGATACGAAGTATATCAATTATTTAACGTGTACTATCCAATGAAAGAAATTCAATTTGTTGATTTAGAAGAAGCAAATTTCATTTGTTATATTGATGAAAAAAATTTGAGGTTTAAATACGAAGATTATTACGAAGAAGAATCTTTAGGAGAAGATATCAAGAATTCTCTTAGAAGATTTCTTTTTCTGTGTTTAAGGAATATAACTCATGATATATATCCTTGGGGTATATTAATTGGAATAAGACCTTCTAAAATAGCGTTAAAATTACTTAAAGAAGGCAATAATGAAGAAGAAGTAATCGAAATATTTAAAGATAAGTATTTAGCTCATGAAGAGAAGTCGAGATTATGTATTGAGGTAGCAAAAGCTGAAGAAAGAATAGTTAATAAAGATAAGAACAATATTGCAATTTATATTGGAATGGCATTTTGTCCTACAAAATGTCTTTATTGTTCCTTTACATCAAATCCGATAGGTGTTCATAAAAAATTAGTAATGCCATACCTTGATGCGTTGACAAAAGAAATTAAGGGTATTAGCGGATATGTAAAAGAAAAAAAGCTTAATATCGAATCAGTATATTTTGGTGGAGGAACACCAACAGCAGTAAATGATGATGAATTTGCTATGATAATGAAAGAAATTTATGACAATTTTATTAAAAGTAGTAATGTAAAAGAATTTACAGTTGAATGTGGAAGACCTGATACGTTAACTAAAAATAAGCTTGAAATTATGAAAGAATGTAATGTAGATAGAATTAGCATCAATCCTCAATCAATGAATGATAAAACATTAAAGTTAATCGGGAGAACTCATTCTTCTGAGGATATTAAGGAAAAATTCAAATTAGCAAGGGAACTTGGTTTTGATAATATTAATATGGATATAATTATTGGGCTTCCAGGTGAAAGACATGAAGATGTCATTAATACAAAAAACGAATTGATAAAATTAAGACCAGATAGTATAACAGTACACGGGTTAGCGTTAAAACGTGGGTCAAGGATGTATGAAGAATTCATTCTTAAAAAGGGCATTGAAATTACATCACAAGAAGAGATTATAGAGATGTATAATGAAAGTAAGCATTTAGCGGAATATCTAGGCATTTTACCATATTATATGTATAGACAAAAAAATATGGTTGGAAATATGGAGAATTTAGGGTATGCTAAAGAGGGTAAAGAATGCATTTACAATATTCAAATGATTGAAGAAAGACAAACAATTATAGCACTCGGAGCAGCTGCTGTGAGTAAAGTGGTATTTTTAGATGAAGATAGGCTAGAAAGATTTCCTAATTTAAAAGACCTTCATGAATATATATCAAGAATAGATGAAATGATTGAGGGAAAAAAGAAATTATTAGATACTTTATATTAACAACTGGCTATATTTGTAATATTAAAGCATAATGGTAATTTTGAACTTTCAAATTTTAAATAAATAATGTACAATTGTCTATGGATAATTATACATATGGGAATAATATGCATATTCTAAGAAAATATTTGCTTTTAATAAGAAAGTTTATTTAGGCTAAAAAATCTAATTAAGAACTTTATTAAAAGTAAGCAGTTAATTGCATGAAATAGTGTTATAAATATTAACTGTATTAAACTGGTTGGGAGGAACTAAAAAATGGCAATGGAAATGCAAGCACCTAAAGGGACTAAAGATATGTTACCTGAAGATGCATATAAGTGGCAATATATTGAAAGTGTGTTCAGAAAGGTTGCTAAAACTTACGGAATAAGAGAAATAAGAACGCCTATGTTCGAGCATACAGAATTATTTTTAAGAAGTGTTGGGGATACTACCGACATAGTTCAAAAGGAAATGTACACTTTCAATGATAAAGGAGATAGAAGTATAACATTAAAACCAGAAGGAACTGCCTCAGCAGTTAGAGCATTTGTAGAAAATAGATTATTTAATGAAGCTCAACCTACAAAGTTATATTATATAACTCCCGCTTTTAGATATGAAAATGTACAAAAAGGAAGACTTAGACAATTTCATCAATGTGGATTGGAAGTTTTTGGTTCAAATGCAGCTTCAATGGATGCAGAAGTTATAGCAGTTGCCATGGATACTTTAAAGGAATTGGGTTTAAAGAGTTTAAGTTTAAATATAAATAATTTAGGATGCCCAAGTTGTAGACCTAAATATAATGAAGCACTAAAGAAATTTTTAGCTGAAAATTATGATGGACTTTGTGATACGTGTAAAACTAGATTTGAAAAAAATCCTATGAGAATCTTAGATTGTAAAGAAAAGAAATGTCATGAAATCACAAAAAATGCTCCAACAATTTTAGAGTATGTATGTGAAGAATGTGAAACACACTTTAATAAAGTTAAAGAATATTTAGATATTTTAGGTCTTCCATATACAATAGATCCAGGTATAGTAAGAGGATTAGATTATTATACTAAAACTATATTTGAAATTCTAACTTCAGATTTCACAGTATGCGGTGGAGGAAGATATGATAAGCTTATTGAAGAACTTGGTGGTCCTGATATGCCAGCAGTTGGATTTGGTATGGGAGTAGAAAGATTAATTATGACTCTAGAAAAAGAAAATATAGAAATACCTAAGGAAAACTTATTTGATTTATATATTGGTGCTAGAGGGGAAGAAGAAAGCAAGTATGCATTTAAGTTAGCTAGCAGTTTAAGATCTCTAGGTGTTAAGTGCGAAATAAATCACATGGGCAGAAGTGTAAAAGCCGAAATGAAATATGCTAATAAAATAGGTGCAGCCTTTACTACTATTTTAGGTGAAGATGAATTAACAAATAAAAAAATTAACCTAAAGAGAATGAGTGATGGCGAAATATTTGAAGTGTCATTAGATGACTTAGATGAAATTGCAAAAACACTTAAGTAATTAATAGTTTATAAAAAGAACCAAGGGAGGATTTTAGTAATGGGTGAATCTTTAAACGGATTAAAACGTACAATGATGTGTGGAGAACCTAGAGAAGAACATGTAGGAAGTAAAATAACTTTAATGGGATGGGTTCAAAGAAATAGAAAACTTGGAGGTCTCGAATTTATAGATTTAAGGGATAAAACAGGTATAATGCAAGTGGTTTTTGGTGAAGAAATAAATGCGGAAGCTTTTGAAAAAGCAAAGTCAGCTAGATCAGAATACTGTATTGCTGTAACAGGAGAAGTTGTTAAAAGAGAAAGTGTTAATGAAAACATGCCAACTGGTTTTGTTGAATTAAAATGTGAAGAGATAAAGATTCTTTCTGAATCAGAAACTCCTCCAATTTACATAAAGGAAGATTTAGATGCAGCAGAAAATATCAGGTTAAAATATAGATATTTAGATTTAAGAAGACCTGACATGCAAAGAATATTTGAAATAAGAAGTAAGACAACTAAAGCTATTCGTGATTATTTAGAAGAACATAACTTCTTAGATGTTGAAACTCCAATTTTAACAAAGAGTACACCTGAAGGAGCTAGAGATTATTTAGTGCCATCTAGAAATTATCCAGGAATGTTTTATGCGCTTCCTCAATCACCTCAAATATTTAAGCAATTATTAATGGTATCTGGATTTGATAGGTATTATCAAGTAGCGAAGTGTTTTAGAGATGAAGATTTAAGAGCAAATAGACAGCCAGAATTTACTCAAGTTGATATGGAGTTAAGTTTTGTTGAGCAAGACGATATTATGGCTGTAAATGAAGGATTAATTTCTCATGTATTTAGAGAAGTAGGCGGAGTAGATGTTAAGCTTCCAATTAAGAGAATGACATTTAGAGATGCTATGGAGAAATATGGTTCAGATAAACCAGACTTAAGATTTGGAATGGAAATAACAGATATAACTGAAAATGTTAAAGATTTAGACTTTGTTGTATTTAAATCAGCAATAGAAGCGGGAGGATCTGTCAGGGCTCTATGCTTAAAAGGTGGCGCAGAACTTGGAAGAAAGCCTTTAGATAAACTAGGCGAATTCGTTAAAACATACAAAGCTAAAGGTCTTGCTTGGATTCAAATTAAAGAAGATGGTGTTAAATCATCGATAGCTAAATTCTTAACTGATGATGTGACAAATTCCATTGTTAAAACTATGAGTGCTGAGAATGGTGATGCTATTTTAATAGTAGCAGATAAAAATTCGGTAGTATTCCAAAGTTTAGGTGCTCTAAGATTAGAACTAGCTAAGCAATTTGATTTAATTAAAGATAAAAGTGAATTTAACTTTACATGGATTACGGAATTCCCATTATTTGAATACAGTGAAGAAGAAGAGAGATACACTGCTTGTCACCATCCGTTTACAGCTCCAATGGATGAAGACTTAGAATTTATTGAGTCTGATCCAGGACGTGTACGTTCTAAGGCTTATGACTTAGTATTAAATGGTGAAGAATTAGGAGGAGGATCTATAAGAATCCACGACATGGCTCTTCAAGAGAGAATGCTCAAAGCACTTGGATTTACTCAAGAACAAGCATGGGCTCAATTTGGATTCTTGCTACAAGCTTTTAAATTCGGACCACCACCACATGGCGGTTTAGCATTTGGTTTAGATAGAATGATTATGTTCTTAGCTGGAACTGATAACATTAAAGATGTTATTACATTCCCTAAAAATCAAAATGCATATTGTTTCTTAAGTGAAGCTCCAAACATAGTTGATGAAAAACAACTAACAGAACTTGGAATTGGAATTCTTCCTAAAGAAAATGAAATAAAAGAATAATTACTAAAGGATTGTGACTAATAGCATATTGTTAGACGCAATCCTTTTTATGTATTATTTATATAGAAGAAAAGATAAAGAAGACTTTTATACTGCTATAATAATATTTAGTATAAAAGTCTTTTTATAAAAATAGATTGAATTTTTTTTAGATATGTCTTTGAAATGCTATAGTATAAAATCTTATAAATATTAGACTTAGCTATTCTTGATAAGGGATTAGAAAGTAACCTTAGAAGAGAATTGGTGCGTTAGTATTCAATATATCAATTAATCTTCTACTTAGCAAAGGTTCTTCAACAGCGTTGTCGCAGGCAAATTTCAGTTCATCTAACGTCATAGAAATATCTTCCTCAATGAATTCTTTTGAATCCCAAATTATAGAATCTTCTATAAAATTGAAAATATCACATGGATTATTAAATATTTTCAAGAATAATCTCTGATTAGGATCGTTATCCCAAACGTCATTAAATGAGTCGCAAAAGTTTTTGAATTCAACATCTAGTGAATTCTGCTTAGAATTCCAAAGGTTACTTATGAACTCATAGGATTTTTTCATTGAATTTACAGAGTTTAAATCTACATTCGAATCATTATATTTTAAGGTTTCACTAACTATAGTATCAAAATCAGATATAGGTATAAAGAAATCATCAGAATTGCGATCAAACCAACTAAAAAAAGATGTTGGTAAAAACACATATTCTAAAAATCCTAGTAAACTGTAACCACAAGGATAAGCAGCCCACCCGCATTGCAAAATATTTTTATCAAGATCGAAAATTCCCGTATAAATGATTTTTGAATTTTTAGTTATTTCCTTACTATCAAAATATCCTTCCCATAAATCTTCATTATTAATAATTTTGCTTTTCCAGAAAGAAAAATTATTATAGGGATTCTTTCTTAGATTATTTTGTTTTATATTAGCTTCCAATGATAAATTCCCCCTCTCAATAATCATATACTAAAAAAGTAAAACAGAAGAAAAATTAACTGTTTTCTTTAGTTCTATGTTTTAATTAAAGTTTAGAATAATACTCTACTACTAGTGAATCATTTATTTCGATAGGAACCTCTTCTCTTAATGGATATCTACTAAGAGTACCTGAAAAATTACCTTCGTTTTTACTAAGGTATGGATATGCATTAAGAATATTGGATAAAAAAGTATCTCTAAATAAATCATTATGTTGAGACTTTTCTTTTAATTTAATGGTATCTCCGAGATTTATATTGAAAGATGGAATATCTACTTTTTTACCATTTACAAGAAAATGACCATGAACTACCATTTGGCGGGCTTGAGCAATAGAGGTTGCAAAACCAAGTCTATAAACTAGGTTATCAAGTCTGCACTCTAGTCTTTTAATTAAAGAATAACCAGTTGGCTCCTTATCTTTAAGTGCTTTTTTAACATAAGAGGCAAATTGTTTTTCCATTACACCGTAATATGCTCTAAGTCTTTGTTTTTCTAGTAATTGTGTGCCGTACGCTGAAAGCTTTTTTGCATTTCTAGCACTACCATTATTAGATCTTTTCATTGCGTTAGGATGTCCAATAACATTTAATCCTAGACGTCTACATAATTTAAACCTAGGGTTCCTCATTCTTGCCATAAAATATCAACTCCTATCAAGTCAAGCATAAAAATCAGTCTAAAAAACATAGCATTTATAAAAAAATATTTGTGAATTTCAGTCACATTATTATTCGTATATAGTAAGATATAAATCTTAGGGATTTTTGTGACTAATTTCATAATTAGTTTACTCAAGATGAATGATTTGACACGTTGTATTTTATGGTAATTCATTTAAAGAATTACATGAAGTTAGAGTTTAGAGCTTGCTAAATTAGTTTTAATAAAATATATATGTTATAATTAATCAGAATAAAATGTGTAAAATTGGGGGGAAAAAAATGTTAGGAACAATAGTAAATTCATTAGCAATAATTGGCGGCTGCTTGGTAGGATTAATTGTTAAAGGGAGACTTACTGAAAAAGTTAGTACAACAATAATGAATGGACTTGCTTTATGCGTATTATACATAGGAATATCAGGAGCGCTTAAGGGTCAGGATACATTACAAATTATCATTTGTATAGCTATAGGTGCTTTGGTTGGAGAAATAATAGATTTTGATAAAAGACTTAATGATTTAGGAAATATAATTGAAGAAAAGATAAATAATAATAAAAAGAACAATTCGAGTGAAAAGATATCTATATCAGAAGGATTCGTAACATCGAGTTTATTATTTTGTGTTGGAGCAATGGCAGTAGTTGGATCTCTTGAAAGTGGATTAAGAGGAGACCATTCTACTCTTTTTGCTAAGTCTATTCTAGATGGGGTATCTTCCATAATATTTTCATCATCTCTTGGTATAGGAGTAATGCTCTCTTCGGTTGCTATATTAATTTATCAAGGAAGTATAACACTTCTTGCAGGAGGTCTTTCAACTGTATTAACTGAAACTGTAATAAGTAATATGTCAGCTGTCGGGAGTCTTTTAATTGTAGGCCTTGGATTTAATATGCTTGGAGTAAGCAAGATTAAAGTTGCAAATTTACTTCCTGCTATATTTATACCTATTATATTTGGGCTTTTTTAAGATAATAAAATATTATAATTATTTCTTTATGATAAAAACATAATCTATACATATTTATGCAATTAAAATGAAATGAGGTAATGTAATATGAAAATACAAATGTATCAAGTAGATGCATTTACAGAAGAGATTTTTAAAGGAAATCCAGCTGCTATATGCATATTAGAAGAGTGGATAGATGAGAATTTAATGCAAAATATTGCTAGTGAAAATAATTTATCAGAAACTGCTTTTTGCATAATTAAAGATGATATATGTGAATTAAGATGGTTTACGCCAGAAGAGGAAATAGATCTATGTGGACATGCAACCCTTGCAACTGCATATGTGATATTTGAAGTTCTAAATTATCCTAAGAATATTGTGAAATTTGAAACAAAGAGCGGAATCCTAACCGTAGAAAAAGATGGAGAAAATATAACAATGGAATTTCCAAGTAGAGAAGGTAATGAAGCTGCTATTACTGAACAATTAATACAAGGTTTAGGAAAAGAACCTAAAGAAGTATATAAATCAAGAGATTTAATGGTAGTGTATGATAATGAGCAGGATATAATAGATTTACAGCCTAATATGGAAGTATTGAAATTAATTGATGCATTTGGAATTATAGTTACTGCAAAAGGAGAAAGTTCAGACTTTGTTTCAAGGTATTTTGCGCCCTTATGTGGAGTACCGGAAGATCCGGTGACGGGTTCAGCCCACTGCACCTTAGTTCCATATTGGTCTAAGGTTCTTGAACAAAATAAAATGATTGCTCATCAATTATCTAGGAGAGGCGGATTATTGGTGTGTGAATATACTGGGGAAAAGGTGAAGATTTCTGGGAAAGCTAAGTTGTTTTTTAAAGGAGAAATTTTTATAGATTAAATTATATTTTTTGTACTAGATAAGCCCAAAATTTAAAATACTGTTAAGACCTAAAGATGAATTAGTCGTATTTTAAATATTTGTGTGAAATTAGCAATATTATATATTTGTGAAAATGAGTTTGTAGGTATTTCTTACGAACTCATTTTTTATTGGTTAACTTTTAATTAACCAAGTTTAACATGGATTAAATATAAATGTAATAAAGAAGGGTTATAGTTAAAAAGTGGAAGACGAGAACTTATTAGCAATAATTATGGTTAATATAATCTAGAATCTTTAGAAAGTAGGTTAGAATATGGCAAATGTAATTTTAAAAAACATTAATAAGTGGTATGACAATGATTATAAGGCTGTTAACACTATTAATTTAGATATTGAGAATGGAGAGTTTGTAGTTTTAGTAGGGCCATCAGGCTGTGGAAAATCTACAACATTAAGAATGATTGCAGGCCTTGAAGACATATCTTCAGGAGACTTATATATTGGAGAGAAACTAGTAAATAAAGTTGAATCAGTTAATAGAGATATAGCTATGGTATTTCAAAATTATGCTTTATATCCACACTTTTCTGTTTATGAAAATATGGCATTTGCCCTTAAGATTAAAAAAATGGATAAAAAGGAGATAGATAAAAAAATACAGGAAACCGCAGAAATATTAGAACTTAAAGATTTATTAAATAGAAAGCCAAAAGAATTATCAGGAGGGCAGAGGCAAAGAGTTGCATTAGGTCGTGCAATTGTTAGAGAACCAAAGGTATTTTTGATGGATGAGCCGCTATCAAATTTAGATGCAAAGCTTAGAGTGTCAATGAGAAGTGAGATAATTAAACTTCATCAAAGGTTAAAGACAACTTTTATTTATGTAACACATGATCAAACCGAAGCTATGACGATGGGAAGTAAAATTGTTGTAATGAATAAGGGAGAAATACAACAAGTCGCAGATCCAGTTTCAATATATGAAAAACCAAGAAATAAATTTGTAGCTAGTTTTATTGGTTCTCCTCAAATGAATTTTTTTAATGTTGTTGTAGATAGAATTGATGATAGGTTATATATAGAAAACAAATTTATCAGATATGAGATTAAAGAAAATCATTTAAGAAAGATCTTTGAAGAGAAGTATTATAGGGCAGAAGTAATAGTAGGAATAAGGCCAGAGGATATTGAAGTTGTTCAACATATTAGAAGTGATTCTAATGAGAGGTTTGTTATCGAGGATATTGGCAGTAATATTAAAGTCAAAGAGTTTGTAGAAAAAACAGTTTCGTCAAAATTGGAGAAAAATAATATATCTTTAGCACAGATAGAATTAGTTGAAATCTTGGGTTCGGAAACGTATATACACTTCAATATTAATAATAATAAGTTCATTTGTAAGATTAACGGAGTGTTTAGAGGTGAACAAGGACAAACTATAAGTGTTAAATTTAATTTTAGTAAAGCACATTTCTTTAACAAAGATTATGAAGAGAGAATTGATTGGGAGGAATAAAGATGAAAGTCATTTTAAAGAAGATTGAACCGTACTTATATTTAACTCCTTGTCTTTTGGGATTTTGGATATTCATGTTTTTTCCGTTTTTAAAGACGATATTTTTAAGTTTCAATATAACAAATGCTAATGGGGAAGCTGTCGAATTTGTAGGATTTGATAACTATAAAGAATTATTTTTATCATCAGATTTTTTAAATAGTATTCAAATAACAATTAAGTTTGTAGCAATTACAGCCATACCAGCAATAATTATCGGACTTATACTTGCTGTACTTGCAAATAGGAAATTTAAAGGAAATAATGTGTTTGAAGTTATGTTTGCAATGCCAATGGCAGTATCATCATCAGCTGCTGCTGTAGTTTGGATGTTATTATTCCATCCATCAATTGGAATTATAAATTATCTCATAAAAGCACAAATTGGATGGTTGACTGATGAAAAGTTAGCATTATTCTCGGTAGCTTTAGTGACAGTTTGGCTTAATATAGGATTAAATTTTATATTTATATTAACAGGGTTAAAAAATATTCCGGAAGAATTAAATGAAAGTGCGCAAATAGATGGAGCTAGTAAGATTTTAAAGTTTTTTAGATTAACTCTGCCTCTCATCTCGCCCACGTTATTTTTTGTTGTATTTATAAATATGGTTAATTCATTTCAATCCTTCGCACAAATTAAATTATTAACATCAGGTGGACCAGCTAATTCAACTAACGTTATTGTACATGAAATTTACAGGGAAGCATTTTTTAACAATAGATTTGAAACAGCATGTGCAGAGTCAATAGTATTATTTTTTATAATATTTTTGATTACATTAATTCAATTTGGATTTGAGAAGAAGGGAGTATTTTATTCATAATGGAGAGCAAAGTTAAAAACTTATTGTTATATTCAATTAATATTTTGATTGGACTCATTATAATTTTTCCAATAATATACGCATTCAGTGTTAGTTTGATGACTCAGGATGAGATATTTTCCTTTCCACCTAAATTGCTGCCATCAAGTATTAATTTAGATAACTATAAACAAGCAATATCATCTGTTCCAATATTCAGATTTATTTTAAATAGTTTTTATATATCTAGTCTAATTACAATAGGACAAATGGTAACTTCCTGTTTAGCTGCATATGCATTTTCTTATTTTGAATTTAAAGGGAAAGGTATATTATTTGTTCTATGTTTATCGACTTTAATGATTCCAAGTGAATCAACAATAATAGCAAATTATTTAACTATAGCAAAACTAGGTCTTACAGATACTTATACAGGTCTAATAATACCTTTTTTAGCATCGGCCATGGGAATATTTTTAGTAAGGCAATTTTACCTGACTATTCCTAAAGAGTTAAAGGAGGCATCAACTCTTGATGGTTGTAGCAACTTTAGATTTTTTATGAAAGTCTTGCTTCCTATATCAAGACCTGTAATATCGGCTCTTGGAGTATATACATTTTTAAGTACTTGGAACCAATATATGTGGCCATTACTTGTAACAAATGCACCAGAAAAAAGAACAGTTCAAATAGGTATAAGTATGCTTCAATTTGCAGAAAGCCAAAACATAGGATTGGTTTTTGCAGGTGTAATAATGATTATTTTACCGTCAATTGTGATTTTTATTATTGGACAAAAGCAGCTCATAAAAGGAATCACATCTGGAGCAGTAAAAGGATAGAAAAGCAAAACGCTGTACCTATTAGATAATATTCAAAATTAACGATTTATCTACTGGTGTGCGTTAAAAATATAATACTAATGAATTTATTTTATTAAGAGCAAAAGATTAAATGTTTATATGAGTCTTTGAGAAATTAATACTAAATTATGAATAATGAAGGGGAGTTTTTTATGAAGAAAAGAATTTTATCAGTTTTACTAACTGCATGTTTGTGTGCTACATTCCTAATGGGGTGTGGAAGTTCAGCTACCAACAGTGAAAGTGTTAAGACAAATGGAAAAGCAGATGGAAAAAAGGAAATTGTATTTTGGCATTCAATGGGTGGTGGAGGCGGAGAAGCCATCAACGAAATGGTTGACAAGTTCAATAAGGAAAACAAAAATAATATAATTGTTACTGCCCAATATCAAGGAGAATATGATGATGCTATAAATAAAATAAAAAGTTCTAAGGACAAAAAAAGTTATCCAGATGTAATGCAGCTTTATGATATTGGTACTAGATGGATGATAGACTCTAAGCTATCAACTCCAATGCAGAAGTTTATTGATGAAGAGAAATATGATACCTCAGCCTTAGAACAAAATCTTTTAGGGTATTATACTGTTGATAAAAAATTAAATTCTATGCCATTTAATTCATCAACTCCGATTCTTTATTATAATAAAACAGCTTTTAAAGAGGCTGGCTTAGATCCAGAAAAAGCTCCAACGGATTTTGAAGAAATAAAAGCATATTCAGAAAAGTTAACTAAGAAGGATGGAAATACTGTGACTCAATATGGATATTCTATGGCGATTTATGGTTGGTTCTTTGAACAATTTTTAGCTAAACAGCTAACTCCCTTTGCAAATAACGGTAATGGAAGAGAGTCCAGTGCTACGGCAGTAGATTTTAAAAATAATGGCGGAGGTTTAAAGATTTTAAAAGCGTGGAAAAGTCTTTACGATCAAGGGCTACTTGGAAATTTTGGCAGAAAGACAGCTGATACGCAACAAGCATTTATAGCTGGAAAAACAGCTATGTTTATTGATTCGACTGCATCACTTAATGATGTATTAAAAGGCGTTAATGGTAAGTTTGAAGTTGGAACAGCCTTTTTACCTAAAATAAATAAGGATGACAAAGGTGGAGTTTCAATTGGAGGAGGATCCTTATGGATTTTGAATAAAGATGATGATGCAAAGCAAAAAGCTGCTTTTGAATTCATTAAATTTATGGTTTCGCCAGAACAACAAGTATATTGGAATGAAAAAACAGGATATTTTCCAGTAACCACAAAAGCTTATGATTTACAAGAAATGAAAGATAACTTAGCAAAAACTCCTCAATTTAAGACCGCAATTGATCAACTACATGCATCACCAATTGAATCTAGAGGAGCACTTCTAGGAGTATTCCCAGAGGCAAGACAAACTAATGAAACAAATATAGAAGCGGTGCTACAAGGAAAATTAACGCCAGAAGAAGCGATAGATGCTAGTGAAAAATCAATTAACTCAGCAATCGAAAAGTATAACAAGGCTAATAAGTAATGGATGACTCAAAATAAATAAAGTAATCAAAACATAATTATTATTAAATAAATATAAAAAAGATAGTGGGTATTAGATTGTATCTTCTATCTTTTTAATATTAACAATTAAAATATATGAAGGAGCATTATAAGAATGAGTAGAATGAAAATTTTGAATATTGCCCATAGAGGATATAGTGGTAAATTTGATGAAAATACTATGCTCGCATTTAGAAAAGCTATTGAATACAATGCAGATGGAATTGAAACCGACGTTCAGCTATCAATGGATAACGTACCTATTCTAATTCATGATGAGACATTGGAGAGAACTACTAATGGTCACGGTTATGTAAAAGACTATACTTTTTATGAAATTAAAATGTTTAGAACTAAAAGCTTGCCTAGAGTTCAAAAGTTAAGAGAAAAGGCAATGGAGCAGCTACAAAAAGTAAATTGCACCATCCAAAACAATAAACTAAAAATTGGTGATTACACATTGGAAGAAGTAGAGTATTTTCAAAATAATAATGGTGAAGAAATACCAACATTAAAAGAACTATTCGAACTATTTATAGATTCTAACTTAAAGGTATTGAACTTAGAATTAAAAAATGGAATAATTCCCTATGAAGGTTTAGAGGAAAAAGTACTATCAATGATTTATGAGTATAATATAAAGGATAAAGTTATAATTTCAAGTTTTAATCACTTAAGTTTGGCTAAAATAAGAAATCTAGATAAAGAAATAAAATTAGGAGCATTAACAAATTCAACGCTTGTGAATGTTCCGAGGTATTTGAAAGATATATCGGCAGAATGCTATCATCCATGCTTTCCTAGTATATTAAATCAGAAATATATTCAAGAAATTAAGGAAGCAGGTATTGTGATTAATCCATATACAGTTAACGAAGAGGAGCACATGAAGATGGTTATGAAATATGGAGCTTATGGTGTAATTACGGATGAAGTAGAAAAGCTATATAAGTTAATTAACAGTTAAATAGTCTTCATTTATTTATATGAGTTCATAAATCTAAATTACTCTAATTATGTGAAGAAAGTAGTAAGTCTATTATACAATGTTTAAAAGAAAGTTATAAAATAATTATTGGAGTAAGGGCTAGCTATTATCATATAAATATTTAAAAAATATCAAATCACCTTCAAATGAAGTATAAATTTGAGAAGGTGATTTTTTTCTCCTATAGAAAATATTAAATAAAAAAATATAGCCAAAAATTAATATAAGAATTATAATTAATAAGAATACTATAACTTACTATAGATATAGGACATATTTTATTTATGTTTAACTTAAGGGGGGCACAAAATGAAAAAAGTAAAAATAGCACTACTAGGATTGGGGAATGTTGGTCGTGGTGTTTGGATGATTTTAAATTCTAATAAAGAAGAAATTATGAAAAGATGCGGATATGAAGTAGAAGTTGCAAAAGTCCTTGTAAGAGATAAGAATAAGCCAAGAGGTGTAGATATACCTAATGAACTTATAACTACAGATTTTAGCGAGATATTAGAAGATGATTCAATTAAAATCGTTGTTGAAGTTATGGGAGGAATGGAACCTGCTAGAGATTATATGCTTAGATGCATGGATGCTAAGAAACATATAGTAACAGCTAATAAAATGTTACTTGCAACTGGTGGCGATGAGCTTTTTGAGAAGGCTGATGAAAAGGGGATTATGTTCAGTTATGAAGCTAGCGTAGCTGGAGGTATTCCAATCATAAAAGGAATAGATGAAAGTTTAACTGCTAATAAAATAGAAACTCTTTATGGAATTGTAAATGGTACAACGAACTACATATTAAGTAAGATGGAACTTGAGGATGCTGATTTTGACGATGTATTAAAAGAAGCTCAAGAAAAAGGATATGCAGAAGCGGACCCTACATCAGATATTGAAGCGTATGATGCACAATACAAATTGGCTATATTAGCATCATTGGCTTTTGGATCAAAAATAGATGTGAAAAATGTATATAGAGAAGGTATTACAAAAATTGAAGCTGTTGATATGAAGTATGCTAAAGAATTTAAAATGGGAATAAAATTATTAGCTATAGCAAAAGAAGTTAATGGGAAGGTTGAATTAAGGGTTCATCCTACAATGATTCCTAAAAAACATCCGCTTTCAAATGTTTACGATTCATATAATGCAGTGTTTATAAGAGGAAATGCAGTTGGAGATTTAATGTTTTATGGAAGAGGGGCAGGCGATCTGCCTACCGGAAGTGCTGTGGTTAGTGATATAGTCTCAATTGTTAGAAGTAATGTTGATACAGATAATTCAAATCCAGTAGTTAAGAATAATTTATGGGAAAGAGAAATCTTAGAAATGGGTTCTGTTGAAAGTAAATATTATATTAGAGCTACTGTTCTAGATGAATCAGGAGTACTTGGAGAAATAACTGCGATACTTGGAAGACACAATGTGAGTATACGTTCAGTTATACAAAAAGGCGATGAAGAAGATGGGCAAGTAACGATTGTTTTAGTTACTCATAGAACAAATGAGGCTCAAATTGATAATGCAATTGAAGAGATTAAAAGCTTAAAATCAGTTAACAAAATAGATAATATAATAAGAATAGAGGATTTTAAGTAAAAAATATATTTTTTGATATATAAATGATAAAGATGTTAATTTTAGTAAATGCCAACTATATTGTGAATAATATAGTTGGCATTTTATGCTTTTTTAAAAATACATGAATAGAATATAAGATATTCTGAAAGAAAATTAAGTAAAAAATAGGAATTATATGTTATAATTATAATTATTTTGATATAAAATATATACTTGGTTGGATAATTTTAAGAATGTGTGAAGAGAGAATGAATAGGAGTGGTATTATTGCCTGGGAAAATAAAAGAAATGATTGATGAGATTATTCAAGAACGATCAAGAGGTAATCCTGCTATTAAAGAAATGACTATAGCTAAATTAATATTAAAAGGGATTAATCCAACAAAGTTTGATAATAAATCTTTAGATGATATTGCAATAATTGAGAAACTTTTTGAAATAGCTAAGCAATTAAATATAAGGAGTTTTGATAATAGAGGGATTAATATGAAGTCTGCATTTTCAACTAAGTACACAGAAGAGGAAGTTGTATTAGATTTGAAAGAACAGTTGAATGTTGAGGATACAAAGCTAATAATTTTTTTTGCATCCTCCATCTTTGATCAACAGAAGATCAGCAAGCTCATGAGTAAAAATTTTCCGAAATGCATGGTAGTAGGGTGTTCCACAGCAGGAGAGTTAGTAAGTGGTAAAGTTTTAAGAAATTCTGTTGTAGCTATGGCTATCGGATCAAATATTGTTTCAGATGTTAAGGTAGAAGTTGTAAAAAATATGAGAGAAAACTTAAGTATAGAAAAAGCCTTTAAGTCATTCGAAGAATACTATGAAGAAAGCCTATATACTATGGATACTAAAAAGTTTGTTGGTATTACATTAATTGACGGACTAAGCATGAAAGAAGAAAAAATTATGGACTTGATTGGTAATAGAACGAATGTTTTTTTTGTTGGTGGATCAGCTGGTGATGATTATAAGTTTTCAGAAACGTTTGTTAGCGCAAATGGAAATGTTTATAATGATTCTGCTGTTCTTATTTTACTAAAAATAAGCGATAAGGCAGAATTTGATATAATAAAAACACAAAGCTTTGAAATTTTGGATCATGTCTTTATTGCTAACAAGGTTAATGAAGAAAAACGGAAAGTTATAGAGTTTAACAATAGGCCTGCAGTTTTTGAATATGCAGATGCTGTAGGAGAACATTCATTAGATGATGTTCCAAAATATTTCATGACAAATCCATTAGGACTAATAGTTGGGGAAAAAGATATTTTTATAAGAGCACCGCAACAAGTAATTGGGACAAGTATGTCGTTTTACTGTAATATACTTGAAGGAATGGAAGTTAAACTTCTTAAATCAACAAATATTATTGAAGAAACTAAAAAAGCTATCGATAACAAGATAAATGAGTTTGGGAGAATAGAAGGGATGATAAATTTCCAGTGCATTCATAGAATACTTGAGTTAGAAAGAAATAATTTATTGAATGAATATACAGAAATATTTAAAGATATCCCTACAGCTGGTTTTTCCGCCTATGGGGAACAGTTTATAGGTCATATGAATCAATCATCGACAATGCTTGTGTTTAGGGTTAAGACAGAAATGTAAGATTCCTTATACATTAGTGGAAATAAAACGTTTAATTCTTAAATTTAAGTTATTTTTGAGAAGAGATATTCCAGGTATCTATTTAAAATATTTTGAGATGAGGTTATAAGTAATGGAAGATATGCAACTATTATTGAATAATGCTAATATTTTTATTTTTAGTGATTGTGTTAAAAATTTTGAGGCATTAACAAAGATACTTAAGCAGAAAAGTTATAATAATATTAAAAATACTTCGAACTATGATTTAGCCGTAAACTATGTGAAAGAAAATATTCAAGATATAATTTTAATTGATATTAGTGAAAATGATAAAATTGGATATAAAATATGTAAAATATTAAAAACCGATAAAGAACTTAGGGAAATTCCGATTATTTTTATCTGCTCAAAAGAAAATAATGATAAAGAGGAATTATTTAGTGTTGGAGGAGTTGATTATATATGTAGTTGCTTTAATGAACTAGAAGTAGTAGTGAAAATTGAAATGCACTTAAAGCTTAGATTTATGGAACTTCAACTAGAAAAAATAAAGAATGAGAATAGTAATTCGATTAGTGAGTTACAGAGGACTAATGAAGAATTAATTAATCTTAATAAAGTTTTGAAAAAAGAGGTTAGTGAAAAAAATCAACAATTTGAAGAGATAGCTCTTGAATTAAAAGAATTCAACGTTGTACTTGAAGAAGAAATTACTGAAAGAACAAAAACAGAGGAAGCTCTAAAAGAAAGTGAAAGACAATTTCGTTATTCATTAGAAGAAGCTCCATTACCTATAATGTTATATACTGAAGATGGCAATATTAAAACAATTAATAGAACATGGGTCGAAATTACAGGTTATACAATTAAAGATATGTCTACAATTTCTAAATGGGCAGAAGTATCAGAAATATTCAAGTTAGACTTGGCGGATAATAATATAAAAAAACTATCTACATCTAAAAAGAGGCAGAATGATGGTGAATATATTGTAAAAACGCGGAAAAGTAATATAAGATTTTGGAACTTTTATTCAGCATATATTGGAGAATTACAAGATGGACATAAGTTATTTATGAGAGTGGCTATAGATATAACTGAGAGAAAGAATATTGAAGAATTACGTAGAAGTGTAGAAGATGAAAGAAAGAAATTATATGAGATTAAGGAATACGATAGGATAAAAACGGAGTTCTTTTCAAATATATCTCACGAACTAAGAACTCCAATTAACCTCATTTTTTCTGCCCTGCAAATGCATGATTTAAAATTAAAAAAATGTTCATTTCCAGATGAATCTATAGATAAATATAAATATACTAAAATTATGAAACAAAATTGTTATAGATTGCTAAGGCTTATTAATAATATAATTGATATAACAAAAATTGACTCGGGATATTTCGATATTTGTGAGCAAAATGTTGATATAATTAGTCTTATTGAGAACATTGTTATATCTGTAGCAGATTATGTTGAAAGCAAAGGATTATCACTAATATTTGATACAGATGTAGAAGAAAAAGTTATTGCCTGCGATCTTGAAAAAATGGAAAGGATTATACTAAACCTTTTATCAAATGCAGTAAAATTTACACCTAATGGCGGCACTATTTTAGTAAATGTACAAGACATAGGTGAAAATATTAGTATTTGTATTAAAGATACTGGTAGAGGCATTCCGAAAGATAAACTTAATACTATATTTGAACGATTTATACAGGTAGATAAATCTCTAACAAGAGATCATGAGGGAAGTGGAATAGGGCTTTCACTTGTAAAATCTTTGGTTGAATTGCAGGGAGGAACAATTTTGGTTAAAAGTCATATCAATGAAGGTACAGAATTCATAATCCAAATACCATGTAAATTAGTTGATGAAGTTGAGGAGGAATTCTCTTTTTGTGATTCCATAGGAAAAAATTATATTGAAAAGATAAATATAGAGTTCTCTGACATATATAAATAAGGTTTTATGGTACCTATTTTAATTTACATACAGAAAAGAATGATTAAATCTCATAATATAGCTGGTTTAATCATTCTTTTTGAGTTAGTAGTGTCTGTTAATCTAGCAATTTATATGATAAATAAAAATTTAACAATAAGAAGCTATATAATTTAAAATTAGAAAAAAATATGAGATGTTATAAGAAAAATAATTGTTTTTAATACTCTATTTTTCTATAATTGGTAAAAATAAGCTGGTTAATTATGATTGTTATATTGTTAACGAAGCTTGACACCTTAAAATAAATATGTGATACTAAAATCAATAAGAAAACAATTACATTAAAATTTCAAGGGAAACTTTAGAAATTTAGGCTGTAGAGAATTAGAGAATAGAGCCACATAAAACTGAATTTGCTTAGGGAATTATATCCGTTTAAGTGAATTTAATCTTGTAATCTATCAATGCAACAGATTTATGTTGTATTGATAGATTACAAGGAAGTTTTATGTGGCTATAATTATGAGCAAATTTATTTAATATTAAGTTTATTTGGATTTTAAAAATCAAACATTTTCTTAGTATAATTCTCATAATCATAAATATCTATTGGGTAATTTTCTTGAAATATTAATAGAATTATAAAGTTTGAGAGTAGGTGAAAAGTGGTAAAAAAATATAACGCCTCTGAATCAAAAGAAGAATGAAATTTATAACAATAGGTCATGTGGAAAATATCAAATTTATGGAATGAAAATCAAAAGCAAATTAACTTAATATATTAAATATTAAGTTAAATAATATTGTTATTTTGAAAAGGAGAGAGTGTTATGACAATTTTTTTCGCAGAGTTAGTGGGGACATTATTACTTATTCTTTTAGGAGATGGTGTTGTCGCAAATGTTGTACTAAAGAATTCAAAGGGGTTTGGTTCAGGATGGATGGTAATAACAACAGGATGGGCATTTGCAGTTGCAGTTCCCGCTCTAATTTTTGGAAGTTATAGTGGAGCTCACTTTAATCCGGCGTTAACTATTGCTCTTGCAGCTATAGGTAAAGTTGCTTGGGGACAGGTCCCAATTTATTTGGCAGGACAATTTATAGGTGGCTTTTTAGGAGCAGCATTAGTATTGATTTTTAACTATGATCAATTTAAATCAACAGATAATAAAGGGGACAAGCTAGCAGTATTTTGTACTGGACCAGCTGTAAGAAATAATTCATTAAATTTTATTTGTGAGGTTATAGGAACATTTGTATTAGTATTTGGAATCTTAGGAATTGGAGCACAAAATTTAACAAATGGAATTGGAACATTATTTGTAGGATTTTTAATTTGGGCAATTGGTTTAAGTTTAGGGGGAACAACTGGATATGCAATTAATCCAGCTAGAGATTTAGCGCCAAGAATTGCACATGCATTACTACCTGTACCTGACAAAGGGGATTCAGATTGGTCATATGCATGGATTCCTGTTGTTGCACCAATAGTAGGAGCTGTTCTAGGAGCGGTATTTCACACAGTGTTTATGTAATTAAGCAAAGTAGTTTATAAACATATTTATTAGATTACTAAGTGAAAATATAAATATAAATAGTAAATAATTATAAATTTAAAGTGTGACAAATTGTGAAAAAATACCCAGAAAGTTTAGAGAATTTGATTTATTATTTTAGTCAATTAGATTTGACACTAAAAGATAAATATGTAATACTTAAAATAAAAAAAGAAAACAATTACATGGGAGTATGCATGAATATTAAAGAATTATTAGAAGAAAATCCGATCATAGCAGCAGTAAAAAATGAAGAACAGTTAGAACTAGCAATAAATTCAGATGCTCAAATTATATTTGTTTTATTTGGAGATATAATGAACATCAAAAATATCAGTGAAATTATATCATCTAAGAATAAAATAGGAATAATCCACATCGATTTAGTTGAAGGCCTTACTAACAAGGAAGTTGTTATAAAATATATAAAGGATGAAACAAAATTTAGTGGCATTATTAGTACAAAACCTCAAGTTGTAAAACTCGCTAAAAAATATAATTTATTAGGAGTTCAACGAGTATTTATTTTCGATACACTTTCATTAAATAATGTAAAAAATCATATGATTTCTGAATGTGATGCAATAGAAGTATTACCAGGAATAATTCCTAAAGTACTTGGAATTATTTCGAAACATTCTAATAAACCAGTTGTTGCTGGCGGATTAATTGAAACCAAAGAAGATGTAATGCAAGCATTGAATTCAGGAGCAACATGTGTATCTACTACTAAAAAAGAAATTTGGGACATGTAGGCTAAAGAGAATTAGAGAATGAAGCCACATAAAACTAAATTTACTTAGATTAATATTATTTACCTAAGTAAATTTTAAATTTATACTATGCAGCAAGATATAATAAGCATTGTAAGTATAAATGAATGTTTTATGTGGCTATAATTATGAGCAAATTACTGCGTAAAGTAACATTTAAATTCTAAAATGATTAATAAATATCAATCAATAAGATTTATTGCAAAATTTAGTATTTAAAATTAAAATTTACAAATATAGAAAGCAGGTGCATTGTATGAAAAAATATATAATAGCGTTAGACCAAGGAACTACAAGCTCAAGGGCGATAGTTTTTGATAAGGAGCAAAATATTTTTGGAGTAAGTCAAAAAGAATTTACACAAATCTATCCAAACCAAGGATGGGTTGAGCATAATCCGTTAGAGATATGGGCAAGCCAATACGGAGTTTTACAAGAAGTAATTGCAAAAACAAATATAACTCAAGAAGAAGTTGCAGCTATTGGAATTACAAATCAAAGGGAAACAACTATAGTTTGGGATAAAAATACTGGCGAACCTGTATATAACGCAATAGTATGGCAATGTAGAAGAACTGCAGCTATAATAGAAGAGCTTAAGGAAGACAATGAATTTGGAGAATACGTAAAAGAAAATACAGGATTATTATTGGATGCTTATTTTTCAGGAACAAAGATTAAATGGATTTTAGATAATGTAGAAGGTGCTAGAGAAAGAGCAGAAAAAGGTGAGTTATTATTTGGTACAGTCGATACTTGGCTTGTATGGAAACTTACTAATGGAAAGGTTCATGTAACTGATTATACAAATGCATCAAGAACAATGCTTTATAATATAAAGGATTTAAAGTGGGATGAAAAGATTTTAGAAAAACTTAACATTCCAAAATCAATGCTTCCAGAAGTTAAGAATTCCTCAGAAGTTTATGGATATACAAACCTTGGAGGTACTGGAGGAGTTAGAGTACCAATAGCTGGTATGGCTGGGGATCAACAATGCGCTTTATTTGGTCAAACTTGCTTTGAAGAAGGCAGTGTTAAAAATACTTACGGAACAGGTTGTTTTTTACTTATGAATACTGGAGAAAAATTAATTCATAGTAAAAATGGATTGGTAAGCACGATTGCAGTGGGTATAGACGGAAAGGTTCAATATGCATTAGAAGGATCAGTATTTGTAGGTGGAGCTGTTATCCAATGGATTAGAGATGAACTTAAATTAGTTAATGATGCAGCTGATACAGAATACTTTGCTAAAAAAGTAGAAGATAACGGTGGTGTATATGTTGTTCCTGCATTTACTGGACTTGGAGCTCCATATTGGGATATGTATGCAAGAGGTGCTATATTTGGGCTTACAAGAGGTGCTAATAGAAATCATATAATTAGAGCTGCTCTTGAATCTATTGCATATCAATCCAAAGATCTTATTGATGCAATGCAGGAAGATGCTGGATGTAAACTTACAAGACTTAAGGTTGATGGAGGAGCTAGTAGAAACAATTTATTAATGCAATTCCAAGCTGATATTACAGGTGCAGAGGTTGTAAGACCTATAATAACAGAAACAACAGCACTTGGAGCAGCATACTTAGCAGGACTTGCTGTAGGTTTCTGGAAATCAAAAGAAGAAATTGCTGAAAAGTGGGCTGTAAGTCAGGCTTATACTCCAAATCTATCTGAGGATAAAAAGGAAAAGTTATATAGAGGATGGAAAAAGGCTGTTAAAAGGGCAGAAGCTTGGGAAGAAGAATAGAATAAAATGTAATGGATAAATAAAGTGAAAAGTTTTAAAAAAGTTTAATATTTATACTGGACAAGTATACCTTTACAGGATATAATATAAATGTAATTGAATATAAATGCTGAGAGAATATAGAGTCAGGCATAAAACTAGGATGATTTTTCATCGTGTTTTTTGCTTGACTTTTTTTATGTCTTATAATAAGGAGGATGTTTTATGTATGATGTGGCGATAATTGGAGCAGGAGTTATAGGGAGCTCTATATTTAGAGAATTAACTAAGTATAATTTAAAAGTAGTTGTTTTAGAAAAAGAGAAAGACGTATCAATGGGTACAAGTAAAGCAAATTCAGCAATTGTCCATGCTGGTTATGATCCTAAAGAAGGCACTTTAATGGCAAAGTACAATGTGACAGGAAATGAAATGTTTGAAGATTTATGCAAAGAATTAAGTGTTCCTTTTAAAAGAAATGGATCACTAATTCTAGCTTTTGATGATGAAGATTTAAATACGTTAAAAGCTCTTTATGAAAATGGAAATAAGATAGGAGTAAAAGATTTAAAAATATTAAATAAGGGTGAGGTTCTGGAAATGGAACCAAACATTAATGAAGAAATAAAAGGGGCATTATATGCACCAACTGGTGGTATAGTAGGACCGTTTGAATATACAATTGCGCTCGCTGAAAATGCAGTTCAAAATGGTGGAGAACTTAAACTACAAAAAGAAGTTGTCTCTATAGATAAAAAGGATTTGTTTAGAATTTCAACTCAAGATGGAGAACTTGTTGAAGCTAAATTTGTAATTAATGCGGCCGGACTTTATGCAGATAAGATTCATAATCTAATCTGTAAAGAGAGCTTTAAAATAATTCCAAGAAGCGGTGAGTATTATATTATGGACAAGAGTCAGGGGAATATAGTGAATAGTACAATATTTCAATGCCCATCAAAATTAGGAAAAGGGGTTTTAGTAACTCCTACTGTTCATGGAAACTTAATGGTGGGGCCAGATGCTAGGGATATAGAGGATAAAGAGGATTTAGGAACAGCTGCAGAAGGGTTAGAAGCTATAAGAGAAGCTTCAATGCGATCTACAAAAAAAGTTAATTTTAGAGAAAGTATAAGGAACTTTGCAGGTCTTAGAGCTAATCCAGATACAGGTGACTTTATAGTTGAAGAAAATGATGAGGTTAAGGGATTTATTGATGTGGCAGGGATGAAGTCGCCTGGATTAACATCAGCTCCTGCTATTGCTTTAGGAGTTGTAGATATATTAGCTGAGGCAGGGTGCAAATTAGAGAAAAAAGAAAACTTTGTAGCTAGCAGAGAGCAAATTCATTTCATGGAGTTGTCACCTAAGGAGAAGGCAGAATTAATTAAGAAAAATCCACAGTATGGAAGAATAGTGTGTAGGTGTGAGAGTATAACAGAAGGTGAGATTGTAGATGCAATAAAGAGAAGTTTTGGAGTTCTTTCCTTAGATGGTGTTAAAAGAAGATGCAGACCGGGAATGGGAAGATGCCAAGGTGGATTCTGTGGACCAAGAGTTCAAGAAATAATTGCAAGGGAATATAGTGTTCCACTTGAAAGTGTTGTTTTAGAAAAGGATAATTCTTATATTCTAGTGGGTAAAAGTAAGTAGAAGGGCGAGGTAGTGTTATGAGTTATGAGTTAATAGTAGTAGGTGGAGGGCCAGCAGGCCTTGCAGCAGCATATGAAGCATATAATAATGGGATAAAAAAGATATTAATCTTAGAAAGAGATAAAGAATTAGGAGGTATATTAAATCAATGTATTCATAATGGTTTTGGGCTTCATACCTTTAAAGAAGAACTTACTGGGCCTGAATATGCCGGAAGATTTATAGAAATGATTGAAGATACAGATGTTGAGATAAAGCTTGATACAATGGTTTTAGAGATAGGAAAAGATAAAACAGTTTATGCAATAAACACAGAAGAAGGATTCATGGAACTTAAGGCAAAAGCTATAATTCTTGCTATGGGATGTAGAGAAAGAACCAGAGGGGCGATTAATATACCAGGTGATAGACCAGCAGGAGTATTTAGTGCTGGAGCAGCTCAAAGATATATTAATGTAGAAGGATATATGCCGGGAAAAGAAGTTCTTATTTTAGGGTCAGGAGATATTGGGCTTATAATGGCAAGAAGAATGACTCTTGAAGGAGCAAAAGTTAAAGCGGTTGTTGAATTATGTCCATATTCAAATGGATTAAATAGAAACATAGTTCAATGCTTAAATGATTATGATATTCCACTATATCTTTCTCACACAGTAGTAGATATTGTAGGAAAAGATAGGCTTGAAAAAGTTATAATAGCTGAAGTTGACGAGAATAAACGACCTATTAAAGGAACTGAAAAAGAATTTGAAGTAGATACTTTGTTATTGTCAGTTGGATTAATTCCTGAAAATGAATTATCATTTAATGCTGGAATTGAGGGAGATAGAAGAACTAATGGTTTAATGGTTAATGAAAGTATGGAGACATCAGTAGATGGTATATTTGCATGTGGGAATGTAGTACATGTTCATGATTTAGTAGACTTTGTAAGTCAAGAATCAAAACATGCTGGTTTTTCAGCTGCAATATATATTAAAGGAGAGCTTAATAAAAATAAATATATAAATATTATAAATGGGTCAAATGTGAATTATACAGTTCCTCAAAGACTTAATGTAGATGCAGTTGATGATAAATTGACTATATTTATGAGAGTAAATAATATATATCACGATAAAGCATTAGTTGTAAGATGTAATGATGAAGTTATAGCTAAATTTAAAAGAGCTCATTTAGCACCATCAGAAATGGAAAAAGTAGTTTTAGGTAAGGTGCTATTAGATAAGGTTAAAGGTGATATAACAATATCATTAGAGGATGGTGAATAAAATGGAAAAAGAATTAATTTGTATATGTTGTCCTAAGGGATGTCATTTAAAAGTAGATGCAGAAAATAATAGTGTACAAGGAAATGGTTGCAATAGAGGTATTGAATATGGGATAAATGAAGTTACAAACCCAGTAAGAGTAATAACTTCAACTGTTAAAGTAGAAAATGGAGAATTGGCAGTGGTGCCTGTAAAAACAAAAAATCCAATTCCTAAAGATCTTAATTTTAAATGCATGGAGGAGATCAACAAAATTACAGTAAATGCACCTATCAAAATTGGCGATATAATAATTAAAAATATTCTTGGAACTAATGTAGATATAGTAGCAACAAGAAATGTGAAAAAAATCTAAGCAAAAACTTTAAAAAATATAGTATGATGATATATTTTCTTACGTTTCTTAAGAATTTTCTGGAAATGTTGAATATATATAAAATGTTTGTTATCATGTAAATATGTTTTATAGATTAGAGATAATGAGGTCTCACAATTGTAAAGTTTGGCCTTCTTATCTCTTTTTTGACTTTGTAAATAAATAATCATAAAGTAAAAATAAGGAATAAGATAAATATCTTTTACAATTAAGTTGTAAGGAAATTTTAATTAAAGAATATTTTAAAGAAAAAATACTATTATACTTTGCCCCCAAAAGGAATATTTCTTAAATGTGAAGAATGCTTTGCCATTGCATATCTACACATTTTTATAATATAGTTTCCACATATTAATAGCTATATTATTTTAGAAATTTTACCTTTTAATAATATATGAGCTCCTGTATTTATATAGCTTCATAAATACAGGAGTATTTTTATATGCTATAATAATCTATACAAAAAATATAAATATATTGGAGGAGAAACATGAATAATAGAAATTTCATTAGATATCTTAAAATTTTATTTAGTGCGTATTTGATTATTGGATTGATTTTATTATTTTCAAGTAGTTTAATTTTAGATATTAGTCTTAGTGCAGGTACTATAGTTGGAATATTCGTAATTTGTACTTTAGCATATGGGATTTTGCTTAGAAGAAAAGAATATATAATTACAGCATCATCGGTTGCTGCATTATATATTGCCATATTTATCTTTTATAGTCCGCTAATTAGCTATAATGCTCACAGAAATTTGATTGGGAGTATAGATGAAGTAGATTTTTCAAGCCAAATAGAATATATGGATATAAATCAATTACCTACAATAGATAAAGAACTTGCATATAAACTTGCAGATAAAAAACTCGGTGAAATTACAAGCCTTGGGAGTCAAGTTACTATTGGTGAATTAAATCTACAAAGTGTAAATGGTCAACTATGTTATGTGGCTCCACTTGAGCATTCATCTTTTCTTAAATGGTTTACCAATAGAGAAGGGACAATTGGATATATTAAAGTAAGTGCTACAAATCAGAATGATGTGGAATTGGTTACTAAACTTGATGGGAATGATATTAAACTCAAATATTTAAATTCTGCATATTTTTTTAGTGATTTAAGCAGGGCAGCTTACTTTAAGGATATGAAAGCTGGACATACAGATTATACATTTGAGTTGGATGATACTGGAAGACCTTATTGGGTAATAACAAGATATGATACCGGAGTAGGTATTATAGAAGCTAAAGCTATCGGGGCATTAGTAATGGATGCGCAGACTGGAAACTCAGTTATCTATGATATTAATAATTTACCAAGTTGGGTCGATAGAATACAGCCTAAGCAGTATATAAATAGATATATTAATAAATGGGGAGAATTAGTTCATGGGGTTTTAAACTTTACTGACAAAGATAAGCTAAAATCAACAAATGGTATGAATATAATTTATAATAAAGGGACCTGTTACTATTATACAGGCATTACTTCAGTAGGAAGCGATGAATCACTTGTAGGGTTTACACTAACTAATACGAGGAATGGAGAAACAAAACTGTATAAAACTGCTGGTGCTACAGAGGAAGCAGGTATGAGATCAGCGGAGGGGAAGGTTCAACAGTATGGATATAAAGCAACTTTTCCTTACTTAATTAATATTCAGAATGAGCCAACATATTTTATGACTTTAAAAGATTCTAATGGTTTAGTTAAGCAATATTCTATGGTAAATGTTAAGAATTATAATACTGTGGGGGTTGGAGATACACTTCAAGCAACGTTGAACAAATATCTTGAAGGTTTGACTAATACTAATATTTCACTGGAAAGTGGGAATCAGGAAGAAGTAGTAGAAGGAGAAGTTGAAAGAATAGGGCTTGTTATAAAAGAAGGTGAAAGTATTTATGATGTTAAAATAAAGAATAATCCAAATATCTTCTCAGTTTCAACAGAAACTTCTAGAGAAGTTGCTTTAACTAAGGTTGGAGATAGTGTCAAAATGAAATTCATTCGAGTTGGAGATAATAAATACATTATCACAAATTCATTTGTAAATATTTCATCTGGAGTAACAGAGAATAATTAAAAAATAGTATTGTATTTTTAAAAATAGTATGGTATACTTAAGAAGTTCGATGAGAACAAAATATATAAAAGATTTAATTATATTATAATTTCTCCTTATGAGAAAATATTGGTTAACTAAGTCTTTAAATTTGGAGGAATTGTAAATGGAAGATAAAACATTAGTATGTAAAGATTGTGGAAAAGAATTTATATTCACAGTTGGAGAACAAGAATTCTACAAAGAAAAAGGTTTCGAAAATGAACCAGTAAGATGTGCTGATTGTAGAAGAGCTAGAAAGCAACAAAACAACAGAAGATAGTTTCTGTTTGAAGCAATAAGCTATAAGAGTTTACTCTTATAGCTTTTTTAGTTAATAAAGTTATATCTATAAATTCTTGATTAAGTTTTTATAGATATAACTTTATTATTTTTATGTAGAGGTTTGTATAATAGATAATCAACAAAATAAAAATTAAATATTATATCATCCCAAATTCAAATCTAAAAAATTTTCAGCCTCCACTTCAGTAATATTTTTAATCAATGAAACTTCTTGAACTAATAATTTGTGGGCAGTATTGAAGAGCTGCTTTTCACTTGTGTTTAGTGATTTTTCTTTCCTTATAATCATCAAATCGTAAACAACTTCAGCACTATCCTTGAGCAAACCAGATTTCACTTTATTTGAATTAATTTGATATCTTTCTTTAGCAGACATAACTTGAGAATTATTCTCTTGATTATTAATATTAAATAATACATTCTCGAGAGTAGAATTGTCGCTAATTTTACGTAAATTTGAATTAGCTAGTTTATCACTTGGAATCATTATTTCTAAGTGATTTGATAGAATTTTTATTATTGTATACTCTTTATTTTTGCCGCTGAAAACTTTATTTTCTATTCTTTCTATGGTACCTATGCCTTGCATGGGGTAAACAACTTTATCTCCTATGGAAAACAAAAAATCCACCTCCTTTTTCTTTATTTTTATAGTATAACATATTTGTGAAAAAAATAAAACTTTTAATATATCACATGAGTGTAATTGTGTCAATAGGTTGATTTTGAGATTGATAAGATAAATGGAAATAAAGTAATTGGTCAATTTGTTATAAATCATGAGAAAGTTAATTTAATGAGAGGTGATTAAAGAATTTTTTGTTAAAAATAGACATGGTAGTGTAAAAAAGGCTAGAGAAATAAAGAAAAATACAAGGAAAAAAGAAAAATAAGAGTAAAACATAGAAATATTTAAATTATGGAAGAGCTTGATAATAAATAATATGTGATGTAAAATTAAGGAAAACATTACAATAAGAGGAGGTAGCTGATATGAGAGGACGTAAAAGAAAAGAATCAAGGAGAATTATTAAAAGTGATAGAAAGATTAATCAAAAAAATAAGAACTTGATGATAGAGAAGATTCTATCCTATAATCCTGCACTTGTGGAAGGAATCGAGATATATAAAGATGCCAATAGGAATTTTATGCTGCTAATTTTTCTTGGAGCTCTACTAATTAACTTCCCATTAATTTCAGTACCTTGTTGTGTGTTGTCTATGTTTTTTATTATAAAAATGCTACAGTTTATACGTTATAAAAGTATAAATAATATAGTAAAAGAGCTAGCAAAAGATATATCTTTCAAAGGAATATATGATAGAGGTAAAGTTGAGGATATGCTTGATGATTTTAGAACTAAGTATGGTGAAGATGTTATTGAGTATAGTGAACTAGTAGAAATGATTGAAAAATACGAAAATTTTGTAATTAAGATAGAGTGCATTTTGAAGAATATAAATATTCATGAAAAACAAAATGTTTATAACAAAGCTGGAATAAATAGTAAGAAAAAAGCTTATTTAAGAAGAGAAGATAGATTTACTTATGGTGAAACGGAAGAAAATCAGAATAAAACATTAGAACAAGATTATTATTTTGATGAAACCTTATCCGTGCTATATAAGAAAGAAAATGGTGAAATTAAAAAAATTAATAAAGCAATTGAACTTTTTGATATAGAAAGTATTGAAAATAATAGTGAAAATGCAATAATATTAAGGAATGTCAATAAAGAGAATAAGAATCTCACTGTATACTTATATAAGAAATCATCAGTGCTCCAAAAAAATGCATTATAGAATTCACTAATTTGATAAGAAAAGCATTACAGCAATGCTCTTGTTAGGCCCTAATAGAGATAATTAAGGTTTGATAAGAGTTGTCTTTTTTTTTATTTTGTAATAAAATCTAAAAGGTATGATAATATAAGTTTAATTTAGAATATATATATAATACTATGGAGGAAGATATGCAAGATGTAATGATAATAGGTATAGCTGGTGGTAGTGGATCAGGTAAAACTACGCTAGCTGAGAAAATAAGGGAAGTCTTCGAGGAGCAAGTTATTATACTTTGTCATGATTATTATTATAAATCTAATGAAGAAATTTCATTAGAAGAAAGAAAGAAGCTAAATTATGACCATCCAAATTCATTTGATACTGATCTTTTAATAGATCATCTTAAGCAGTTAAAGGAAGGAAATACAGTATACCATCCGGTTTATTCATTTGTTGAACACACTAGGCTAAATGATAAGGTTGAAGTTAAGCCAACTAAGGTTATTATATTAGAAGGAATATTGATATTTGAAAATAAGGAACTTTGTGATTTGATGGACATAAAAGTTTTTGTAGATACTGATGGTGATGTAAGGATAATAAGAAGATTATTAAGAGATGTAAAAGAGCGAGGTAGAGATTTAGACTCTGTAATAAATCAATACTTAGGAACTGTGAAACCTATGCATGAGGAGTTTGTAGATCCAAGCAAAAGAAGGGCAGATATAATAATTCCAGAGGGTGGAGCAAATACTGTAGCGTTAAGTATGTTACTTGAAAGAATACGGAATTTTATATATAAATAATAATTGTACATATTTTAATAATAAACTGCTCTTATCAATTGATTTAGAGCAGTTTATTGTAGTTAGTATTTAATATTATTTGAATGTAGAGCAAGAACAATAATATTAACAGATGCTGGCAAACTTCTTTATAAGAGGGCTAAACATATAATAGAAATTACTAATTCGGCTGCTAGAGAAGTAGGGAATCTGAAGCGATGGTGGTTGTGATGAGTCAATATTATATGTTTATGAATGAATGTGCGGAAATTGATCTAAATGATTTAAAGGATGTACTACTTATTATTAAGAGATACTTTAAAGATTCAAATTACAGCGATTTGGATTAAGGAGAGATATTTATGGGGTGCAGCAAAGAGATTTTTGGAATTGTTTTATTAGTTGGAAAGTTTGAAGTAAAATGTTAAGATATAAAAAGTACGCAATATTTTTAATTGGAGAAGAGGAGAAAACGTATGAAAAAAATAGATGCAATAATTTTTGATATGGATGGAGTATTAATTGATTCAGAAAGAATATCATTTCAATGCTATAAGGAAGTTCTTAAAGAATATAAATATGAAATAGCTGAAGAGTTTTATGTAAAGTTTATTGGGAGAAATGTTGATGGCATAAAGTTAGTTATGTTGGAGGAATATGGAAGTGATTTCCCGTTTGATGAGATATATAAGAAGAAATCTGAATTAGCACATAAAACAACAAATGAAAATGGTGTTAAAATTAAAGCGGGAGTTCATGAATTACTAGATTATTTAAATAAAGAAAAATTTAAAATAGCTGTTGCAACTTCAACAAGGAGACAAAGAGCACTAGAACTATTGGAAGAAGCAAAGATAAAAGAGAAAGTTAATTCTATAGTTTGCGGTGATCAAGTGAAAAATTCCAAACCAGATCCGGAAATTTTCCTAAAGGCAGCAGAAGAATTAGATGTGGACCCTAAAAATTGTTTGGTTATAGAAGATTCAGACGCTGGGATAATGGCGGCTCATTCAGCAGGAATGACTGGTATACATGTTCCGGATATGAAAGTATTAGAGGAAGAGACAAAAAAATTAGCATTTAAAATATGTGAACGGTTAATTGATGTAAAAGAATTGATTAAAAATAATAAATTGAATTAGTATTTTTAATCAATTAATATAACTTTAAAGTACTGGTATGTAGAAGAATATATTATTAAAAGTAGGACAAGTTGTAGTTTTTAAGTGTAATGGCGCTGGTAAGGTGCTAAAATAAAAGACCTAAATATATTATAAATAGAAATGATCTACTAAAAGTTTTTTGTAGATCATTTTTCGTAAGTTTAATTATTGGTAAATCATTTTAGGGTTTATAACTTTTGGATCATAACCATTATTCCTAAGGGCTTTTATAATGGCTTCTTTATGTTCATGCCCAAAGGTTTCCATAGTTATATCAAGTTCAACCGCACTGTTACGATTAATGCTAACAAATTGATTATGATCTAGTTTGATTATATTACCTTGAGCTTCTGCAATTACCTTAGATACATTTGTTAATTCACCAGGTTTATCTGGAAGCAAAACAGAAACTGTACAAATACGTTCTCTTTCAATTAAACCATGTTGTACTAAGGATGCAAAAGTAATCACGTCCATGTTGCCACCACTTATAATAGATACAATTTTTTTATCCTTTACATCTAAGTGTTTTAATGCTGCTACAGTTAATAAACCTGAGTTTTCAGCAAGCATTTTGTGATTTTCAAGCATATCTAGGAATGCTCCTATAAGCTCGTGATCTTCAATAGTTATGATTTCGTCAAGATTTTGTTTTATATATGGAAAAATCTTAGAGCCAGGAGTTTTAACGGCAGTACCATCAGCTATAGTATCCACTGAAGGAAGAGTGATTACTTCTCCGTTTTTTAATGAAACCTGCATGCAGTTTGCACCAGCGGGCTCAACACCAATAACTTTTATGTTAGGGTTAAGAAGTTTAACGAGTGTAGAAACTCCTGTAGCGAGTCCACCGCCGCCTATTGGTACTAAGATTATATCAACGGTTGGTAATTCTTTTATGATCTCCATCGCTATTGAGCCTTGACCGGTTGCTACATCTAAGTCATCAAAAGGATGAATGAAAGTATAGCCTTTTTCTTCGGCAAGTTTTAAAGCGTAATTACAAGCTTCATCATAAACATCTCCATGTAAAATAACTTCTGCTCCATAGGCTTTAGTACGATTAACCTTCATTAGTGGAGTGGTAGTTGGCATTACAATTATTGCTTTTGTATTATAGGATTTTGCAGCGTAAGCTACTCCTTGAGCGTGGTTGCCAGCAGAAGCTGTTACAAGACCTTTGTTTCTATCTTCTTCTGAAAGCGTGCTGATTTTATAGTATGCCCCTCTTATTTTATAAGCACCCGTTTTTTGCATATTTTCAGGCTTGAAGTAGACTTTATTTCCTGTAATATCTGAATAATAATCACTAAACACTAATTTAGTTTTTAAAATTACTCTCTGTACGATTTCGTATGCTTCTTCAAATTTATCTAGTGTCATCATTTTTGTAATATCCCCTTTATATGTATATTGCTTTTAGCTAATAGTTTTATGATAACATGTTAGCATTTTATGTCAAGTAAGAGTTTTTAAGACAGTGAACTTTGTGAGATAAAATAAAAAAGTATATTTAAATTATAAAGAAGAACAAAAATAACAAGTTAATATAATGCTGCAATATCATTTATCAAAATGATATTTATTTGTGTTTAAGACATTAGTAGCATTTTTAACTTGTTATTTTCGAGCATTTTAGATAGTTACAAAATGAAGTATAATAGTTAAAAAAGAAGAGATTTATAGAGGACTTTTACTGTTAATGTCCTTTATGCTTTTCTAGCTTTTTCTTTTTTCTTAACTCAAACTTTTTTTGCTCTTCTTGCTCCTTTTGCTCTTTTGATTTTTGTTTGCGTATTATTTTGCTTTGTTCATGCTGTAATTGCATAGCTATTTGAGCTTTAGTTCCTATGCCTTTAGCATTAACCTCTTTTCTAATACTTCTCTGAAGCCTTTTAGGATTGTGTTTCCTTTCTACTGATTTAAATTCATCAGACAATATCGGCGAACTAAAATTTAAATGATAGAATTTTTTTAGTATGAATTCGTAAGTTTCCTCATCTTTTGGTTCTGAGCCGAAGGTAACTTTGCATACATTATATTCGCCATTTTCAATATTTTCAAAGACACCAATCCAAAATGGATCATCAAAAAGAACTGTTAATTTAATTATTGTTACCATAATTAAATCCTCCTGTATGAAATAAATTTACGGAGAATGGACAACCCCAGGAGGGCAGGTTACTGCTATATTATAATATAGGTTCTGACTACCAACAGAAACAGTGTTTTTATCTCTTAAACATTATTATAATAGAAGAAAGTATCAATGAAAAGAGAACTGTTTATTATTATATTTGCATTATGAGATTTTATTGTATTTTATATAGTTAATATATGAATTTATATATAAACACCATGATAAGGTTTTATAGAGAGATTATATAAAGTGATAAAGTTTAAAATGCAAAAAAGAGCCAGTTTTAATAAACTGACTACATTTTTAATAATTGCTATATTATCTTTGTTGTCCAATCTTCACAGTTCCAAGTTTCAGTTATTATGTCTCTATAAAAGTCAGGTTCATGTGAAACTAATAGAATTGTTCCTTTGTATTCTTTAAGTGCCTTTTTTAATTCATCTTTTGCATCAACATCTAAATGATTTGTAGGCTCGTCAAGTATTAATATGTTAGTCTCATTATTTATAATTTTACAAAGCCTAACTTTTGCAGCCTCACCACCAGATAGAACTCTTATTTGAGATTCTAATTGTTTAGTTGTAAGTCCACATTTAGCAAGAGCAGCTCTTATTTGATATTGAGTATATCCAGGGAACTCTTGCCACACTTCCTCTATACAAGTGTTACTATTATCGCCTCTATCTTCCTGTTCAAAATAACCTATGTATTGATAATCTCCTAGATTAACTTCTCCGCTAAGTGGTTTGATTATACCTAGTAAACTTTTTAAAAGAGTTGATTTACCAAGTCCGTTAGCTCCAACTAATGCTATTTTTTGTCCTCTTTCCATATATAAATTTAATGGTTTTGTAAGAGGAGAGTCATAACCTATAACTAAATCTTTAGTTTCAAAAATAACTTTACCAGAAGCTCTAGCTGGTTTGAAGTTGAATTCAGGTTTTGGCTTTTCCTTAGAAAGTTCAATTACATCCATCTTATCTAATTTCTTTTGTCTAGATTTAGCCATATTAGCAGTAGCAACATTAGCTTTATTTCTAGCAACGAAGTCTTCAAGTCTTGCAATTTCCTTTTGTTGCTTTTCAAAGGCAGCTTCTAATTTCTTCTTGTTTTCTGTATATATTCTTTGGAATTCATCATAATCTCCAACGTATCTAGTAAGCTTTCTTTCATCTACGTGATAAATTAAGTTAACTACTGAATTTATGAATGGGATATCGTGTGAAATTAGTATAAATGCATTTTCATACGATTGAAGGTATCTTTTAAGCCATTCTATATGTTCTTCATCAAGATAGTTAGTAGGCTCATCTAAAAGTAAAATATCAGGAGATTGTAGTAATAATTTACCTAAAAGAATTTTAGTTCTTTGTCCACCTGATAAATCATCAACATCTCTATCTAAGCCTAAATCTAAAAGTCCAAGCCCCTTCGCAACTTCCTCGACTTTTGGATCAATTATATAAAATCCATTATGATCAAGCATGTCTTGAATTGTAGCAGTTCTATCTAACATTTTATTTAACTCATCTTCACTGCAATCACCCATTTTTTCATATAAAGAATTCATTTCGGCTTCCAAATCAAAAAGGTATTTAAAAGCATCTCTTAAAGCATCTCTTATACTTTGTCCTTTAGTTAAAGCAGCATGTTGGTCCATATATCCAACTCTAACATTATTTGACCATATAACATTACCTTCATCAGGCATAAGTTTTCCTGTTACTATATTCATAAATGTTGATTTACCTTCTCCATTAGCTCCAATAAGACCAACATGTTCACCTTTTAATAATCTAAATGATACATCTTCGAAAATAGCTCTATCTCCAAAGCCATGATTCATATTTTTAACAGTAAGTACGCTCATTAATTGCCTCCTAAAATATAAAATAATTCGTTATAAATCTATTCTAAAATAGTTTAAATGATAGGAAGCTACTATGTCAAAGTAAATTTCTTATTTTCTTGGGCATTTAATAAATTTGATTTATATATGGAAGGCGAATTTTTAAGTTTAGAAATATAGAAATAATCAAAAAGTAAGAAATTGTGATGGTCATATGAAAAATTTTTACATATGACCATAAATATTTGAAAAATTAAAAATAAGTCAGAGTTTTATTAATAATATTCCTATTTTGGGGCAAACTTATATTACAAAAAAACATTTATAAATATAATTTTTTAGCAATTATAAATAATATAAAGATTTTTTAAGAAAGGAGATATTATTATGCTAGATTTAAACAAAGAAATAAAAGAAAAGGCAGAAAAAATGAGATGTGAAATGAAAGAATTCACTCAAGATATGAGTAGCGAATTTAGAACTATGACAGGAATTGTAAAAGAAAAAGCTGAAAAATTGAGCAGTGAGATAAGAAATAGGATAATAAGATAAAAATGAAAAGGATAGCAGTCAAGAGGAATCTTACACATGCTATCTTTTTTGTTTTTGAGAACATTATAAAGGAGATTTAAGTAATTTTTTGTATTTTATATAATGCTTCAGTTGCCTAATATAAAAGTAACATAAAAAAACAGAAATCATATTATATAGTGGACATGATTATAAGGTAAGTAGACTACCTCGATCTATTAATTTTCCTTTTCTTAGTGGGATGGGTGCGACGTCATATTTTGAAAGAAACTTTTTTACTTCGTCTCCCCATTTGTAACTATCTAGATCACCAAAGAAAGCCATTTTGTTATTAGAGATCATACCACCAACCCCGCCTATAAAGCCATAATTTAGTGAAGGTAGTAATATATCTCCGGGAGGAAGCAGAAGAATATCAAAGTTATAATTTTTTAAAGATTCAAAAATTCCTCTATCGCTTGTAATTAATGCAGTTTCATTAACGGGTAGGATAGAACATTTGGTGTATCCTTGAGGAACATTAATATGTTTTTTTAAATATTGCGATTTTAAAAGGTTATCGTCACTAAATTTTAATGTGTGTATAAAATAATTCTCTAATATTAAGGAATTTAAAATAATATCACCAGGATATTTATTAGTCAACGAGCTCTTAGAAAAAATATAATCTATATTATTTTCTTTGAGAATATTAATGAAAGTTTCAGAAATATTTTTTTGGATAATGATTTTATCACTTAAACTATTTTTTAATATATTTAATTGAATATCAGGATGACCATTTATAGCTTCATAAACATCATTAGATTTTGGGACTAGAATTGGATTGATTCCAAATTTTGAAAGATTAAGTAATTCTTCTTTTGTCGCTCTATAATCAATAAAACAATGCATAAAATGCTCCTTAAAAAATGTGATAAATAATCTGCTTTTGCAATCTAGCAAGGCAGTTGATTTAAATTATATTTTGAACCTTAGATTTAGATATGTCAATTAATTAACGATTATACGTAAAAAAGGAACTTGTGTTTAACCAAAAATAAAATATAAACTCTGCATATCATTAGATTTTTTATACATACTAATATTAAGAAGGGAGTGAAATCCATGCTTATTTTAAAATTAGCTTATAGTGAAGACTTGACTTTTTCTCGGGACCTGCAAGAGCTAAGAGAGCTACTGAAGAAGAAAAATATCTTAATAGGGTTTGTTGAAAGCATCGAAGGAAATACTCATATAATTAAGATAATTTCTGAGGATGAATGTTATAATGAAAAAATAAAAGAAGTTATTAACTTATATGTTAGTAATATTTTATATAGAATAGTAATTGATAATTATAGAAAAAAAGAAATGTTTGAATTCATAACGGATAACTATTTTTTCTTAAAACAAAGTGAGATACTGGAGGTGGAAGATCAAATAGTTAAAGTATTAAAATATGAAGAAACTACTCAAAATGAAGATTCTATATATTGCTTAAATAAAATAAACTTAATGGTAGAAATGATTAGAGATTGTATAAGTGAAAAACAAGAACTTAATATAGATGGGTTTATAACTTTTAGAATGCGAAAACTTAGAGGTGATATTGAGAAAATTATAGATAAAGTTGTGGAAAGATATATGGTCGAAAAGGAATATAAGGAATTTATAAAATTACTAAAGTATTTTGTAGAGTTACAGGAATCTAAGATAGAAGAAGTTAATATAATAATAGAAGAAGGGAATAATTATATTATTCGGGATAAAGAAGGTAAAAATTTATATTACGATTTTTGCAATGAATTAATAACGGAACAAAATAAAGTAGATTTAAATATTGAGGACATACTAATAAGTGGACTTATTACAAATGCACCAAAAGCTATAAATATTTTTGGTAAAGAAAATTGCAACAATAAGGAGTTTTTGGATACAATAGAAAATGTGTTTGAAAATAGAGTGACTTTTTATGAAGCAAACAACGAATATAATTCTGAAAAAATAATTGCGAAAAAATATTGACACGTATTAATAAAGATGATATACTAATATTCGTTAAGAAGAAACAGCCGTTTCTCACCTAACAGTGTTAATTCTACTGGTTGGGTTAATGGATATCTATTTATGCATTATGCATGATGTATTGATAATGTTGAGACGGCTATATGGCCGTCTTTTTATTATGTATGTAATTTTTCGGAGGTGAAAAATATTAATAAAGATTTTTCTATGAATGAAGAAATAAGAGAAAAAGAACTTAGAGTGATTGGAAGCGATGGGGAGCAATTAGGTGTTATCTCATCAGCTGAAGCAAGAAGACTTGCAGAAGAGAAAGAAATGGACTTAGTTATGATTTCTCCTAATGCTACACCACCAGTTTGTAAGATTATGGACTTTGGTAAGTATATATATGAGCAATCAAAAAAGGAAAAAGAAGCTAAGAAAAAGCAAAAAATTGTAAGTATTAAAGAAATAAGATGCAGTCTAACTATTGAGGAACATGATATTGACATAAAAGCAAAAAATGCAAGAAAGTTCCTATTAGATGGAGATAAAGTTAAAATCACTGTCAGATTTAGAGGTAGAGAAATGGAACTTTCCCACATTGGGCAAAGAATTCTTAATAACTTTGCTTCTAAATTAGAAGATGTCTGCCTAATAGAGAAACATCCTAAAAGAGAAGGCAGAAGCATGACAATGGTTTTAGGGCCTAAGAAGGCATAACTTGAGAGGAGGATTTTAATCATGCCAAAAATGAAAAGTCATAGAGGTGCAGCAAAAAGATTCAAAAAGACAGGTACAGGAAAGATCAAGAGAGCTAAAGCGTTTAAGAGTCATATCTTAACTAAGAAGAGCTCAAAGAGAAAGAGAAATCTTAGAAAAGCTGGATACGTTTCAGTAACACAAGAAAAAACTATTAAGAAATTATTACCATACCTATAAAATAGAGGTAGTGCAGGAGGTTTAAGTAATGGCAAGAGTAAAGAGAGCGAAAAATTCTCGTAAAAATCATAAAAAAGTTTTAAAACTTGCAAAAGGATACTATGGTGGAAAGAGCAAGTTATTTAAAACTGCTAATGAATCAGTAATAAGAGCATTAAGAAATTCTTATGTTGGAAGAAAGAATAAGAAGAGAGATTATAGAAGCGTATGGATCGCAAGAATAAACGCTGCTACAAGAATGAATGATTTATCATATTCAAAATTCATGAACGGAATTAAATTAGCTGGAATAGATATCAATAGAAAAATGTTATCAGAGATAGCTATAAATGATCCTAAGGCGTTTTCAGAATTAGTAGAAGTTGCTAAGAAACAATTAAACGCTTAATACATAAAATGCGGCTTAGGCCGCATTTTATTTTATTTATAAAATAATTTATAGTAATGGTATAGCTGTTTCTTGTTTCGAAGATTATATATAAGTATATAGGAATGTTGTGGCGGCTCTTGGTAATGAGCTTGAAAGTATGATTTGTAAGAAAAGCTGAATAGGTTAGAGGTGTAGAACTTTGATATTTATTGAAAGTAAAGAAAATAATTTGTTTAAGTATACCAAGAAACTTAAAGAAAGAAAAAATAGAAATAAAAATAATCAATATATAATAGAAGGGTTTAGATTGATTCAAGAGGCATTCAAAGCGAAAGTTAATATAGATTATTTAATTGTTACAGAAGATGCATTTGAGAGAATTGATCAATTTTTATTACATTACATAACTGAGGATACAAAAATATATAAAATAAGTGAAAGCTTATTTAAAGAATTAATTTCTACAGAAGGGCCACAAGGAATAATTGCTGTAATTAATATGAATTCAATGTCATTAAGTGATAATGGTGATTTCTATTTGCTTTGTGATAAAATACAGGATCCTGGTAACTTAGGAACTATAATAAGAACTTCTCATGCGGCAGGAGTACAAGGGATTATATTAACAAAAGGAACTGTAGATATATACAATGAAAAAACTATTAGATCTACAATGGGTTCTATATTTTATATTCCTATTCATTATGATGATGAGAATTTAACATTAGTTAAGCAATTAAAAGAGAAGGGATTCAACATAGTTGTTACATCACTTGATACTGATAAAAACTTTTTTGACGTAGATCTAAAGGGTAAAGTTCTGCTAGCTGTTGGAAATGAAGGTAATGGAGTGAGTAGTGAAGTATTTGATTTGGCTAATACTAAAGTTAAAATCCCTATGCCTGGTAATGCAGAATCTCTAAATGTAGCTATAGCTGCGTCAGTTATAATGTATGAAAAAGTAAGGCAAAGTAATTTGTAAAGATATCATAAAATTGAGTATTGATATTTTTAGGATTTATTTGTATAATTAGTTGTATTAATGAAATATTTAAAAACTGTGAATGAGAGAGTAGATATTAGAAGAATTTTAAGGGAGAGAAGGTCATAGACTGCAAGCCTTCTTAAATAATATAATATTGAAGTTCACTCAGGAGTTCTAGCTGTGAAATTTTTAGTAGTAGCTAGCGGCAAAAAAAGTCGTTAATTAAATTAAGTTGGGTTGCTTTAGTGATAAAGCTCCAATTAGGGTGGTAACGCGGATTTTTCGTCCCTTTTTATGGGGGCGATTTTTTTGTGTAAAAATTTGCTCAGTATAATAATTTGTGATTAATTCAAGTCTAGCCGGTAAGGGGTTAAGATTTTTGAAGTGTGTTTTAAGAAATAAATGAAAAATCACTTTATTGGCGACTAAAAGTAAATAATATGACATTGTTTGCTGAATTTATTGAAAGGAGAACAATTATGAAAGAAAAACTTAAAGAATTGCAAGAGCTTGCATTAAATCAAATTGAAGCTGTAAAAAATAGCAGTGAATTAGAAGAGATAAGAGTAAAGTTCTTAGGTAAAAAAGGAGAACTTACTACAATATTAAGAGGTATGGGAGGATTATCTCCAGAAGAAAGACCGATAGTTGGAAAAATGGTGAATGAAGCTAAAGCTGTTGTTGAAGAGAAACTAGAAAGCATATTAAAAACTATTAAAGATAAGGAAAAGTCAGAAAAACTTGCTGGAGAAACTATAGATATTTCACTTCCAGGAAGAAAAAAAGTAATAGGAAAAAGGCATCCTTTAGACCTAACATTACAAAGCATGGAAGAAATCTTTATTTCAATGGGTTTCACTATTGAAGAAGGTCCAGAAGTTGAACTTGACCGTTACAATTTTGAGGCATTAAATATCCCTAAGAATCATCCGGCAAGAAGTGAACAAGATACTTTATATATCAACGATAATATAGTTCTAAGAACTCAAACTTCACCAGTTCAAATTAGAACTATGGAAAATCAAAAACCTCCAATAAAAATGATATCACCTGGTAAAGTATATAGATCAGATTCAGTAGATGCTACTCACTCGCCAATATTCTATCAAATGGAAGGTTTGGTTATTGACAAAGGAGTTACTTTTGCTGATTTAAAAGGAACATTAGAATTATTTGCTAAGAAGATGTTTGGAGATAAGGTTCAAACTAAATTCAGACCGCACCATTTCCCGTTCACAGAGCCATCTGCTGAAATGGATGCAACTTGCTTTGTTTGTGGTGGAGAAGGATGTAGAGTGTGTAAAGGCAGTGGTTGGATTGAATTATTAGGTTGCGGTATGGTTCACCCAAATGTTCTTAGAAATTGTGGGCTTGATCCAGAAGTTTATAGTGGATTTGCTTTTGGATTTGGTGTTGATAGAATGGTAATGTTGAAATATGGAATAGATGATATAAGATTACTTTATGAAAGTGATATGAGATTCTTAAATCAATTTTAAGAACTTATAGCATAACATCTTTCATGAGTTCTAGTAATTAGAAACTTGGAGATTTAAGAATATATATTTTTAACCATATATATTCTAGAGAATATTACCATATATATTCTTCAGAATATGCACCTTAAAAAAAGCAGCTATGCTGCAATTAAGATCTTATCACATATAAAAAAGTGCGAAGCACAATTAAGAACTTTTACACTTATAAAAATGAGGGTAAGAGATATTAGATTTAGAGCGAATTAATTACTTCGTTGTTAAAAGAGGAGGAAGCAAAATGAAAGTACCATATAACTGGCTTAAAGATTATGTTGATATAAATGTTAGTCCTAAAGAATTAGGAGATAAATTAACTTTAACTGGTTCACAATTAGAGGAACTTGTTGTTCAAGGTGATGTAATTCAAAATGTGGTTACATGTAAAATTAATAAAATAGAAAAGCATCCAGATGCAGAAAAATTAAGTATATGTCAGGTTGACATAGGCACTGAAGAAATACAAATAGTTACAGCTGCAACCAATATGAAAGAACAAGACATTGTACCAGTTGCTCTTCATGGTTCTACATTAGCTGATGGATCTAAAATTAAAAAAGGTAAGCTTAGAGGAGAAGTGTCAAATGGTATGTTCTGTTCAGAAGAAGAATTAGGCATAGCGGGAGATGAACCAGTACATGGATTAATGATTTTACCTGCGGATACTAAAATCGGAGCTGATATTAAAGAAGTTTTAGGTTTAAATAAGGCTATCTTGGATTTCGAAATAACTTCAAATAGACCAGATTGTTTAAGCATGGTTGGGATGGCAAGAGAAACAGCGGCAGCGCTTAGAACTACTTATAAAATGCCTAATTTAGATTATGAAGCAAAATGTTCTAAGAATATAAGTGATGAACTAACAGTTGAAGTTAAAGATTCACTTTGTAATAGATATATTGCAAGAGGAATTAAAAATGTTAAAGTGCAGCCATCACCAGGATGGATGCAGGAAAGACTTCTTGAAGCAGGAATTAGACCTATAAATAATATAGTTGATATAACAAATTTTGTAATGCTTGAAATTGGGGAACCAATGCATGCTTTTGATAAGAGAGAAATCACTACTAATAAAATAGTTGTTGAAAGAGCTAAAGATAAAGAAAAATTCACGACTTTAGATGAAGTAGAAAGAGAATTAGATGATTCCATGCTTTGTATTAAAGATGGAGGCAACACTATAGGCCTTGCTGGAATAATGGGTGGCTTAAACTCAGAAATAAAAGAAGATACTACTGAAGTTGTTTTTGAATGTGCAAACTTTGATGGTACTAACATAAGAGTGAATTCTAAGAAGTTAAATTTAAGAACAGAGGCTTCAAGCAGATTTGAAAAAGATATTGATCCTAATTTGGCTGAAATAGCAATAAACAGAGCATGTAGTTTAATATGTGAATTAAATGCTGGAGAAGTTATGGAAGGCACTATAGATGTTTATAACAATAAAAAAGAAGCATCAACTGTAACTGTTGATTCAAATTGGGTTAATAACTTCCTTGGAACAGATCTTTCTAAAGAAGAGATGAAGAGATGTTTAGATAGTGTTGATTTATTCACAGAAATTAATGGTGAAAATTTAGTTGTAACAGCATCAACTTTCAGAGTTGACATTGCAATTAGAGAAGACATAGCTGAAGAAATAGCAAGAATTTATGGATATGAAAAGATTCCTACAACAATTTTCAAGGTGTCTACAGAAAGAGAACCTAGATATAGAAAAGGAATGTTAGATAACAGAGTAGTATTGCTTGCAACAGGAAGTGGATTAAATCAATCTATTAGTTACTCATTTGTATCTCCAAAGGTATTTGATAAAATCAATTTACCTGAAGATAGTGAACTTAGAAAGGTTGTTAAGATAAAGAATCCATTAGGAGAAGACTATAGTGTAATGAGAACATCAACACTTCCTTCAATTATGGAATCTCTCGGAAGAAATTATTCTAGAAATAATTCATATGTTAGATTATTTGAAATGGGTAAAGTTTATATTCCAAATGAAGATGAAACAAAGCTTCCAATAGAAAAAAATACCTTAACTATAGGTATGTATGGAGATTGTGATTATTTAGAACTTAAGGGTGTTGTTGAAAACATAACTGAGGGTCTTGGAATAAAAAATGTTAAATATGAAAGAGAAAGCGAAAATGTAAGCTACCATCCTGGAAAAACAGCTAAGATTGTTGTTGCCAGAAACAATGCTGGAACACTTGGAGAAGTTCACTTAGATGTTTGTGAGAATTATGGTTTAGATGTACCATGCTTTGTTGCTGAGTTAGATTTAGATGTTTTATATGAAAATGCTGATATGGATAAAAAGTATAAAGCATTACCTAAATTCCCAGCAGTGACAAGAGATATAGCATTACTTGTTGATGATAGTCTTCTAGTTCAAGAAATTGATGAAACAATTAAAAAAGCTGGTGGAAACTTAGTTGAAAAAGTGGAATTGTTTGATATATATAAAGGAAAACAAATTCCAGAAGGTAAGAAGAGTATAGCTTATGCTATTTGGTACAGAGATGAAAGTAAAACATTAACAGATAAAGATGTTAATAAAGTTCATGAAAAGATTCTAAAATCTTTGGAATATAAACTTGGAGCCACATTAAGAGACTAAAAAGTATAATATAATAAGAATTTTATTTTAAAAGATGAAAAACTACGTAAAAATATATATTGTTTTTACGTAGTTTTTTTAATTTTTATAAAAAAATATCAGTATGAAGGAGGAAATACCATGTTTTTATAGAATAGATATACTTAAAGTGGTTAAAAGTGGTGTTAAGTGGTATAAAATAGAGGAGAATTTCAAAAAGTATCAAAGTGGGAGCTGAGAATAATGTTTATTGGGGAATATCAACATGCGTTAGATCCTAAGAATAGAATAATTGTTCCAGTGAAGCTTAGAGAAGGTCTGGGAAATAAATTTGTTATTACAAAAGGCCTAGATGGATGTTTATATGCTTATCCGCTTGGAGAATGGAAAATACTAGAAGATAAATTAAAAACTTTGCCTTTAACAAATAAAGATGCACGATCTTTTGTACGATTCTTTTTTTCTGGGGCTTGTGAGGTAGAATTAGATAAACAAGGTAGGGGATTAATTCCACAAAATTTAAAAGAATATGCAAGTATAGAAAAGGACATAGTAAGTATTGGAGTATTATCTAGAGTAGAAATATGGAGCAAAGAAAAGTGGAATGAATATAACGAATCAAGTATAGATTTTGATTCAATTGCAGAAAAAATGAATGATTTAGGAATATAAGGAGTTTTTAGTATGGAATTTAAACACGTTTCAGTATTATTAAATGAGTGCATAGACGCACTAAATATCAAGGAAAATGGAATTTATGTTGATTGTACTTTAGGTGGTGCAGGACATTCTTCCCATATTTTAAAGCATCTATCATCTGATGGAGTGCTAATAGGTATAGATCAAGACAAAGATGCGCTAAGTGCAGCTAAAGAAAGGCTAAGGGATTTTAGTAATGTAAAATATGTTCATAGTAATTTTTATAGTATAGATAACATTTTAAATGATTTAGAGATTGAAAAAGTTGATGGAATTTTAATGGATCTTGGTGTTTCATCATATCAGCTTGACGAAGCATCTAGAGGATTTAGTTATATGAAGGATGCACCATTGGATATGAGGATGAACAGAGATAATGATTTTTCTGCTTATGAAATTATAAATACTTATTCAGAAGAAAATTTATATAAAATCATAAAGGATTATGGTGAAGAAAGATTTGCTAAAAGAATTGCAAATTTTATAGTTAATAGAAGGGTAGAAAAGCCTATAGAAACAACTTTTGAACTAGTAGATATTATTAAAGCTGCTATTCCAGCCAAAATGAGAAGAGAAGGACCTCATCCAGCTAAAAGGACATTTCAGGCGATTAGAATAGAAGTTAACTCAGAATTGAAAATACTAAATAAAACTATAGAAGATGGAGTGAATAGATTAAATAAAGGGGGAAGAATGGCAATAATAACTTTCCACTCTTTAGAGGATAGAATTGTAAAACTTAAATTTAGAGAATTAGAAAACCCATGTAATTGTCCAAAAGAATTTCCGATTTGCGCTTGTGGAAAATTACCACAAGTTAAGAATATATCAAAAAAAGGCATAGCACCAACTGAAGAGGAAATTGAAGAAAATCCAAGGAGTAGAAGCGCTAAATTGAGGATAATTGAAAAAATATAATTATTATTATGTTATAAATATGTTGGGATGTGAATAAAATGGGAAGAAGAGAATATGATTATATAAAAGGGAATACAGCATTAGCACCAGAAAGAAAAACCAGGGTACGTAAACCAGAGAAGAAATATAAGGAAATACAAAGAAGAAAAAATATAACAAACAAGAACAATTTATTGAGAAACAGCAGAAGAAATGATAGAAAATATATGTTAACTGTAGCAGTAGTCATAATTGGTCTTGGATTTATAACTATTTCTGGGGATAATAAAATTTATAGTATGCAAAGTAAAGTAAGTAAATTAAGTGCTGAAATTAAGCTAACACAAGAAGAAAATGAAGCTATAAAAGTTAAATTACTTAAGTTTTCATCTTTAAACAATATAGAACAGAATGCTTCAAATAAATTGGCTATGTTTGTTCCAAAGAAAGAGGAAACTGTAAGGATTGATTTTGCTCAGAATTATTTTGAGGATATAAAACCGACCAATACAGAATCTAACCCTAAAAAAGATACTTTATTCTCTAAACTAACAAGTTTACTTAAGTAGTCGTAGTAATTTGTGTTCCCACATAAATAATAATAAGTTAAATTATCGGTATTTTGAGGGTTATGTAAGGTATAATTAGGAATAATAAGTCAATGTGTACTATTGTACTTAAATCTAAATGGAAGATATATTTTACTGAATTTTAGAAGGTGAAGTCTTCCATTGTTAGATTAACTTTATGATGTGCTATGGTAAGTATATTTACTAATGAGTAACTATAAGGCAAGGATATTGTATATAACATAAAATATACAAAGTATCTTTGACTTATTGTCTTTTCATATACCAAAAGAAAGTACATGGGGGAAGTAGACGTTGAAAAAGAAAAATTATAAAGATAGAGCAAAAATGCGCCAAAGGATGAGTTTTGCTGCTTTTGTCTTGACTTTTGTTTTTGCAATATTAACAATAAGACTTTCATATATAATGATAGTTAAGAGAGCTGACTATGCGGCAAGGGCAGAGGAACAATGGACAAGCGAAGTAAAAATAGATGCTATAAGGGGAAGAATACTAGACAGAAATGGTAAGGAACTTGCTGTATCCGCTAATGTTTATAGAGTTGACTTCGATTTGAATTCTATAAGGTCATATTTGAAAAGAACATTAAAAGATCTGAAAAAGACTGAAATTGATCAAATGAAGAGCGTAGGAATTCCTATTCCTTCTGGAGATGAAGGATTAAAAACAGATGATATAGCGCCTGCTATTGCAAAGGCATTGGACCTTGATGTTACAAAAGTTAAGGATAAACTTGAAACTAAACTTCCAAGTGGTGCAAATGCTGGATCTGCTACTCTTGTGAGAAGAATAGAAAAAGAACAGGCAGATAAAGTTAAGGAACTTAATATAAGCGGAGTTTTGGTTTCGCCAGATACAAAGCGGTATTATCCTAATAATAATTTTCTAGCACATGTACTAGGCAGTACTAATGTCGATGGTAAGGGATTAACTGGAGTGGAGCTTCAATATAACTCATATCTATCAGGAATTCCTGGCATGAAGATTGCAGAGCTTGATAAAAACAACAGGGATTTACCCTATACAATATCTCAATTTACATCACCAGTAAATGGTAAAGATGTATCTCTTACAATTGATGAAAATATTCAAAATTTTGCTGAGAAAGCAGCTCAACAGGCATATGAAGATACTAAGGCAAAAGCAGTTTCAATATTAGTTATGGATCCTAAGACAGGGGAAGTTTTAGGAATGGTTAATAAGCCAGATTTTGATCCTAATAATCCACGAGAGGGTTCAGATAATTTTGATGGAGCAACTAAAGAGGATAAAGTACAAAAGATGTGGAGAAATAGGTTAGTAAATGATACATTTGAGCCAGGGTCCATATTTAAAGTTGTAACAGCTATTACAGGATTAGAAGAAAATATTGTTAATAAGGATACAAAATTCTTTTGTAATGGATCATTAGCAGTTGGTGGCATTCATCCAAAATGCTGGAGAACACAAGGACATGGAGCGCAGGTATTCCCAGATATAATTCAAAATTCATGTAATGTAGGATTCATGGAGCTGGGAGCTATGATTGGCAAAGAAAAATTATGTGAATACATTAATAAGTTTGGATTTGGTAAAGCAAGTGGAATCGACTTACCAGGTGAGGCGAAGGGTATTGTAAAGCCTGTTAATAAAGTATCAGACGCGGACCTCGCAACAATAGCATTTGGTCAAACTAACACTGTAAACTCTGTTCAATATATGGCAGCATTTAATGCTGTTGCTAATGGAGGAACCCTAATTCAACCGCATGTAATGAAGGAAGTAACTCATGAAGATGAAAATAATGTGAAAATTGTAGACGAGACATTTAAACCTAAAACATCAACAGTTGCTAGTACTGAAAAAACAGCCGAACTTAGAAGTTATCTTGAAAGAGTTGTTACTGGTGGGTCGGGTACAGGAACATTCATAGAAGGATATCATATTGGTGGTAAAACAGGTACAGCTCAAAAGGTTATTGATGGTAGATATCAAGATGGTAAATATATATCTTCATTTGTTGGAATGGCTCCGGTTAGTGATCCAAAGGTTACTATTATGGTAACAATTGATGAGCCAAGCAATGGGGTATACTACGCGGCTCAAGTTGCTGTTCCACCAGCTAAAACACTATTTACAGATATTTTTAATTATTTAAATAGTAAATTCTCAGATGAAAATAATGTGCAAATTACTAGAGATATAGTAATTCCTGAAGTTAGAAATATGAAGATTGCTGATGCTAAAAAAGTATTGAAAGATGCAAAATTAGATTTTAATATAGATGGAGATGGTGAATCGGTATTAAACATGACACCATATCCAGGCTACTCAGTAAAAGAAGGTTCAAAAATTAATCTTTACACAGGTAGTGATGCGACTTATAATAATAATGTTGTAATGCCAGATGTTAGAGGATATTCTAAGGAGGATGCTACTACTTTGTTAAAGGGCCTTGGAATAGTGCCTGCTTTTGATGGAAGCGGAGCGGTATCGGATCAAGATATTTCACAAGGAGAAGTAATAGCTAAAGGAACAACAGTTAAACTTACTTTAAGCTCAGATTATAAAGATTAAAAAGGTATAACAGGGTTAATATTAAGGTTTTTAATCTTAAATGTTTATGAGTTTGTGAAGTGTTTGTGGTAGAGTTGAAAATAAAAAAGTATTAGTATGTGAGAGATTGCTCACATACTAATATTTTTTAATAGCAATTTTATTAAGCCTTAAATAGATTTTTTGAAAATTTTACTAATTGTAATTTAACAGTAATTATAAAAAGGTTAGCTGATTTAATTCGTAAGAATAAACGGAGGAACGTCGTTGAAAAAGATAAGATACATAAATAAAGGAAAAATGCGCCAAAGATCGCTGTATATAGCTTTATCATTAACAATAGTTTTTGCGCTATTATTAATTCGATTATCTTATATAATGGTGGTTAATGGTGCGGATTATTCTGGAAGAGCAGAAGAACAGTGGACAAGCGAAGTGAAGATGGATGCCCAAAGGGGAAGAATACTGGATAGAAGTGGAAATGAACTCGTCGTATCTGCTAATGTCTACAGGGTAGATTTTGATTTAAATTCTATGAGATCATACTTAAAAAGACAATTGACATCTATTCCAAACAAGGAACTGGATCATATGAAAAGCGTAGGTATTCCTGTACCTACAGGAAACGCTGGATTAAATTATAATGATATTGCGCCTGTGATTGCAAAGGCATTGAATATGGATGAATCAGAAATAAAAGCTGACTTAGAAAAGAAGCTTCCAAGTGGTGCTGATGCGGGATCTGTTACTGTAGTACGGAAAATAGAAAAAAGTGTGGCTGATAAAGTCAAGGAACTTAATATAAATGGAATTATAGTTTCACAAGATACAAAAAGATATTACCCTAATAATAACTTTCTATCACATGTTTTAGGAATTACTGATCCAGATGGCAAAGGACTAACAGGAGTTGAATTTCAATATAATTCTTATTTGACAGGAATTCCTGGAATGAAGATTGCAGAGTTTGATAAAAATAATACAGACTTGCCTTATACTGTTCCTGATTATACGGCGCCTATAAAGGGCAAAGATGTTACTTTAACTATTGATGAAAATATTCAAAGTTTTGCTGAGAAGATAGCGAAACAGTGCTATGATGAAAATAAAGCTAAAGCAGTTTCAATATTAGTTATGGACCCTAAAACAGGTGAAGTTTTAGGTATGGTTAATAAACCAGATTTTGATCCAAATAATCCATATAGCGGGGCGGATAAATTTGATGGTGCTAATATTAATGACAAAGTGCAGCAAATGTGGAGAAATAGGTTAGTTAATGATACTTTTGAACCTGGATCCATATTTAAAGTAATCACTACTATATCAGGTTTAGAAAATAATGTTGCTAATAAAGATACACAATTTGTAGATAATGGATCAATATCAGTAGGAGGTATTACTGTAAGAAATGCTGAACAACTGAATAGATTTCAAAATTTACCCGAAATTCTTAAAAACTCTTCTAATGTTGGATATGTAAAATTAGGACAAATGATTGGTAAAGAAAAGTTATGTGAATCTATTGATAAATTTGGATTCGGAAAAGTAAGTGGAATTGACTTGCCGGGTGAAGCATCTGGAATTGTAAAAAAAGTTGATCAAGTTTCAGAAGCAGACCTTGCTACAATATCATTTGGTCAAACTAACACAGTAAATTCGGTTCAATATATGGCAGCATTTAATGCAATAGCAAATGGAGGTACGCTAATTCAGCCTCATGTAATGAAAGAAGTAACTCATAATGATGAAAATAATGTTAAAATTGTAGATGATACTTTTAAGCCAAAAAGTTCTACAGTCGCAAGTCCAGAAAAGACAGCAGAACTTAGAACTTACCTTGAAGGTGTTGTGAAAGGAGGATCAGCTACAGCTACTTTTATTGATGGGTATCACATTGGTGGTAAAACTGGTACAGCCCAAAAGGTTATTGGTAGAAAATATGGAGAAGGTAAGTATATCTCTTCATTTGTTGGAATGGCTCCAGTCGATGATCCTAAAATTACTATTATGATAACCGTTGATGAACCTAGTAATGGTGCGTATTATGCAGCACAAGTAGCTGTACCATATGCTAAACTATTATTTACGGATGTTTTTAACTATCTAAATAGTAAAGATTCTGATGATAAAGAAAAAATTAGTAAAGATGTTGTTATTCCAGAAGTTAGAAATATGAAGCCTCAAGATGCTAAAGAAGTATTGAAAAATATAGGACTAGATTGTCTTATAGATGGGGATGGAGAAACAATAGTAAATATGACTCCATATCCAGGGAATTCAGTAAGGGAAGGTTCAAAAATAACACTTTACACAAGTGGTGATGCGACTTATAATAATAATGTTGTAATGCCAAATGTTAGGGGATATTCAAAAGAAGATGCAGATACTTTATTAAAAAAGCTTGGAATTACAGTCACTTTTGATGGAAATGGAACTGTTTCAACACAGGATATTTCTGAAGGAGAAATTATTACTAAAGGAACAACTGTTAAATTAACATTGAGTGTAGATTATAAAGATTAAGGAACAATCAAAAAATAATAAACCAGTATGAGATTAAATGAAATTATGTAGAGAATTTAGAGTGAATCAGACTAAGGATAAAATACTAGCATGTGGGAATGCTCGCATGCTATATTTTTTTAATTCACAAATTCTAAAGAAATTCATAACTGTTTATTGGAACGGATAATTTGGAACTTTTGTGGGGATTTTGACCTTAATTATTAATTCTAATAGACAATATGAATTATGTATTTATTTAAAGATAATAATTATTATAGTTTGTAGCATAAGGCAAATTAGTTAGGAGAGATTTAATATGAATTTGAAAAGTATTTTAGATGGAATAGATTTTAAAGTTGTTAAAGGTGATATTGATGTAGAAATCAATAAAATAAATTATGATAGTAGAAAAGTTAAAAATCTTGATATTTTTGTTTGTATAAAAGGCTATGCAACTGATGGGCACAGATATATTGATAAAGCAATTGAAAATGGAGCTAAGATAGTTGTTATTCAAGATGATATAGAGATAGATGATAATAGCATTACAGTCATTAAATGTGCAGATACAAGAAAAGCTTTGGCTTTAATGGGAGCAAACTACTATGATAATCCAAGCGAGAAGATGAAGATAATTGGTATTACTGGGACAAATGGGAAAACAACTACTGCATTTATGATTAAAGATATTCTTGAAGCGTATAATAAAAAAGTTGGATTAATTGGAACTATAGCAAATTATATTGGTAGTGAAAGGCTCCATACAGAAAGAACTACTCCTGAATCTTTAGAGTTACAAGAATTATTTTCTGAGATGGTTAGTAAAGGTGTGGAGTATTGTGTTATGGAGGTATCATCGCACTCGCTTGAATTGGATAGAGTTTACGGTGTTAATTTTGAAGTGGGGATTTTTACAAATTTGACAAGAGATCATTTAGATTTTCATAAGACTTTTGAAAATTATTACAAAGCAAAGTTTAAGTTATTTGAAAGATCAAGAATAAAAATTATTAATATTGACGATAATTATGGAAGACAAGTAGTGAGTGACTTATATGCTTTAAATAGTGACGATGTTTATTCATTTTCAGTAAAAGGGGATTCTGACTATAAAGCATTTAATGAAGAAATGGGAAGTAGAGAAATTAAATTTAAACTTAATATAAAAGAAGAAGAACAATTTATTTTAAATATACCTGGGGAATATAATATATATAATGCACTAGGAGCAATAATATCATGCTTTAAATCAGGGGTTCCAGTTGAGGCAATTAAAAGAGGCATAGAAAACGTAGTTGTTTTAGGAAGGTGCGAAAGAGTAGCTAGAGAGTATAATTTACCTTATGAAATTATAATTGATTATGCCCATACGCCAGATGGTCTTGAAAATATATTAAACACTTCAAAAGCCTTTACTGAAGGCAAGCTAATATCTGTATTTGGTTGTGGCGGAGATAGAGATAAAGTGAAGAGACCTCAGATGGGTAAGATTTCAACAGATATAGCAGATATATCAATAATAACATCTGATAATCCAAGAAGTGAGGATCCAATGAGCATTATAAAAGATATTGAAGTTGGTCTTGATAAGGAAAAGTATATTATCATTGAAAATAGAAAAGAAGCTATAAAAAGAGCGATTGATATTGCAACTAAAGGTGATGTAATAGTTATAGCAGGTAAAGGTCATGAAACATATCAAATTCTGAAAGATAAAACAATTCATTTTGATGAAAGAGAGGTCGTTAAAGAAATACTTGACAGAGAAAGAAATCATTAATAATGAATTATAGAGTTTTGCTTTAACATATACTGATAAAAAGGAGTGGATGATTTGGATTTGAATTTAAAGGAAATAATTGAAGCAGTCAATGGAGAGATATTAGTTAAAAATAATGAAGGGGTTTTTAAAAAGATTTCTACTGACACAAGAAAAATAGATGAATATGATTTATTTATTGCGCTAAAAGGAGAAAAGTTCAATGGTAACGACTATACAATTCAAGCTATTGAAAAAGGCGCGTCTATAGTAATAGTTGATGAAGTGAAATTTAAGTTGAAAGATTTGAAAAATAAAGGAACTATCATTAAGGTTGACAATACTAAAACAGCATTAGGTGATCTGGCTAGATTCTATAGGAAAAAGCTTGGAATAAAAGTGGTCGGAATAACAGGATCTACAGGAAAAACATCTACAAAAGATTTAGTTGCCGCATTCTTAAGTGGGAAATATAAGGTGTTTAAAACACAAGGTAATTTTAATAATGAAATTGGATTACCGTTAATGATATTTGAACTTTCAAAGGACTATGATATTGCTGTGCTTGAAATGGGAATGAGTAATTTTGGAGAAATTAATAAACTTGCAAGTATTGCTCTTCCCGATATAGCAGCAATAACTAATGTTGGCGTAGCACATATAGAATATTTGAAAACACGTGAAAATATACTTAAAGAGAAGATGTCAATAGCTGATTATTTTGAAGCAAAGAATTCTTTAATTATAAACTGTGAAAATGATATGTTAAAGTTAGTAAATAAAAGTGATAAATATAGTTTAGAGAAGATAGGTTATAATGAAGATTATGATATTCACGCTAAGAATATAAAATTAACTTCTGAGTATACCTCTTTTGATGCAATAACAAAAGAAAACAAAAGCCATAGATTTAAATTAAGTATGATTGGAGAGCATAATGTTTTAAATGCACTCTTGGGAATACAAGTAGCAGCAGATTTCGGGTTGACTTTTGATGAAATGGAAAAGGGATTACAAAATTTTAATGCAACATCGATGAGGCTTGAATTTATTAAAAAAGATAATTTTACAATTATAAATGATTCATATAACGCTAATCCTGATTCGATGAAGGCGGCTCTCGAAGTTCTTAAAAATTATAATGGAAATAAAAAGATTGCAGTATTAGGAACTATGGGAGAACTTGGAGATTATGCAAAAGAGGCACATACTGAAGTTGGAAAATATGCGAGGGGAAAAGCCGATATTTTATTAACTACAGGTGAATTCAAAGATTGTTATAAAGAAGGTTTTAAAGAAAATACAATAATATTTAAGAGCAAACAAGAATTAATGGAAGAATTAGTAAATATAATAAATAAAGATGATATTATTTTGGTTAAGGCATCTAGAAGTGAAAAATTCGAAGAAATAATAAAATATATAGAAAAATAAAATAAAACGAAGGAGGTGACTTGCCTTAATTAGGCATTTATTTTGATGCCTTAGGCAACACTGGATGGGGGAAGTAATAAATTCATTGATAAATTGGAGAATATTGGGGCCGTTAGTAATAGGGTTTATATTTTCAATAATACTTGGGCCTATATTTATACCAATATTACACAAACTAAAATTTGGCCAGAATATAAGAAAAGATGGACCTAAAAGTCATCAGAAAAAATCAGGAACTCCTACAATGGGGGGATTGATATTTTTCATTTCTACTGCCACAGCTATATTAATTATGGGGCAAAAACCAATGAGTAAAGAAATGATTATTTTATACTCATTTCTAGCATTTGGGTTCATCGGATTTTTGGATGATATTTTAAAGATAATACATAAGGATAATTTAGGTCTAAAAGCGGGACAAAAGATGATATTATTATTATTATTTTCATTAGCATTAGCATGGTATGGATATAGATATATTGGTACAGATATAATATGGCCTTTTGCAAGCAAGGACTATAGAATGGATTTAGGTATACTATATATACCATTTATAATTGTCTATTATGCGGCTGTAACCAATGCAGTTAATTTAACAGATGGGATTGATGGACTTGCAACTTCAGTTACTGTTATCGTATTGACATTCTTTGCTATAGTGGGCTTTAGAACACAAAATCATGAAGTGGCAGTTTTTGCACTAGCATTAGCAGGAGCGTTACTTGGATTCCTAAAATATAATGCTTTCCCAGCAAAAATATTTATGGGAGATACAGGATCTTTAGCTCTTGGTGGAGCTATAGGGACAATTGCATTAATGCTAAAAATGGAGTTATTTGTGGTTATAGTTGGGGGTATGTATGTAATCGAAACTTTATCTGTTATAATTCAAGTTACTTCATTTAAGTTAACTGGTAAAAGGGTATTTAAAATGTCTCCTATACATCATCATTTTGAACACCTAGGGTGGAGTGAAGTGAAAATAGTAACAGTATTTTCAAGTATTACAGCAGTTTTGTGTATAATAGGTTTTATAGCACTTTAGTTAATTAGATTTGGAGGATTTATGTATGAAGATCATTAGGTCCAAAAGAAAAAATAAAATGGGTGAAATTGATTATGGTATATTTTACACTGTAGTTTTGCTGCTTTCTATTGGTGTAATTATGGTTTATTCTGCAAGTTCATATTATGCTATGTTTAGATCGGGAGATAGTATGTATTATTTGAAAAAGCAGGGAATCGCAGCACTTGTTGGGGTTGTTGCAATGGCATTTACAATGAGTATGGATTATCATAAGTTAAAGAAATATACTGCGATGATAATGATAGGATGTGTTCCTTTATTATTAGTAGTATTTCTTTTCCCGAGTGTTAATGGAGCGCAAAGATGGATACCTCTTGGACCTTTTGGTAGTCTACAGCCATCAGAATTAGCAAAGTATGTGGTGGTGCTGTTTTTGGCTAGAAGCCTAGAAGTTAAGGGTGAGGGGGTAAAGCAATTTTCGACTGGGATACTACCCTACCTAGGTGTTTCAGGATTTTATGCAGCTTTGGTATTATCGCAAAAGAACTTAAGTATAGCGTCAGTAATAATGATTGTAACATTTATTACTCTTTTTGCTGCTGGCGGCAAGTTAAAGCATCTATTTGGGATAGTTGCTCCTGTAATGTTTGCAGCTGCAGTTGCATTTACAGTATTAGAACCTTATAGAATGAAGAGATTAATGAGTTTTACGAATCCTTGGAATGATCCGATAGGTGATGGATATCAGTTAATACAATCATTTTATGCATTAGGAGCAGGTGGAGTAACTGGATTAGGGCTTGGTCAATCGAGACAAAAGACCTTATATATGCCAGAGCCACATAATGATTTTATTTTCTCTATAATTGGAGAAGAATTGGGATTGATTGGGTGTATATGTATAATAACATTATTTATAATATTTATTTGGAGAGGAATAAGTGTAGCAATGAAGGCTAGAGATACCTATGGTACACTTCTTGCAATAGGTATAACATCTGTTATAGCAGTACAATCTTTAATTAATATTGCAGTTGTAACTGGATCAATGCCAGTAACAGGAGTACCTTTACCATTTATAAGTTATGGAGGAACGGCACTCTTAATAAATATGACGGCTGTCGGAATACTTTTAAATATATCGCGGCAAATTGAAGGAAAAGAAGAGAGTAAAGGAAATTAAAGAAAATGTTCTAATAAAATAAAGCGTAAAGAATTATGATATAGTTCCTTACTCTTTATTTTTTTACTCACATGGATGTATTTAGAATTGAATGTTTGAATAATAAAATATAATTTTCACAATTAATATAATTGTGAAAACATTTAACTGAGAAATATATAAAATCAATAGGAAAATTTAATGAAAATATTTTGTTAAAGTGGTATTATTATATATGTAAACTCATGCTATTATACAAGTAGTACAAAGAATAGGGATGGATATGATAAAACAAAGAAATAATAAATTGATTTTAAAGGCTCAAAAAAAAAGGCGAGTAAAAAAAATAATAATGATCAGTATAATTTTGATGATTGGAGGAATTGTTTTTGCAACAAAATCGGATTTCTTTATCATTAAGAAAGTATCTATCGTAGGTAATCCTATTATGAGCGGAGAGGATGTAAAGAAGAGAACGGAAAATTTAATTGGACAGAATATTTTATTTATTAATAAGCAAAATATTACAAATGAAGCAAAGAAAAATCCATATGTACAAAATATTGAGATTAGTAAAACATACCCGAAACAAGTTAATATTAAAGTTTTAGAAAAGCAAGGATTGTACTATGTGGAGAAGGATGGGTACTATTATATTTTAGATAGTGAGTGTAATCTTCTTGAGAAAACAGATAATATTGAAAATAGAAATTTGGTTAACATAATAGGAATGAATTTAAAAGACGTAGAGCCTGGAAAAAAGACAATTGATGATGATAGAACAATAAAAATTTTAGATATTTTTTTTCAGATAATAAATAAAAATCCTACTAATTATAATATAAATTATATTGACATAAGTGATCTTATGAATATAAAAGTTTGTGTTGGTCAAGTAGAAGGAAGATTAGGCAATGATGAGAACATACCGGATAAGATGAATAAGTTGTTACATATAATTGAAAATCCTAATATAGGTATTAGTAAAGGTTATGTTGACGTAGGATTTAATGGAGCACCTGTATATTATAAAGAAAGGTAAGATAATAATGAAGTTATCTAGATCGCAATTATTTATAGCACTTGTTTGTGGACTTTTAGGTTTTTTATTAGCATATCAATTTAAAGTATTATCTAATAAAAATATGGAATCCAATATTAGTAATTATGAAAAGAATGATATAATTTCTGAAGTAGAAGCACTTAAAAAGGAAAAAGATGAATTGACAAAGACAAATACAAAATTATCTGATGAACTTAAGCAAATGGAAGAAACAGCAGCAAAAGATGGTGACCTAGGTAAAGATATAAAGAATCAGCTTGATAATGCAAGAATGCATTTAGGGGTGGTTGATGTAAAAGGACCAGGTATTGTACTAACAATAACACCGAAAACATCTATATTTGGTTCTAACCCAAGTGATAACGGTAGAAATCTAGGAGAAGATGAATTGGTGCATATAGTAAATTTACTTTGGTATTCAGGAGCAGAAGCTATATCTATAAATGATATTAGAATAACTCCTCAGACAGGAATTAAAACGGCTGGGAACGGAATTGCTATAGGATCGACCGGAAAAGTATATCCTAAAGATAAGATTGTAATTAAGGCAATTGGAGAGAAGGGCAGACTTAATGTGGGAATATCCTTTCCAGGTTCTTTAGAATATCTTGCTCTTCCTAACTATAATAATGAAGTGAAAACAGAAGAGGATATATTTATAGGAAAAACAACACAATCATTAAAAAGTGATTTTATTAAATCAGTAAAAGAATAGGAGAGAGTAGATTTGATAGCAGTAATAGGACTACTAATTGGAGTAATACTTGGATTTGTATTAGATGTTAATATATCTGATAAGTTTTCACCATATATGTCTGTGGCTATTCTTGCATGTTTAGATTCAGTTTTTGGGGCAATTAGAGGTAACCTTTCCAAAAATTTTCAACCTGATATATTTATATCGGGATTTTTTGGAAATGCTTTACTAGCAGCGTGTCTTGCATATTTAGGAGATAAACTAGGGATACCCATATATATGGCGGCGGTAATTGTATTTGGAGGAAGAATCTTTGATAATTTCGCAATCATAAGAAGGTTGTTATTAGAGCAATTTAAGATTTGGAGAAAAAATAAATTGAAAAATAATTCGGTAAATGAACAAGATGAGATTAAATGATGAGGTGATGTGATGAAAAATAATAAAGACTTTCTCTTTGTTTTCATTGCAACAATAATATTAGGATTTTTAATATCTATAAATTTTAATTTCAAAGGAATTCAATCTTACAGTCAACTAAATTCATCCCAGTATCAAAATGCAGTTGAAGAAAGAGCAGCCTTGTATAGAGAAATAGGTAATTTGAAAGAAGATAATATTGAGAAAATAGATAAAATTAGGAATTATGTTAATAATGACAAAAAAGATGATAAGATTCTTGAGGATATGAAAGCTCAGATTAATGATTATGAAATGTTTATTGGATTAAGTAAAATTGAAGGGCCAGGGATAATATTAAGGATAAATGATGGGAAAACTAATGCAATGGAAGAAAATACAGACGAAATTAATAATAAGCTTTTGCATGATAATGATATGGCCTTGGTTCTAAATGAACTTCGAGTTGCAGGTGCAGAAGCTATTAGTGTTAATAACCATAGAATTGTGCCATGGTCAGGAGTTATATGCAATTGGGCTTTTATAGGATTTGATGATGGGGGAATGGAATATGCTCCTTTTAATATCTATGTAATAGGGGATTCTGAAAAGTTAAAAGCGGCTCTATTGGAGGATGGAAGTCATATTAAACAACTTATGTTTAGAAAACTTGATGTGGATATTAAAGAAGTGGATAAAATTATTATGCCTCCAACAAGTGCCAACTCAAATGTTAAATACATGAGTAGAGATGAAAGTAAGAAATAAAATAAATTTATAATTTTGCAGGAATTTTAAATTTAATATAGAATAATTATTATGTAAAGGAAAGGGATAGTTTTATAGGTGTTTATTATGGGAATTAAGCAAAATATTGAAGAACTAAAATCTAAAATTCCATCAGAAGTAACGCTTTTAGCTGTTTCCAAAACGAAGCCATTAGAATATTTAGAAGAAGCATATAAGGCTGGAATGAGAGATTTTGGAGAAAATAAAGTTCAAGAAATGGCAAAAAAAGCAGAAAGTTTTCATGATGATGTCAGGTGGCATTTTATAGGACATCTTCAAAGTAACAAAGTTAAGTATTTGGTTGATAATGTTCACCTAATACACTCGCTATCAAGTATCAGCTTACTAAATGAAATTGAAAAAAGCTTTGGTAAAGCGAATAAGATTGCGAACACACTAATTCAGATTAATATTGGAAGAGAAGAAAGCAAAAGTGGAATTTTAGAAGAAAATTTATATGAACTTATAGAAGCAATTGAAAAATGTAATTTTGTTTCTGTAAAAGGTATAATGGTAATTATTCCAATAGGAGATGAAGAAAGTAACAGAAAGTATTTTAGAAAAACTAGAAAGATTTTTGATGAGCTTAAGGAAAAAGAATATAAGAATATCAATATGAACATATTATCTATGGGAATGACTCATGATTTTATGACAGCAATAGAAGAAGGTTCAAACTTAGTTAGAGTGGGGACAGGAATATTTGGAGAAAGAAATTATAATTTAGGAGGCGAAAGTAATGAGTAATGTTATATCAAAAGTTAAATCTTTATTAGGGTTTGAGGATTATGAGGATTATGAGGACTATATTGAAGATGAATTCGAAGATGATTCTAAAGATGATGATACAATAGAACCAGTTATTACTAATAAGAAAAATAGTAAGGTAGTAAACATACACACATCTTCTACTACAAAAGTAACTATAACTAAGCCAGTTGATTACGAAGAAGCGACAGAGATTTGTGAAGCATTAAAAAATAGAAGAATAGTATTAGTTAACACAACAGTGTTAGAATTAAAGATAGCTCAAAGATTATTAGATTTTATTAGCGGTTCTTGTTATGCATTAGGTGGAGAATTGCAACAAATAGAAAAAGGTGTATATATTCTTTCGCCTTCAAATGTTGAAGTTACAAATGAATTAAAGAATGAACTTAGTTCGAAAGCGTTATTCAATTGGTCAAAATAGGAGGTTAAAATTATGATTAATAGTGTTTATATGGTTCTAGATATGTTCTTTAATATTTTGGAACTAGCTATAATCATAGAGTGCATAGCTTCATGGATTCCTCAACTTCAGGGAAATAAATTTTTAAATTTAATACACAATTTTGTTTATCCTATTTTAGAGCCATTTAGGAGGCTTCAAGATAGACTAATTTCAGGAATACCAATGGATTTTTCGCCTATAATTGCTCTTCTAGTTATAAATTTACTAAGAGGTCTTATACTTTGAATATAAAAGATAAAATAATTAATAACTTCTCGGATGATGAAAAGAACGACGTATTAAATTTATATGAGAAATATATATTGTCTAGAGATAAAGGTATATGTGTATTTGGAAAAAACTTTTATACTCCCAATATATGGACTTGGTTTGAAAAAAACTTAGGCAATGATGTCAAAATTAATAGCTATGGATTATTCGAAGATTCTGAGAGAAGAATGATTTCTTTTAATAATATTTATGAGATTCCATATCCAATGAAATTAATAAAAATTCAGAGCACTTCAAAATTTTCAAATCTTACTCATAGAGATTTTTTAGGTGGAATTTTGTCACTTGGGATAGAGAGAAGCAAAATTGGGGATTTGCAAGTAGATAATAATACGTGCTTTGTACCCATACACGAAGAAATAGAAAATTTTATTTTATATAATTTAGAGAAAATTTCTAAGGTTATCTGTAATATAGAAATAGTCGATGATTTTGGAACTCTACCCCAGACAGTTTTTAAAGAAGAAATTATTTTAGTTTCTTCTTTAAGGATTGATGGGGTAGTTTCTAAAATTATAAATATATCTAGATCTAAGGCTCAGTCAATGATTGAGCAAGGTTTAGTGCTCGTTAATTATGTTAAAATAAAAGACAAAAGTTATGAACTAAAAGGTGAAGAAAGAATTACTATAAGAGGTTTTGGAAAATTTATTTTGGGTAATTCTATTGGGAATAGCAAAAGCGGAAGAAATAAAATTATTATTAAAAAATATACATAGTTGAGGTGAAAGTATGAAATTAACACCAATGGATATAAACAATAAAGAATTTAAGAAAGCTTTGAGAGGTTATAATTCAGATGAGGTTGATGAATTCTTAGATGAAGTTGTTGATAATTATGAAGAATTGTATAAAGAAAATGCAAACTTGAAGGAAAAGTTATCTAATCTTAATGAGAAGGTTGATCACTATTCGAAAATTGAAACAACTATACAAAATACATTGTTACTTGCACAAAATGCTGCAGAACAAGCAAAAAATTCTGCTCAGAAAGAGGCTGAATTATTATTAAAAAATGCAAACGAAACAGCTCAAAAGATTTTGGATAAAGCACATAATGATGTTATACAAATTAATGATGAGTATGAAAAAGTAAAACAAGAGTTTATAAAATTTAGAGCAAAATATAGAAATTTTATGAATACACAGTTAGAAACCTTTGATGATTTAGAAAAGGATTTTATAAAAAATTATAATGTTTCAGATCCAATAGATGATGATGAAATTAAAGAAGATATAATAGAAAAAGAAATTAGTAGTGAGAATAATGAAAATGAAAAGAAATCAGAGGAATCCTCACAATTAAATGAGTATGGTTCATTAAACGATGAGTTAAATGAAATCAAAAGCTTTTTTGTTCAAAGTGAATAAGATGTAAGAAATATAAAAAAGAACCGTTTATTTACGGTTCTTTTTTTATTTCTTAATTCATTCCTTTATAGTTTCTGAGTTATTAAATTTATTGTTTAATATTAAGTTTTCAATTGTAAAGTGTAGGTTATTATATTATAATGTTGAAAGAATATGCTAAAGAGGAAGGGCTACTGATTTATGGAAAAAAATATTTTTATAGTTGATGAAAAAGATAAAGGTATTAGAATTGATAAATATTTATCTGAAGTATTTGATGATAAATCAAGATCTTTCATTCAGGGACTTATCGAAAAAGAGAGTATTAAAGTTAATAATAAAATTCAAAAAAGCAATTATAAATTAAAGCCTTATGATGAGATTGAAGTATTGCTTAGTGAACCTGAAATTCTAAAAGTTGACCCAGAGGATATACCGCTAACTATATTATATGGAGATAAAGATATAGTAGTTGTTAATAAGGAACAAGGCATGGTTGTACATCCGGCGCCGGGTAATTACAATGGAACTTTAGTAAATGCATTACTTTTTCATTGTAAAGATTTATCAAGTATAAATGGGGTAATAAGACCAGGAATAGTCCATAGAATTGATAAAGATACATCGGGTGTTTTAGTAATTGCTAAAAATGATGAAGCTCATAATAAACTTTCGGAACAATTGAAAGATCATTCAATGAAGAGGGAATATTATGCTTTAGTCGAAGGAAGAATAAAGAATGACAATGGAACGATAAATAAACCTTTGGCAAGAAATAAAAAGGATAGGCTTAAGATAGCTGTTGTAGAAGGCGGTAAAAATGCAATAACACATTATGAAGTCTTAGAGAGATATAATGGTTATACTTTGATAAAGTGCATATTAGAAACAGGAAGGACCCATCAAATAAGGGTGCATATGTCATCAATCGGTTTTCCTTTAGTTGGTGATCCTCTGTATGGATTTAAAAAACAAAAATTTAAATTAAAAGGGCAAATGCTGCATGCCAAGACTTTAGGATTTATTCATCCAAGTAAAAATGAGTATATGGAGTTTACAACAGAATTGCCACAATACTTTGAAGAAATATTAAATAAACTAAGAAATGAATTAAAATAATAAGAGTTGGAGGGCATAATATGAAAGTAAAAGCAGTTTTATTGGATGAAAAAGCTGTAAATAGAACATTAATAAGGATTGCTCATGAGATAATAGAAAGAAATAAAGGTATTGAAGACTTAGTTTTGCTAGGGATTAAGACAAGGGGATATCCTCTTGCTAAGAGAATTGCAAATTACATAAAGGGGATTGAAGGCAAGGAGGTTCCGGTTGGATCTGTAGATATAACATTATATAGAGATGACCTGACTAAAATAAGTGAAGATTTGGAAATTAGAAATCTGGACTTAGGTCTTGAAATAAAGGATAAAAAAATAGTTATAGTGGATGATGTTCTATACACATGCAGAACGGCAAGAGCAGCAATTGATGCTGTAATAGATGTTAATAGGCCTACGGGAATTCAATTAGCAGTATTAATAGATAGAGGACATAAAGAATTACCAATAAGAGCAGATTATGTTGGTAAAAATATTCCTACTTCTAAAAATGAGGTGATAGCAGTTTCGCTGAAAGAAATTGATGGAGAAGATTCAGTTAAAATATATGATAAAGAGTAACAAATAAGGGAGAATACAGAAGTATGTACGACTTAATCGCAACAAGTACGTTTGGAATAGAAAGTATAACTGCAAAAGAGCTCAAAGCATTAGGATATGAAGACTTAAAAATTGAAAATGGAAAAGTGACTTTTGAAGGCGATGAAATGGATATTGCAATTTGCAATATTCATTTAAGAACAGCTGATAGAGTACTAATTAAAATGGCTGAATTTGAGGCAAAATCGTTTGAAGAATTATTTCAAGGAACAAAAAAAGTAGAGTGGAGTAAGATAATTCCAAAGGATGGAATTATGCATGTAGTTGGTAAAAGTGTTAAATCAACACTTTATAGTGTTCCAGATTGCCAATCTATAGTAAAAAAAGCTGTAATAAAAAGTATGAGTGAAAGTTATGGTATAGATACTTTTAGTGAGACTGGTCCTGTATACAAAATAGAGGTAGCAATTTTGAAAGATGTCGTTACCCTTACAATAGATACAACGGGACCTGGCTTACATAAGAGAGGTTATAGAGAGCTTGCTGGGGCGGCACCACTAAAAGAAACTTTGGCAGCATCAATGTTATTAATCTCACGATGGAATGATGAATTTGAACTTATTGACCCGTTTTGTGGTTCTGGAACCATATTAATTGAAGCTGCTATGATAGCTCAGAATATAGCGCCAGGAATAGATAGAAATTTCGTATGTGAAACGTGGCCATCAATGAGTGGAAATACATTTGATATCGTAAGAGATGGCGCTAGAAAATCTGAAAAAAATAAAGACATTAAACTAATAGGATATGATATAGATTATAAGGTTATAAAAGTTGCAATGGAAAATGCGAAAAAAGCTAGAGTTGATAAATATATACAATTTCAAAAAAGAGATTTCATGGAATTTTCAACCTCAAGAAAATATGGATTTATAATTTCAAACCCACCATATGGAGAAAGAATTGGAGAAAAAGAAATATTACCTTCTCTATATAAGCACATGGGAAATATGAAGAAAAAATTAGAGACTTGGGATTTTAATATATTAACTTCATTTGAATTGTTTGAAAAAACATTTGGAATAAAGTCAACTAAAAATAGAAAGTTATATAATGGCAAAATTAAATGTTACTATTATCAATATCTTAATAATGATAAAATTAAAAACATGGGTGATTTGTTGATAAATCAATTAATGGATTAGTATGTTAATAAATTAAATATTAACACATGAAAAGTTAATTAATTAAAGAAAATGAATCAAATAGTTAATTAATGAAAGATTAGTAATAAGAACAGTGAAAATATATTTACAAGGCTCGATGTGCATGATAAAATGAATTAAAGTAAAATATGGTAGCAACGGTGCTAACAATTTGTTATAATTGTTAGCACTTTTTTTGTTCAAAATTTTATGACCAAAGATTTAGGGTAAGCTAATTGTAAAGAACTATTTTCTATATTTAAGAGTGCTATAAATGAGTCATTAAAAAACGATTTAGAATAAAAAATATAGGGTGTAAATTATGAGATTTTAATAATGATAGGGAGGAGTTAGAAAATGGCAGAAGTATATCAAAAGATGGCCGAAAAAATACCTAACATGAGCAAGGCTCAAGAAAAAATAGCAAAATATATATTATCACATCCGAATAGTACACCATTTTTAACTGTTGAAAAACTGGCAAAGCTATCAGGAGTTAGTATTGCAACAGTTACTCGATTTGTTATATTCCTAGGATACAAAGGCTACCCTGAATTCTTGAAAGATACTCAAGAGTCAATGCAGCAACAAGTGTCTAAAGCAGAAAGAATGAAAATGGATTCGGAAAAAGAATTTAGTGAAGAAAGTGAAATTTATAAAATATTTGAAGAGGATTTAAATAATATTAAATCAACTATGGATGACCTCAATGTATATGAACTAAAAAAAGCGGTCGAGCTATTGCTTAAAGCAAAGAGGATTTTTATAGTTTCAAGGAGGAGTTCTTCCGTACTTGGAGCATTTCTGAAATATTATCTTGATTTAATGTTTATTAATGTTAATTTAATTGATAATATTGAACAAATACCAAAGCAAATTAGTGAAATAGATGATGAAGATGTAGTTATCGGAATCGCTTTTGAGAAGTATGCTAGAAGTACAGTAGAAATCTTCACTCATTTAAAGAGAATGGGAGCCACTACTATAGCATTAACTGATAATATGTTATCTCCACTTGTACCATATTCAGATGTAGCATTAACGGCTGTAAGTAAGGGGTCAAAAGATATAGAATCATTCGCAGCACCATTAAGCTTAATCAATGCCTTAATAATATCTATTGAAAAAGAAAAGAAAGATTTCTTTACAAATAATGTTCAGCTATTAGAAGAAGCTTGGAGAAAATTCGATCTATTTATTTAGTTTTTAATAAGTATTCAAATAAAACAAAAGAGGTATCAACATACAGTTGAACCTCAATTTTTAGTTAAAGATTATTAATATAATTTTTTATTTCTAGTGAAAATTCAAACAAGTAAAGAATTTATTAATTAAATTAATTATTAAGAATATTACTAAAATCATTTGGATTAATTATAAGAGTTTTATTGGTATGATAAATGACCATACCTGGCTTTGATCCATTTGGTTTTTTTAATTCCTTTACTTTTGTATAATCTACAGGCAATTTTGATGAATTTTTTCCCTTACTATAATAACCTGCAATTATCGCTGCTTCCTCAAGTGTTTTATCTGGAACATCAAATGCACAAACTATTACATGGGATCCTGGAATATCTTTTGCGTGTAACCAAAGATGGTTTTTATTAGCGAATTTTAAACTTAAGTAATCATTTTGTAAGTTATTTTTCCCAACATATATATCAATTCCATCACTAGAAACAAAATGATGTGGTTTAGAAGCTTTTATTTTGTTAGTGTTTTTAGTATTCTTTCTAAATCGTATGTATCCAGTTTCAGTCAATTCATTTTTTATCTCATCTATTTCATTATAGCTCTCAGCATTAAGTATGTTAGTAAAAACAGAATTTAAATAATTAATTTCATCAGAAGCTTTTTCTAATTGAACCTTTGCGTATTCTTCTGATATCTTAAGTTTATTATATTTTTTATAATAATATTGAATATTCTCAGATGGTGTTTTAGCTGTATCTAAGGAAACTTTTATATATTCCTCTTCACTTTCGTTGTAAAAATTTAATAAGGTACATTCGCTATCACCTTTTTTTATTGTGTAAATATAGGATGTTAAAAGATCACCTTTTATTTTAAAAGATTCCTTTTCAGCACAGTCTTTAAGAGTTTCGTTTAATATTTTTACTTTCTTATTACACCTTTCAATGTTAGTATTAATTAATTTTTGTAAATCAGTTGATTTATTTTGTAACCTATCTTGTTTATCTTTTCTTTCAAAAAAAGCGTCCATTAAAATATTAGGATCTTCATAAGGAATTGAAACATACTCTTTTTCGAGGGTTTGTAATTTTACAGAGTAAAAATCCTTTACGATACCAGTTTGAGTTGTATAGATATTAAATGACATATTGTTGTGTAAGTTACTGTTAAAATCTTTGATGTTTTCATAAATTTCTTCTTGAGTTGGGGAGCTGTTGTCCTTTGTAATGTTATAATATAATTCATTAGACAATAGCATACTTATTCCGGTAAAACAATTAGAATAAAATTTTTGATCGAAAACTACAGAGTTATTACTTATAAAAGAAGATAATTCTTCATAAGAAACAGAAAAAGGATCTAATTTAGTAGATGAAGGAGGATAAACAAAATTAACACCAGGATACAATACTCTATAACTATTTATATCTGGAGTAATGTGTTTTATTGATTCCATAACTTTATTATCTCTATTTCTAAGTAAGGTAATATTGGAATGTCTTCCCATGAGTTCTATTATTAAAGAATACATGCTATCAAAACCAAGTTCATCTCTATTCTCGATTTCAATAATTAAAATCCTATCAGTATCTTTTTGAATTACGTTTGTAATTCGGCCGCCAAGTATATATTTTCTTAAAACCATCAAGTACATTGGAGCCTTTATTGGATTTTCCTTAACACTACTTGTTAAATGTATTCTAGCAAACCGTGGAGATGCAGAAATTAAAAGTTTAATGTTTTTACGTTCTTTTCTTAAAGTTAAAATTATTTCATCTTTTTCTGGTTGATTTATTTTATCTATTTTTGAATCTACAATTGATTCTTGTAAATTACTAACTAAACTGTGTAAGTATATACCATCTAATGCCATGTTATGCCATCCTTTCTTAGTGTAACTAACAATAGTATAACATCATAATTATAGAATTATCAATTGTTAGCCAAATATGAAGAAATAAATTACTGGAAGTTTTAGTGAAAAAAATAATTTTATAGAAGAAGATACTAAGGTTTTTAATATGATGGGAAGATATGCATAAAAAATTACTAAAAAATATAAAAAAATATAAAAAATATATATGGAAAATGGATTAAATAAGTTATAATTTAAACTTGGTGATATTATTATTAATGAATAAGAAAATAAAGCCCAAGGTATGCTGTACTTATAAATATACAAAATAAAAGTTTTACTATTAAACTAAGTAGGAGGAATAGAAATGAATTTTTATAAAATGCAAGGGGCAGGAAATGATTTTGTATTTATTGAAGATTTTAATAATGAGATAGAGGATGAGTGTTTACTTGCAAAGAAACTCTGTGATAGACATTTTGGAATTGGGGCTGATGGATTAGTTATTGTAAGGAAATCAGAGTTAGCTAATGCAAAAATGGTAATAATAAATGCTGATGGATCAAGAGCAAATATGTGTGGAAATGCAATAAGATGTTTTGGTAAATATGTTTATGAACATAATATAGCCAATGGAGATAGATTTTCCGTAGAAACTGGAGATGGAGTTAAGGATATTGAAATTATCCTTGCTAATGAAAAAGTCAGATATGTTAGAGTATATATGGGTAAACCATCATATGATGGACGTGATATACCTTTGAATAATATGGAAAGCATTATAAAGACTGACATTACAGTTGATGATAAAACGTATAATATGACGACTGTACTATTAGGAGTGCCTCACACTATCATTTTTGAGAATGATAAAGAGTATGACGTAATTTTAGATGGATCAAAAATAGAAAAGATTGACTTATTTCGAGAAGGTAGTAACGTCAATTTTGTTAAAATCATTGATGAAACTCATATAAAAGTAGATACATGGGAACGTGGAGCGGGCGCAACACTTGCATGTGGAACTGGATGTAGTGCCTCAGTTGTGGTAGCAAAAAAACTTGGATTAGTACATAAAGATAAAGAAATTTTTGTTAAGTCACCAGGCGGAGAATTAGTAATAGAAGTATTAGGAGACGATGTGTTTATGAAAGGACCAGCAGAAGTGGTCTTTGAGGGGAAATTATCTTTGTAAATAATCATAGAAGAGGGAAGAATAATGAAACTATCTAAAAGAAAGTCGTGGGGAATTTTAGCTTTCATTGTCTTGCCTCTGTTCATATTAGGGTGTTCATCTGAAAAAGGAAAAGAGCCTAGTATAGCAGAGGAGATAAAATTAAATTCAGGGGCAGTACTTAAAAATGAAGATGGAAATTATAAATTATATAATTATGAAAATGGTAAATATGAAAGTACAAAAGATAATGTTGTGATACTAGATTATGATAAAGATACATCAAGTTACGTATATGTGGAAGAAGGAAATAATTTCGTAGTTCATAATGGATATAAGAATGAAATAAAAGATAAAAATCATAGTGAACTTAAATTATCAAAAGGTGGAGAGTATATATCGTATTTTATTGATGACAATGGACTTAAGTTGAAGATATTCGATACAACAAAAGAAAATAAACAAATAGAGATGAAGTCGAATGTATCTATATCCGGCACGCTTTATGATTGGTATGACTCTGATACTTTAGTGTATTATGGTATTAGTGATGATGGGATAAATGGATTATTTACTTACAATATAAAGGAAAATAAGGAAGAATTATTATACAATATAAAAGAAGGATATTTAGCATTCCTAAAAGGAACAGATAATAATGTAATGTTCATACAATTGACTTTAGAGAACAACAAAAAGTTAATGGCAATAGATAAGAAGAAAAAAGATGTAAAATTTTTAAGTGATAGTATAGAAGAATTATCTGACATAATAGTAAGTGACGAAAAAATATATTTTACTGGAAGAGTTTCAGGTAATGTAAATTCATTATACGAACTTAGAGATAACAAACCCAAAAGGTTAGTGTTTGATTTTCCGGCAATTGTTAAAATTGAAAAGGGCATTGCTATAGATGAAAATAATAATATTTTATTTATAGGAACTAATAGTTTAAATGATAAACAGGAACAAATATATACATATTCAAAAGATGGAAGTATAAGTTTAGTTACAAAAAATTCAACAGATTATGTATTCATAGAATACAATACTTAATTAAAGAAGAGGATAATCATGTAGTTAATGCATGATTATCCTCTTTTGGGTTTATGTTAATAAAGTTAAACGGTTATATATTTTTTTGAATTTTGTATTAAGGGATTTCAAGTACTAAATTACTAAAAAGTGAAAAAGTTTACTGTACATGAATAAATATTAGTTTTTACGTCTAGACTTTTTCTATAAACAAATTTCTATATTAAGAGGTGATCCTAAAATTAAAGAGTACAAGATTGAAGATGTGGATTTAAAGATAGCTAAAAGCTTGAAAAGAGAAATATGTGAAAAGTACAAGATTGTTCCTATTGGGGAGGATGCTAACAGCATAATTGTTTTGTCCATCGAGGATTCTCAAGAAGCAAATGATTATTTAAAATTTATTTACAATAAAAATGTAAGAGTTGTAAAAATTGAAGAAAGTAATTACGAACATTTGAAGAACATAATTTTTGGTGAAGAAAATAGAGATTTACAAGATGTAATAATTTTTAATGCAATTGATAAGAAAGCGAGTGATATTCATTTTGAGCCTCAAGGAAATTGTATTTATGTTAGATATAGGATTAATGGGAGTTTAGTTGTAGTTCATAAAATTGATTTCAATGAATATACAAGCTTAGTATCAAGGATAAAGATTAAAGCCAATATGGACATAACTGAAAAGAGGAGACCTCAAGATGGAAAAATAATAGTTGACTATAATGATTTGAAATATGATTTAAGGATATCATCTATACCAGTAGTATATGGTGAAAAATTAGTAATAAGAATTCTATATTGTGAAAATCTTAGTTATAGATTAGAAGATTTGGGGTTTTCTGAAGGTCAAATTAAGATAATAAGAAAAATAATATCTTTGAAGAATGGATTGATTTTAACTTGTGGGCCGACTGGATCTGGAAAAAGTACAACGCTCTATACAATTTTAAATGAGATAGATTCAAAATCTCTAAATATTACGACTCTTGAAGACCCAGTTGAAATCGTAATGCCTAATATTAACCAAATGAGCTTAAATAAAAAGTTGAATATAGATTTTTCAAATGGGCTCAGGAGTATATTAAGACAAGATCCGGATGTAATTATGATTGGAGAGATTAGAGATGAAGAGACCGCAAACATGGCAGTTCGCGCATCGATTACAGGTCATAAGGTATATAGTACAATTCATTGTAAATCTGCTAGGGAAGCGTATATAAGACTAGAAAACATGGGAATAAAACCCTATCTTATAAGTGATGCTTTAGTTGGCATTATCTCACAAAGATTGGTAAAGATATTATGTGATAAATGTAAAACTGTAGATTACGAGAACACTGTAAATACTAAAATAGTATATAGGAAATGTGGATGTAAAGCATGCAATTATTCTGGGTATTCAAGTAGGGAAATAGTAAGTGCAGTTTACTTTTTGCAAGAGGAAGAAAAAAAGAAGATTGATGAGTTGTATATGGATAGAAATTATTTGTCAAACATTAATATGAAATATGATTTAGAGCGACTATTATGTGAAGGAAAAATATCTCAAATTGATTTTGAAGAATTTATTGAGGGAGAAGGGCTAAATGCATAATAAAAGAAATGGGCAAAGTCAAGATAAAGAATATGAACGTTATACAAATTCTTATGACAGTTTTAAAAATAAAAAGAACAGTGGTTTAAGAATAGGATTTTTAATTAAAAATAAGGTCGATGAGAGACAGTTATCATTAGTGGCAGGAAGTTTAGCTCAGATTTATAAAGATGGAATATCTATAACTTCTGCAATAGAATTAGTTGCTGATGTCTTGTCCAATAAAATATATAAAAGCAGCTTAGTAAACATACTGGATAGTGTAAAAAAAGGAAAATCCCTATCACAGGCATTTGCAGAATACAAGGAATTATATCCTGAGTTTTTTACGGGGATAATTTCTATCGGCGAAAATACGGGGAAATTATATGAGGTATTAATAGGTTTGAAGGTTTATTATGATAAATCTACTTTTATTAAAAGGGAAATTAGGAATGCAAGTGCTTACCCACTATTCATTCTCTTATCAATGATAGTTCTTGGAATATTTCTGATAAGTATAATTGTTCCAAACTTTTGCGAGATATATAAATCGATGAATATTGAATTGCCAGCAAACTGCAAATTTGTATATGGTATTTATAATATAGTAAAAAGCAATTTGATATTTATATCAATATCAGCAATCTCTTGGATAATAGCAATAATTATTTTCTTAAAGTGTTTTTTAAAACAATTAAATGCAGAGAAATTTATTAAAATAAAGATTGTAAAATTAGTTTTTGAATATATCATGATCCTACTTTTCTCTATAATAACAAGTACAGGAATAAATATTTCATATTCACTTGAGTATTGTGAGAAAAGTATAAATATCAATTTTTTAAAAAGTAAAATAAAAGAAATTAATACATGCATTTTGGGAGGGAGTACATTAACAGAATCGTTAGAGAAAACAGGTATTTTTTCTAAATATACTATAGCGATAGTGAGATTAAGGGAGGAGAGCGGAACAATTGAAGAAGGATTTAAGGAATTATCAAATAATTTAGAATATAATTTGAATGAACAAATAAAAAAATACCTAAGACTTATTAGTCCTACCTTTGTAATAATAATGGCTAGTTTTATTGCATTTTTTCTTGCAGATTTTATTTTACCGTTATTTGGTAGCTTGAAAAGTGGAATTAGATAATGAAAAAAAGAGGCTTTACTTTGTTAGAAACAATAATATGTATATTTATTTTAATTATATTATTTGGTATAGGAATATCATTAAGTAAATGGAGTAGTAATTTATATCTTGGTATAAATTACACAGAGTATACTTATGAAATACAAAATTTACTGTCATATGGAAAAGCTATTTGTAGAGAAAAAAATAAGTATGGTAAAGTTACTATAAAAGCAAATAAAAATGAAATTCGCTTTATCGAAGGATGGGATGCAATAGAAAAGATTATTAATCTACCTGAAGGTATTCAGATAATTAGTGAGGATATTAGTGTGCTGGTTACTCCTGAAGGTAAGATATCCAAAGGTTGTACAATAAAAATTAAAGATAAGAATGGTGATAGACAAGATATAACAATTGGTGTCGGAGTTGATTTTATTGTTATTAAGAATGGTGCGATTTGATGAAGAAACAAGGCAGTATAATTGTTGAAGCTATAGCTTCAATCATGATTTTATCATTAACTACAACATTTATTGTTAGTGCTTGTATGCAAAACTCCAAGATTTTAAAAGAGAGGATTCTTTGTGAAGAAGCGAATAGAGCCGTAGCTAATTTAATAAATGAATTTAAATATAATATATCATCTGAGGAAATAGAGAAAATGTTAGAGAATGGACAAATAGGATTTAGGTATAATAGAGATTTTTCGACAAAGTTACTTAGTAGTAATGTAGAAAATCTCGAAAATGGAGAGGAGATTTGGATAAGTAAAGTTAGTGATGAGGAAATTGGTCTAAAATTAAAAATAGTTGCTAATATTAGAAACGATGAGATTGAAACAAGCATTGAGAAAGAATTTACTAAAAGTTGGTGGATGGATGAAATACAAAGATAATAATAAAAATAGAAAAACGAAAGCATTCACTATTATAGAATCTTTAGTATATATTTTTTTGACAACTGTAATTTTACTTGAAGGAATTGATATATTTGTATCAATGTATAAGAATTATATAGAAATAACTCAATTGACTATTAAGTACAATAACTATCAAAATTTTTTTATAAACCTTGATAACATTATTTCAGAAGGTGGGCTTCAAAAAATAATTGTAGATAAAAATTATGTTACATTTTCAAATGATAATAAATCTAATAATTTAGATAAAACTATTAAGTCTTATGATGGTAAGATTCTTGTTAAATATACAAGAAATAATGTTACTCAAACAATAAATACCATGCTAGAAGATATTGATAGACTTGAAATAAGGAAAAAGGGAAATTTAATATATTTTAGAATATATGATAAAGATGGGAAGGAATTCATTAGATGCATATAAAAAAGGAAGGCACCGTTTTGATTAGTGCTATAGTAATTTTATCGTTAATGAGCCTTCTAGGAAGTTTTATGTATAATATGATACGAAATAATGTTGAGTTATGTAATTTATACTCATTCGATAAAGATATTTACGATATAAGTAAGAGTGAAGAAGAAATTCTTTTCAATTACATGAAAAATATAAATAGGGAAATAAAAGAAAATGTGAAAGATTCCATTGATGGAGAAAGTAACAGCATAGAATTATTTTCGGAAGATTTTGAAAGAAAAATTGATAACAGTACACTAAAATACTATAAAAGTAATAATAAATTATTTCTAATCACAAAGAATTTAAACAATGTTATTAGAACAAGAGAGATTATATATAATTTTGAGAATGATACAGCAATATTAATTCCAACATATAGCTTTCAAGATAGTAATGAATAAAGTTATCAAATGTGGTGATTATATAAATATATTTCGCTTCGAGGGGAAAGTTTTGAATGAAAAAATCTATAGTTCTTATTAAAAGAAATTCATTTATATTGGAGGGAGAGGAGTATAATTTTGATAAAATTAATGAAATTAAATGTATTATAAAAAATAATATCAAAATAATAGTACTTGAGGAGGAGCTTTGTGTGAAGCAGTTTATTTATAAAATTAGGAAACGTAAAATATACGATTTCATAATTTTAAAAATTGCTAGTGATTTTCCACAGAATGGTGATCTATTATACGACTATATGCTGACTAAGAAGAATAAGGTCATTTCTATATATTCTATACGAGGTGCTAAAAGAATTGGTAAATTAGTGGAAGGTGCAAAAAATATTGAAATAAAACCTATTCAATTTTTAATAAAGGAAATTTTGGTTAGTATTTTAAAAAATAAGAATTTCACTGCTAAGATTTTGATGAAATATAATGAAGTGTATTATTATATTTCATTTAAAGAAGGTTTATTCAATTATGGGTTCGTAGAGATAACGCAAAGCTTGGTTTTAGATAAAATACTGATTTGTAATGAATATGGGGATATGTATGTAGATGAAGAATCAGTAAATATTATATCTTCTGAAAATAAAATAAATCCATTTAAAATAAATATAAAGGAATTGATAAATGAAAAAATATTTGAAAAACAAAGATTTTATTCCTGAGGATTTTTATAAAGTAAATGAATTAAGTATAAATAGAAATGAAAGAAATATGATAGCTATATTAACAATTATAAATTTATGTTTTTTTCCTTTTACTTCAGAAAGTATGATGAATATTCACAAAAAAAATAACGCAAATATAGTTGAGACTAAAAATATAAAACAGAAAATAACTAGTATAGATAATATTAATACGTGGATAGAGTGTGTGATTGAGAGTGACATTAAAGAAGCATATATAACAATGAATGAAGGGGAAATATTAGTTGATAATTTTGATGAAATTAATAAATTAAGCTCTAATAAACTGATTAGAATTAATGATATAAACTTAAATAGCGATAACAGATATAAGCTAGGAGTAAGCCTTGATGAGTAAAATATTAAAAAATATTGTAGCATTTATTTTGGGTGCTGTAGTTTTTGTACAAATTTATTGCATAAATATAAAGAAAAATGAGAAGAATATTAAAGTATATAATACACTAGATAATACTCAAAAACATAAGGCTTTAAATGAACTTTATGAAGAATTAAGTTGTATAGAAGAAAAGGATATTATCGCTGCAAATAAACGAGATAACGTATGGTATTTAAAAATAAAAATAAGTGGCAATAAAGAAGAGTTATTGAATGATATATCAAAATTAAGAAATTATGATATTAGTGACTATGAGATAAGTAAGAAAGAAGATAAATGCAATATTGTACTAGAAATTAGTGCTAAAGAAAGCATATAATACATAAGAAAAATATAAAATTTACTGGAAAGTAATCAGAAATAATTGCAATTATTATAGTCTTTTGATAAAATATGAGTGTTATGTCAACGATTAAGTGAAATTGCTTAATGTTTGAAGATAAGTTACGGTGTAATTATTTTTATAAATTTGGAGGGATATTTAATGATAACAGCAGGAGATATAAGAAAAGGAACAACTTTTGAATCGGATGGACAAGTATTTACAGTAGTAGAATTTTTACATGTTAAACCAGGAAAAGGTGCAGCATTCGTTAGAACTAAACTTAGAAATGTAATTTCAGGTGGAGTTACAGATACAACATTTAACCCAACTACAAAATTACAAGAAGCAGTAATTGAAAGAAAGGAAATGCAATATCTTTATTCAGATGGAGAGTTATATTACTTCATGGATCAAGAAACATATGAGCAAATTCCTTTAAATTATGAAAAAGTTGAAGATGCAATAAAGTTCTTAAAAGAAAACATGTTTGCAACAATTAAATTCTTCAAAGGAGATGCTTTCTCAGTAGAGGCTCCAAACTTTGTTGAATTATTAATCACAGAATCTGAACCAGGTGTTAAAGGAAATACTACAACTAATGCAATGAAGCCAGCTACACTTGAAACAGGTGCAATAGTAAATGTTCCTATGTTTGTTAATGAAGGTGACGTTATAAGAGTAGACACTAGAACTGGCGATTATATGGAAAGAGTTTAGGACAATACATAGGTTGCTAAGCATAAAGCTTAGCAACTTTATTTATATTTAAATTCAATAATTTTTTAAAGAAAGAAAAGGAAGTGAAGAGATATGGAAGAGCTTAGAAAAGAGATTGAAAATCTAAAGAATAATTTATCTAAAATAGAAAGTGGCGAATATAAAGAATGTTTTAGTAATGTGTTCGCTGTATTAGAAATTATGAATCAAAAGATAGAGGAATTAACTATAAATCAAGAAACAATTGAAGAAAATATTAGATTTATGGATGATGATTTAACTAATATTCAAGATGAATTATTTGAAGAATTATCTATTGATGAATTAAATGACATGGAAGATGAATATACCGAGATAAATTGCTCTCATTGTAGTAAACCAATTTTTATTGAGCAATCTACACTAAGCAATAATGATGAAATTCCATGTCCATATTGTCATAAGAACATTAAGGAAAAATAATTTATTATTTATTTATAAAAATATTGTGAATAGGTTATTTGTAGTTTGAAAATAATAGAAAAAGTTTATCTCCTGAGTATATAATCAATAATCAGCCTAACATATAGTGCTGTGAATAACTAATTTTTTAAAAAGACTATCCTAAATTAAATTTAAGATAGTCTTTTTTATTTTACATATTTTTATAATTATCAGTAATATTTCAGCTACATGATAAATATTAATTAAATAAGAGAACGATAGAGGAGGCAGTGAGAGTTTTGAAAGATGAAGAAGAGATCATAGGGATCTTTCCACTTAAAATAAGCAATATACTTAAGGATAGACTTTATAAAGAACAAATTTATGAACTTAGAATAAAGGTTGGAAAGCCAATTTTAGTTTATTCAAAGAGTGGAGAAAGTATTATAAATTATATTCCAACCAAAGAAGATATGAAAAGTGTAATGCAAAAGATATCAAATTACTCATTATATGCTTATGAAGAAGATATTCGTCAAGGCTTCATAACTATAAAAGGTGGACATAGAATAGGAATAGCAGGTGAATGTGTTATGGAAAAAGGAGAGGTAAAGACTATACGAAACATATCATCTGTAAACATACGAATATGTAGAGAAATTATAGGATGTTCAGATAAAGTTATGAAATATATAACATCAAATCATAGAATATATAACACAATAATTATTTCACCACCTAAGTGTGGGAAAACGACAATTTTAAGAGATATCGCCAGAAATATTTCTAATGGAATCTCATCATTGGGGGTATATGGGAAAAAAGTAGTTGTAGTTGATGAAAGAAGTGAAATAGGAGCATGTTACTTTGGTATTCCTCAGAGTGATTTAGGTATAAGAACAGATGTATTGGATAATTGTTTAAAAAGGGAAGGTCTTATCATGGCAATTAGAAGTCTATCACCAGAGGTTTTAATTTGTGATGAAATTGCAACTAAAGGAGATATAGAAGCTCTCATGATGGCTTTTAATTCTGGAGTTAATATAATAACAACGATTCATGGATTTACAATTGAGGATCTATACAAAAGAAAAGTTTTTTGTGATTTGCTTGATAATTATATTCTAGAAAGAGTGATAATTTTAAGCAGTAGAAATGGTGTTGGAACTATAGAAAATGTGTATAGCCTAAAAGGAGGTGAATATATGTGCTTAAGTTGATATTTGGAATTTTAATATTTCTTGTAAGCACTTATTTGGGCTTTGCATATGGAGAAACGTTTAGAAAAAGGCAAAATCAACTTAAAGAGATTTTAAAAGCGTTAACAATTCTTGAAAATGAAATTGTGTATGGAACGACACCGCTTCCAGAAGCATTAGGAAATCTTTCTTGCAAGGTTAGTGAACCTTTGAATAAATTTATTAGTGCAATAAGTGATAGGCTTACTAAAGGTGATGTTGAAAGTGTATACGAAGGAGCTATAGAGGAATTTGAAGTATTACGAAATGAATTTTATTTATGTGATGATGATAAAAAGATTATTGGAGATTTTTTTAAATCTCTTGGAGAGTCAGGGGTTTATGGACAAGAAAAAATATTTTTTTTAGCAATTGAAGGGATAAAGATGAATTTAAATGATGCAGATGATAATGCTAAAAAAAATATAAAGCTTTATAGGTATCTTGGAATATGCCTTGGAACTATGATAATAATTTTTTTAATTTAGTTATGGAAAACAATTTAAGAATGTAAATAGTATTTTTATAGATTGGAGGAAGATGAATGCATGATATAAGTATTCTTTTTAAAATTGGTGGAGCTGGCATACTTCTAGTGGTATTAGACAAGGTATTAACAAGCAGTGGGAAAGGTGAAATAGCTGCTATCACTAATATTGCAGGAGTAGTAATAATTCTTCTTATGATAGTTTCGATTATTGGAGATTTATTTAGTACTGTGAAAACAATGTTTATAATGTAGGTGCTTTAGTTATGTTAATAATTAAAATTGTAGGATTGGCCTTCATTGCATTATTCTTGATTTTGATATTTCGCCATCTTAATTCAAGTCTGCCTACGTTTATAGGTTTAGCTGCAGGAACTTTAATCCTATTAATTATGATAGAGCCATTAAAAGAAGTGATTGATTTTATTAGAGATATTACAGAGAGAGCAAATATTGATACAATTTACATTGGAATAGTATTAAAAATTCTAGCAATTGCTTATATAGCATCTTTCTCAAGTGCTTTATGTAAGGATGCGAATGCCGATAGCTTGGCAGCGCAAATTGATCTATCAGGCAAAATAATGATTTTAGTGCTAGCTATTCCAATACTTATGGCAGTATTAAATTCAATATTGCAAATAATGTAGGTGTTTAGTATGAAGATGATAAAAAGAGTTACTTTAGTATTAACAATGAGTCTAGTATTTAATTTATTAATTACTATAGTTCCAAGTTGTAGAAACTTATTATTTGATAAGGTTTATGCAATAGAGAATCAAGATAAAAATAATGAGGGAGCAATTGGAAAAATAAATATTAATAATGAATCAAGGGATCAACATACGGAAGATAAATTAAGTATAGATGAATTAGGTGGGAGTGCTAAAAAAGAAATAGATTCTTTATATGAATATATTAGTAAAATGAAAACCGATGTGGAGTTAATGGATAAATTAGATCCAGTTGAATATATTAAAGCATATCTAAAAGAGGGAAAGGGAAATCTTTCAATTGATGCTCTTTTAAATGCAGTAATAAGCATGATATTTAAAGAGGTAAAAAGTGTTTTAAAACTTGTGGTGTCTATAGTTACAATAGCAATAATATGTTCACTTTTGAAAAATCTTCAAGATGCATTTTCAGATGAGAGTATATCCCAAGTCGCCTTTTACGCCTGTTATGCTTTAATAATAATAGTATTATCAAAGAGTTTCATAATATCAATTTCGGTTGCGAAAGATGTAATAGCAAACATTTCGGATTTTATGAGCGCTCTTTTGCCGGTATTAGTAACTATGATTACTCTTGCTGGGGGAATTACACAGGCTACTACATTAGATCCAATTGTTCTTGGAGCAGTTGTGTTTATACCAAAGCTATATTCAAATATTATAATTCCAATGATACTAATGGGATTTGTTCTAGAATTTGCAAACAATATATCGTCTCAACATAAAATAACTAATTTGTGTAAGTTGTTTAAACAAGTTACCATATGGTTTCAAGGGATAATAGTTACAATTTTTATAGGTCTTTTAACTATTCGTGGGATTACATCGACAACTATAGATGCAGTCACACTAAAGACAGCAAAATTTGCAGTGGATAATTTTATTCCTATAGTTGGAAAAGCCTTTTCAGATGCAATTGCATCTGTTGCAGGATATTCATTAATAATAAAAAATGCAATAAGCTCTATAGGATTGGTTGTAATAATATTGATACTCATTCATCCGCTTATTAAGCTTGTATTAATTACTTTCATATATAAATTATCCGCAGCAATAGTTGAACCGATAAGCGACCCAAGAATAACTAAATCATTAGAGGCGGCTGGAACTTCTATGGTACTTATTATGTCATGTGTTTTAACTGTGACTTTAATGTTTTTTATATTAATTGGTATAATGGCATCTTCTGGAAGGTTTATAGTTGGAGGATAAAAAAATTATGTTTATAGAAAATCTAAAAAGTATTGTTACAACATTAGTGACTGTTCTTATCTTTATAAGTGCGGTGGAGCTTATATCGCCCAGTAATAAAATGAAAAAATATATTAGATTTGTCCTAGGATTAATACTAATAACTGTAATTTTAAATCCAATACTACAATTTGTATCCAATGGAGATAAATCAGTTTTAGAAAGCATTAAAAAATATGAGGAGGTATTTTCAAAAAATGAGAATAATCTTGAAGTAAATAACTCAGATGAAATTAATAATAATCAAAATATGGGTGATAACAGAAAAAAAGCATTTATAAATAATTTCAATAAAAATTGTGATAATTTACTCAAAAGCAAATTTAAAGATATGAATTTTAAAAGTGAAGTTGATTGTGATATTAATTTTACTGACGTAACTTTAAATGTTAAAAAGCTAAAGATAGGTGTAAACGACAGTAGGGTCAAAAAGATAAAAAAGATAGTAATAAACAAAGATGTTAATGTAAATATGAATGAAGATGATGAAGAGTACATTGAAGTAAAAGATTACTTAAGTAATGAGTTAGATATTCCAAAGGAAAAAATCGAAGTGTATCAATTAGATGAATAGGAGGTATAAATTATGGATAAAGATAAGCTAAAAAACGAGCTCAATAAAATATTAGGTCAAAAACCATTAAAGAATTTAATGGCTGTATGCTTGGTTTTAGCATTTATTCTACTTGCCATGAATGTTTTATCACCAAGCAGCGGTAAAAGTTTAGTCAGTACTAAGCTATCACAAACTACAACTAGTCAAGAAAATGTGGATAAGGCTACAACTGTCAATCAGGTAGAGGCAAAGGATTATGAAGAAAAACAAAAGACGGATTTAAAAAATATATTGAAAAAAATGAATGGAGTTGGTGACGTTGAAGTAATGATGTCTTTTGAAAATGGAGAAGAAAAGGTTCCAGCATATGATAAGAATACTCAGAAATCAACCACAGAAGAAACCGATAATGAAGGAGGAAAAAGAATAAATAATCAAGATACAGATACATCCAAAATTGTTATGTCGACTACAGATGGTAATAATGAACCATTTATATTAAAGACATATAGGCCTAAAGTTATTGGAGTAATAATACTTGCAGAAGGAGCTGAAAATAGCAAAATAAAATATGAAATTGAACAAGCGGTATCTAAATTATATAACTTAAGTTTAGATAAGGTTAATGTATATAGCATGAGTAAGTAGCATATAATTTTATAGATAAAGAATGGGAGGAAGATTATTATGACAAAGAAACAATGTGGGATTATATTTACATTATTAGCATTAATATTATGTGTAGGGATGCTAGCAGCAAAACTTAACAATGGGGGATTAAATGATCCAACAGATTTAAGTCAAGTCTTATCAGCAGATAAAAACGAACAAGATACTGAGGCATTAAATCAACAAAATTATTTCTATCAATCTAGAAGTGAAAGAGAGCAACAAGATTCAGTAACAATTCAAACTTTAAATTCAATCATTTCAGATGCAAATATATCAAAGGAAAAGAAGGATGAAGCTACAAAAGAATTAACTCAAAAAACAATTGCGAAAGATAATGAAGGCAGAATAGAACTAAGTATTAAAAATAAAGGATATGAAGATGCTTTATGTATGTTACAAGGAAATAAGGCAACAGTAATTGTTAAGTCACAAAATAGTTTACAAGAAAGTGAAACTGTAGCTATTCAAGAAATAGTTCAAAATGTATCAAAAATAAAAGATGTAATAATACAAGTGGAAAAATAACATAAAAGCCATATTATATTTGTAATGTTAAATTATATTTGATATAATAAACACAAGATTAGCATGTTTTGTTATTACAAAACCTAGGAGGTTAAAGTAACATGGAAGATTTAATAAGAGAAGACAATATTGGAGTAGTTAAAATTTCAGATGAAGTAGTAAGTGTTATTGCTGGTATTGCTGCTCAAGAAATTGATGGAATTTTAGATGGTCAAATGGGAGTTGCTAGCAACTTAACAAATATATTTAAAGGTAAGAAAAGTACTGCTAAAGCTAGTAAAGTAACACTAGAAGAAGATAGAGCAATTATAGATATGAATGTATCCGTTGAATATGGAAAAAAAATAATGGATGTAGTAGCACAGGTGCAAGATAATGTTAAGAAAACCGTTGAAGCTATGACAGGATTATATGTTGAAGCAGTTAACATTTATGTTCAAAATGTATATTTGCCTAAAAAGGAAGAAAGTGAATCTATCTAGTTTGATTTTCACCCTCTGAAACTTTCAGAGGGTGTTTCTATGTGAATATAAGCAAATAGATTTATACTTTAATAATACTAAGGTTTAAAACAAAACAAAAATGTGTATAATTATAAATGTACATAATTAACTATGATACATATTTAGGAGGACTATATGAATAGAAAATTATCAAGGGAAAAAACTATGGAGTTATTATTTGGCATAACTTTAAGTAAGGATACAATTGAAGAGGCAATAGAGTCATTTGTGGAAAATTATGAAGGTGATATAAAAGAAATAGATTTGACATATGTAAAACAAGCCTTAATAGGGTTTGATAATCATAAAGAAGAAATTGATAAAATAATTGAGAGTAATTTACATAATTGGAAGATAGAAAGAATATCTAAAGTTAATTTAAGCATATTGAGATTAGCTACATATGAATTATTATATGATGAATCTGTTCCTAGAGGAGTTGCAATTAACGAAGCGTTAGAAATTACTAGAAGATATTCAGATGAAAAAAGCGTAGCGTTTATAAACGGAGTATTAGATAAGATTAAAGAAAATTAATTTATGGCAGGTGTTTAAAATGGGGCAAATTATAAACGGTAAAGAAGTGGCATTAAAAGTAAAAGAAGATATAAAAAGTTTTGTTGATGATAGAAAAGAAAAAAAACTTAAAATACCTAAAATAGCATCAATTTTAGTTGGTAATGATGGTGGTTCTATTTATTATATGAATAGTCAGGAAAAAGTAGCTAATTCTCTTGGAGTTGAATTTGTTAAAGTAACTTTACCTGAGGTATGTGATGATATAGATGTGATATCTGAGATTCATAAACTAAATGAAGATGATGGTGTGCAAGGAATTATTCTTCAATTACCCCTTCCAGTAAAATTTAATGAAAAGAAAATAATTAGGGAAATATCTCCTAATAAAGATATTGATTGTCTTACATTTGAAAGTCAAGGAAAGTTATATATGGGGGAACCTAAATTTTTACCATGCACCCCAAATTCTGTGGTAACATTAATTAAAAGTTTAAATATAGATATTGTGGGTAAGAATGTGGTGGTTCTTGGAAGAAGTAATATAGTTGGGAAACCTGTAGCGCAACTTTTATTAAATGAAAATGCGACGGTTACAATATGTCATTCAAAAACTAAGAATCTTAAAGAAGTTTGTAAAGGTGCAGATATTTTAGTTGTAGCTATTGGTAAACCTAAATTTATTGATGAATCTTATGTTAACGAAAATACCATAGTAATAGACGTTGGAACATCATCTTTTGAAGGGAAAATAACTGGAGATGTAGATTTTGATAAAGTAATTGAAAAATGCAAGTTATTAACCCCTGTTCCTGGTGGAGTAGGAGCACTAACAACAACACTTTTAATAAAGAATGCATGTGAGGCTTTAAAGGAAAATGAATATTAAAACTTTAACGGTATCCGAAGTTACAAACTATATCAAAAGAATGTTAGACAATGATTTTATTTTAAGTAATCTCTCTGTAAAAGGGGAGATTTCTAATTTAAAATATCACAGCAGTGGTCATATTTATTTCACACTGAAAGATAATAATGGAAGAATAAATTGTGTGATGTTTAAAAGTAATGCAGTCTTGTTGGACTTTTCTCTTGAAGAAGGAATGGAAATAATCATCAAAGGAAGAGCATCTATATATCCTGCAACTGGGAGTTTCCAACTTTATTGTGATGAAATAAGAAAAGAAGGATTAGGAGAATTATTTATTAAATTTGAAAAGCTTAAAGAGAAGTTGTCTAAAGCGGGATATTTTGATGAGGATCATAAAAAAACATTGCCGAAGAATCCTGAAAGAATAGGAATAGTTACATCTCCAACAGGTGCAGCTATTAGAGATATTATCAATGTTGCAACTAGAAGAAGCAGTCTCGTTGATCTGGTGCTCTATCCAGCAAAAGTTCAAGGAATAGGTGCATACAAAGAAATAATAAATGGAATTAATTATTTTAATAAGCAAAAGTCAGTAGATGTAATAATTGTAGGTAGAGGTGGTGGATCTATCGAAGAATTATGGAATTTCAATGAAGAGGAATTAGCAAAAGTTATTTTTAATTCGAAAATACCTATAATTTCTGCAGTGGGACATGAAATAGATTTTACAATTTGTGACTTTGTTGCAGATATTAGAGCTGCAACTCCATCTCAAGGTGCAGAAATTGCAGTTCCATTAAGCGAAGATATAAGGAAGAGGCTTTATGATGCATCAAGAATTTTAGATAAAAAGATAAATGATAATTTTAATAGATATAAAAGGGAATTGCTGGGAGCTGAAAGGCTTTTAAAAATTCATTCTCCAATAACTAAAATATCTAATTCATACTTGGAATTAGATAAACTTCATGTAAGATTAAATTATGTGATTAAAACAAAAATGATTAGAGAAAAAAATAAAATTGAAAGTCTAAATAATTTACTTCTTGCCCATAATCCAATTAAAGTTATTTCTAAAGGATATGCTATAATAGAGGATGATGAAAAAAATATAATTACATCGAAGGAACAATTGAAAGAAACAGTGAATTTAAATATTATTCTTAAGGATGGGAAAGTGAAAGGTGATTTTATACCATCAAATGATATTAAGTGAAAAAAAGATTTAAATTAAGATTAATGATTTAATTTAAATTGAGTAATTATTTTTATTTAATAATTATATGACAATTTAGTATCTTATTGAATATGATGTAAAGAAATTAATTAACATTTTTCAATTTATTTAAAACAAGGAGTTTAAGATATGGCTAAAAAAGAAAGTTATGAGGAAATGTTAACTAAACTTCAAGATATACTTAGTAATTTAGAGACAGATGATTTGAATTTGGAAGAATCAATGAAATCTTATGAAGATGGAGTTAAACTTATAAATAAAATTTACAAAGTTCTCAATTCATATGAAGCAAAAATTTCGATAATCAAGGAAGAGAATGAAGTGGAGTTTAGTGAAAATAATGAAGATAGATAATCTAAAAAAAGAAATTAATGAATATTTAGAAAATTATTTTAAGAATAAAGGAACATACAATAAAATCATATATGATTCATGTAGTTATAGCTTAAATATCGGAGGGAAAAGGATTCGTCCCATATTATTAGCTTTAACTTATTATATATATAAGGAAGACTATAAAAAGATAATGCCTATGGCGGCTGCTATCGAAATGATACATACATACTCTTTAATTCATGATGACCTGCCTTGCATGGATAATGATGATTTAAGAAGAGGTCAGCCCACAAATCATGTTAAATTTAAAGAAAATATTGCCGTTCTCGCAGGAGATGCATTACTAAATGAAGCCATGATACTTATGATGAATTATGCATTGGGTAATAGTGGAAATTCACTAAGAGCAGCTTATGAAATAGCTGTCGCGGCTGGAGCTGAAGGGATGATAGGAGGTCAAGTTGTTGACATAATATCAGAAGGTGAAGAAATATCAAAAGATCAATTAGAATACATGCATTCAAAAAAAACTGGTGAGCTTATTAAAGCATCAATTCTTGCGGGAGGTATTTTAGCTAATGCACCTGCAAAGGATTTAAGATCGTTAGAGGAATATGGAAGTAAATTAGGGATGGTATTCCAAATTAAAGATGATATTTTGGATGTTGTTGGAGATAAAAATGTGTTAGGCAAAAATACACATGCTGATGAAGAACGTAATAAAACAAATTTCATATCAGTTTTTGGGTTAGAAAAGTGTATCGAACTATGTAAATCATTAACGGAAGACTGTATAAATATACTCAAAAACTTAAGCGTTAATGCTGAATGCTTGGTTGAATTGACATATACTCTTTTAAATAGAGAAAATTAATAAAGGGACTGATTATTATGAAGTTGTTAGATAAATTAAACTTCCCAGAAGATTTAAAAAAGCTTAATGAAAATGATTTTAAAGTTTTAAGTGATGAAATTAGAGAATTCTTAATAGATAGTGTTTCTAAAACAGGAGGACATTTAGCGTCCAACTTAGGTGTGGTAGAATTAACATTAAGTTTATTTAAGGCTTTTAACTTTGATGAAGATAAAATTGTTTGGGATGTAGGTCATCAAAGTTATATTTATAAGATTTTAACTGGGAGAAAAGATGGGTTCAAAAAACTTAGACAGCATAATGGACTCAGTGGATTTCCTAAGAGAAATGAAAGTAAATATGATTATTTTGATACAGGACATAGTAGTACATCTATTTCAGCAGCTTTAGGGATTGCAAGAGCGAGAGATTTGAATAAAGAAAAATATAGTGTAATTTCTGTAATAGGTGATGGTGCCCTAACAGGAGGAATGGCCCTTGAGGCTTTAAATGATGTAGGATTTAGAAAAACAAATTTAATCATAATTCTAAATGATAACCAAATGTCAATTTCACGAAATGTAGGAGGTCTTTCTAGGTATTTAAATAAACTCAGAATAGCACCTCGATATAATAAGCTAAAAACTGATATTCACGCATCCTTAGAAAATTCAGATTTAGGAAAAAATATAGCAGGAAAAATATCTAGAGTTAAAGATAGCATAAAGCAATTAGTAGTACCCTCAATGCTTTTTGAAAATATGGGAGTGAAATATATTGGTCCAATTGATGGCCATGATATAAATGTAATGACTGAAGTTTTTATAAAAGCTAAAGAAGTTAGTGGACCAGTAATAATACATGTTCTAACTCAAAAAGGAAAAGGTTATGCTTTAGCCGAGGAAAGTCCTAGTAAGTATCATGCAGTTGGTAAGTTTGATCTAGAAAGTGGGGAATTAAACGTATCTCCTCAAAATAGTTACTCAAAAGCGTTTGGTAAAGCATTAACAAACCTTGGGGCGGAAGACGAAAAAATAGTAGCTATTACTGCGGCAATGCCAGAAGGAACAGGACTTAGATGTTTTTCACAAAAGTATAAAGATAGATTTTTTGATGTAGGTATAGCAGAAGAGCATGCTGTAACTTTAGCGGCAGGAATGGCTAGCAATGGATTAAAGCCTGTTTTTGCTGTATATTCAACTTTCTTACAAAGGGCGTTTGATCAAGTACTTCACGATGTTTGCATTCAAAATCTTCCAGTTGTGTTTGCAATAGATAGAGCAGGAATAGTTGGGGAAGACGGTGAAACACATCAAGGTATTAATGACTTATCATATTTATCAATGATTCCCAATATACATATTGTGACTCCAAAGTGCTTAGAAGAGGTCGAAGTATTGTTAAAATGGGCGTTAAATAGGAATGCACCAGTAGCTATTAGATATCCACGTGGTGGAAACATAATAAATACACTTTCTCCAATCAAAGAAGTAGTAGAAGGTAAATGGGAGATCTTGAGTGAAGGCTCTAAAGTATGTATTATTTCAACTGGCAAAATGGTTCAACACGCAATGCTTGCAAAGGATATATTATATGAAAAGGGATTAAATCCAACAATAGTAAATGCAACATTCATCAAACCAATTGATAAAGATTTACTAGAAAAAATTAAAAAAGAAGGATATAATATTTTAACAATAGAAGATAATATCTTAAAAGGTGGATTAGGTTCGGCAATAAAAAATTACTTAAGTGATATTGATTATAAAGGAACTGTTAGGTCACTTGGTTATAATGATGAATTTATTCCTCAAGGAAATGTAGATGTTTTATATAAAGAATACAAATTAGATTGCGAAAACATAAGTAAGGCTGTTATAAAGCTTTATGATTAAAAGGAGAAACAAATGGCAGAAAAAAAGGAAAGACTTGATTTACTTTTAGTTGAAAAGGGCATAATTACTTCTAGGGAAAAAGCGAAAGCATGTATAATGGAGGGGAAAGTTTATGTTGATGGCCAAAAAGTAGATAAAGCAGGTGAAAAAGTAAGTTTTAGTGCTGATATAGAATATAGAGGAGAAACTCTTAAGTATGTTAGTAGAGGCGGACTTAAATTAGAAAAAGCTATGAACTCATATGATATTTCATTAGAAAATAAAGTTTGTATGGATATAGGAGCATCTACAGGTGGTTTTACTGACTGTATGCTTCAAAATGGAGCTGCTAAAGTTTTTTCTGTAGATGTTGGTTATGGACAGTTTGCATGGAAGTTAAGGACTGATGATCGAGTAGTTTGCATGGAAAGAACAAACATTAGGTATGTTAAATTGGAGGATATAGGAGAGCCTTTGGATTTTGCTTCAATAGATGTGTCTTTTATATCATTAAAAAAGATAATGCCAGCAACTTTGAATCTATTAAAAGGCAGCGGTGAAGTTGTAGCACTTATAAAACCTCAATTTGAAGCAGGTCGTGAAAAGGTTGGTAAAAAAGGTGTTGTAAGAGAAATAAGTACTCATAAAGAAGTAGTTCATGATATTGTTAATTTTCTAATTCAACAAGAATTAAATATTTTGGGAGTAGGTTATTCCCCAATTAAAGGACCAGAGGGGAATAGGGAATATTTGGTCTATTTTACGAAAGATAAGAATAAAGAAAGTGATTTTAGATTAGAAGATATAGATATAGTAGTAGAAGAATCACACGTAGAAATTTAACTTCTTTGGAGGAGCTATGAATAATATTGGGATTGCAATTAATCCGTCAAAAGACAAAGATGATAAAATATTAAATATGGTTGTTAAAAAATTTAGAGAAGAATTTAATGTTAATGATGTAGCAGTTTTTAATTCTTTTGATATAGAAAAACAGGACTTGAGTGGTATTGATTTACTTGTTGTTCTTGGCGGAGATGGTACTCTTTTAGGAATAGCTAGATCGCTAAATAAAAGTTTTAATTCACCTATTTTAGGAATAAACATAGGCAATTTAGGTTTTTTATCAAGTGTTGATATATCAGATATTGATATTGCATTGAAAAAATTAAAAGGTGGCAAATACAAAATTGTTGATCGAATGATGCTTAATTGTAAAGTTGAATCACCAACAAATAACGAAGAACTAAAAGCGTTGAATGATGTAGTACTAGCTAGAGGAACATTATCAAGGATGGTTAAATTTACGATATTCGTAGATGGCAAAATATATTCGACGTTTAAAGGTGATGGACTAATAATAGCTACACCAACTGGATCTACAGCATATTCATTTTCGGCAGGAGGTCCATTTATATATCCAGATTTGGAGCTAATAACTATAACACCAATATGTCCGCACACAAAAAGCATGCAAACTATTGTATTAAAGGGTGATAGTCTGATTGAAATATATGCAGATCATGAAGAAGAAAAAATATATTTAACTGTGGATGGCCAAAAAGCAATAAAAATTGATCACGAAACCTCAGTGAAATTAAGCAAAAATAAAAAGAATGTAAAATTACTTGTTTTTGATGATTATGATTATTTTAAAGTATTAAGAAGTAAGATTTTAAATAATTCTAAAGAATGTGATGGTGAGAAACTTTGAAATCAAAAAGGCATACAAAAATATTGGAAATCATAGGTTCAAGAGAAATAGAAACTCAAGAGGAATTAGCAGATGTATTGAAAAAAGAAGGTTTTGATGTAACACAAGCTACTGTATCAAGAGATATAAAGAATTTGAAATTAATTAAGATGCAGTCAGGTAATGGTAAGTCTAAATATGTAGTGTCAACAGGGGAACAAAAAAACATCATAGATAGATTAAGTAACATTTTGGCAAATACTGTACTTTCTGTAGAAAATGTAGATAAAATGGTTGTCATAAAAACCATAACTGGCTCAGCGCCAATTACAGCTGAGGCTATTGATAATCTGGAAAGTGCAGATATTGCAGGTACTGTAGCTGGAGATAATACAATTTTTATTTTAGTTAGAAGTATTGAAAGTGCTGAGGATTTAGTAGATAAGATAAGAAAAAGAATGTCATCATAAATTTAAGGGTGGGATGAAATGCTGATTCAATTAAATATTAAAAATTTTGCCTTAATAGAGGAACTGACAATTAATTTTAGTGAAGGATTTAATATATTATCTGGAGAAACGGGAGCTGGAAAGTCTATTATGATTGATGCAATAGACTTTGTTCTTGGTGGTAAATTTTCCAAAAATTTAATACGAACTGGTGAAGATAAAACTTATGTAGAAGCGTTATTTTCAATAGAAAATTCAAAAGTGTTAACTGTTTTAGAAGAACTAGATATTGAGAATGATGATATATTAATTATTTCTAGAGAAAGTCACATAAGTGGAAAGAATTTAATCAAAGTTAACGGAAAAAGCTTAATTACATCACAGTTAAGAAAGATTAGAGCAAGACTTTTGGACATTCATGGACAACATCAAAATCAGGATCTGTTACAAAGAAATACTCATATATTATATTTGGACGGCTTTATAGGTAATGAAATAATAGATCCTTTAAATAAATTCAGTAATTTGAGGGAAGAACTATTTGATGTTAAAGAAGAAATAAAAAGGATTTCTGGAAATACAGATAGAGAGAAATTACTTGACTATTTAAAATTTCAAATTGAAGATATTGAAAAATCTAAACTTAAAGAGAATGAAGAAGAAACATTAAAAGAAGAGTATAATATTTTAGCAAATGCTGAAAAAATAAATAATAGTTTAGCTATATCATTTGGGATTTTAAATGGAAATGAAGAATTTAGTGTAATTGACTCAATTTCAAAGGTAATTCAAGAACTATCAAATGTAGAAAGCCACTTTGAGAAAATTAAGAAGAATAAGGAGGCTATTGAAGAGGCATTTTATATTATTGAGGAAGCTAGCCATGAAATTAGAGATATGGCTGAAGATGTAGTTTATGATCAGGATGCTTTAGATAAAGTAAATGCTAGAATTTATGAGATTAATACTTATAAGAAAAAGTATGCACCGACCATTCCGGAAATTTTACAATATCATGAAAAAATAAAAAAGGAATATGATGAGATAGTAAATTCAGAAAAGATAATAGAAGCCCTTAAGGAAAAGGAAAGGGTAATCTTATCTAAAATGAAGGAAGTTGCTTTAGTTATTCATGATCTTAGATTAGATAAAAGTAAGCTTCTTGAAGAAAAAATATTAAGAGAACTTGCGTTTGTAGGCTTAGAAAAATCAAGAATGGAAATAAGCGTGATACAAGGAGAGTTTAATGAAAGAGGATTTGATGATGTAAGTTTTTTAATATCAACAAATCCAGGAGAACCGTTGATGCCATTAGAAAAGGTGTTATCTGGCGGCGAGTTGTCTAGAATAATGTTAGCATTAAAATGTGTCTTTGCAGAAAAAGATGAAATTCCTACACTAATTTTTGATGAAATAGATACAGGAATTAGTGGAGCAGTTGCGCAAAGAGTAGGAGAAAAAATGTACCAGTTATCTAAAACACATCAGATTTTATGTATAACACATTTGCCACAGATAGCAGTTCTATCAGATTATCATTATTTTGTAATGAAAAGAGTAATGGACAATAAGACATTTACTAAAATAAAAATATTATTAAAAGAAGAAAAAGAATTGGAGATAAGTAAAATGTTAGCAGGTGATGATGTTACTGAGGCAACATTAAATAATGTCAAAGAAATGATAAGATTAAGTGAAGCAAAAAAATTAGAAATTAAAAAATAAATACATATCAAAATAAAAATTGGTAAAAATAAAACCATGCGATTGCGTGGTTTTATTTTTTTGTTTAAATTGCTTTCGAATTTTTTAATAAAAGATGTAAAAGAAATGAAAATATATATACTTAAAATTTAGTAGATGCTAAATTTTTTGTCTACAATAACAACGTTCCTATAGGATAAGACTTGAGTGCAGTGGGGAAATTAATATTAGTAAGTAGAAGGAGGAGAGAAATATGAAGAAAAAACTTTTATGCACAACTAGTTTAATTATGACTCCAATCCTGATTCTAATTTTAATGACCACAATAAGTATAAGGAAATTGCCAAATAAAATCTACACTAAAGATGAAAAAACAGTATTATCGATTGCACCTATAGGAAATACAATAAATAAATCTGGTGAAAATGATGATGAGTATGAAATAAAGTTTTTAGGAATGATACCACTGAAATCTTTACAAGTTCAAAAAATAAAAGAATTAGAACTTTATCCAGGTGGAAATCCAATAGGTGTAAGAGTAAATAGTGAAGGTGTACTGATTGTAGGATATTCTGATATAGAGATTGACAATAAAAAAGAAGAAAGTCCTGGTAAAGTTGGAGGATTAGAAATTGGAGATGTCATTTTAAAGATAAATGATGAAGAAATGGAAAATTCTCTTGACTTACTAAAAACTATTAAGGAATGTGATAAGGAAGATATAAAAGTCGATATATTAAGAAATGGAGAAAATCTATCAAAAATAATACATTTAAAAAAAGAAAATAATAAAGATTATAAAATCGGTTTATGGATAAGAGATTCCACAGCAGGAGTAGGAACAATGACGTTTTTTGATGCCAAAACGAAAAAGTTTGGTGCGTTAGGCCACCCAATTACAGATTGTGATACAAATGAACCTTTCTTAATCAAAAAAGGAGATGTTTTAGAATCTTCAATAATAAGTGTAAGAAAAGGTGAAAGAGGTTCACCGGGTGAATTAAAAGGAATTTTCTTAAATGAAGAAAATCCAACTGGAAGCATCGATAAGAACACGCAAAGTGGAATATTTGGAGAAATTAAAAATACTGAAGCACTAAACAAAAAAATAAAACCGCTTAAAGTAGGATTTAGGGATGAAATAACTACAGGAAAAGCAAAAATAATAACAACAATTGATGAAACTGGACCTCAAGAATATGATATTGAAATTGAAAAATTATTAAATCAATCTAATGCAGGTTCAAAAAGTATGGTAATTAAAATTACTGATCCACGCTTACTAGAGAAAACTGGAGGAATAGTCCAAGGAATGAGTGGAAGTCCCATAATACAAAATGGAAAGATTATAGGAGCTATAACACATGTGCTTATAAATAAGCCAGATACAGGGTATGGTATATATATTGAATGGATGCTGCAAGATGCAGGAATAATAAAATAATAAAATTAGGTGAAGCAGAATGCTTCACCTAATTTTATTATTTTATGATAGTAACAGTCAGAATTTAAAATAATCAAAATTTCATTAAAAAGTGTTGTTGAAGAAAAATAGTAGAATAAATAGATTTGTCTAGGAATTTTCAGCATAATTAAATAAATTTGGTATAATTTTATTACTATAATAAATATACATTGTAGAAAAAGTAATATAATTATATAATAAATATATATTATCTAAATAATTGAGAATTAAGGAAATATATAGTTACAAGTTTATTTATAAAAATACCTAAAAGTATTTTAATATAAACTATTTACTTTCTGAGAAAAAAAGTGTATAATTTACAAATAGTGGAAGATAAATACATTAAAACAATAAAACCTATTAAATATTTACCGAAGATTAAATATATTAATGGATATTCAATAAGAAAGGTACATACCCCTATAATAAAAAGAAATCTTACAAAAATTTGTTGAAATAACCTTATGTTATAAAAATTTTAGAGTGACATTATTCAATAAGAAAGGTTATATGGGTAAATAAAATAAAAAGTTAAACATAATTTTAGAATGGACAAAAGGAGAGAAAAAGATATGGAAGATTCAAAAATATCTGTACTTATTGCTGACGATAATAAGGAATTTTGTAGCATCTTAAATGATTATTTATTAAATCAGAGAGATATAATTGTTACAGGAATTGCAAAAGATGGGAGAGAGGCATTAGAGCTGATTGTAGAAAGAAAACCGGATTTGGTAATTCTTGATATTATCATGCCTCATCTAGATGGGTTAGGTGTACTTGAAAAATTAAATACAATGCAATTAGAGAAAGTTCCAAGAATAATAATATTATCAGCAGTTGGGCAGGATAAAATTACTCAACAGGCTATAACACTAGGAGCAGATTATTATACTGTAAAACCTTTTGATATGGAAGTATTTACAAAAAGAATAAGAGAAATGTTTAATTCTTCTACACTTCAAGAAACAAGTATTAGAACTTCATATCAATCATCAATTATTTCTTCAAATGAAACAAAAACAAAGACACCTATAGATTTAGAAACAGAAATTACTAGTATCATACATGAAGTTGGAGTACCTGCGCATATTAAAGGGTACATGTATTTAAGAGAAGCAATAACTATGGTTGTTAACGATATGGAATTATTATCAGCAGTAACTAAAGAGTTATATCCTTCAATAGCTAAGAAGTACAATACAACAGCTTCAAGAGTTGAAAGAGCAATAAGACATGCAATAGAAGTTGCATGGGGTAGAGGCCAAATAGAGGCTATAAACAGATTATTTGGATATACAGTTCATAATGATAAAGGCAAGCCAACAAATAGTGAATTTATCGCGATTATAGCTGATAAATTAAGACTTAAGAATAAAGTGTCTTAATAGGATTCTTTGTGCGAAATGTCATGGCAATAATATCTATAAAAATCACTATGGATTTCAACGTTTTATACCTATAAAGATTAAATTGAATTATTAGATAAACATCTTTTGTACTTCGGTTTTAAGACTGATATACAAAAGATGTTTTTTTATTGCCGAGAATTACAAAAATAATAAAAATAGTGTTAGATTAAAAAAAGAAGTTGCGAATTAAGAATTATAGATATGTAACAAAGGAGAAAATAAAATGCGAAATGCAGATGAGAGAGATTATTAAGGCAATACTTGAAAGTGATTACAAAACCATTGTGGCATTTAAAAGTAAATTAATGAATTCACATTTGTGAAATTTTTAAATAATTAACTGAAAATATTATAATGTTATTGACAAAATACATATATTTGTGTTACATTTTGTAAAGCATACTTTTAATTTAGTTCAGAGAAACTAAGAAGGGGGAACATATGACAAATAATAATATTAAAAATGAAAAAGATTTTGTAGACGTAACAGAGAAATTATCTTTAAAGAAGGCAATTCCATTAAGTATCCAGCATTTATTCGCAATGTTTGGTGCTTCAGTCTTAGTGCCACTTATTTTCAAAATTGATCCAACTACAGTCCTATTTTTTAATGGTATTGGTACATTACTATATGCATTTATCACTAAAAAGAGGATTCCAGCTTATCTAGGATCAAGTTTCGCATTTATTTCGCCAGTTTTACTTTTATATAGCCAAGGTTATGATTTCCAAACTATACAAGGTGGATTTGTATTTGTTGGAATAGCGTTTTCAGTAATAGCAATTATTGTAGGATATACTGGAATGGGATGGATAAATAAATTATTCCCACCAGCAGCTATGGGATCAATAATAACAATTATAGGTTTAGAACTTGCTAGTAATGCTGCTGATCAAGCAGGATTTCCAGTAGGATTAAGTAATTCACCTACTTTAAATGTAACATGGGTAATAGTTTCAATGGTAACGTTGGGTACAGTGATTTTATGTAATGTATTATTAAAAGGATTCTTAAAAGTTATACCAATACTTATTGGGGTAATTGTAGGATATATTACAGCATTTTGTATGGGACTAGTAGATTTTGGTACTGTAAATAATGCAAACTTCTTTGTATTACCAAACATAAAGGTTGCTCATTTTAATATGAATGCAATATTAACAATACTACCGGCAACTTTTGTTGTAGTAGCTGAACATGTTGGGCATTTAAAAGTTACAAGCAGTATTGTAGGTAGGGACCTAGCAAAAGATCCTGGACTTCACAGATCTTTATTAGGTGACGGATTATCAACAATTATTTCAGGAATGTTTGGTTCTGTGCCAACAACAACTTACGGTGAAAATATTGGTGTTCTAGCACTAACTAAAGTATATAGTGTATATGTAATTGTAGGAGCAGGATTAATATCTATAGTTTTAGGATTTTCAGGAAAGATGTCAGCACTTATAAGTACAATTCCTACTCCAGTAATAGGAGGTATTAGCTTCTTATTATTTGGAACAATAGCAACATCTGGTTTAAGAACTTTTATTGAAGAAAAAGTTGATTTCGCTAAATCAAGAAATTTAATACTTACATCAGTAGTATTTATAGTAGGATTAAGTGGTATAAAACTAACGCTAGGAACTATCGAGCTAAAAGGAATGGGATTAGCTACAATTGTAGCAATGTTAATAAGTATTTGTTTCATGATTTTCGATAAACTAGGAATTATGAACGAAGCAGAATAAAATTGCTCGGAAAATAAAGAAATTTAAATGATAATGTACAGGGGATAATGGAGAAGAATCTTTATTATCCCTTATTTTTTACGTTAAGTATAAACAAAGTTCTTGTTTTTAGCTTTTATTGACACACATACTTTTAGATGATACGCTTTTGTTATGTAAAATATAATCTATATTTTGCTAAGGTGGTGAAAAAATGTTATTAAAAGATTACTCGGAGAATCAAATCAAAAATCTAGTGGAAATTATAAGAGATTGTGCTTTAGAAGGTAGATATACAATATCTTTTGAAGATAACAAGTTTGAAAATATTCAATTTATTCAGGAATATAACATAAACGAAAATAAACGTATCCATATATTATTCAATTTAAAGTATACAAATTTCTGTTATGGACTTCAAAATATGAAAGAGGGTATAGAACAAAATAATTTATATGTCTTTTGTTCTCAGGAAGAATTATATAATATTGAAGGAATTAAAGAATTGGTTGATATATATTTGAAATTTAATATAATACATAGCGATTTAGAAGAATATAGAATTATAGTGTCGATGCATAAGAGAAATAAACCTAGTACATATCTTTTTAAATAGAATTATTAGTTCCAACCTTTAAAGGAGGGATATATATATGAAGAATTTAGCATACTGTGAACGTTGTATGAGCAATAAAGAGTATAAATTACAAAGAAATAAAAAAACTTCTGTTTTGAATAATGAAGAAATAAGTTTTGAGGCTAAAGAGGCTATTTGCGAAGCATGTGGCAACGAAATTTTTGTTTCTGATATCTGCGATCACAATTTGAATGTATTATATGAAAAATATAAAATAAGACATAATATTATTAGTATTATGGAAATTAAGAATATCTTAACTAAATATTCTATAAGTAATGAGGAATTATCGTTATTACTAGGATGGAAGAGTTATACGTTAAAAAGATATTTGAATGGAGATATGCCTCTAAAAGATCATTCCAATGTGCTTAAAAAAATATATGAAAGCATAGATTATTATTCAATAGTATTACAAACAAACAGAGATAAATTAGATGTAATTAGTTACAGTAAAAGTAGGCAGACAGTTAGAAATTTATTAAATGCAGAAATTATTGAAGTGAAGATGGAGGCTGTAATAAAATATATTTTAATTAGAGGTGAGGACTTTACAGATTTAACTCTACAAAAATTATTATACTTTGTACAGAGTTTTTATTACATGTTTACAAATACTTTTATTTTTGAAGAGGATTGTAAAGCTGCAATTGATGGGCCTGTTTATGCAAGTATACGTGAAAGATATAGAATATTTGGTTATAAAGAGGTTCATCGCGGGATTTTAAGTAATGACAAATTAACTTTGGATGATTTTGAAAGAAATATTGTAGAAAGTGTAATAAAGTTTTATGGTTGTTATAGTGGGAAAATTATAAAACAAATGACTCAAAATGAAGCACCTTGGATATTATCTAGAACAAAAAATACATGTTCTACAGATTTAGACGAAGAAGATTTTGGGATAATAATAGATAAAAGTTTAATTTCAGAATACGTTATAAGTGTTAAAGAAAAATATAATATATTAAATCTATTAGATATTCAAAAATACAGCACTGATTTATTTAATAAAATATCGATGTAGAAAGAGGAAAGACATGAAGACAACATTATTACTTATCAGGCATGGTGAAACAGAGTGGAATACACAAGGTAGATTTCAGGGATGTACTGATATTGATTTATCAGAAGAAGGAATTAAACAGGCGGAATTATTGAAAAAACGTCTTAATGGTAATTTTGACTATATATATACAAGCCCTCTTAGTAGAGCACTAAAAACAGCAAATATAATAGCATCTGATACGGATAAAGAGGTCATAACAGCTCCAGAAATACGAGAAATAAATTTTGGTGAATGGGAGGGGCTGACGATACATGAGATAAGTGAAAAATATCCTGAAATATTTAAGGCTTGGAGAACAGATAAAGTAGAAAGTTATATCTCAGGTGGAGATTTAAGTATTAGAAATGCTGCGAATAGAGCATCAAAGTGTATCCTTGATATTGTTTCAAAACATAAAGGTAAGAAGATAATAATTGTTGCGCATGGTGGAATTATTAAAGCTGGGCTTATTGGAATATTTGAATGGGATATGACAATGTATCATAAAATTTTGCTTGGAAATACATGCATAAATACAATAAACTTTAATGATGAATTGATGCCATCAATACTATCATTAAATGACACTAATCATATTGGCGATAAAATAAAGAAAGTTTAATTATTATGTGTATTCAATCATTAAATGCAAAGTATGCTATAAGAGTTGAAAGATATTTTTTAGCGTAATTACGGGGGTACTTATTTATGTTAATAAGAGAAATAGAAGAAAAAGATAATAAAGAAGTAGAAACTCTAATAAGAACTTGTTTAATAGAATTTGGTGCAAATAAACCAGGATGCGCTTGGTCTGATCCAAATTTAGGCTGTTTTTATCAAGTTTATCAAGATCAAAAGTCAAAATATTGGGTTGTTGAAAAAGACAATAAAATTATCGGTGGATGTGGTATTGGTCCATTAGAAAATACTAAGAATATATGTGAGTTACAGAAGATGTATGCCCTAAAAGAGGCAAGAGGGACTGGAATAGCAAAGGAATTATTGAAAATATCATTGGATTTTGCAAAAAAATATTATGATAAATGTTATCTTGAAACATTTAATAACATGGTCGCTGCGAATAAATTTTATCAGAAGAATGGATTTGTTCAGCTCGATAAACCTATATTAGAGACTGAACATTATGCATGTGATGTATGGTATGTAAAATCCTTATAGAGTAGAGTTTTGGGATATAATAACAAAATTATTGTAATTGTAATCATTAAATCATATTTAATAGAAAATGCAGTCAAACCAGACTGTATTTTTTATTATTTAATTCATATAAAATTTCGAACTAAATTATTACAATTGATTGTATTATTGTATGTATCTGAATGAATTATATTTTATTATTTTGTAAATAATATTGATAATTTAAATGCCTTTGGTAAAGAGTAATATATTTGTCCAAATTTTTCGATAATGAAATAATAAATTTATTTTTGGGAATAAAAAAAAGCAGTAAGCAGTTAAGCAAAGTTTTTCTGAAGAATATCTTCTGCTTAAGTCTTAATATTTCTATATATCCCACAATAACACCCCTTTTGCTAAAATTTACAGATTTTTATAGATAAATTATAATGTATGAAGAATTATTTAGCAAAGAAAATCGTAATACAATTATTATTGTATAATGACATAATAATTATTATTTATATTCAAATTAATAATGTTTAATTTCAACTTTAAATCAAATTAATAATTAAGATATTATTTAGGAGTAAAAAAGTCTAAATAATTCTAAAAAAGAAGGTGAATTATAAGAAAATATTTTACTATAATATAATGCATATGTAGTATGAGACTATAATATAAATAGATTAGTTTCATAGTAAACATTTTATGGAATTATGAATCTTAAGAAGATATGTTAGGGGTGAAACAAAAAAAGTTTGAGTTTATAATCTTTTATTAAAATTGCTGCTTTACAATGTGTACAAGGGATTGTGATGAGTGTAAATTATGAATAAAAATATGTCTAGACAAATAGCAATTGAATTTATATCCAGTGATAAAATTATGAAATTTAGTGTAGATTCTTTACATGAGACTATACAAATTAGTAGTAAAGATATGAATAGGTTGTATGAATGGTTAAAAGATGATGAAATATCTGTGAGTTTAAATAGTGAGAATAAACAAATTATACTTTTTAAGAGCAGTTTACTTAAAGCTGAAATAATTAATGGATAATGGAAAGGGATTGGGAAAATAGTAGACCAAGGACCTTTAATACTAAATTGGTGAGCTTGCCACAAATGCTGTAGTTATTTTCTTAAATCCATTTAGCTAGGTAAATATATGCAAAATGCAATAAGGTCATAGTAAGGAGAAAATCCTTTCTATGGCTTTTTAAGGTTATATAATTTCACAATTAAATAATTGTGAATGTAAAGGTTGTAATATGAAAAAAATTGGACTTATGATATAATTTTGGAGATGAGAGAATTTAAAGTAAGAATATATATAAATATGAAAAGATAAGATATTGAGAACTTTATGTGCTTTGAGAGGAGGAAATATGGACTACACTGATTTACATGATAAAATGCAATTTCATAGATTTCAAAGTGAGATACAACAATATAATAATAATCGTTTTTATAATAAATCCACTACAATACTCTCAGAAGCTATAAAGTGTTTCGGTGATCATCCAGGGTTGCACTATCTTTTAGCGTTAACTTATTATTATTGCAAGGAATACTTAAAAGCAACTGATTGTTTAAAAACAGCAATTTATTACGATGAGAATAACAACAAGTACTTAGGGCTTATTGGCTGTTGTTTTTTTCAGATAAATGATTTTGAAAGCGCTTATAATTATTCTAAAAAAGCATATGAATTAGACCATTACAATTTAGATGCTATTATTACTCTTGGAAAAATTGAACTTTACAGAAACAATTATGACGAAGCATTGCAATATGCTGCTTTAGCTGTAGGTATAGATGATAAAAATTTCAAAGCAACAAGATTGTTAAGTAAATGCTATATTGCAAAAGGTGAAGATGAAATCGTAACTTTGGAGATATTAAGAAAAGCTAGAAGATTAGGTAATGATGATGATCTTGATTTTGATATAATTAAATTTTTATACATAAATGGGAACTATTTTGAATGTTTAAAAGAATGCAAGAGGAGTATAATTGAAAACACTGATTCCTATATTGCTCAAAAGGCAACAATGTATGTTTCTAAGATATATGAAAAAGTAATGTTAAGTAAAGCCAGAATGAACCAAGAATTAGAACTTAGACAAGATAAAGAGAATTCCGATAATTTAAATCTAAATGAAGAGTTTAAGATAAATGAGAACAAGATAAAATCCTCGATTGATAATATCATGGATTTGGGACTGAAAAATGAAGATTTAGTAAGTTCCAGCGAAGATAAAATGGAAAAAGTAAAAGAAGAATATTCAAAGAAAAATGAAGATATTTCAAATAAACAAATAGTTAATCAAAATAATTTTACGCATAAGGAGAAATCAAAAGAAAATGGAGATAGAAATTCAGCTTCTTTGGAAGAGGCTTTAGATAAGCTTGAAGCTTTAATAGGATTAAATAACGTTAAAACAGAAATAAAAAGAATAGTGCAACTCATAAAGTATGAGAATAATAGAGCAAATGTTTTGGGAATAGAGAAGAATATCAGCCAAAGTTATCATTTTTTATTTTTGGGTAATCCAGGAACTGGAAAGACGACAGTGGCGAGATTGATTACAGATATTTTTTATTATCTGGGAATCTTGGAAAAAGGGCAATTGGTAGAAGTTGATAGAAGTTCAATTGTAGGTCGTTTTATAGGTGAAACCGCAAAACTCACAAAAAAAGCGATCGATAATGCAATGGGTGGTATCTTATTCATCGACGAGGCGTATTCTCTAGCAAAGGGTGGAGAAGGAAGCAACGATTATGGAGCTGAAGCAATAGAAGTTTTAATTAAGGAAATGGAGGATAAAAGAGATAAGTTCACAGTGATTCTAGCAGGATACACAAAGGAAATGAGAAATTTAATGAAACTAAATCCTGGATTAAAAAGCAGGATTAATTTAGAGATTGAATTTGAAGATTATAAAGATCATGAATTAGTTGAAATTGCTAAAAGTATGGCAAATGAAAATTACTATCAGCTAAATAAAGATGGAGAAAGAGCCTTTTTAGAGAAAATAAAAATAGAAAAGGTTGATGAAAATTTCGCTAATGCTAGAGTAGCGAGAAATATCCTGGAATCAGCTATAAGAGAAAAGGCTTATAGAATCGGGGATAGCGAAGTTACTAAAGAAGAATTATTAACTTTATCTTCTGAAGATTTTGGGGTGAATTTGGAATTTAATGCACGAGATAAGATGAAAGAATTGCAAGAAGAATTGGATAGTTTAGTTGGACTAAGTGAGGTTAAAAATATTGTAAAAGGCATAATAAATACATTAGAATTACAACATAGAAAAAAGGAACTAGGCATAGAGTCTGAAGATATTTCATTAAATATGATATTTACAGGAAATCCGGGGACTGGAAAAACTACAGTAGCAAGAATTCTAGGAAAAATATTAAAAACTATAGGTGTGCTAAAAAAAGGTCATATGATTGAGGTGACTAGAGCAGATTTAGTTGGAGAATATGTTGGGCAGACTGCCCCAAAAACTTTAAATAAAATCAAAGAAGCTTATGGTGGAATATTGTTTATTGATGAAGCTTACAGCCTAAATGGTAGTGGTGGGAATGATTTTGGAAAAGAAGCTATAGCTACATTAATTAAAGAAATGGAAGATAATAGAGATAAGTTAGTTGTAATAATGGCTGGATATACAAAAGAAATGAAAGATTTAGTGAATTTAAATCCAGGCATGGAAAGCAGAATAAAATTAGTAGTAGAGTTTTCAGATTACGATGCCGGTGAACTAATGGAAATCTTTGAAGGACTATGTATAAGAGAAAGTTACGTTCTTACAGAAGAAGCTAAACAAGAACTAGTATCTGAGTTTGAAATTCAATATAATAATAAAGATAAAAATTTTGGTAACGGAAGATTAGTAAGAAAATACTTTGAGAAAATAAAAATGAAACAAGCAGGCAGAATTATAAAAGATGATATTAGAGATAAAGAAGAATTACTTGAAATCATTATAGATGATATAAAAGAATAGATAAAAAAGTGAGATTTTAACTTTTATATTATACACAATGGATGAAAGAGGGAAGATATGTTTTACATGATAATCAGCATCATTTTGTTATTATATTTCAGTTTGAATTATTATATAGGCTCATGGTTTTGGGATAACATGGGGTATGTAATGTCATTTATGAATATTGAAGTATACTGGAGTATTTTATTTATAATTGTTTTGTTTAGTTTTGTTGGAGTTATATTGAATCACTATTTACCAAAGTTCTTACAACATAGAATATATTTATTGGCTTCCTATTGGCTGGCTGCTTTAACTTATTTTACGATTTGTATTACTTCATTAAATTTAATTAACATGCTAGGAGTATGGTTTCACTTAATGCCATTGCAGATTTTAAGTAAAGGAAATGATTCTTTTAGAATAGGGCTATTAGTTTTAATTACAGTATCGATTTTACTTGTATATGGGACTATAAATGCTAAGAATTTAAGAGTTACGTCATATAAGCTAAATATAGAAAAACAAGCAGGTTCTTTAAAAAGAGTGCATATTGTTCTTTTATCTGATATTCATCTAAGTGATTTAAAAGATAAGGGGATGAAAAAACTAGTTGAAAAGATTAATGGAATAAAACCTGACATTGTATTATTTGCAGGAGATATTATTGATGCTAACCGAGATATGGCTATATATGATTTTGATAGCATGCAAAATCATTTTAAAAATGTCAAAAGCAAATATGGAATTTATGCATCACTAGGAAATCATGATTATGATCATAACGGTGATTCTACAAATAGAATTGATAATTTCGAAAAAGCCGGAATTAATATATTAAGGGATAGTGTTATCAATATTGATAAAAGCTTTTACATAATAGGACGTGAGGATAAGTTTTATGAAAGAATCAATGGAGCAAAACGCAAAGATTTACTTGAGATAATGGCTGGGATTGATAAAAACCTGCCTACAATCGTACTAGATCATCAACCCTCTAATTTAGAAGAGCCTATCAAGGCAGGAGTTGATTTACAGTTATCTGGTCATACGCATAAAGGGCAGTTCTTTCCATTTAATTTGATTACAAAAAGAGTTTTTAAAAAGGATTATGGATATTTAAAGATAGGTAACTTCCAAATTATAGTTTCAAGTGGAGCAAGAACTTGGGGGCCGCCTATACGTATTGGCAGTAAAAGTGAAATTGTAGATATAGAAATTCAATTTCTATAAGATAATGTATCTTTATATTATGATATTTCAAATGCGAATAAATTAATTTTCAGATATATAAGACTAGATAAAATAGATATTAATCAATAAATATAGTGTGGTATTAAGAGATTTATAGAGGTTATAGTATGTTTAATAAAGTAAACATACTATAACCTCTATTTGTTCTTAATTTAATTATTTATAATATAATAATAAAATCAATTGACAAAATAGACAAAGTGGTCTATTATTAAGTTAAGGATTTAACAATCTATTTGAGGTGATAAAATGATTAAGACAACAAAAGGAGAGCAGTCCAAAATAAGATTAATTGAATGTGCTGCGGAGTTGTTTTTGCAAAAAGGATATAATGCAACTGGAATTAATGATATTTTAGCAGGTACAGGATTACCTAAAGGATCATTTTATTTTCACTTTGCAAGCAAAAAAGACTTAGCTATTAATGTTTCAGCTTATTATGAAAGTAAAATTGGGGGTTGGATATTAAATACGTCAAAGGGAAAAACTTGGGTAGAATTTGTAACAGATTTAATAGGACAGATGATCCAGGGTGCAGAAAATAAAAAACATTATGGCTGTCCATTTGCAGTGCTAGGATTAGAGATAGCTTTTTCTGAACCAGATATTTCAGAAAGTTATTATAAGTCCATGAAAAAATTAATAGATATCTTCGCTTCAGTTCTTAAAATTTCAGATATACCAGAGGACAAGATAGATGTTTTATCAAATCGTGCTTTTGCTATATATGAAGGATATTTACTGTATTATAGAATAGGCAAAGATGTAGAAGTATTAAAAATGATGTTAAGGGATTTAATAGATATATATGAAAATTTTAAGGAGGTGAAAGCATGAAAGAACAAATAAGAAATTATATTAAAAGCAGAGGCGTAGATGATGTGGGATTTGCATCAGTATCTGAATATTTAAGTCCCAATACACCTAAAATAGAATCTTTTTTTCCTAGAGCAAAATCAATAATAGTAATAGCTTATAAAGAATTGACGACTTGTGAGAGTAGCGATCCTCAACTGGCTATGAATGGAAGATTGGATAAGAAAGAGGTAATGAGATCTGATGCTTATAAGATATGTCATTATTTAGAGGATGAATTTAATGCACAGATTCTTTCCATACCTGAATCATTTCCTAGGGGAGGAACCTCAGCAGTATCCCTTAGGCATGCTGCAGTGGCAGCAGGGTTAGGAACTTTTGGAAGACACAATCTTGTTATACATCCTAAGTTTGGAACAAGAGTTACTTTCACTGCAATAGTCACTAATTTAGAGATTGAGCCAGACGATAAAATAGAAAATAGATTTTGTAATAATTGTAATATTTGTGTTAAAAGTTGTCCAGCAAAGGCTTTAGATGAAGATGGTAAAACCGATGTGAGAAAATGTATGACAGTTTCGCAGCCGTTTTCTTTTGTATCATACTTATCATTTTTAGATAAATATGTTGAGGCTAGTAAGGAAGAAAGGAAAGCAATGACGATGGAATTCTTTCCTTATTATCAAGCCACTGCATATACAACACAATATTATTGTTTTAATTGTTTAAAACTATGCCCAGCATGTAGAAGTAATTAGATAAATCTAATTTAAATTTTGGATATATTTTTTTAAAATCAAAATAAACAAACTGGTCTATTAATATTTATTAGAAAATAACAAAAATATGTTAAATTATAGGAGGAATAGAAAATGAGAGATGTAGTAATAGTAAGTGCAGTAAGAACAGCAATAGGAGCATATGGTAAGACTTTAAAGGATGTACCAGCTGTAGATTTAGGAGCTATAGTAATAAAAGAGGCTGTTAAGAGGGCCAATATAAATCCAGAAGATATTAATGAAGTGATTTTCGGAAATGTTCTTCAAGCAGGTTTAGGACAAAATCCAGCAAGACAAGCTGCTGTAAAAGCTGGATTACCTGTAGAAATACCAGCGTTTACAATTAACAAGGTTTGTGGATCTGGCTTAAGATCTATTAGTTTAGCTGCTCAAATTATAAAAGCAGGAGATGCTGATGCCATTGTAGTAGGTGGAATGGAAAACATGTCTAGTGCACCATTTTTACTTAATAATGCAAGATGGGGACAAAGAATGGGTCATGGAGAATTAGTTGATGAAATGATAAAAGATGGTTTGTGGGATGCTTTCAATGATTATCATATGGGAGTTACAGCAGAAAATGTTGCTGAAAAATGGAATGTAACAAGAGAGGAGCAAGATGAATTTTCGCTCTTATCACAACAAAAAGCTGAAAATGCCATAAAGAATGGGGAATTCAGGGAGGAGATAGTTCCTGTAGTAATCAAAACTAAAAAAGGAGAAATAGTATTTGATCAGGATGAATTTCCTCGATTCGGTAATACTATAGAAGCCTTAAAAAAACTTAAACCTATATTTAAAGAAAATGGTACTGTAACGGCAGGAAATGCATCTGGATTAAATGATGGAGCAGCAGCATTGGTAATAATGAGTGAAGAAAAGGCTAATGCACTCGGAATAAAACCTCTTGCTAAAATTACTTCATATGGATCAGCAGGATTAGATCCAGCAATAATGGGGTATGGAGCATTTTGTGCAACAAAAGCTGCACTAGATAAAATTAATTTAAAAGCTGAAGAATTAGATTTGATTGAAGCCAATGAAGCATATGCTTCTCAAAGTATAGCGATATCTAAAGATCTAAATTTGGATATGAATAAAGTCAATGTAAATGGAGGAGCTATAGCACTTGGACATCCTATAGGGGCATCTGGCGCACGTATTTTAGTAACTTTGTTACATGCAATGAAAAAGAGAGATGCGAAGAAAGGACTTGCTACTTTATGTATCGGTGGAGGTCAAGGAACTGCACTAGTAGTTGAAAGAGAATAAATTTAAATTTTCAATAAAAACTATAAGCCTATTTTAGCCTAATTTCTAATCTTGATATGTTTAAGTGTAGGTGTTAAGTCTAATATTTAGATTTAACATTTGCACTTATTTTTTCAGATAATATATAGGCATGATATTAAAATAAATATTGTCTTAACAATATTTATAAATTTATATCATAGCTTGATATGTGAAAATCAATTCAATATAATAGAGGCATGTCTAAAACTAGAATAAGTCTAGATTAAATTAATAAATATAACTACAAAGGATGGAGATGCCTTTATGGATAGTAAAGAAATATTAATTGAAAATTCTCATAAGAGAAGTGAAAGCTATGGAGTTGAGAAGAAATCTAATTACTCAAAAAAAATCCTATTTGGTTCAAAGTTGGAAAAGATTTTAAATGATAATAAGGAATTGATTGAAGTATCTAAAGTATATATAGATATGGTTTTTTCAGCAGTTATGGATAATGAATTCATTATATTATTAACAGATAGAGATGGGTGTATCTTATATATAAAAGGTGCAGAAGAAAATAGTGGGAAACTAGAAGTGGATAATATTAATATTGGAGCCTATATGGATGAGCAGAACATAGGAACGAATGCAATGGGAACTGCAATAAAAGAAGATAGGTGTATTCAAATAACTGCCAACGAGCATTATATTCAAGGTTTTCAAAAATTAACTTGTTCAGCTGCACCTATTCATAATAGCAGTGGTGAGATTATAGGAACTTTGAATTTAACAGGAAGAAGTAATATGAAGCATCCACATACATTGGGACTAGTAGTTTTTGGAGTAAAAGCAATCGAAAATGAATTAGATAAGAAAAAAATTAGTGATATTTTAATTCAGACCTATAATTATATGGAAAGTGTTATAGACAATGTGGATAAAGGGATTATGATTATAGACAAAGATGGCAAGATTATTAATATAAATAAGTTAGGCGCTGAAATATTTAATAGAGATAAATATTCTTTACTAGGCGAAGAGATGCATTATATTTTACCCGATTTAGGAAACATTATAGAAGAATCGGATAAAAGAAATAGACCTATAATTAAGGAAGTAAAATTAAAACATACAAGTAGCTATAAAACTAAACTTTTTTTCAAGGGCATAAAACATAAGGAGATTACTGTTGGACTGGTTGTAACTATGAGTAATGAAAAAGAAGAGATTGATATTAAAAATGTTAGTGGAGCATTTTTTACCTTTAATGATATAATTGGCGAAAGTGCTGCAATAGAGAATGTGATAACAAATTGTAAAATTATTTCAAATAGCCCTTCAACAGTATTGATTCAGGGAGAAAGTGGGACAGGAAAAGAAGTTTTAGCTCAGGCTATGCACAATTATAGCTTAAGAAGAAGTAATAAATTCATAGCCATTAACTGTGGGGCTATACCTGCCAATATAATTGAAAGTGAATTATTTGGATATGAGGATGGCACTTTTACTGGAGGAAAAAAAGGAGGAAATCCCGGAAAATTTGAGATAGCAAATGGTGGAACCTTGTTCTTAGATGAAATTGGAGAGATGCCATTAGATATGCAAGTTAAGCTACTCAGGGTACTTCAAAATAGTAGAGTAACAAGACTTGGTGGAAGTAGGGAAATTTCTATAGATATTAGAGTAATAGCGGCTACAAATAAGAACCTTAAAAATGAAGTAAAAAAAGGGAATTTTAGAGAGGATTTGTATTATAGGTTATGCGTTATTCCGATAAAGCTGCCTCCACTAAGAGAAAGAAAAGGCGATGTAGTTAAGCTTATAGAATATTTTTTTAGAATAAAATCTTTCAAATTGAATAAACCAATTCCAGATATTAGTGAAGAATTATATAGTAATCTATTAAGCTACAATTGGCCAGGAAACATAAGGCAGTTAGAAAACTATATAGAGAATATAGTGAATTTAGATGGAAAATTATCTTTTGATTTATGGGATGAAAATGATTATAGAATTTCTGAAGAAATTAATGAACTAGAATCAATAAATGATTTGAATAAGGAAAGTAAAGTAAATTATCTAGAAATAATGCATAATGAAAATATTAAAAAGAGATTTAGTGAAATTTTTGACGCAAATGAAGAAGAATTTAATTTAGAGATAATAGAAAGTAAAGCTATCAAAGCTGCGATAAAATTATGCAATCATAACATGAGCAAAGTTGCAAAGACTTTAGGTATAAGTAGAAATACATTGTACTTAAAAATAAAAAAATATGATATTAAAATGTCCTAAAATAATACACTGTCCTAAAATAACACAGTAATTATATGATAATGTGTAATGTTTTAGGACATTTTTATTTCAAAACGTTGAATAGAAGAATGTCGTAAGCTGACGGTAAATGGATAGATTAAAGTTGAATATAATTTATTTAATACTTTAAATTTAAGAGAAAACTGTGGGAAGCACGGAATTAAGAATGAATGCAGATTATTTTTTATATGTTTTTTGATATATAAGGAATAATTTTGAAGGATTTTGCAGAAAGATTGATAAAATTATAACAAGTTGGCATGAATATTGCTTATTATAATCATGTGGTTAGAAAGACATATTGTAGAAAACCTAGAAATTATACATAACCTTGTTTTTAAATATGTCAAAATAAAAAATGACAGATAAATATTAGGAGGAATTAAATTTATGGCACGTTTTACTTTACCAAGAGATTTATACCATGGAGAAGGATCGCTTGAAGTTCTTAAGACTTTAAAAGGAAAGAAAGCTTTTGTAGTTGTTGGCGGTGGATCAATGAAGAAGTTTGGCTTTTTAAAGCAAGTAGAAGACTATCTAAAAGAAGCTGGAATGGAAGTTGAATTATTTGAAGGGGTAGAACCAGATCCATCAGTTGAAACCGTAATGAAGGGTGCAGAAGCTATGAGAAACTTTGAGCCTGATTGGATTGTTGCTATGGGTGGTGGATCACCAATTGACGCAGCAAAAGCTATGTGGATATTCTACGAATACCCAGACTTTACGTTTGAGCAAGCAGTTGTTCCATTTGGATTACCAGAACTTAGACAAAAAGCTAAATTTGTAGCTATTCCATCTACAAGTGGTACAGCTACAGAAGTAACAGCATTCTCTGTAATAACAAATTATACAGAAAAAATTAAATATCCATTAGCTGATTTTAACATAACTCCAGATATAGCAATAGTAGATCCAGCGCTAGCTCAAACTATGCCTGCTAAATTAACAGCTCACACTGGAATGGATGCATTAACTCATGCTATAGAAGCATATACTGCATCACTTAGATCAAATTTTTCAGATCCATTAGCTATTAAGGCAATAGAAATGGTTCAAGAAAATTTAGTTAAATCATACGAAGGAGATAAAACTGCTAGAGATTTAATGCATGAAGCTCAATGTTTAGCAGGAATGGCATTTTCAAATGCGTTACTTGGAATAGTTCACTCAATGGCTCATAAGGTAGGAGCTGTATTCCATATTCCTCATGGATGTGCTAATGCAATTTTCTTACCATATGTAATTCAATATAATAGGGTAAAATGTGAAAACAGATATGCTGATATAGCAAGAACATTGAAATTGGAAGGAAATAGCGATGCAGAATTAACTGATGCATTAATAGCAGTAATAAATGAATTAAATGATAAATTATGTATTCCTCATTCAATGAAAGAATACGGAGTTGAAGAAGCTGATTTCAAAGCTAATCTTTCATTCGTAGCTCATAATGCAGTTTTGGATGCGTGTACTGGTTCAAATCCAAGAGAAATAGACGATTCAACAATGGAAAAATTATTTGAATGCACATATTATGGAACTAAGGTTAACTTATAATAAGTTTTGTCAAATAGATTTATTATCATTAAAGATAAACACAGAATTAAAACAAATGCTTTTTTAGTGTAAACCAAAGTTGAAGGAATAGTTTTAAGTTTAAAAGAGTCACAATTATAATTTGCATAAGAATTAATTGGATTAAGGTTAAAAAATTCCTATGGACTTAATTGAGTTAATATATTAAGATATCGTTAGAAAGTTATTTTATAGCAACGGCTCTCGCCTTAGAGAGCTTTTGTTATTATGAAAATTATCAGGAATAACACGGAAAAATAGTAAATATAAGTAATGAAAAATTACTGATTAGCTATTTAAATTATAGGGGGTACAAAGATTGTATAGAATAGTTAGCAAAAGAGAACTTACAGATAATATATTCTTAATGGATATAGAAGCACCTAGAGTTGCTAAATCAGCAAAACCAGGTCAATTTATAATTATAAAGAATGATGAAAAAGGTGAAAGAATACCTTTAACAATAGCAGATTACGATAAAGAAAAAGGAACAGTCGCAATAGTTTTTCAAACTGTTGGACAAGGAACAAAACAACTGGCTTCTTTTGAAGAAGGAGAGTTTGTTTGTGATTTTGTTGGGCCGTTAGGACAACCTAGTGAATTTGTTCATGAAAATATTGAAGATTTAAAGAAGCAAAATATCATTTTTATCGCTGGTGGAGTTGGAGCAGCTCCAGTATATCCACAAGTAAAATGGATGCATGAAAATGGAATTAAATGCGATGTTATAGTTGGAAGTAGAAATAAAGAATTATTGATATTAGAAGAAGAGATGAAAAAAGTTGCGGGAAACCTATATGTTGCAACTGATGATGGTTCGTATGGATTTAACGGTAGGGTTACAGATTGCTTAAAAGAATTGGTTGAAGTTCAAGGCAATAAATATGATCATGCTGTTGTAATTGGACCAATGATTATGATGAAGTTTATGGCAATGCTTACAAAAGAACTTGGCATTAAGACAACTGTTAGTTTAAACCCTATTATGGTTGATGGTACTGGAATGTGCGGTGCTTGTAGAGTAACTGTAGGCGGGCAAGTTAAATTTGCATGTGTAGATGGACCAGAATTCGATGGGCATTTAGTTGACTTCGATGAATCAATGAGAAGACAAACAATGTACAAAACAGAAGAAGGCAGATCTGTATTAAAGAGTGAAGAAGGAGATACTCACAACCATGGTGGTTGTGGATGTAAGGAGGATAAGTAATAGATATGAACGAAAGAATGAAAAGAACACCTGTCACTGAGCAAGCTCCTGAAGTAAGGGCTAGAAACTTTGAAGAAGTTTGTTTAGGATATAATGAGGAACAAGCTATAAAAGAAGCTAATAGATGTTTAAATTGTAAAAATCCAAAATGCGTTGAAGGATGTCCAGTCTCAATTGACATTCCGGGATTTATCTCAAAAGCTAAAACAGGAGATTTTGAAGGAGCTGCTAAGGAAATAGCAAAATATAGTGCGCTTCCAGCAGTTTGTGGTAGAGTATGTCCACAAGAAAGCCAATGTGAAGGCAACTGTGTGCTTGGAATAAAAGGCGAAGCTGTAGCAATCGGTAAGTTAGAAATGTTTACTGCTGACTGGTCAAGAAAAAATAATGTAGACTTATCACAAAGAGAACCTTCAAAAGGAAAGAAAGTTGCTGTTATTGGAAGTGGTCCTGCTGGACTTACTTGTGCTGGTGATTTAGCTAAAAAAGGTTACGATGTAACTATATTTGAAGCTTTACATGAAGCAGGCGGAGTATTAGTATATGGTATCCCAGAATTTAGATTACCTAAAGATGATGTTGTGAAGGCCGAAATAGAAAACATAAAGAAATTAGGAGTAAAAATTGAAACCAACGTTATTATCGGAAGAACAATAACTATAGACCAATTAATGGAAGAAGAAAAATTTGAAGCTGTCTTTATTGGGTCAGGTGCAGGTCTCCCTAAGTTTATGGGGATTCCAGGAGAAAATGCAAATGGAGTATTCTCAGCTAATGAATTTTTAACAAGAGTAAACTTAATGAAAGCATTTAAAGAAGAATATGACACTCCAGTTAGAGCCGGTAAAAAAGTTGCTATAGTTGGTGGTGGAAATGTTGCTATGGATGCCGCTAGAACTGCTTTAAGATTAGGAGCGGAATCACACATTGTTTACAGAAGAAGTGACGCAGAACTTCCAGCAAGGGCAGAAGAAATACATCATGCAAAAGAAGAAGGCGTAATATTTGATGTTTTAACAAATCCAACAGAAATCTTAGTAGACGAAAATGGATGGGTTAAAGGAATGAAATGTGTTGTAATGGAGCTTGGAGAGCCAGATGCTTCAGGAAGAAGAAAACCTGTAGTTAAAGAAAACTCAGAATTTATTATGGACGTTGATACAGTAATAATGTCACTTGGAACATCTCCAAACCCACTAATTTCATCGACAACTGAAGGATTAGATACAAATAAATGGAAATGCATAGTGGCAAATGAAGATGGATTAACTACTAAAGAAGGTGTGTACGCTGGTGGAGATGCGGTTACAGGAGCTGCGACAGTAATTTTAGCTATGGGAGCAGGTAAGAAAGCGGCAACAGCTATAGATGATTATTTAAGTTAATTAGTTTTTATAATGAGGTGCACAAAATAATAAATCAAATAGTAGAAATTAAATATTAAGTATAAATAAACTAACACTATGATAAAAAGGTCCAAGGTATAAGAATACATTGGACCTTTTTGTATAAGAAATAATTTAATGGTAGGAAATGGAGAAAAAATGGTAATGAATTGTATTATTTACATTGTTAGGTTGATTTTTTTGCGTTTGAATGTTAATATTACATATATATTGTTAAAATGTAAAATTGAACTGAAAATTTAGTTATATTAGATGATAAGAAAATATAGAAATGAGAAAAAATTTGTTTGATATTTCTATAATATAAGGTAACTTGACAATGAATCAATTTGAAATCGATTTAATATTTGTTTTAGTTGGAGTAATTGTCTTTATATAATTTGTAAAAGGGGAAGTGTTTTTTTATTTAGAAATTAAAAAACATAGGAACAATAAAGATTATTGGTATACAAGGGGGAGTAAAAATGTTAAATGACTTAAAAGTAACGAAAAAGATTTTATTATTCTCAACTACAATGATTCTACTACTTTTTATTCTTGGAGGTACAGGCTATTATTTTAATTTAAAAGCAAGTAAAAGTATTAATGAAATGTATCAAGAATCATTATTGCCTGTTGAGTGGTTAAATGATAATAGAGCGCAAGCTAGAACCATTGAAGGCGACATATATTATATTATTTTAGATACCAAAAATCCTAACGAGCAAAATTCAAAATTAGTGGATATCCAATCTAAAGCAAAATCTTTTGATGAAAAGTGGCAAATGTATAAAGAAATAAAACATGATGAATATGAACAGGAGACGATTAACACTCTTGAAAAAAACCTTAAAGAGTATAGAGAAAAAAGAGATGAAATCATAAAACTAGCTATGAATGGAAATCAGGATGCAGCATTAGAGAAATATAAAACAATTGATAGTATAGCTCAACAATTTCAAAAGAATTTGAAAGATTTAGCGTTTTACAGAGCTAGTTTAGCTGAAAACTTGAATAAACAAAATATTAATGATTTCAATTTTTCGACAAAGATTATAATTATAATTAGCTTAATTGCAGTATTTATTGGGACTATGCTTTCATTAGTCATTTCAAAGACGATATCAAACCCTTTAAAATCAGCAGTACAATATATAAAAGTTTTATCAAAAAGGGATTTTACAGGATTAATTTCACAAGAGCTTCTAAAGCGTAAAGATGAAATGGGAGAGCTTGCTAATTCAATTCATATGATGCAAAATGATATGAGTGCATTAATAAAAGAAATAATGGGCAGATCTCAGGATATGAATGCATCAAGCCAGGAACTTTCTGCTACGGTTGAAGAACTTACTATTAAAGCAGAAAATATAGAAGCAGCAATAAATAGAATTACAAATGATGCACAGGAAACCAGTGCGTCAGCGGAAGAAATAAGTGCGGCTATAGAGGAAGTTAATTCAAGTATTACTATATTATCGAGCAGAGCTATTGAAGGAAGTAATAATGCTAATGAATCCAAAGGAAGAGCTACAGAAGTTCAAAATAGGGGGAAATCATCTGTTCAAGAAACAAGACGAACATACGACGAGAAAAAAGAAAAAGGATTAAGAGCTATTGAAGATGGTAAAATAGTAGAAAATATTAAGGTGATGGCGGATACCATTGCAGAGATATCAGAGCAAACTAATTTGCTTGCATTAAATGCGGCTATTGAAGCTGCGAGAGCAGGAGAACAAGGAAAAGGATTTGCAGTTGTCGCTGAGGAGGTTAGAGCATTAGCGGAGCAATCATCTGAAGCTGTAACCAATATTAAAAATACAATTATAAAAGTGCAACAAGCTTTTAAAAACCTTTCTGATAATAGTAAAGATGTATTAAACTTTATAAGGGATAATGTTGATCCTCAATTTGAATCAATGAAAGACATGGGGAACAAATATTATAATGATGCAGAGTTTGTTACAAATATGTCAAAAGAAATAGCATCTATGTCTAAAGAGTTAACAGTGACCATTAATCAAATAAATGAAGCAATACAAAATACAGCTGGAACGGCGCAGCAATCATCTGAAAATGCTGAAACAATAAAAGAAAGTATAAGCCAAACAACGAAAGCTATTGAACAAGTGGCAGTAACTGCTCAGCACCAAGCAGAGCTTGCGGAAAATCTTAATGAGATGGTTCATAGATTTAAGATTTAGATGAAGAAGTATTTTTTTGAAGCAGCAATATACTAAAGATTGCTGCTTCATTTTTATATGCAGTAAAGGTGTTAGGGAAAGATGGTATAGGATATCTTTCGCATATTATATTGTGAATTAGTTTAGTTACGGTATAAATACACTTTTGTATTTATAAAAATCTGTTGATAAAATTGCTAAATAGTTAATTAAATAATGATGTTTTTGGAAATATGTAAAAGAATTTTTACTTTTTTTGATTTTTTGCTATAATAGGATTAAGAGTTTTTCTCTTAATTATTATGGTTACTTCATTTATATTATTTACATCATATCATTTGGGGAGAATGTTGACATATAAAAAAATAGAATTTTAAAATTATAAAGGATATATTTTTTAGGCATGAGAAATTAAACTACAGCAATTAAGATACGAAATTACGAATCTTTAATTATTTTTAAAAATAATTAAAATCAAACTATTGATTTTATAAATGTTATAGTAAAAAAGATCTGAAATTGTAAGTAGAATGAGTAAAAAATTTATCTTGAAAGGGGCTTAAAATGAAAAAAATTATCCAACTTGAAGAAAAGATGTTAAAAGAACTTACCAATAGAGCACGTACAAGCAATATAATAGACTCTGAACTATTTTCAAAATATCAGGTTAAAAGAGGACTTAGGGATATAGATGGAAGAGGCGTTCTTGTAGGACTCACAGAAATTGGGGATGTTAGATCTTATATTGTTGAAGAAAATGAGATGGTTCCAATACCAGGAAAATTGCTTTACAGAGGCATAGATATTTCAGATATTGTCACGGGTTTTATGAAAACTAATAGTTATGGTTTTGAAGAGACGTGCTATTTACTTTTATTTGGAAATCTACCAAATAAAGAGGAACTTAAGGACTTTGAAGAGTTATTGGCGGAATATAGAAGTTTACCAGATGATTTTGTTCGTGATATGATATTAAAAATGCCGAGCAGGGATATTATGAATTCTATTGCAAGAAGTGTGTTGGCTTTTTATAGTCTAGATGATTCAGCTGACGATACTACAATAGAAAATGTGCTAAAGCAGTGTTTAAAACTTATAGCATGTTTTCCATTGATTGCAGTTTACGGTTATCAGGCGCATTCACATTATCATGGAAATAAAAGTTTATTTATACACAGTCCTCAAAAGAATCTAAGCACAGCTGAAAATATTTTATATATGCTCAGACCAGATAGTAAATATACAAAGCTTGAAGCAACTTTATTAGATCTTGCTCTTGTTCTCCATGCAGAACATGGAGGTGGAAATAATTCTTCTTTCGTTACACATGTTGTTACGTCTTCAGGTTCTGACACTTATTCGGTTATAGCTGCGGCGCTTGGATCTTTAAAAGGACCTAGACATGGTGGAGCAAATATTAAAGTGACACAGATGTTCGAAGATATAAAACAAAATGTAGAGAATTGGGAGGATGATAAGGAAATTGAGGAGTATTTAGTTAAGTTGCTAAATAAGAAAGCGTTTGATCGATCAGGACTCATTTATGGCATAGGTCATGCTGTTTACTCAATTTCTGATCCAAGAGCTGTAATTTTTAAGGAACATGTTGCAAGATTGGCAAAGGAAAAAGGGTTTGAAGATGAGTATAATCTATATGAGAAGGTTGAAAAACTAGCGCCTGAAGCAGTGGGAAAAGTGAGAAAGATGTATAAGGGCGTAAGTGCGAATGTAGATTTTTATTCAGGTTTTGTATATAGAATGTTAGATATTCCTCCTGAATTATTTACTCCTATCTTTGCCATTTCAAGAATAGCAGGTTGGAGCGCTCACAGAATTGAAGAAATAGTCAATTCAGGAAAAATAATTAGACCTGCATATAAGAGTGTTGTTAAAAGAAAAAAATATATTGATATAGATGAAAGATAAAAAAGCTATATAATAATAAATGTATATAGATAAGAAACGTGTGTACTAGATTAAATTTAGTACACACGTTTTTAGTTATCATAATTCATGCACAAATTAATATGAGAACAAGTTTTCATTTATTATATTCACTTATTTAAACTTTCTATTTGTAGCCTATTAACATGAAACATTTCTATATTTTTTGTTACTCTTGAATAAGACTATTAAGAATCATACCTGTAACAACAAGGGTGATACCTACAATACTAATAAGAGTTGGAACTTTGTCATGAAATATAAACAAACCTCCAAGAAGTGTAAAGATAACTTCACCTGATTGTGTTGATTCAATCACTGATAGCTTGTGAGTATCATTACTTACCATATCAGTAGCCTTGAAAAATAGTATAGTTGCAATAATACCTGAGAAAATAGCAACTATGAAAGATTGGAACACTTGTCCGCTACTTGGCAGTCCAACATCTAAAATACCACAAATAGATATTATTAACCAAAAAGGCATACTGCATAGTGTCATACCAAAAACTCTTTGAAAAGTAGTAAACTTGTTATCACAAATCTCGATCATTTTACGGTTGCCTAGGGGATAAGAAAATGCGGCTAAAACAACAGGGATAACTCCAAGAAGTGTTTGAGAAGTTGATATGCCTTTTGATATTTCTAGCTGCATTAAAAAAATACCCAAAAGAATTATTGAGGACATTAAGAGTGATTTTGTTGGCATTTTGTTTCTTACTTTATAAAAGCCATCCTCTGTTTCAACATTCCTATAAAATAATGGAGACATAAGTGCACCAGCAATTATTGTTATTTGCCAAGTTCCAGCAACTAACCATGATGGTCCGTATACTGATGCAAAACTTAATGGTGCATAAAAGAAGCCAAAACCTACTGTACTCCAAATCAACCATTGAATAGGTTTTTCTATAATATCATTTAGAACTGCCAGTAATTTATTGTTTATAACCATGATAAAAAATAGTATAGGTAACATAAAAATATATCTTAGAGATGAACTCCAAAGCCAGCTGCCTCCAGAAATATTCATTTGCTGATTAAGTATAAAAGTAAATGCAAAAAAAAATGATGCTGATATTCCTAATATAATTGCTTTTGCCATTTTCAACCCCCGTATGTTATAGTAAGATAAAATTATAAGTTAATATGAGAAGTAGTATATTATATATTATAAACCTGTATGTTATAATATACAATATATTTAGTATTTATGTTATAACATACATACTGGTAGGAGTGAGGCAATGAAAAGTTTGAATATTATAATTGGTAATAAATTAAAGGAAATAAGGAACACAAGAGAACTAAGTTTGGATGAGGCATCTAAATTAACAGGCGTAAGTAAAGCAATGCTTGGGCAAATTGAAAGGGGAATATCAAACCCAACAGTCTCAACACTATGGAAAATTGCAACTGGGTTAAAAGTATCCTTTTCATTTTTTATTGATGAGGATCAAGATGATTTAAAAGTAGTAGATCAGAAAGTTATAAAACCAGTAATTGAAGACAATTATATGATGAAGCTATTTCCAATATTCCCTTTTGATGCAAGTAAGGGGTTTGAAATATTTACAATTGAATTAGAACCAGGGTGCAATCATATATCTCCTCCACATAATGATGGGGTAGAAGAATATGTTATAGTTACAGCAGGGCAGATTGAATTGGAAATAAATAATAGAAAGTTTATATTACAAAAAGGAAATTCGATTAAATTTGCCGCTAATAAACCACATTCTTACAAGAATTTCAGTGAAAGAATAGCTATATTTCAAAATGTTATACTTTACTGCAAATAGTAATGAAAATGCTTAGTGTCCTGCACCAAGCATTTTATTTTACTAGTCCCTCCATATATGCCATAAAGCATTATTCGTGCCTCTAGCAAATACATCAGTTCTATTAGGTCCCCAAGAAACGGCAGCTGGATCGGAGGTGAGTATACCTCCTATGTCTTGCCAATCGCTCCAGCGAGTTCCATTCCAAATTATTGTTTGAAGCTGATTATTTTCTCCTCTTGCAAATACCTCAAGTCTATTAGAAGTTCTAGAGGAAACAGCAGGAGCAGAAGTTATATTGCCACCAAGGTTCTCCCAATCACTCCAATTTGAACCATCCCACCACTTATGGTACAGCTGATTTCCTTGACCTCGAGCGAACACATCAATTCTGCTATTGCCCCAAGAAACAGCAGCAGGAGATGAAGTAAGAACACCACCGAGACTCTCCCAATCACTCCAACTGGAATCATTCCAGTATTTATGATAAAGCACATTATTGGTACCACGTACAAAAGTATCAATTCTATTATTACCCCATGAAGAGGCAGCGGGAGATGAAGTGAAAATACCACCGAGGTCTTCCCAATCACTCCAGTTAGTGCCATTCCAATATTTGTGATACATGGAGTTACTTGTGCCTCTTACAAAGACATCAATTCTATTAAGTCCCCAAGAAATAGCTGCAGGGGCAGATGCTAAAACTCCGCCTAAGCTTTCCCAGTCACTCCAGCTAGATCCATTCCAGTATTTATGGTACAAAGCATTGTCGCTGCCAGCTACGAAAGTATCAAGTCTATTTGTTGACCAAGATGAAACGCCTGGTCCAGAGTTTAGTACACCACCAAGATCTTCCCATTGACTCCAATTAGTGCCGGGAATTGGTGTAGGGCTAGGTGCTGAGTCGCTGTATCTTAAGGTGAATGCAATTACATTTCTAAAAATACGGTTAATTATGCCATTAGGAATGCCAGAAGAGCGTAGTTCAACAAAAATTTTGTTATATCTTCTTCTAAAATCGTTAAAAATGGAGTTTGTTCTTTGATTAATATTTCCTGTATAATTTGAAGAATTGTCTAATGTAAAAGAAATAACTGTTCTAAAATAATTATCGATTATCCCTTGAAATCCTGTATAGAGCTGAGGTTGCTGAGTTTGAAGAGCTCGTATAATTTTATTCACATCCTGTTCAGAAGCTCGAGTATCGCGTAAGTAATATCTATCATAAAATGAATCAAGTTCATCAAGTACTTTTCTATCATTATCGTTATTATACCCTCTAAATTTAGCATTTAATGATGGAAAATCAGCGTCTTCCATAAAACTAGGACAGTAAAAAAAATCATCAATACACATTTGATATCACCTTATAATATTTTTTATGGTTTAAGAACCTATCAAATTCATATTATGAATAATGTTTAGGAGTGTTACTGAAAGAAGAAAACAACAGTTTCACTATTAGAGATATTCTTTTATTAAGTATAATGTAATATACTTAAACTAGGAAAAGTATATTGGAGTGAGATGAATGAATAATAACGAATCTAAAGCTATTAGTAAGTTAATAAAAAAAGATTTTAATAAGCTTGGGCTTACTATTTTAATGAAAGAGTTGTTGGCTAATTTAGCTGTAATAATTTTTGCTATGTTTATTACATTAGTCGAGATTATAAAAGATCCTAATATAACTAACTATCAATTAGAAAAGGTTCTAGATAATGGAACTTATAATGGAATAATGAGTATAGTTGCAGTCTTGGTTTCATTTATTCCATTTCTCATATATAGAGGAAAGAAATTTTTTTATTATGATTTAAAGTTAGAAAATAGAAAATTTACTTTTAGAACTTTAGTGTTTGGTTTTATTGTAATAATAGCTATAAATAGTTCATTGGTATTGTTTTCTAATATCTTAGAAATAGGCTTAAATGCAATTGGATTAAGTGCTAATTCAGCATTGGAAGATCTGGATGCATTAAATGAACTCACAGTACCAATGATTATTTATTCGTGTATATTGGGACCTATAATCGAAGAATTTATATATAGAGGTGCAGTTCTTAGGAGTCTGCAGAAACATGGAAAGCGTTTTGCTATAATAGTTTCAGCATTATTATTTGGATTGATGCATGGCAATTTCTTTCAGATATTTATGGGAGTTGGGATAGGTATAATATTAGGATATTTAGCGACTGAGTATTCAATAAAATTAACTATAATTTTACATATTATTAATAACATTAGTGTACAAGTATTATCACAATCTACTTCATATGTAACTAATAATACAAATATAATTATTAATATGTCTCTTATATCTGTCAGCTTAATAATACTAATAATAGCTATTCTTAGAAATAAAAATAATATTACTGGGTGGCTTCAAGCTAATACTACAGAAAAGGGAATTTGGCTTAAGTTTTTCACTTCTATTTTAGTAATTGTAGTAATCATTTTTGATTTGTTTAGTGTTATAAGTAGTATAAAACCAATTTCATAAAGGTTCGTGAAAGAAAAATGATTAATAATGTAATTCAATTTAGATTAAAATAATAATATTTGAATAATAAAGGTAACTGAAAATATGATTTTATGCAGAAAAGTAATTCAAAATGTATAAATAAAGTTTTCAGTAACCTTTATTTTTTATTGGTATAATTACTTGGTTTATAAAGGAAGTATTAGTAACTTAGTAAAAGACATTTATATAAAACTGGAATATGATTTCACAAAATCCAATGTCATGAATAAAAAATTATTTAAAACATTTACTGATGCAATAAAATTGTAATTATACTGTAACAAGAATGTGACAATTAAATAATACAATACCACTATATAATAATTAACTGAGGCTCACGGTATGAGGAGGTAAAAATGAAAAAATATAAATTCACTAAAGAATATTTAGGGATATCTTTAATTTTAATATTATCTGGAATATTAAATTTTGCAAATATAGGAATAGAGGGGAATGGAAATGGGTATTATGCCGCAGGAGTAAAAAGTATGACATTGAGTATCAAAAACTTCTTTTTCGTATCTTTTGATCCAGGGAGCTTTGTAACAATTGATAAACCGCCACTTGGATTCTGGATTCAAGCAATATTTGCTAAGATATTTGGATTTAGCGGGTGGAGTATACTGTTACCACAAGCTTTAGCAGGAGTAATATCAGTTTATCTTATATATTATCTTGTTAAAAGGGCTTATGGGACCGAAGCAGGATTAATATCAGCAGTCTGTCTTGCTATAACTCCAGTTTTTGTAGCAGCAAGCAGGAATAATACTATTGATAATCTGCTTGTAGTTACGTTACTTTTTGCGTGCATTATGCTTACTTTTGCTGCAGAAAAAGGAAGGGTAAAGTATTTATTTATGAGTTTAATACTTGTGGGAATTGGATTCAATATAAAAATGTTAGAGGCATATATGATTGGGCCAGCATTTTATATTACATATCTTCTTTCATCAACAATATCTTTTAAAAGGAGAATTGGTAATCTTGTTATTGGTACAGTTATTCTTTTTGCAGTATCTTTATCGTGGGCGTTAATTGTTGACTTAGTTCCATCACAAAACAGACCTTTTATTGGTAGCAGCACAAACAATAGTGTTTTAGAACTTATAATTGGTCATAATGGCTTAGAAAGACTTGGATTAAGTGGCAAATCTGTTAGAGGTGGATTTGGTAGAGATAATGATGGAAATAACAGAGGAATGGATGAATCACCTCAAAATAATGATAAAGGAATGCATGGAGTGACACCAACTATTAAGAATCAGAAAAATGGAAATATGCAGTCACCTAATGGCACTGGACAAAGCGGTATTCAGGGTTCTTTTGGAGGTCAAGCTCAAGCTGGCATAACAAGATTATTCTCTAAAAATAGTTTGTCTGATCAAATAGTTTGGTTTTTACCAATAGCGTTAATAGGTTTTGTGGCAGGTGCATTAAAGGAAAAATTGCGATTTAAATTAGATAATAAGAGGAAGATATCGTTAGTTCTTTGGTTTATATGGTTAGCACCTGAATTTATATATTTTAGTTACACAACAGGTCTATTTCATCCTTATTATTTAACTATGATGGCACCTCCAATAGCAGCTTTAACTGGAATTGGAGTGGTAGCTATGTGGGAATTATTTAAAGAAGGCAAATGTAAATCATGGTTGCTGCCAGCTTCTCTATTAGCAGAGGGGGTAACCCATTTAGCAATGTTCTCCAACTTTGAGGCTAATATATCAGGTATAGCTAGAAATATTATTATAGCTGGTTTAATACTGTGTTTTTCTGCTTCAGGAATGTTGATTATATTGAACATTATTACGATTATTAGTAGAAAAAAATATACAGACTTAAATAGCAATAAAAATGTGCGCATTAAGAAGATAGTATTAGGGTGTGGGATTCTAGGAATTTTAACTACACCATTTCTTGGTGCTAGTGCAGCTATAACTCATAGTGTAAATAGTACTATCCCTTGTGCTGGATTAGAACTTCTTTCAAACAATAAAATAGGAGGTTTTAATGCCGGAAGAAATAATTCTAGCTCAAATTCAAAGTTAATAAATTTTTTAATTAACAATAGGGTAGATGAGAAATATATAATTGTTGTTGCTTCATCACAAAGTGCTGATAATATTATCATTCAAACTGGCGAACCAGTGATGGCTCTTGGAGGTTTTTCAGGTTCAGATAATATAATATCATTAGATCAATTTAAGGAATTGGTTAAAAATGATGAAGTAAGATATGTACTTACTGGAGGTATGGGTCGTGGTGGCAGTAGTGAAATTATGAACTGGGTCACTAAAAACGGTACATTGGTGCCTCAAAGTCAATACAAAGATGTAGTACAAAACAGTGAGTCTAAAAATAGTGATGAAAATAAAAATTTAATAGGACAAAACATGGCAAGGTTTAGTAGTAATAATTCAGAGCAACTTTATGATCTAAAAGGCGTAGCCGATACGTTAAAATAAAAATTAACATAACTATTATAAATGGATGAATTATTTTATCCATTTATTTAATTGTAACAATTTAATACAGTTCATTAGAAAAGGAGAGAAAGGAATGGGGAAAACTAGCGGTAAAAAATATATACTAAGAATAAGCTTAATATTGGTACTAATAGTATCAGTATTTATAAGTATTTTTTCTGTGCAGAATTATAATAGTAATAGTTTAATGAAGCAAAACAACCAAGTTGATCTAAACAGAGATAGTCAAGTAAATCGAAATCAGGGAAATCAGTCAAATATAAATAATAACAAGCAAATAGGAAACAATAGAAATATGCAAAGGGGAGGTGGAGGCAGTAAATATCTTCAGCAACTTACTGTATACTCTGTAGTATTTTTAATTTTAAGTTGTGGGATTTATTATTTTTTACGTAAAAAAGAAATAAAAGTAGATTTTCATGATGAAAGGCATATTTTAATTACATTGTTAGCAGTAGGATTCCTTTTGAGAATAGGAGCTTCAACTTTAATGAATGGACATAATGATATTAATTTATTTAAGAATTGGGCACAAGTAGCGGCTAATGGATTTTCACAGTTCTATTCTAATGCAAGGCAGGCAGATTATCCGCCTTTATATATATATGTTTTAGCATTAATCGGGAAGTTGGCTAGTTTACCAACTTTAAATGCATATTATATATTGCTGCTAAAAATACCTTCTATAGCAGCGGATGTTATTTCAGGTTATTTTATATATAAATTAGGGAAAAAATATTTAAGCTCTTTAATCAGTATTTTATTGGCATTTTTTTATATATTCGATCCAGCTGTATTTATTGATTCAACATTTTGGGGACAAGTTGATTCTTTCTTCACATTATTAATTATATTTGCAGTATATTTCTTATGTGAGAAGAGATATGTGTTTTCATCTTTAATATTTGTAATTTCAGTATTAATGAAACCTCAGGGAATTATATTCTTTCCAATACTTTTCTTTGAATTAGTAAGGCAGAGAAAAGTAAAGAATTTTATCTACTGTGCAGTTTCTTCCGTAGTTACTGCAATAATTATTATAATTCCATTTGCTTTTAATCAGCAAAGTCCATTTTGGATTGTTAATTTATATTCTAAAACTATATCAGAGTATCCATATGCTTCTGTTAATGCATTTAATTTCTTTAGTTTAATAGGCGCCAATTATAAAAATGACAATAGAACTTTATTTTTGTTTAATTATCATACAATAGGAATGGGTTTTATTATAATAACAACTTTAATAAGTTGGTTTATCTATATTAAAGGAAATAATAGGAAGTATATTTCTGCAATAGGGCTGCTTCAAATAGCGGGAGTGTTCACTTTTTCGGTTGGAATGCATGAACGATATCTATTTCCTGCAGTGGCATTAGCTATTGTAGCTTATATTTATTTAAGAGATGCAAGGTTCTTCATTTTGGCCGTAGGGTTTAGTATTACTAGTTTTATCAATATAGCTATCGTACTTTTTGGTGCAACTGAATCTACTTTTAATATTTTTCTTAGAGGAAGCGCAGTTTTAAACATACTATTAGTAATATATTTAGTAAAAATTCTTCTAGATAATACTTTAAAAAGAGTTTCTAATAATTTAAAATTAATAAAAACAAAGCAATAAAGAAATTTCCTAATACTAATTTTCTTACTTTGTGACTATATTGTAACGAAGAAGGATTATAATGAGCTGTAAGGCAGTTATTTCGGAGGTATGACCATGAAAGAAAAAAAAATACTAGTTGTTGATGATGAACAATTAATTAGAAAACTCGTAACAGATTTTCTTAAAAGACAAGGATATAGAACTATTGAAGCAGAAGACGGTAGACAGGCGTTAGACATCTTCTCGTTGGAGGAAAATATTGATTTAATAATTCTCGATGTTATGCTGCCTGAATATGATGGTTTTACAGTATGTAGGGAAATAAGAAAAAAATCTAAAGTTCCAATTATTATGTTAACTGCAAGAGGAGAAGAATTTGACGAAGTGTTTGGGTTAGATATTGGTGCTGATGAATATATTTCGAAACCGTTTAGTCCCAATGTATTAATTGCAAGAGTGAATGCCGTATTAAGAAGAGCCACATCAACAGTTATAGATTCTAGGCTTAAAGAATTTCAGGGATTAAAGATAGATAAAAATGCTCATCAAGTTACTATTGAAGGGAATATTGTTGACTTAAGCCCTAAAGAATATGAACTACTAACTTATCTTTCTGAGAATTATGGAAAAGCTCTAAGTAGAGAACAGATACTTGATAAAGTATGGGGATATGATTACTATGGTGATTTAAGAACAGTGGATACACATATAAATAGGTTAAGGATAAAATTAGATACAAAAAGTGATTATGTACATACTGTACGTGGATACGGTTATAGATTTGAGGTAGATAAATGAATAAATCAATAAGATCAAGGCTTTTTATGTCAATTACATTTCTACTTATATTCTTTATTCTACTTTTATGGATATTAAATAGTTTATATCTTGATCAATACTACATCAATAATAAGAAAAGCATGCTCATAGAAAGTGCAAAAAAATTAACTGATATGTACACAGGAAATGCGGATGATACTCAGGATGAGTTAGATAGGATGGCTAACATAATTGGGGGAAACATAGATATTCGTGATAAAGAAGGGAAGCTGGTTTATAAATCTTCAAGAAGGCTGCCAAATGAAAAAAACATTATTGATAACAATCATTCAAAGGGTAATATGATGCCGCTGCTAGATCAAGATGATGAAAAAAATAAATATGATCGTTATACTGAAGGCGAATATATATTTGAATCAAGAAGAGATATGCAGCTAAAAGTTGATTTCTTAACACTTGTTACAAAATTAAATAATAGTGATATATTAACTATAAGGGTTCCACTGGTTTCAATAAGAGAAAGTGTAAGTATTGCGAATAAATTCATATTAATAATTGGAGCGTTAATAATTTCATTAGGTAGTTTATGGGCGTTTTGGTTTTCAAAAAAATTTACCAAACCAATATTAGAGTTAAATAGTATAGCTCAAAATATGGCTAAATTTGATTTTAGTGAAAAATGCAAAATTAATGGAAAAGATGAAATTGGTCAGCTTGGACAAAGTGTTAATTATTTATCTGGTGAGTTAAATAGAGCAATCACAGAATTGAATATCAAAAATAGGCAGCTTGAAGAAGATATTGAGAAAGAAAGAAAAATAGATGAAATGAGAAAAGAATTTATATCTAGTGTTTCTCACGAGTTAAGAACACCTTTGTCTGTAATACAAGGGTATGCTGAGGGACTAGCATGTAATGTTAATGAAAGCGAGGAAGATAAAAATTTCTATTGTAATGTTATAATTAAAGAAACAGAAAAAATGAATAAATTAGTTAAAGACCTGCTGAATTTATCTCAAATTGAATCAGGATATTTTCATATAGAAAAGACAGAATTTAACTTAGTATCATTAATAGAATATGTTTTAAATAAATATAGGTCTATTTTTGAAGAAAATTATATACAAGTAATAACAGAACTTGGTGAAAGCTGTGTTGTCTTAGGAGATGTGACCAGAATTGAGCAAATACTCACTAACTATATTAATAATGCTATTAATCACATAGATAATACTAAAATAATTAAAATAGATAAAACAGTTATTGCTGATAAAGTAAGAATAAATGTTTTTAATACTGGCAGGCATATTCCAAATGAGTCACTTGATAAGATATGGGGAAGCTTTTATAAGGTAGATAAAGCTAGAACTAGAGCTTATGGTGGATATGGACTTGGTCTTTCAATAGTAAAAGCCTTAGCAGAGCTTCATAATAATGCTTATGGAGTGGAAAATGTTGAAGGCGGAGTTAAGTTTTGGATAGAAATGAATAAAGTTCATATTTAAAATTATATGATAATAATATAAAAAAGGGTTTTATTAGATTTAAAAGCCATGTATAGAAAGGAAGAATATATCCTTATATGCATGGCTTTATATGTTAATTTACAATAATGAATAAAAAGATTTTATGAAAATCTAACAAAATATATGCAATGAAAATTACAATTAAATGCGGAATTATACAATATAATTTCTTAAAATATATAAATGAATAAAAAGAAACATTTTTAAATGAGAATAAAAGTTGTGAAATGTAATAGGAAAAATAAGGAAAAAGAATTGGAATTATGATAAAATTATTATAACTTTATGAGAAAAGTAAATACATTTCATTAACTTATTAATAGATAAAAGTATTGAAGGAGGAAAAAATGATAAAGAGATTTAAAAATGTTTCGTATAAATCATCTATAGTAACAGTATTATTATTTACGATAACTACGCCTTTTATATTGACAAATTATATTGAAGTAAGTGCTATACAACGTGAGACGACTACTATAGAAAGCGGTGGGAAATACACAGAAAGTCAACATAATTTTATTATTGACGCGCCAGTAAAAAGCTATGATAATATTGGGAAATTAGAACAAGTTTCGAATTTTAAATTTAAGATTCCTGATTTTATACCAGAAGGAAATAAAGTATTAGGGTTTCAACTAAGAAAACTCTCAGAAAAGTGTAGCGCAGTAGAAATATTCTTTGAGAATTTAAATGGAAGTTTTTCTTTTCAAATTTTTCAAGGAGATCCTTTTGAATCATTAAAGAATGTTGAGAATGATAAGACTAAAGCTTTTGAGAATGTTAAAGTTCATGGTGAAAAGGAACCTCTTAAGATAGGAGGAATTACTGGATTAAATGTCACTTTATCAACAACATTTCCTGATAGAAAAATAGGTAATGGTACTTTTATAGAAAGCCAAAAGATTACAAAATATTTTATTTGGCAGAATGAAGACTTATGGTACAGCATAGAATATAAATCTGAGTCTAAAAGCAGCGATAGTAATAGTATGTCGGTAAATCTTTCTCAAAGTGATATATTGCAAATAGCACAATCGATTAAATATCCTGAAGATTTAAGAAATGTGAAGTATTCAATAGTTAAGGATAGTTATACAGAATCTCCTGTAATGAACATATATGATAAAGAAGATTTAGAGAAGGCAAAAAATAATTTAGAGTTTAATCCTAAGTTTCCTGTAGAAATTGATAAAGAATTAACTATGACAAGTTCAATTGTGAGAATATCGGATGATTATAATAAAGAGAACAATAAAAATAAATTTGAAATTAATAGTTTTTATAATAATAAAAGTGGCTCAATAGTTTTTACTCAAGGAAAAGGTTTAAAAGATTATAAAAGTATAGAAAAGAATGATTATTTAAATGAAGATGAGTACGGAAGTCTTCTGATTAAACCTGAGAAACTAGTGCTAAATGGTATACAAATATTCAAATATGCCTCAACAGGTATTGTTCCAGAGGTTAGCTACCTTTGGAAGGAAAATGATATTTACTATTCTCTGACATTCTATGTGAATATAGAAAAATCAGATGAAATACTTAGAAAATTTATTGATACAAAACCACTATAAAAATATAATTTTAATATGTCTGCAGTAATAGTCCAGAATTCTAAAATGTAAGACAAATTAAAATATTAGAATTTTAAGTAAGCAATTTATTTATGAAAGCAGAACAAAATAGCTAGATACTCTTTAACTTAAGTATCTAGCTATTTAATGTTTTGTTATTATCTAAAATCTAAGTATATTTTTAGTACTTATTTATGGACAAAATAATAATTGAAAAGATATGTTAATTCTATAGTCAATAGAGAGTAATAGTTGCCTCAATGCTGACCGGGCTATTAGTAGGCCAATATACTTCCTAATTTATGATATAAAACGCATTTATTAATCAAATTATTATTTTATTTATTTCTAATTAATATGCATAATACTTAGTTTGTCCCAAATTTCTTCGATAATTGTGCCATCAATTTTAAAGTAGACATTAGGTGAATCATAGTATACATAACCACTTTTTAGTACTGTGAAAGTTAAATTTTCACACCCGTCTTTTAAATTAAGTGTTATTTTTTTACAATTTTCATTATTTCCATAGTCACCTAGTAAAGGTTCTATATTTTCAGGTAAATAAGGGATAGATTTATCTAAACTATCAACAAATGAGTTTAATAAGCTAGAATCACTAATAGAATAATAGTTTCCATTACCATTATTCCAATCATCAAATGTTTGAAATCTAGCTGATAATATGTCATTCTGAAGTTTTAACTTTCCGAAAAAGTCCGCACCAGTTTTTATGGAAATACCATTGAGACAATCATAAAATTCAGGATAGCTTGTTCCATCTGGGAGGGTTATATTTGTCATTATTCTAAAACCTTCATCATACCCGTTTACAGAATACACATCTGTAACGCCGATATTAGAGGCAAACTCTGTTGAATATTCGCTATTTGAGCTTAATTCATTAATATTAGAATTTGTAGTTCCAAGCTTTCTACCTAGAAAGTTTTTAGCATTCTTTGAGTTTATATCAATAGGAGACCGTGTATATATTTTTTCATTATATACTATTAATGGAATCATTTTAGCAGCTACTCTAGTATCCTCAGTAGGCAATTCAAGCCTTGGAATATATACTTCATTATCTGATAAAGTGTTTGTTATAGAATTTATTGGTTCATTAGAAGAAATGCTTCTAATGGGTACTTTTTCAGTATGTGAAGATATTATATCTTTAGAATCCTCTGTAGGAGCTTTTTTCTCTTCATGATTAGGAGTATTATTAACTGAAGAAATATCATTCTTTGTTGATAAACTTTTTTCAGGAGAATTTGGCTCAGATTTATCAGCATAAACTAATAAATCATTACCTTTATTATTATTATTATTATCACTATTGTTAGTTTCTTCTTTTTCATTTGTGCTATTATCAACCAAGAAACTATCGAAATTAGTATTTTCTTTATTTGACTTCTCTATTGGATTATAAGCAATGCCATCTAGATTAGTATCATCTGTTCCAAATGTATTCATTATTAACTTTAAACTCACAACTCCAAGTAATATAAATAATATGGAAGCTGCAACTATACTTGGTTTATAATAAATTCTTTTGGAGGGACTAGTTTTTAATGTTAATTGTGTATTGAGTAACTCTTTTTCAAGCTTGTCTTTAAATTCATCACTTGCTTTTAGTTTTGAAAAAGAATCTTTAATTTTATTCATATTCAAAATCCTCCTTAAGTATAGATTTGAGTAACTTTCTTCCTCTACTAAGCTGTGAACCTACAGTGGATTCTTTTATGTTCAAAACATTTGATATTTCCGAGATACTATAATCCTCATAGTAGTATAGTAAAACAATACTCCTATATTTTATTGGAAGGCTGAGTACAGCTTGTATTATTTCATCATCTTTTTGATTAGTATCAATAAAATCTCCTTCTAATGGGGCTGTATTTTTAAAATAAGCGGATTTTAACTTATCTTTACTTAAATTTATTGCAATTCTGAGCAGCCAAGCCTTTTCATGTTCTGTGTTTTCGAATTCAGGTCTTTTTTCAAGTAATTTAATAAATACATCTTGAGTTATATCTTCAGCGTCACTTAAGTTTTTCATATAAGAGTATGAAATTCGAATTAGCATATCAGAATATTTTTCTATTAGATAATGAATATAATTTTTGGTACCATAAACTTTATTCATTTAATTGAACCTCCTTTCAATACTAATACGATTAATTTGTCCAAAATTTTGCATGAGTTAAGAAATTTTTTATATAAAGGTAAATTTTATTATTAATGTAGTAAGGTATAGAAAATCAAACTATCATTACTTGCTTGATTATAAATTGATAAATTTAAAAAATATTAATAATAGAATATCACAAAAAGTGCAAATAGGAATTTTTTCTATATAATAATTTTAATTTAAAATAAACATTTGCATAATTTATTTGAAATATTTAACAAAATATTAGATATAAGGCGAAAAAAATATTTGTAAAACATGGAAAATTAGGAGATTTCTAAAGAAAAAAGTGATAAACTTTTATAGAAAGGGGCACTAAAATGTATAATTTTCCAATTAATCAAAAAAAAGTCATAGAATTTATATATATAACATCAATGTGCATATTTTTATATTTATGTAGTCAACAAAGTTATGTTACTTTTCATACAACTGTAGAAATAATTCCGGTTGTTCTTGGGTTAACATTAATGTTAATTGCATTAGGCACAGCTAAAATTTGTGATAATGATTATTTTCATATTTTGGCGATTGTGTTTGGGTTTATAGGGGTTATTGATTTGTTTCATATATTGACATATAAGGGGATTAATGCATTTGATGATGATTCTAATGTTTCAGTTCAATTGAGTATTTTAGGAGCATACTATGAATGTATTATGTTATCTTTATCATCTATATACATTGATAAAAAACTTAATTTCAATAAAGTATTTATAATAAACTTTGTAGTTATAATCCTTGGTTTATCTAGTATTATAATATTTCATTTTTTTCCGGATTGTTATATTGAAGGTGCAGGATTAACTTTTTTTCATGAAATAAGTGAGTATATATTTTCTTTATGTTTGATTTCTATTTTATTCAGAATAATAAAAAGTAAAATAGAGGTTGTAAGGGAGAATAAATTTGATTTGATAATGGCATCCATTTTTCAAATAACATCATTCTTACTATTTACTTCATATAATGATATATATGGAGGAATTAGTCTAGCAGGTCATTTGTTTAAGATTTTAGCATATTATTATGGTTTTAAAGTAATATTTAAATGTATAGTTGTTAATCCATATTCTATTTTATTTAAAGAATTAAATCATAAAGTTAGTGAGCTAGAGTGTGTAAATAGAAATCTAATTAAAGCAAATCAAAAGGCTCATAGTATTGAACAACTTCATGAAAAATTTATAAACTTTATTCCTGATGGAATTTTGGTTGTAAGAGATAAAAAAATTGAATCGGCTAATAAGAGATTTTTGAATATGCTTGAAATCGATGATGATAAGAAATTATTAAATATGAATTTTATTGATATAATTGATAGTTCATATCTTGAAATATTTAAAGCAAGAATTAACAATATGGACAGACATATACTAGAGAAACCCCAACAATATGAATTCATATGGGAAAATAAGAGAAAATGGTTTGAAGTAACTTCATTAATTGTTAATGATGAAAGTGGAGAGTATACTATATCGACTATCAGAGATATTGAAGATAGAAAAAAAGCGGAAGAGGCAGAACAATTGCTGAAATTAAAGACAAAAGAAGAAGCTATGAAAGATGAATTTTTTGCAAATATGTCACATGAACTAAGAACACCAATAAATGTTATTTATTCTGCACTTCAAGTTGAGAATAACTATTTGAAAAATGAGAATATTAATCAGCCAATTATTAAATACAATAAAATTATTAGGCAAAATTGCTTAAGGCTCATAAGATTAATTAATAATATAATAGATACGACAAGGATAGAGACGAGCTTTTTTAAACCAAACTATAATATAGAAAATATTGTTTCAATTGTAGAAGATATAACAATGTCCATAGTTGAATATGTGGAAAGCAAGAAAATAAACTTAATATTTGATACAGAAATAGAAGAAGCATATGTTAAATGTGATTCAGATTTAATTGAGCGAATAATGTTAAATATTTTATCAAATGCAGTAAAGTATGGTAAAGAAGGCGGAAATATAGAAGTTTACATATATCAAAGTAGCGAAGATAATATATCGATTTTGATAAAAGATGATGGCATAGGTATAGCAAATGAAATGAAAAATAAAATATTTGATAGATTTTTAAAGATAGATACAAGTCTATCTAGAAAAACAGAGGGGAGTGGTATCGGATTATCTCTTGTAAAGCAACTTGTAGAAATGCACAAGGGTACTATCACTTTTGAAAGTAAATTAAATTGTGGTACAGAGTTTAAAGTAACTTTTCCAACGGTAGAATATACATTAGAAGCTTGTGCTACAATCGAAAAACCGATTAACTATCAAAAAAATATAATCGAATCTGCTGAAATAGAATTTTCAGATATATACTATTAATTTAATAAAGATTTAAAATATATGTTCTAAAAGAGAAGAATTAATAACAATGATTAAGGCAGTAGTTTAGGCGTAACCCAATTACTGCTATTTCTTATGGAGAAATAATCTACATATAGTTTAATGATAAATTATTTAAATATTTAATAAAATTAATATTTTAAGTAAATTAAAGGCTTAAATTTGGGAGATTAATCAGCATTAGTTAAAAAAATAAAGAGTTCGATAATATTTTCCGCAAATATACTTGGATTGATTAAAAGTTATGATAAATATTGATAAGCATTATACTTTTTTCTATAAAGTTATTTTTTTATAGAACGATAATGTACTTTGTATACTGTAAAATGTTGAAAAAAGTATTATTTTACAGAATTGTAACCGTTATATAATTTAATGCATTTAGGAAAAGGGGAAATTATAATGAAACAACAAAAATTTAAGCTGAATACTATTCGAACTAAGCTAGTTGTGAGCTTATTAGGAATATGTATTATTCCATTGATTATTCTTGGCTATGGAGCAAATAGACAAGCAAAATTAATTCTTAATGAAAAATTAAAAACAACAAGTCAACAGACACTTCTAGAAGTAAATGATGGAATTGACAATTATTTTAATGGATTTAGCAGCTCAGTTACTATGTTATCAACTAATTATAATTTTGTTAATGCGGATAAGGATGAACCATACTCATTTACCGCAGGAATGTTAAAGAATGTAAAGGAAAGCAATAAAGATATCTCTAGTGTTTTTTTTGCAACTACTGATGAGAAATTTGAAATATTCCCCAATGACAAGATGGAAGAAGGTTTTGATCCTAAGGAAACAGAGTGGTATAAGAGAGCTTTAGAACAAAAAGATAAGGTAATAATAACTTTGCCATTTAAAAGTGCTCAAACAGGGAGAAGCGTTGTAGCAATTGCTAAGGTAGTAGAGAGAGAAGGCAAAACTATAGGGGTCTGCGCAATGAATGTTTCATTAGATATCCTTGTAGAAAAGATAGCTACAAAGAAAATAGGAACTAGTGGATATATATTTGCTTCAGATTTTGAAGGTAAAAATATGATAGTACATCCAAAGAAAGAATTAATTGGTACAAATGAAGCGTCTAAGCAATCATTCTGGGAGAGTGTTAAAAGTTCTGAAAAAGGTTTTTTGACATATGAGTATAATAACGCGAAAAAATTTGGTGTTTTTGAGACTAATAATGTGACTGGATGGAAGTTAGTAGCAACATTAGATGAAAAAGAAATAACTAATGATACAAATTCTATATTAACGACTACAGTAATTACAGTTTTAGTCATATTATTAATTTCTATAGTGTTATCTTTATTTTTAAGTAAAGGTATAGCAGAAAATATTAAAAAATTAAAAGTAGTATTTGAAAAAGCTTCAAGTGGAGATTTAACGATAACAATTAATCCATCTACAAAAGATGAATTTATGGATTTAGCTAATTCATTTAATAGTATGATAAAAAATATATCAGAACTTATGGATAGTGTTACAAAATCATCTAAGACAGTATTGGAGACTTCATCAAACTTAGCGAGCATGTCAGAAGAAGTGACGGCTTCAATTGGTGAAGTATCAAGAGCTATAGAAGATGTTTCACATGGTGCAACAAATCAATCACAAAATGCTCAAAGTGGAGTTTCAGAGATGAATGATTTATCAATCAGATTAGATAAAATAAGTGATAACTCTAATGAAATGGATAAGCTATCTACAGCAACAAAGGAATTGGGATCTAAAGGTCTAGAAATGATAGACACGCTAATAGAAAAATCACAGAAAACTAAGTCTGCAACTAGTGAAGTTGATAACATAGTTCAAGATATGAATGAAAGTACTAAAATAATTAACAATATATCTGAAACTATATCTCAAATTACAGAGCAAACTAACCTTTTAGCATTAAATGCAAGTATTGAGTCTGCCCGTGCAGGTGAAGCTGGTAAAGGATTCGCTGTTGTAGCTGATGAAATTAGAAAGCTTGCTGAACAATCTAAGAGTTCAACAGAAGAAATTAAGGGGATTATAGTAAATATTCAAGCAAAATCAGATGCTGCAGTTAAGGCTATCAAAGTTACAAATGATGTGGTAATTGAGCAAGATTTAGCAGTAAATAAGACGCAAGAAATATTTAGTGAAATACTTAAATCAATTGGAGTCATGATTAATAAGGTTGAAGAAGTAAAGTTATCGGTTGCTGATATAAATGAAAGAAAACAGAGAGTGGTAATAGAGATAGATAATATTTCGTCAATATCACAAGAAACTGCTTCTGCATCGGAAGAAGTAACTGCATCAACAGAGGAAATTAGTGCAACTATGGACAGATTTACTAAATATGCAGATGATCTTCAATTATTGGCAGAAAAATTAAATTCAGAGATAGACAGGTTTAAGATAGAAAATTAAATTTTATACTGAAAATAAAACTTCTATAATCAAATAGGTTTGTGAATTTGATTATAGAAGTTTTTATTCATAATACTTTAGTTGTGTTACAATTATGATAATTATGAAAAAATATGAAGTATAATAGGAATAAATTAGGCAATTAATGATGAATTTAAATGTATCTGGTGTTATAATAGATATGTATTATAAATCTATGGTGAAGGGTGGTTTAATTATGATATCATTTTATCGTTGTGAATTATGTGGGAACATTGTAGGTCTTATTAAAAGTGGAGGCGGAAAATTAGTTTGTTGTGGCAAAGAGATGACTAAGCTCGAAGCTAATACTACAGATGCTGCACAAGAAAAGCATGTTCCTGTAGCAGTTAGGGAAAATGGACAAATCCATGTGACAGTAGGTTCGGTTGAACATCCAATGGCAAATGAACATTATATAGAATGGATTGCAGTGGTTTCTGATAAAGGAACGGAAAGAGTTTCGTTATCCCCAGGTGATAAACCAAAGGCGTTCTTTGTTGATAAAGGAAAAGCAATTGTGTATGCATACTGTAATTTACATGGTTTATGGAAAACAGAAATATAAGTTAAATTAGTTTTCTTGAACGTTTATGGTTAAACATAAATTTTCTTAAAAAATTAGACAGTAATATATTAAAAATAAGAATATATTAAGATTATTTAATGGCAGGTTAAAAAAGTTATTGTTTCAAGTTATTCTAGGGACAATCAGATTTTGATAACCTGCCATTAGTATTTACCTTAAGATTTTTATATATTAATTTAATAAAAATATTGGTAGAAGTAATTTGGAATGGTTTAATAGTATATTTCATTCTTATTTTTTAGTAATAGAAATGAAGAAAAAAGTGCAAACTTATGTATAGGAATTATGAATCCAATAAAAATTATTAAGGAGATTGATTAATTATGAGTAGAGTATTATATATAAAAGCAAATGCAAAACCAGAAGGGCAATCAAGAACTTTTAAAATATCAGATAGTTTTATTGAAGAATATAAGAAAAATAACCCTGAAGATGAAATTACAACATTAGATTTATATAAAGAAAACATTAATTTTTTAAAAACAGAAGATTTAAGCGCGGTTTTTGGTCCTAAAGATGAAGAAAGTAGAAGTCATTCAATACTAAAGTATGCATATCAATTTGCAGAAACTGATAAGTATATAATTGCAGCACCGATGTGGAATTTAAGTATTCCATCAATTCTAAAGGCGTATATTGATTATGTGAGCGTAGTAGGAATATCATTTAAGTACACAGAACAAGGGCCGATAGGACTTTTAGAGAATAAAAGGGCTGTATACATAGCTACGAGAGGCGGCGCATATGCAGAAACTCCATACGAAATGGATGGCATTTACTTAAGAGCGATTCTTGGATTTTTTGGAATCAAGGATATTACAACAATAGCTACGGAAAAGCTAGACATTCAAGGTGAAGATACAGATAAAAAATTATATGAGGCGATTAATAGAGCAAAGGATATTGCAAAGAATTTTTAACTAAGATTAAAAACTATAAAAGGAAGAGAGTTTATAAAAAGCTAACTTCCTTTTAGGCTAAAAAGAGTGAGTATATTATATTTTAACTAATAAAATTAAAACAGTATCAATTTATACATACATTATTTCGTCCAAGCAGTTCTCGATTATTCACTATAAAATTAAGGTTATTTTTCCTTAGAATAACAACTCTTTGAGAAAAAACATAAGGGTAATTTTTAAACATTACAGGCGCCTAAGTTATTTGTTTTTTTGATATAATTCATTATATTTTTTATGTATAATAGATGTATAATTAATTAGAGAATGGGAGATACAAATGAATAATAAAAGTATGGAAATGATGAAAAAGCTAATAGAGGAAAGAAAACAAAAAAGTAACAATGCTAAAAATAACAGAAAAGCAGCAAAAGTTATAGGAAAAGCTTCGAAAGGAGTAAAAGTTGGAAATGGTGGAGGATTATTTGATAAATAGGTTATGGAAAACGAAGAAAGTTGTATCCTTAGCTTAAAATATTATAATCCAAGGAGGAAAAGATTAGTGCTGATAGTAATTTCACCAGCAAAAACTTTAGATTTTGAAAAAGTAAATGAAACATTGCCAATGACAGAGCCTCAATTTTTAATAGAAGCTAAAGAATTGGTTCACGAACTAAAAGGATTTGACTCTTTGTCATTGGAGAGAATAATGAAAATAAGTCCCAAATTATCTACATTAAACTACAAAAGATTTCAAACATGGTCAGATTCATTAGATTCAGCAAGGCAATGCATCATTGCATTTAAAGGCGATGTGTATAGGGGAATAGATGTTGGAAGTTATACTATTGAAGACTTTTTTTATGCAAATGATAATTTGAGGATTCTGTCAGGATTATATGGTGTTTTAAAGCCTTTTGACGGAATTGATCTATATAGATTAGAGATGGGTACTAAATTAAGTTTTGATGGTTATAAAAATTTATATAATTATTGGGGAAATAAATTATTAAAAAATATAGCTCAAGATGTGAGAAAAGGTGAAAGCAAGATGCTTGTAAATTTAGCTTCTTATGAATATTTTAAAGCTATAGAAAATATTAAAGAATTATATGATATTAAGGTCATAACACCTATTTTTAAAGAATATAGAAATGGAGAATATAAAATAATATCGATAATGGCTAAAAGAGCAAGAGGTCTAATGACTTCTTTTATAATAAAAAATAAAATTAAAAGTATAGAAGACTTAAGAAAGTTTAATGATGAAGGTTATGAATATAATGAGGAACTATCAAATGGTAATGAACTAGTTTTCACTAGAGAGGAAAATTATTCTTACAAATAAGAAAGGAGTCAATGTTATGGTTGATTTGCTTTTATTGGGATGCGGTGGTGGAATGCCTATGCCTAATAGATTTTTGTCAGCTACTTTATTAAGCTATAAAGGAAGAAAGATTCTTATTGACTGTGGAGAAGGGACACAAGTATCTATGAGAATTTCTAATACAGGTTTTAAAAATATAGATATCATATGTATTACACATATTCATGGAGATCATATCGTAGGACTTCCGGGGTTACTTGGAACTATTGGCAATAGTGGACGAAGTGAGCCTTTAACAATAATAGGACCAGAAGGAATAGCTGATACGGTTAATAAATTAAGAGTTATAGCTAATTGGCTACCTTACGAAATTAATATAATTGAAAACCCAAAAGAATCATTTGAAATTAAGGATAAAAATATAAATTGGAATACAGAGATATCAACTATAGAATTAGATCATTCTTCTCCCTGCATTGGATATAGTTTTTATTTTAAGAGAAGGCGTAAGTTTGAAGTAGAAAAAGCATTAAAAAACAATGTTCCTAAACATTTGTGGGGAAGGCTACAAAAAGGTGAAAAGGAGATATCTTTTGATGAAATAAATTATACAGATGATATGGTTATGGGTGTAGAGAGGGACGGAATAAAAATTACCATAGTTACAGATACGAGACCTATAGAAAGCATAAATACGTTCATTGAAAAGAGTGACATATTTATATGTGAAGGCACTTATGGAGATGATGAAGATTTACCTAAAGCTATTAAGAATAAGCATATGACGTTTAGGGAAGCTGCAACATTAGCACATAAAGGAAAAGTTAAAAATTTATTGATAACTCACTTTGGTACCGCTATGAGCGAACCAGAAATATATTTAAATAGTGCAGCAGAGGTTTTTAAGAATACTTTAATTGGCTATGATAGATATAAAACAACGTTGAATTTTGAAGAGGATTAAACAATAGTGAATAGGAAAAGTAAATATATATTAGCTGGGGTGTAATAGATGATAAGTAGATTGAATAAAAATGAAGTTGATGAGATCATGAGGATATGGTTAGATGCAAGTATGGCAGCTCATGATTTTATAGATAAGCAATATTGGATTGATAAATATGAAGTAGTTAAAAACGAGTATATACCAAACTCTGAGACTTTTGTTTATAAAGATAAAAATGAAATAAAAGGATTTATAAGTATTATTAATGAAAATTTTATTGGTGCATTATTTGTAGATAATAAGAATCAATGTGAAGGAATTGGTAGTAGGTTAATTGATTTTGTTATAAATAAATATAATGAATTGTCTTTAACTGTGTATAAAGATAATCTAAATGCTGTGGATTTTTATAAGAAACATAATTTCAAAATAATAAGCGAAGACTTAGATGAGGATACAAACAAAGTTGAATTTATGATGATGAGACAACGCAGTTAATGCTGAAAATTAATATAAAGATATTTTATTGTATTTAAATTTTCTTTACTAAAATAGATATAAAATCTTTCCTAAGCAAAATAGGAGGGATTTTTTTGTTACCCAAAAATTGAATAAAATAAAGTATAGTTATTTCAAAATTGTAAACTCCAAGCGAACTTTTTTCTTGGAGTAATCTTAATTCTAGAATTTATTATTGGTAAGTTATGTGATTAGTAATAGAAAACGGCATATAAAAACTCTAATTATGGGAAAAATAACACTACAGTAACAATAGAAATCATAACTATAAAATATAGAAAAAACTACAAAAAATAATTTGACAAATATATAGTTAGCAAAATTATAAAATAAATAGTATAATATTGTAGAAAAATATGTTGATATACTTAAAAAATAGTATTTTAAACAAAAGATATATTGAATGAGCTTTAATAATTATGTTTAAAAAATTAAATTATTAAAGATGTCAAAAAGGAGACAGGAAAATGTTTTTAAAAAAAATAGTGTATGGCTTTTATATGATATGGCTTAGAATTCAAGGATTTAAATTTGAATACCTTAAGAAAAATAAAGGTGAAGCAGCATCATTAGAATACCTTAGAAAAGTTGCGTATAATTGGAGCAAATTTACTATGAATATAATTGGTATAGATTTAGAAGTGAAGGGACTAGAGAATATTCCAGATGAAACATGCGTATTTATCGGGAATCATTCTAGTATACTTGATATCCCTATATTACTGTATGTTACAGAGAGAAATTTGGGCTTTATATCAAAAAAAGAGATGTTAAAAACTCCAATAATAGGATACTGGTTAAGAAATAGCAAATGTGTACCTATTGATAGAGAAAATACAAGAACAGCTATGGCATCGATTAATGAAGCTATAAGAAATATACAAGAAGGCAATTCTATGGTCATTTTCCCAGAGGGAACCAGAAATAAAGAAGGTAAAGTAGGAGAATTCAAAAGGGGCAGCTTAAAACTTGCAACAAAATCAAAAGCACCAATTATACCTGTAAGTATTGATAGAGCATCAAGGGCATTTGAAGATACAAGAAAATTTCAATCTATAAAAATAAAAGTTATATTCGGAAAACCAATAGAAACAAGAAATTTGACTAAGGAAGAAGAAGGAACTTTAGCAAGCGACATTAGAAATATAATAATAGATAATTTGAAATAAGAAACTTACAATAATATTTATAAGGAGTTAACGAGGAAATTAAGCTTATTAAATTAATAAATCCTATAACCCTAATTTAAAAAATATTATGAAAATATTAATAGATTAAGATATAGCCCCTCTGCAAAATGAACAGAGGGGCTATATCATTGTATTAAAAAATATATAATCAAGCAATATTTGAAGTATTGCGTACAAATTCTATATTACATAATTTCTTGCTTATTCTTATGGTATAATAAGTTATATTATTAATGGTTTGGGTTCTAATATTCATGTAATACTCGCCTTTTTAAAGTGATGATTTTACCAAATATTTTACCCAACTTACCATTCAAATTAAACAATAAGGATGATTATATGAAAAAGACAATAGGAGTATTAGCACATGTTGATGCAGGAAAAACCACCTTTTCAGAACAAGTGCTTTACCACACTAATAGTATAAGAAACAGAGGTAGAGTGGATCATAAAGATTCATTTTTAGATAGTCATAATATTGAAAAACAGCGTGGAATAACTGTATTTTCAGATCAAGGCGTATTTGAATATAATAATTCTAGATATTATTTAGTTGATACTCCTGGACATATTGATTTTAGTACTGAAATGGAAAGAGCAATTGCTATAATGGATTATGCAATAATAATTATTAGCAGTGTTGAAGGAGTTCAAGGACATACTAAAACAGTTTGGAATTTGCTAAGAAAATATAATGTTCCAACAATATTTTTTATTAATAAATTAGATAGAGTTGGAGCGGATAAAGATAGAGTCATAAAAGAAATTAAGAAGGATTTAACTCATGATGTATTTTACTTTGATAGTAATTTAAATGATAATAATGAGAAAAGTTTGATAAATACTGATAAATTTACTTTTGGAGAAGAATTAGTAGAATTTATAAGTGAATATGATGATTTACTTTTAGAAAAATACCTAGAAGGAAATTACGATTATGAGCTTTGGTATACTACATTAAAAAACTTAATCAAGGAATGTAAAGTATATCCTTGTTTTGTAGGATCGGCTCTTCAAGATAAAGGTATAAAAGAATTCTTAATGGATTTAGATAAGTTAACTGTCACAAATTATAAGGAGAATGAAAAGTTTTCGGGACGTGTATATAAAATCCGCTATGATGATAGTGGAAATAGAATTACTTTCATTAAGGCGTTAACAGGAACTCTAAAAGTTAAAGATGAAGTCACTTATGGTGGCGAGATTCAAGAAGAATTAAGTTCAGATGGTGAGACAAAATTTAATTATATAAATGAAATCAATGAAAAAATAAATAGTATTAGGATATATAATGGAAGTAAATTTAAGACAGTGGATAGTGTAAATGCTGGTGATTTGTTTGCTGTTTCAGGTATATCAAAAGCAATAGCAGGTGATGGTATTGGAGAGCTAAAAGAAAGAATTAATTATAAAATGGTACCGACATTAATGTCAAAGGTCATTTTTGATAAGTCTTGTAATGTTCGAGAAGTATTAGGGTATTTCAGAATTTTAGAGGCTGAAGATCCAGCTTTAAATATAATTTGGAATGAAGTTCTTCAGGAAATACATGTGCATGTAATGGGCAAAATTCAGTTAGAAGTATTAAAAGAAGTAGTGGATGAAAGATTTGATTTGAAAATAGAGTTCGGTCCATGTCAAATTCTTTACAAAGAGACAATTTCAGAAGAAACTATAGGTCGTGGGCATTTTGAGCCATTAAGGCATTATTCAGAGGTGCATTTAAAACTAGAGCCGTTGCCTAGAGGTGCTGGAATAGTATTTGAAAATAAATGCCATAGCGATGATTTAACCTTCGGAAATCAAAATCTAGTTAGGACTCATATCTTTGAAAGAGATCATCATGGATTGTTAACAGGCTCTCCAATAACAGATTTGAAAATAACACTTCTTACTGGAAGAGCTCATAATAAGCATACTTGTGGAGGGGATTTTAGAGAAGCAACCTTTAGGGCGTTAAGGCAAGGACTAGAAAAAGTAGAAAATATACTATTAGAGCCATACTATAAATTCACTATCGAAGTATCTAGTGAATTTATAGGAAGAGTACTATCAGATATTCAAAAGTTATATGGAACTTTTGATCCTGCGGAAATTCATGAGGATAAAGTGATTATAAATGGAAGAGGGCCAGTTGCGACATTTATGGATTACAGTATGGAAGTAATTGCATTTACAAAAGGTAAGGGAAGTATTAGTTTGATTTTTGATGGATATGATAGATGTCACAACAGTAAAGAGGTAATTGAGGGTACGGGATATAATAAAAATGCTGATATAGAATATACTTCAACTTCAATATTTTGTTCTCATGGGCAAGGTTATTTAGTTCCATGGGATAGAGCAGATGATGAAATGCACTGTGAAATTGAATTGTAGAGAGGATATTAAACTTATAATTTAAAGATTTAATCAATATTTAGGAGAACAAATGAAATTAAAATTCAAATATGGAAATAAAGAAATAGAATTTAGTCTAGTTAGGAAGAAAAGAAAAACTATTTGCATCAAGCTTGAAGACAGTGGAGAAGTTATTGTAAGTGCACCATTAAGAACTAGTAAAGAATATATTTTATTAGTAGTAAAAAATAAGGCATTGTGGATTTTGGAAAAGCAAAAGGAAATACAACAAAGGACATCGAGAAAAGTTAAAAGAGATTTTGCTACGGGAAGTACTTTTATGTATTTAGGAGAAGAGTATCCATGTAAAATAATATCTAATGAAAAGAATAAAAAAATAACTATAGATTTAGTAGTAGAACAAAGTTATGAAGAGTTAATTTTAAATAATGAATATACAAATATAAATAACATTGAGATGTTAGGTAATAAACTTGAAAAAACTATTTCTAGTAATAAAATATTTATAATAAATACCAATACAATGGATAACGAGAAAATAAAAATGGCGCTAGAAAAATGGTATAGAGCAGAAACATTAAAAATCGTACAAAAAAGAATAGATTTTTATGCAGTTAATTTTAAAGATAGTGTTACAGAAATAAGAGTAAAAGAGCAGAAAAGAAGATGGGCAAGCTGCACAGGGAAAAATGCAATTTTATTCAATTGGAGATGCAGTATGGCAAGAGCTGATGTATTAGATTATATAGTTATACATGAGATGTGTCATATGGACCATAGAAATCACTCAAAGTACTTTTGGAATAGAGTATCAGAAATAATGCCGGATTATAAAGAAAAACATGAATGGCTCAGAAAAAATGGAATAAATTTATATATTTAGAGGTAGCAATAGCTACCTCATTTTCTTGAATTAATAAAGCAAAGCTATAACATTAAGTCGTTAATAATCTAAGTTGTGATTTCTTTTGACTTAGTTGCTATTTCTTCAGAATTATAATCAATATATAAATTATATGCTAAGCCTGCAATAACAAGCAATCCACCGACTATTTTAGTTAAAGGAATTGTTTGATCAATTAGACAGTCTATAACTATTCCAGCAAAAAGTTGTCCGATAAAAATAATTAAAGTAGCATAGAAAGACGACATTTTGGGAGTTATAACACTAGATAAAATAACAATTATTACTCCTAATAATCCTCCTAAATAAGCATAAAAAGGTATTGTATTAAATTGGTTAGTTGACAATTTATCTCTTAAAAAAACTATTAAAATTAAAGAAGCTGATAAACCAGTTAAATAATTAAAGAAACTTGATTGCATTAATCCTATCTTTTCAGAAAGCTTAGTATTAAGAATCCTTGAAGTTACAACTATAGAACCTGATAGAATTGAAATTAATATATAGAACATATATTATAAAACCTCCTTTTTAAATAAATGTCATTATATAAATACCTATAGTAATAATTAATAACCCTATAAACTTTTTCTTGTTAAATATTACTTTTGGCATTCCTAAAAAGCCATAGGAATCGAAAGCTAATGAAGTTAAAAGCTGTCCTAAAAGTCCTAATGCTACAGGGAGTGAAACTCCAAGAGCTGTGTAGCTTAAGTTATTAATCATAACAGTAAAAACACTGATGGCTCCGGCACTATATAGGTATAGTGGAATATTATTTTTAAAAGATATTTTGAGTTTTTTGTAAAATAATATTCCAATCATAACTATAAAACCAGTAATATGAATTATAACTAAAGAATAATAATTTCCGAGATTATCTGATAATGTTCCATTAAAAGCTATCATTATAGCAATAAGAACTCCTATAAAAAATGATAAAAAATTATACATATGTGTCTCCTTATAAATAATTAATAATTGCAATTTAAGTATGCATAGTTACTAATAGGCAATTTAACCTAAATAATATTTCTGAACAAAACTTAAGAGTTGCTCTTTATATTTTAAGTTATTATAATTAAATACTAATAGGACAAATGTCATATTTACAGTTCTATTTATATAAATTGTTTAGGAGAAGAAATATTGATTAAAGTAGAAGATTATAAAAAGCTTGAAAACTATATAAAAAAGTATGAATTAAACAACATATTTTCTGATGACGTAAGAGATTATATGTCACTATATATGTTTAATAAAAATGATTATATATGCAGAGAAAACGAACATTTAGAGAATATGTTTTTCTTAGTTAAAGGAAAAGCAAAAGTTTCAAAGCATTTGGAAAATGGAAGATCGCTACTAATTTCTTTTTATAGTCCTCTTACTATTATAGGAGATGTTGAGTTTGTAAGAAATAATAAAACTGATTGTAGTGTTCAAACCATAAAAGATACTTATTGTATAGGTATCAAATTTGAGGTAGTGAGGAAACATCTAACTAAGGATTGTAAATTTTTATTAAAAATATGTGATTATTTAGGTGAAAAACTTAGAAATGGAAGTAATAATAGCTCAATAAATTTACTATATCCCCTTGAAAATAGACTTGCAAGTTATATAGTTGCATCCACAAATATCGAAAATGAAGATAATGAGGTTAAAAGATTCAAGTTTAAAGAAAATTATAGTGAGATTGCTGAATTGTTAGGAACAAGTTATAGGCATTTAAATAGAACATTAAATAAATTTTGTTTAGATGGAATTTTAGAGAAACATGGTAGAGAATATATAATAGAAGATTTACAAAGATTACTTTATTTAGCAGGAGAACTATATAAATAAAATAATCTTTCATCTTCCTCAATATAAAAAAGCTTTGGTTTAAACACTAAAGCTTTTTTGTGTAGTGACAAATTATCTATGAGTATAAACCGTTAAATTAATATCTATTTTATACATAAAAAGACTTATAAATATATAAAATATAATCATATAAGCAAAAATTTTTATAAAATATATTATTTTCTAACAATTTATTTTATAAGAAACATGTTATAAGGATAAGCAAGTAATTAATTCTTGGAGGTATCCTGAAATGAATTTTATAATTTACTTCTTATATCAATTTATATTTTGGTATCCACTTGTTATGAGTATGTGCTGGATAATTGGTGGCATACTATTTTACTTTAGAAGAGAAAAGAAAGAAGAAAAAGATCTAAAAGAGCATCCTCTAGTTTCAATTTTAATTCCATGTTATAACGAAGAAAAAACAATAGAGGAAACAATTGAAAAATTAGATAAATTAAATTATGAGCACTATGAATTAATAGCTATCAATGATGGCAGCAAAGATAGAACTGATGTGATTTTAGATAGTCTTGCAGATAAATATGAAAAGTTAAGAATAATTCAACTTAGGACAAATAGTGGAAAAGCCAATGCATTGTATTTAGGACTCATAGCATCTAAAGGTGAGTATATTGTGGGATTAGATGCGGATGCTTATTTAGATAGAGATGCATTAAATTACATGATTCCGCACTTCATTGCTCCAAATCATGGGGAGAGAGTAGGGGCTGTAACTGGAAATCCAAGAGTAAGAAATAGAAGTTCTCTTTTAGCTAAAATTCAGTTATGCGAGTTCTCAAGCATAATAAGTTTAATAAAACGGACACAAAGATTATTAGGTAAAGTAATGACGGTTTCAGGAGTTGTTGTTGCATTCAGGAAAAGGGCTTTAATTGATTGTGGATTATGGGATAGAGATTTAATTACAGAAGATATTGGAGTTACTTGGAAATTGCAAAAAAGGTTTTGGGATGTACGATATGAACCTAAGGCTCTTTGCTATATGTTAGTCCCTGAAACATTATCAGGATTATGGAAACAAAGGGTAAGATGGGCACAAGGCGGAATGGAAGTGATACTAAGACATTATGATATTCTCTTTAGCAAAAAATATAGAAGATTATTTCCAATATTTTTTGAACAAATTTTCAGTATATTATGGGCAATTATATGGACAATATTTTTTACAATAACTATAATACAATCGATTCAGGGACAAAAATCGTTTTTAGATTTTTTTTGGCAGGGTCAGTATTTAGCGTTACTATGCTTACTACAATTTTTAGTGGCAATGTTATTGGATAAAAGATACGATGAGAATTTAATGAAATATTATTTGTGGGCTATATGGTATCCGATATTTTATTGGTATATAAACGCATTTATAGTAATAAGAGCCTTGATAAAAATATTAACGAAGAAGAAGAATTTGAAATTTGCTACGTGGGATAGTCCGGACAGGGGGCTATAATAATGGCTCATGATGATTTAGATGAAAATATTATTGATGGAAAGCAAAAAAAGAAATTTAAAATTATTGAATGGTTTTTTTCTGTATTTGGATGGAGTTTGATGCTAGGATATTTAATTCAGATAATAGTGTCATTAGTTGTTTGGGGGTTTAGTTTAACTAACTTTTACGATAAGCTTTTTATGATTGGCAATTTAGAAAATACCATAAGAATAATATTAGCGACAATTTTAATATCACTAATATTATTTATAGTAATGTATGGATGGGGAAAATATAATTTTAATAGATTTGCACATTTAAGAAGAAGAAAATTTCCAGAGGATATTAAACCAGAAGAGTTGGCTAAATATTTTAACTTATCAGTTGAGGAAATAGAAAAAATGCAAAATGATAAAAAAATCGAATTAGAAAAAACAATAATTTAAATAGTGCAACATTGTACAAAAAATATTTTCATTTTTAGCATGGAATGTATTTATAACTATAAATACATTCCATAATGGAGATAGGTATATATAAATTTATTTAAAACTAGATTTCATTTTTTCAGTTTTTATTTAATATAAAGAAAAATTGAATTTATATTTCAACAATTCGTCTGTTTATTTTAAAGCCAATAGTCTGTTCTATTTCATCCAAATCTCTCATGTTTTTAGGATCTACAAACATGCAAGTATATCCTTTTTCACCAGCCCTTCCTGTTCTGCCAATACGGTGAATATAGCTTTCAACATTTTCAGGAATATCATAATTATAGATATGAGTAATTCCGCTGATGTCTAAGCCTCTTGCAGCTACATCTGTAGCAATTAAATATTGTATATCTGCATTCCTAAAGGACTTCATTATTCGTTCTCTTTTGTTTTGAGGAATATCACTATGTAACTTCACGCAGTTGTATTTACGTGTATGTAAAATTACTTCAAGTTCATCGACTCTTCTCTTAGTCCTGCAAAATATAATAGCCATGAATGGGTTATCTTCATCTAGCACTTTACATAAAGCATCTCTCTTGTTTCTATCAGTTGTTTCAACAACATCCTGCTTAATAGCATTTAAAGTTACCTCCTCTTTTTTGATGGAAACTATGGCTGGATCGTTCATATATCTATATGCTAATTTTTTTACAGCTGAATCCATAGTAGCAGAGAAACATAGCATTTGTTTCTTTTTAGGCATTTGTTTTATAATTGCTTCAACTTCATTTTTAAATCCCATAAATAACATTTGATCTGCTTCATCTAAAATAAAGGTTTTAAGTTTACTTAAGTTTATAGATTTTCTTTCTAAATGATCCAATAGTCTTCCGGGGGTGGCGATAATTAAATGAATGTTGTTATTTAGTTTTTTTAATTGAGATCCTATATCTTTTCCACCATATGTAGCTAATATATTTATATCTTTTACTTCTTTTAATTTGTTAGCCTCATTAGTTATTTGAAGAGCTAATTCTCTTGTTGGTGTGAGTATAAGAGCTTGAACTTCATCAGATTTTGGATTTATTGTTTCAAAAAGTGGAATAAGAAAAGCAAGCGTTTTACCGGTTCCAGTTGCTGCTTCAGCAATAATATCTTTTCCTTGATTTATAATAGGAATACTTTGTTCCTGAATTGGAGTAGGGATACTAATTCCAGAATTGTTTAATATATTTACTAAATCGTCACTAAGACCTAATTGTTTAAAATTCATTTTTTTCATACCTTTCATAAATAATGTATTATTTATTAATTTAATTATTTGAGTTTTTGTTAAGCACTATTCTATATAATATATTTATTGATAAATAAAAGTCAATGAAATAGAAAAAATAGGTTTACAAAATAATATATTATGATAAATTATAGATAAGAAGGAATACATAGAAAAAACATAGGATTACATAAGAAAGCCTATGTATTAGAACTAAAAATATTAATAGAAAATTTTGTATTAAAACAGTTATTAGTAGTTGATTTTCTAAAAATGTCTTAATATAATTAAATATAGCAGGAAAGGTAAGAAATGGTGATTTTATGAAGATTTCAACAAAAGGTAGATATGGTTTAAGAGCATTAATAGATATATGTATATTTTCGTCTTCTGATATGGTTACAGTGAAAAGTATTTCTGAAAGACAAGGGATTTCAGAAAGATACTTAGAGCAAATTTTTTCATCCCTAAGAAAGGGAGGAATAATTAATGCGAAGAAGGGGGCACAAGGAGGATATTTTTTAGCTAAAAGCCCTAGGGAGTTTACTATTGGAGATATTTTAAGTGTTTTAGAAGGAGACTTGCTTTTAATAGATATAGAAAATGATGAAAATGAAATAGAAAATTTTATGAGTGAAAATTTATGGAATGTAATAAATAATAAAATTAGTAACTTTTTTCATTCAATAACTTTAGAAGATCTTGTTAACGATTATAAAAAGTATAATAAAGAAGATATGTATTATATATAGCTGATTAAAAATATTTTAATCAAAAAGGTATTATAAAATAATTATAATACCTTTAAAAGAAATTATTAATATGTGTAAATGCCTACATTAATTTGTAGGCTATTTTATTTCAATACTTTTTAACTTGTTCCTAATTTCGTACATTTCAGTTTCAAGGCTATCGATTTTTTGATCTAACATTTGTATAGTTCTACTATCAGTAACTTTTGATTTTTCATCTAAATATCTATCTATATCAGCCATAACTCCTAATAGTTTTTTAAATAAATCATATGCAGTTGTCATATTATCAAATCCTTTCAAAATAATAATATAAGTTTAAATAATATCTGGATAATAATTTAATTTATTCAAGAAAAGAAATAAGGTTCCACTAATTATAAAGATATTATAATTGATTAATATAAATGAATTCAATCATAATAAAGTGGATTAAAGATATTTATAATTATCTACAAAAATTGAAATTGTAAAAAAAGTATTTGCAATATAGAAAATAATGTGTTATATTGATTACAATAAATTAAAGCCGTTGATAAGAATAGTAGATAATAAAGCTTAGTGTAAAGAGAGTTCGATGTTTGGTGAGATTCGAATGCTGTAGGTATTGTTGAATGGGTCTTTGAGGTGACATCTTGAAATATATATTATAGTAGGGATGTACGGGGAGTCAGCCGTTAAAATGACAGGATATAAATTATGAGTATTTCTGAAATCTTCAATGTATTTGATTAAATTAATAGTATTTTAGTTTTTTTGAATATAAGTATTGTGCATTAACTCATATAAGTATCTGATAATATATATTACAATAGGTGGTATAACGGAATTATAGAATTTCGTCCTGATTAGGATGGGATTTTTTTGTTTTTAATTAAATAAAGTATTGAATATTGATTATTTTTTGCTGGTTGTAAATATAGAATTCAATTAAGTAAAATATTTATCATAAGCAGTACTGTAATTTAAAATGAAACTGTAATTATATCTATCACTTATTTAATGTTTAAGTTTGGGTGGCATAGCGAGTCACTTCGTCCCAAAAATTAGGACGAAGTGGCTCTTTTTTATTTAGAAAATTAAAGGATCTTCGGGGGGGAAGAATTATGATTAATATTTCAAAAGATAGTTTTTATGAAAAAAAGAAATCGGAATATGTATTTTCTTTGATAAGTGAATTCAGAGGCGATGAAATTACTCCTATAAAAATTTTTGATGGATTCAAAGGAAGTAGAAGATTCATATTTGAAAGTGGAACTAAAGAAAATTACTTTGGAAGATATTCATTTATGGGAGAAAATCCTTATAAGGAAATTTGTGGCGATGGACAAGAAGAAATAAATCAACTCAAGAAAGAATGCAGAATTAAATTTGATAAGAGTACCAATACGTTTTCTTTTAAAGGTGGAGCAATTGGATATATGGGATATGATTCTATACAATTATATGAAAAAAAGCTTGATTTTAATAATGAAGATGAATTAAAAGCTCCAATAATAAGATTTAATTTTTATAACAGATATATTTGTTATGATCATTTTACCCATAAAGTCTATATTATAGACAACATCCTAAAAAACGATATTAGAGAATACGATGAAATAATTAAAACACAATATGAATATATAAATAGTTTGCTTTATAAACCAACTTTAACAGAACCATCAGAAGAGAAGAAAGATATTTCTTTTAAGTTTCATACAACCAAAGAAAATTTTGAAGAAAAAGTAAGAAAAGCTAAAGAACATATATTAGCAGGAGATATTTTTCAAGTTGTATTGTCACAGAGGATGACTTGTGAAACTGAAAAAACTCATCTTGAAATATATAGAAAGCTTAGAGAAGGGAATCCTTCACCTTATATGTATCTAATAGACTATGATAGCTATCAAGTAATAGGATCATCTCCAGAAAGTTTGGTATCAGTGAGAGAGGGAAAAGTTATTACAAATCCTATAGCAGGAACAAGAAAAAGAGGTGAAACGCCAGAGATTGATAATGCTCTTGAAAAAGAACTTATGGAAGATAAGAAGGAACTAGCAGAACATGTAATGCTTGTTGACCTGGGCAGAAATGATATAGGGAAAGTGAGTAAAATAGGAACAGTTAATGTAAGTGAGTTTATGAAAATTGAGAGATTTTCACATGTTATGCATATTACGACTAAGGTAGTTGGAGATATAAAAGATGATTTAGATGGATTCGATGCATTAGCAGCTTGTCTTCCAGCGGGAACTGTATCTGGTGCTCCTAAAATAAGAGCGATGGAGATTATAGAAGATCTTGAAGATTTTAAAAGAGGAATTTATTCAGGAGCAGTTGGATATTTTTCTTATGGTGGAAATATGGACACAGCAATTGCTATTAGAACAATGATATTAAAAGATAAAACGGCGTATCTTCAAGCAGGTGCTGGAATAGTATATGACTCAATACCGGAAAAAGAATTTGAAGAAGTTCAAAATAAACTAATGGTTTTAAAGGAGGCTTTAAGATGATAGCGTTAATAGATAACTATGATTCATTCACATTTAATTTATATCAATATTTAAGTGAATTTGCAGAAACCAAAGTTTTTAGAAATGATGAGATAACTGTAGAAGGGCTTAGAGAACTAAATCCAAAAGGAATAGTGATTTCACCAGGACCAGGGGTTCCTGAAGATGCAGGAATTTCTATAGAGTTGATAAAAAAGCTAGGGAATATAATACCTATTTTGGGTATTTGCCTTGGCCATCAAAGTATTGCAGCAGCATACGGTGGAAGAGTAATTAGAGCTAATGAAGTTTTCCACGGCAAAACTTCAAGAATCCAAGTTAAAGGTAAAGATATATTTGAAGGAATTCCAAGAAAGTTAGATGTTATGAGATATCATTCACTTATAGTCGAAAATAGTTCACTTCCAAGTTGTCTCGATGTTTTAGCATTAACTGTTGATAGTAATGACATTATGGCAATTAAACATAAAGAATACAATGTTTTTGGACTTCAATTTCATCCAGAGTCAATATATACACCTAAAGGCAAGCATATGATTGGAAATTTTGTGATTAACATTTGTGAAGATAAATTAGAAGACTAATTAAAAAGTAATTAAAGTAAATAGGATTATAAATACAGAGGCTATAAAAATAAGCAATATTATATATTTTAAGGGGGCATTAAAATGGTTATAAATGATGCAATTAAGAAATTAGCTTCGAGAGAAGAATTAAATGAAGATGAAGTAAGAGGCGTGATTAATCAAATCATGAAGGGGGAAGCAACTTCTGCTCAAATTGGAGGTTTTTTAATTGGGCTTAGAGCAAATGGGGAAACTCCAGATCATATTTTAGGAGCGGTTAAAGCTCTTAGGGATAATGGAGTAAAAGTTGAAATAGAAAATACTGAACATCTAATTGATACTTGTGGTACAGGAGGAGATGGATCGAAGACTTTTAATATTTCTACTGCAGTTGCAATAATTGCAGCAAGTGGCGGTGCTAAGGTTGCAAAACATGGAAATCGTGCGGTTTCTAGTAAAAGCGGCTGCGCAGATGCTTTAGTTGAGCTAGGAATAAATATTGACTTTGATGAAATTCAAAGCAAAAAAATTATTGAAGAAAATGGAATGGCATTTTTATTTGCACCAAAGTACAATGGTGCAATGAAAAACGTTGCAAAGGAAAGGAAGGAGCTAGGGACAAGAACAATTTTTAATTTGTTAGGACCGCTCGCAAATCCAGCACCAATTAGTGGACAACTTATGGGGGTATATGATGGGGCTTTAATAGAGACTGTTGGAGAAGTTCTTTTAAATCTTGGATTAAAGAGAGCTATGGTTGTTCATGGTGATGATGGATTAGATGAAATTACTACTACTACATTAACAAGTGTGTGTGAAGTGAGAGATGGAGAAATTATAACTTACAAACTTGATCCGGTTAAGCTTGGGTTTAATAAGGCTACCTTAGACGATATAAAGGGTGGAGAAGCAAAAGAGAACGCAGAAATAATAATAAAAATACTAAAAGGAGAAAAAGGACCTCAAAGAGATATAGTTGTTTTGAATTCAGGTGCTGCACTATATGTAGCAAATTTGGCTGATTCCCTAGAGGAAGGAATTGAAAAAGCAGCAGAGCTCATTGATTCTGGAGCAGCCTATAAAAAGTACGAGGAACTTTCTAGTTTGTAAATGAAAGTTCAAATTATAATAAAGAGGTGATAATTTTGATTTTAGATGATATTGTTGAAATGAAAAAAATTAGAGTAGCAGAAAGAAAAAAAGAAATTCCAATAAAAGAGTTAGAAAAGCAGGCATTAAGCAAAGTAAATGATGAAAAAGAGTCGAATGTCACAAATCCGTTCTTGACGGCATTAAAAAAAGAAGGATTATCTGTAATAGGTGAATTTAAGAAGGCATCTCCATCTAAAGGAGTAATTGTAGAAGAATTTAATATAAAGGAAATATTAAATTATTACACTTATCTCGGAATAGATGTATTTTCAATTTTAACTGAGGAAGATTTCTTTTTGGGGTGTGATGAATACTTGAAAGAAATTAGAAAAATTTCATACATTCCAATACTACGTAAAGATTTTATAATCGATTTTTATCAAATTTATGAAGCGAAAGTTTTGGGAGCTAACGGTATTTTACTTATTGCTAGTGTATTAGGTGAAAATTTAGGAAAATTTTATAAGGAGGCAAAAAGATTTAATTTAGAACCCTTAGTAGAAGTTCATAATAAAGAGGAGCTAGATTTAGCACTTAAATATGATTGTGAAATTATTGGGATTAACAATAGGGATTTAAAAACGTTTCATGTTTCATTAGATACTACTAAAGAATTAATTCAGTATATTCCGAAAGAAAAGATAATTATAGCTGAAAGCGGGATAATGAGTATTGAGGATTTAGATAGGATTAAAAAATATGGAGCAGATGGGGTGCTGATTGGAGAATTGTTTATGAGAAACATAGATAATTCAGAATTTAAAACTAAATATAAAGAGTTTAGAAGTAATAAGTAATTTGTTAAATCTAAAAATTATTAGATTATGCGAGGATTTAATATGATTCAAGTTAAAATTTGTGGGATAACTAACAAAAATGAGATTGAATATTTAAATATATTAAAGCCAGAATATATAGGATTTGTATTTACAAAAAGTAAACGACAAGTGACTAGTAGAGAGGCTAAAGAATTGTGTGATAATTTAAGCAATGGAATTAAAACGGTTGGGGTGTTTAAAGATAATACAATGGAAGAGATTTTAGATGTTCTTAATGATATTCCTTTAAATGCAGTTCAACTTCATGGAAATGAAGATGAGGTATTCATTGCCAAATTAAAGAAAAATATAGATGTAGAAACAAATATATGGAAGGCGCTTTCAATAAGTGATGTTGATAATATAAAGCGGTTTATAAAATTTAAAGATATTAAATTAATAGATAATGTCCTTATTGACGGTGATAATCCAGGGAGTGGTGAAATATATTCACTAGATAGCATTGGAAGATTGTTTGATGAAAACTGCAATGTAGAACAAGAAATTAACTATATTAATAGAAAATATAACTTCTTTTTGGCAGGAGGAATAACACCAGAAAATGTTGTAGAAAGAGTTAGTAATGCAAATTCTATAGGTGTTGATGTTTCATCAGGTGTAGAATGTATGGATGAAAAAGGAATTAGAACAAAGTCATTTGAAAAAATGAAGAAATTGATTGATAACGTTAGAAAAATTAAAAGTATATAAGTAAACTTACTCTTATTAAGGAAGGTTGGGAAAAATAATGAATGGAAGATTCAACGAATTTGGGGGACAATATGTTCCTGAAACTGTAATGAATGCTTTAATTGAGCTTGAGGATGCGTATGAAAAATTTAAAGATGATAAAGAGTTTATTGAAGAGTATATGTACTACTTAAAATATTATACAGGAAGACCAAGTCCACTTTATTATGCAGAGAACATGACAAAGGACTTAGGTGGTGCAAAAATTTATTTGAAAAGAGAAGATTTAAACCACACTGGAGCTCACAAGATTAATAATGCGCTGGGGCAAGTGCTTTTAGCTAAAAGAATGGGTAAAAAGAAAGTAATAGCAGAAACAGGAGCAGGACAACATGGAGTTGCAACGGCTACTGTAGCAGCTAAGTTTGGAATGGAATGTAAGGTATTTATGGGAGAAGAAGATACAAAAAGGCAAGCTATGAATGTTAAGAAGATGGAGCTACTCGGAGCTGAAGTTGTTCCAGTTCTAAATGGAACAAGAACGTTAAGTGATGCTACAACAGAAGCAATTAAATATTGGGCTGCCAATGTAGAAGATACATTTTACATCATAGGATCGGCTACTGGGCCTCATCCATACCCAACTATGGTTAGAAATTTTCAAAGAGTAATAGGTGATGAGGCAAGAAAGCAAATTATAGAACTTGAAGGAAAACTTCCAGATTATATTCTAGCCCCCGTTGGAGGAGGAAGTAATGCAATAGGAATATTTTATCCATTTATTCAAGATAAAGAAGTTAGTCTTATCGGAGTTGAAGCAGCTGGTAAAGGTGTTGAAACTGAAGCACATGCAGCAACTATTACAAAAGGACAAAAGGGAATTTTACATGGAACGTTAAGTTATGTTCTTCAAAATGAAGATGGAGGAATTCTTGAGGCGTATTCAATATCAGCGGGACTTGATTATCCAGGGGTTGGACCAGAACATGCTTACCTTTCTGAAACTAAGCAAGCCAATTATGTGAGTGTAACAGATGAGGAAGCAGTAAGAGACGGCTTTATGTATTTAACCAAAATTGAAGGAATAGTACCAGCACTGGAATCATCACATGCTGTTGCTTATGCTAAGAAATTAGCACCAACACTAGGCAGTGATAAAATTATAATTGTAAATCTTTCAGGGAGAGGAGATAAAGATATGGATGCAGTGCTAGCATATCTAGGTGAAAAATAATGAATAGAATTGATATATCGTTTAATAAAGTAAAAGAAAATAATAGTAAAGCGCTAATACCTTTTGTAACCTGTGGAGCAGATTTTACAATTGAAGAAACAGCGGATTTAGTTGTAGCTTTAGACCAAGAAGGCGCAACTGTGGTAGAAATTGGAGTACCTTTTAGTGACCCTCTTGCAGATGGTCCTGTAATATTAAATTCATATACTAAGGCTCTTAAAAATGGAATAAAATTAAAAGATGTATTCAGATGTGTGGAGTTAATAAGAGAAAAATCAGAAGTTCCAGTTGTACTTATGGTTTACTTCAATGTTGTGTATTTCAAAGGAATAGAAAATTTCTTGAAAGAAGCAGCAAAATCTGGAGTTGATGGACTTATCGTTCCAGATATACCTCTTGAAGAAAGAGGAGAACTTAATAAAATTTGCGAAGAAAATGGGATTTATTTAATTCCTCTAGTAGCTAGAACATCAAGAGATAGAATTTCAGCAATAACAAAAGATGCAAAAGGATTTGTTTATTGCGTTTCAACAAATGGGACGACAGGTGAAAGAACTTCATTAGATAGTGGAACTCATGAATATTTAGATGAAGTTAGAAAAATTGTGGAAATTCCAATGTGCATAGGCTTTGGAATTTCTTCGAAAGAAGTTGTTAAAGAAGTTAAAGATTACTGCGATGGAGTAATTGTTGGAAGTGCAATAGTTAAGAGAATGGCAGAAAGTAAACAAGCAGTAATAGATTTTATAAAAGATTTAAAGGAAGGATTTAGATCGTAAGCAATATTATAAGTGGATAAGGTTTATAAGAGGGCTTGAATTAATAAATATAAATTGATTTTGGGTGGCAGAGCGAGTCACTTCGTCCTAATATTTCGAGGCGGAGTGGCTCGATTTGTATTATAGGTAACGTAAACAGAAGTTCAAGTTTTGGATAAATTAGTAGAAAGGAAGTTGAGTTTTATGGAATGTGAAACTTTAGAGGAAGTAAGGGAGAATATAGATAGAATTGATAAAAAAATAATTGAATTAATAGCAGAAAGAAGTAAATATGTTGTACAAGCAGCGAATTTTAAGAATACTTCCGAGGAGGTGAAAGCATCACAAAGAGTAGAAGAAATTATAAATAAAGTAAGGATGTTAGCAAAGTTTCATGGTGTAAATTCAGATATGGTTGAAAACATATATAGAGAAATGATTAATTCATTTATAAATTTAGAGTTATCTGAGTGTAAGAAGATTGTAAAATAAGGAGGATTAAATATGTCTTATGAATTATTATCAGTAGTACCTTGGGGAAGAACTTTGAAAGAATATAAGGCAATGTTTAAATTAACTAATGAGGATATCAAAAAAGAAATTGCAAGTTTTGGCGATGGTCCTGCGAGTTTTAATTCAGAAATGAACAAGTTAAAAAATAATGTAACTTCATTTGATCCGATTTATGGATTCACAAAAGAACAAATATTAAATAGGATAATAGAAACAAAAGAAATTGTAATGAAACAAACAGAAGAGAATAAAGAAAATTTCATTTGGACTACAATAAAGAATTTAGAAGAATTAGAAAAGATGAGAATGGAAGCTATGTATAATTTTATTGATGATTTTGAAAAAGGAAAAGTGGAAAAACGCTATATTACTCACGAATTACCGAATAAAACAATTTTCCATGATAAACATTTTGATATAGGGCTAAGCTCACATTTCTTGTTATTATATTCAAATCTTGGACTTGATTTTCATATTAAATCAATAGATGAAATGCTTAGAATATGCAATGAAGTACGTATTTTTCCAATTTTAGATTTAAACGCTGATGAGTCAAGTTTGTTAAAGCCAATTATAGAGAAGTATAATAAAAGCTATGTGGTTGAGATTGAAAAAACAAATTATATATTTCAAAAAGATGGAGATAAGATGTTAACAATAAGGAGAATTCCCTAAATATTTAAGACTACCCCGTTGGATTAATAAAGAATGTTTGGTATAATTTTTTTGGAAACGAGGTGGTTGAAACTATGGCGAAGAAAACTAGTAGAAATACAGATATATTAAAAGACACTAAAAATACAACATCTCCTAAAGTTTATTCATTATTAGTAGAACTTGTGAATGCTGATAGGGAAGATTTAGCAGAAGATGTATTAAAAATAGATTATTTATTAACATACGCTAATAATTGCATAAAGGATAAGGATCGTAGAGAAGCAAAAGATACATTAGTGATTGCCAGAAATAGAATTGATAAGTTAATTGAAAATAATGCAAATGTTGAGTATTTAGTCTATCTTTATGATAAAATTAACTCGAAAATATAATTTATTAGTGAATATTTAAATTATATATGTAAAAAATAAATATTAATGTTATAATAAATTGATTTTCATTAAGTAATTAATGATTAAAATATAAATGTAAAGAGAGAAGAGTAAATGAGATTTGAAAATTTAGAAAAAACTATAAACAAATTAGATAATGATATTGAGGCCTTAAGAAGGGTTAAACAATATTTATCAAATAAAGATGAGATTAATGAAATAAGTGATTTGTTAAATAAGGAAAGACAAGTATATGCGGATGAATTATATATAGGTGATGCTATAGCTTATAGCGAGAGTTTAGAAATAATAAAGCAATTGTTAAATAAAGAATTAGGAAAAGATGAACAAGTTAAATTATTAGAAGATATCAAGGAAACACATGGAAGAAAGTCACCAAATGTCAGTAAAAAAAGTCATGGACTTAATGCTTGGCTTAAGTTTCTTGATATTCAATGTGAGTGGATAGAAAATCCTAATACCGATTGGTCAATATTAATTATAAAAGGATTTATACCAAGGAATAATAATTAAAAATTTTTTTCAAAAGTAAGTAGGTTTTCATATTCATGGAGACTTATTTTTTTGTTATAATTTTGATAATTTTTTAAAAGACAATAAAAAATAAAAATACAGCTAGAGGGGTGTCGTAGTGTATTATATTTTAGGTTATTATACACACCATATGCTTAATTTATTAAATAAAGGAGCAAATTATAAGGTAAAAGCCAAGAAAAGTTATTATTAAACAAAATGTCTGATACCAGTACATCACTGCGTACTATTAATAAGCGTAATAAAGAATCATAATGAAATATAAAAATAATTTAATTTTATAGTATAAATTTAAAGTCATTGGTTATAGTAATAGTGTAAGATGAAATATGTATCTAAAGACAAAGTTATTAAAAACTACTATGATTACAAATCTATCTGAAATTAAGGTGGAAAAGTTTTTGGAAAAATTGTTGACAAGAATAAATATCGATGATATGATGTAATTCGTCGCTGAAAAGAACAGAATTCAATGACTTAAAGCTGAAAGAACATCTAAGAAAAATGCTTAAAAAGTTCTTTGAAAAGGTTGTTGACAAAGTCTGAAAGCGGTGATATACTGAGTAAGCTGTCAGAAACGGCAGAAACTTGTAAAGCCTTGTAACAACAGGCTTGTGAAAGAAAAATTGGTCTTTGAAAATTGAACAGAATATATAAATACATTTAAGTAAACCAGCAATTCTTTATTTGAGTAAGCTAAGATTAAACTTTTTATTGAGAGTTTGATCCTGGCTCAGGACGAA